>JBMFGT010000161.1:0-502 GCA_049977205.1 Acidobacteriaceae bacterium | reverse complement strand
CGGGTTCCTCCCCAGGAAGTCAGTCAGGGGTCGGTGTCGTTCAAGGACGACCCGAACGAAGTGCGGAACCTGCTTATGGCCGGTAACGTGCAGCTGGGGGACGTCCACAGCCATAATACCATGGCCGCTTTCTTCTCGGGGACAGACGATGCCAACGACGCCAAGAAGGTGGGTGTGGCAGGGGTCATTGGAAGCATCAAAGATAGCTCCTATGAAATGAAGTGGCGCATGTGCTTTGGTTACGACAAAGGCTGGCAGGAACTGTCCGCTCAGGACGTGATTGACTATCCGGAGCCAATAGCCGCTTCTTTCCCTGAGAGCTGGCTTCAAAAAGTCAGTGCGCCGAAGTATGCGTACGGCAAAACGGACCTGGCTCTGGTTCCTGGCTCTCGTTACAAGGACTGGGAGTTAGAGGACCGTTGGGGTTTCCAGCGCCCTCTGACGGGACAGAAAAAGGGAGGCCGGAAAAACGACATACTGGAAGCCAGTCACAACTTGGAGT
>JBMFGT010000160.1:0-504 GCA_049977205.1 Acidobacteriaceae bacterium | reverse complement strand
GCATCGATGCCGACATCCGCTGGAACAACGAGGGCAGTTTCCACAAGGACGAGCTGCGCGACCTGAAATTCGACTTCATCCTCGCCAACCCGCCCTTCAACATCTCCGACTGGGGCGGCGAACGCCTGCGCGAAGACGTGCGCTGGAAATTCGGCGTGCCGCCGGTGGGCAACGCCAACTACGCGTGGCTGCAGCACATCTACCACCACCTCGCCCCCAACGGCACTGCGGGCGTGGTGCTGGCCAACGGCTCGATGAGCTCCAACCAGTCCGGCGAAGGCGAGATCCGCAAGGCCATGCTGGAAGCCGACGTGGTGGACTGCATGGTGGCGTTGCCGGGGCAGCTCTTCTATTCCACCCAGATTCCCGCCTGCCCGTGGTTTTTGGCGCGCAACAAAAACCCCGGCAAAGGCTGGCGAGACCGGCGCGGCCAGGTGCTTTTCATCGACGCGCGCAAGCTGGGCGTGCTGGTCGACCGCACCCGGCGCGAACTCACCGATGAGG
>JBMFGT010000159.1:0-512 GCA_049977205.1 Acidobacteriaceae bacterium | reverse complement strand
GGGGATGAAGCGATCGAGCCAGGCATTGGCGCTGAAAAGACCATATACGGCGGCGTCCAGGGCCAAGAACCAGCCCGCCAGTACAAAGATCAAGATCATGCTGAGCTGGATCACGCCCGGGTGACGAATCCCCAGTCGCGGCAACAAGGGTGCGGTATCCTGTGGCCTTTGGTAGAGCCGCCAGGCCTGGGCCAGGAATATCCCGGCCAGGATGCTGAGCGGAAGATTGTAGAAGATGAAATTGCCCAGGGCGTGGCCGGTGATGGCAAAGACCCCCAATACCAAGCCCAGGGCCCAGTAACGATTTTCTTCGGTGATACCGAGCCGTGCCGGCTGGACGATCAAGCGATAAAGGGCATAGAACAGGGTCCCGGCAAAGGCCAGTAGAAAGCCCAGGTTGATGAGCCCGCCTTCGGCCAGGAACTCGATATAGTCGTTGTGGGCGTAGGTCCCCGCCGAGGCCAGTTCCCCGGGCAGGCGGTAGGCGGGATAGAAGAGAAAGTAGCTGCCAA
>JBMFGT010000158.1:0-513 GCA_049977205.1 Acidobacteriaceae bacterium | reverse complement strand
ATGGCGGCCACAATGGCGTCCATGGTTTTGGTGGTCCCCTCCACGTCCGGGCTTTCATATCTGTCCTTTTTTGCTCTTTCTTTAGAGTATGTAACTAAAAGTCTATTTCCTTGAAAATCAAACACAGCTATGCTTAAATCCTCATTTATAGGTATATAGTTATCAAAATTTGTTATTTTATCTTTAAGCTGTTTTGTCATATTCTTTATTCTTGCACCCACTATGTATGTTATACCATCATCTTTTAGTTTTTCCAGCTCGTCTAAGTTTGTTTTATTAAACATACCGGCATCTGCAACATAGACTACCTTGTCTAAGTCATAGTATTGCTTTACATCGTTTAGTGCTGGAATAAGTGTATGTCCATCAAATGTATCACCTGAAAATGTTTTGTAACCTACAGGCAGTCCCTCTTTTGTAACCATAAGGGCAAGAACAACCTGAGGTTGATTAAATTTGTTATCCTTTGAGTATCCGTTTTTCTTAAACTCATCCTCTGTGAATGACTCAAAG
>JBMFGT010000157.1:0-514 GCA_049977205.1 Acidobacteriaceae bacterium | reverse complement strand
GCAGGATTACGCGCAAGCGGCGATCTGGTGGCGCAAGGCAGCCGAGCAGGGCGTTGCCGGGGCGCAAACCAACCTTGGCTTGTTGTACGACGACGGCCACGGCGTGCCGCAGGATTACGCGCAAGCGGCACAGTGGTATCGCAAGGCAGCCGAGCAAGGCATTGCCAGTGCGCAATTCAACCTTGGCTTGTTGTACGACCAAGGCCACGGCGTGCCGCAGGATTACGCGCAAGCGGCACAGTGGTATCGCAAGGCCGCCGAGCAAGGCTTTGCCCCAGCGCAAAACAACCTTGGCTCGTTGTACGACGACGGCCACGGCGTGCCGCAGGACTACGCGCAAGCGGCGCAGTGGTATCGCAAGGCCGCCGAGCAAGGGTATGCCGAGGCGCAATTCAACCTTGGCGTGGATTACGCCCAAGGCCAAGGCGTGCCGCAGGATTACGCGCAAGCGGCACAGTGGTATCGCAAGGCCGCCGAGCAAGGCTTTGCCAAGGCGCAATTCAACCTTGGCGTG
>JBMFGT010000156.1:0-517 GCA_049977205.1 Acidobacteriaceae bacterium | reverse complement strand
GCGCAACGCGGGGACGTATTGCGTCTGGTGCTCCGGCAAGCAAGTGTCCTGCTTGGTGCGGGCATTGTATTGGGCGTGGTGGGCGCATATTTCGCCAGCAGTCTGTTGCGTGGTTTTCTCTATAGCGTGGAAGCGCACGACGTCCTCACGATTGCTGGCGTGGCCTTCCTGCTTGCCACTTGCGGCCTTTTGGCCAGCTACATCCCGGCGCGGCGGGCGGCGAGCATTGACCCTATGCAGGCGCTGCGCAGCGAGTAATAGAAATTATGAGTAACGAAATGAGGAGGACGGAAAGATGACGAACTTGTGGAATGATCTACGCTACGCACTGCGCCAGTTGCGCAAATCGCCAGGGTTTACCGTTACGGCCATCCTCACCCTGGCGCTCGGCATTGGTGTCAATGTTGTCGTCTTCAGCGTAATGAATGCGTTGCTGCTGCGCCCCATGAGCTACCCGGACGCAAAGCAGGTTTATGCCCTCCAGCACCCGCAGGAAGATGGTATCGTGGCGCTCGCC
>JBMFGT010000155.1:0-521 GCA_049977205.1 Acidobacteriaceae bacterium | reverse complement strand
ACCAGCAGCGCCCAGGGACGGCCCCGCCGCGTGAGGGGAAGCACCGCAGTGGAGCGCAGACCGTAGCCCGCCATACGTTGGTGCCAGGCCTGCAGGGAAGGATTCTGAAACAGGGGGTTGGAATAAAAAGGCCGCTGTTCGCGCCAGGCGAGGGCCAAGGGCGTTCTGCCACCGGGGCTGTCCGCCCGGGAGGAAAAGGGCATCCCCGCGAAGACGGCGCGCGCGCCCGCCAGCGCCAGGACATCCAGACGATCGTCGGCGTCGGGCCGGACGATGCCGGCCAGCTGTGCCACATCTTGCGCCAGCACCAGCTGACAAAACTGCTGCAACAGCTCCGACTCCGACAAGCGCGGCGGCATGAGCAGCGCCAGCGCATCGCGCAGCGCCAGCAGATGCGCCTGGCGCTCCCGCGCCTGCTCCCCAGATCTTGGGGTCAGGCCCAGAAAGCGCCGCAGCGAACTGCCTCCTCGGCGGCTGTTGGAGTCGAATTTGTGCATCGCAGGCAAAGCTCCACCGTCGCC
>JBMFGT010000154.1:0-521 GCA_049977205.1 Acidobacteriaceae bacterium | reverse complement strand
ATCAACGCGGATTAGGTAATATTAGAAAGTTCGCGCAAAATACTGCTGCGAAGCCGGTGAACAAGCCGATCCCGAGAGGCAGACCCGGATTCCAATCAGTTCCAACAGCGCAATCAAGTTCGAGGACACAAAGTTGAGGCTATGCCCGACGTTGGTCCTTGATCCAAAACTGTCCGCTTAGGCGAGAACAGTAAGGATCTTTGACAACATAGTTGAACGTGCCAGTCGTGAGATGACTTGAAGTTTGGTTGTGTCATTCTCACACGAATTAACCTCCGCTCCTTTTCGAGCGAGCGGGGGTGCTCGAGTCTGCGGACCTCCGTCCTGGCAGACAAGAGCAAACCAAGATTAAACGAGAGTTTGATCCTGGCTCAGAATCAACGCTGGCGGCGTGCCTAACACATGCAAGTCGCACGAGAAAGGGGCTTCGGCTCCGAGTAAAGTGGCGTACGGGTGAGTAACACGTGAATCATCTACCTCCGAGTGGGGAATAACTGAGAGAAATCTTAGCTAATACCGCA
>JBMFGT010000153.1:0-524 GCA_049977205.1 Acidobacteriaceae bacterium | reverse complement strand
CTACAGCCCCACTGGTCAGCTTTCAGTCTCCAGCCGCCAGCAATCAGCAGAATCTGCCGAGAGCTAAAGGCTGTCGTTTACCAGCTTCTAAGTGGTGGGCCTGGGTAGAGTCGAACTACCGACCTCACCCTTATCAGGGGTGCGCTCTAACCAACTGAGCTACAGGCCCAAGTCAGAGCGTCGCCACTCTCTCAGGAGCCCGGCGGCTCTTACAAACCTTATTCAGTCATAAAAGGGTTTCGAGGACAAGGTTGAACGTGCTGAACGGCTACGCCGTCCATGACCATCGATTGATGGATGATCAAGCAAAGAAGGCTTGATTCAAGCTCCCGAGACCAGCCATCAGGAACGGCTATCACGGGGTAGATGCCAGGCAATCCGCTACTTCCGGCTCACGCCAGGCGCAGTCCGCTATCGCGGAAGGATTGCGCGCCATCTGGTTCTCTTTTAGAAAGGAGGTGATCCAGCCGCAGGTTCTCCTACGGCTACCTTGTTACGACTTCACCCCAATCATGAATCACACC
>JBMFGT010000152.1:0-528 GCA_049977205.1 Acidobacteriaceae bacterium | reverse complement strand
GACCGGGTCAATCACGACCTGCTGATGCAGAAACTCTCATTGAAGATCGACGACGGGCGAGTGCTGAGCCTCATCCGCCGGTATCTCGAAGCGGGCATGATGGCAGAGGGGATCGTCTCCCCGCGGACGGAAGGCACACCGCAAGGCGGCCCCTTGAGTCCACTGCTATCGAACATCCTGCTGACGGAACTGGATCGGGAACTGCAACGCCGGGGCCACGCCTTCTGTCGCTATGCCGACGACTGCAACATCTACGTCAAAAGCAAGGCGGCGGGGGAGCGGGTCATGGCGAACATCACCCGGTTTCTGACGGAAAAGCTCAAGCTCAAGGTCAATGCGGCCAAGAGCGCGGTGGCCGAACCGTGGAAGAGGCAGTTTCTGGGCTACAGCCTGACGTGGCACAAAGCCCCGAAGCTGCGGATCGCGCCGGCCAGCCTGAAACGGCTGGACGACAAAATCCGCGCAGTGCTCCAAGGCGCGAGAGGGCGCAGCCTGACGACGGTCATCAACGAACTCAACCCGATCCTG
>JBMFGT010000151.1:0-536 GCA_049977205.1 Acidobacteriaceae bacterium | reverse complement strand
ATGCGCTGCCGAACGCCTCGTTCATCGGCTTTACCGGCACGCCCATCGAGGCGGACGACGTCAACACCCCGGCGGTGTTCGGCCACTACATCGACATCTACGACATCAGCCGCGCGGTGGAGGACGGCGCGACGGTGCCGATCTATTACGAATCGCGCCTGGCGCGCATCGCACTCGACGAGGAAGAGAAGCCCAAGATCGACGCCGAGATCGAGGAGATTCTGGAAGACGAGGAAGAACCCGCCCGCGAGCGCGTCAAGCAGAAATGGGCCACCGTCGAAGCACTGGTGGGGGCGGACAAGCGCTTGAAGTTGGTGGCCCAGGACATCGTCAGACATTTCGAGGCCCGCGTGGCGGCGCTCGATGGCAAGGCGATGATCGTCTGCATGAGTCGGCGCATCTGCGTGAAGCTCTACGACGAAATCGTCAAACTGCGCCCCGACTGGCACAGCGACGATGACAACGCCGGCGCAGTCAAGATCGTGATGACCGGCGCGGCCTCCGACCCGCCCGAATGGCAGCCGCACATCGGCAAC
>JBMFGT010000150.1:0-541 GCA_049977205.1 Acidobacteriaceae bacterium | reverse complement strand
CGACCATTCATAGGATGGATATGTCGCCCCCCGTACGGGGGCGTGGATTGAAACATCGGGTGGATATGCGGCGCAGGGCTGGGTTACGAGTCGCCCCCCGTACGGGGGCGTGGATTGAAACAGGATTGGTAATGTGCTTTTCATTGTTCTTCCCTGTCGCCCCCCGTACGGGGGCGTGGATTGAAACAACCTTGGATGTAAAAATTTTGACAGGTCGCACATGTCGCCCCCCGTACGGGGGCGTGGATTGAAACCAATCCAAGGACGGATGGTCTACACCAGGTATCGTCGTCGCCCCCCGTACGGGGGCGTGGATTGAAACATCACAGCGAAAAGCGAATTCGTGCCCGTCGCAGTCGCCCCCCGTACGGGGGCGTGGATTGAAACATTGACCCGTCCAGCGTTGCCACAGACGCCGCTGCGTCGCCCCCCGTACGGGGGCGTGGATTGAAACCATGACACTGTAATGGTTGCCGTGTTGGTGGCGGGTCGCCCCCCGTACGGGGGCGTGGATTGAAACAACAATTTTGTGCTATGTTGC
>JBMFGT010000149.1:0-553 GCA_049977205.1 Acidobacteriaceae bacterium | reverse complement strand
GTTAGTCTAACCGAGGAGTTTCGTTATGGCAGAAAACGCCAAGATCAAGATCCAGTACTTCCGCTCGCAGATCTGCACGCCGGTCAAGCAGAAGCTGGTCGTCAAGGGCTTGGGCTTTACCCGTCTCAATCAGATCATTGAGCGCGAAGACACACCCTCGATTCGCGGTATGGTGAACAAGATCCCTCACCTTGTCCGGATTGTCGAGTAATCTTTCCGCCTCGGCAGCGAGGCCAAAACATGCGAGTCGGTCTGGACAGCAGAGCAGGTCGGCGTGAGCGAGGACATGATGGCACTGAATCTAAGCAATCTGAAAGCGCCTAAAAAGGCGAATGAAAACAAGAAGCGGGTGGGCCGCGGTATGGGCTCCGGTATGGGAAAGACAGCAACGCGCGGCCATAAGGGTCAAGGCTCGCGGTCTGGTTCCAGCCTGATGCGTGGATTTGAAGGCGGCCAGATGCCGCTGCACCGTCGGCTTCCCAAGCGTGGCTTTACCAATATCTTCCGCGTGGAGTATGCAGTTCTGGGCCTGGACACCATTGCCGCCCTGAAT
>JBMFGT010000148.1:0-565 GCA_049977205.1 Acidobacteriaceae bacterium | reverse complement strand
AGCGCCCGCAGCTTGCGACTGATCCTGCCATCGAGTTCTTCCAGCACACCTTTGACCTCGGTGAGCCGGAAGTACGCGACCCAGCCCCGCAAAACGGGATTGAGCCGCTCGATAGCTCGTTTCAAGCTTCCGCCACGAGCATCCCGAAGCGTCTTACGGATTTTCTCCGCCAGCCGCTCGCGGCTTTGTCGCGCGATCTTCAGCTTCGGTATCTCCACCTTGCGCACCGCCGCCGGCATATAGTCGCCCGCCAACAGCGCCTGTCTTACGTTCGGCCAGTGCGCCTGGAGCCAGGGCTTGAACTCGGCTACCGTCAGCCCATCGACTCCCGGCGCTCCTTCGTTCTTCACCACTCGCTCGTAAGCGCACAGCATGTTGCTGCGTTCCACCGCGGCTTCCATCAGCCGCAGCGCCTCCGGTTTCGTTCGCCCAGCAGCCGCCGTGCCAGCCTCGGCACCAGAACAGGCCCCGGACAGGTTCCGCCTGCCCGCCTCCGCCCTGGCCATACTCGCGTATGCTTCTGCTTCATTGGCTCGCATCGAGGCCTGCTGTCCTACTCCCGTAC
>JBMFGT010000147.1:0-565 GCA_049977205.1 Acidobacteriaceae bacterium | reverse complement strand
GCTCTTTCTGTTTTTGGTATTGCTTGGAGGCAGAGACCGATCCTTTGTTCGACGAAGTGCGGCCACTCAACCAGCCGACGTTGGCGTTGCTGCTCGATTCCGAAACGGTGTAGCTGATGCGCGTCTTGTCCGTTTTACCGCACAACTCCGAGGCGTAGCGGGCCGTATCGGGGTCCGTCGTGGTGAGGAAGACCTTGGTGCGGAAGGCCTGCAACAGGGTCTTGACGCCTTCGTTGGGCAGCGCCTCTTTCAGTGACGAGATACTTTGTGTGGCGACAATCGGGATGCACTTCGGCTGGCGGGAGATGGACAGGAAGCGTTCATCGCCGGTGGGGTTGTTGCCGCCGACGGTGGCGAAGTTCTGGTACTCGTCGCAGAGAAAGACAGTGGGACGGAAATGTTTCTCTGGATGCGCTTCCATCTTGGGGATGCGCAGCAGCACGGCCCGCTGGTAGTCGGCCTTCATCATGGTGCCGATGACTTTGGCCAGGGCCGGGTTCAGGGCCACGGGAAAGTTCAGGCCCACGATCCTGCCCTGCTCGATCAGTTCTTCAAACGCTGGCAG
>JBMFGT010000146.1:0-584 GCA_049977205.1 Acidobacteriaceae bacterium | reverse complement strand
CGGGCACGCACACGGGCCTTGGCCCGCTCCAGCGCCTGGATCAGGGTCTTGTGTGGACCCTGGGGCAGCTTGTTCACCGTGCTGCGGCGCTGGGCAATCTGCCAGTCCACGTCCGGACGCATGCGGCCTTGCGTCTGCGCCTGGACCACCTCCGCGCGCTGTGGCGCGCCGGTGTAGCCGGCGTCGGCAAACACCTGGGTTTCCTCGCCATGCAGCAGCTCGGCGGTGTGGGCCACATCGCTTTGGTGGGCGGGCGTGGTGTGCAGGCTGTGCACCAGGCCGCTGTCGGCATCGGCCCCGATGTGGGCCTTCATGCCAAAGTGCCACTGGTTCCCCTTCTTGGTGGAATGCATCTCGGGATCGCGCGTGCCGGTGCTGTTCTTGGTGGAACTGGGCGCTGCAATCAGGGTGGCATCGACGACGGTGCCGGTCTTGAGCAGCAGGCCGCGCTGGGCCAAGACGGCGTTGACGGTGGCCAGGATCTGCGTGCCCAGGTCATGGGCTTCGAGCAGGTGGCGAAAGCGCAGGATGGTGCTCTCGTCAGGCAGGCGGGTGATGCCCGCATCGAGCCGGGCAAACTCGCG
>JBMFGT010000145.1:0-592 GCA_049977205.1 Acidobacteriaceae bacterium | reverse complement strand
GCCAAGCCGGGAATCTGGTGCTGGCAGGAGGGGCCGACCACCAACGGCAAGCGCGTCCTCATTCACGAGGAGCGCAAGCTGGCGGCTGGCAGGTTCAGTCCGATCGGCTGGCATACGTTTCGCCACACGTACCGTTCGTGGCTGGACGAGACCGGAGCGCCGATGAAGGTGCAGCAGGAACTGATGCGGCACGCCTCCATCCAGACGACGATGAACGTCTATGGACAGGCGATGGCCTCATCGAAGAGGGAAGCGAATGGGAAGATCGTCGAGATGGTGCTCAAGCCGGTAGCGGCGAGCGCCTGAACGCTGGTTTTTCTTATTGGGAGTTTTTGGGAGTTTGTCGGAGCGATCAAATCTTCGTAAGTTGTTGAAATATTTGGTTGCGGGGGCTGGATTTGAACCAGCGACCTTTGGGTTATGAGGGACGCAAACCTTCGGTAAGTACAAGAAAACAGGGCACGAGTGGTAACCCTGAGACCCCCCTGGGAACGGCTGGAAACGCTTATTGGGGACCTTATGGGGACTGAATTTGCAATGCCCAACGATCTGCCCAACGATCTAACCCAATGGTCGGCTTCTGAGGTCAACG
>JBMFGT010000144.1:0-596 GCA_049977205.1 Acidobacteriaceae bacterium | reverse complement strand
GCATGAACACAACATCCTTTCAATCTGAGCATCATCATCGCCGCCGCCGTAGCCGAGCCGAGGTTGCGGAACTTGTGGCAGTGTTTGAACGGAGCGGTTTGAGCCAGGCGGAATACTGCCGGCGTCATGGGCTGTCACTTGCGTCGTTGAAGAGATACTCCAAGCGGATGGCAACAGGCAGTCGGAGTGGAATGGCTGAGGCGGAGTGCGCGGTGCCAGTCGTGTCGCTGATTCCTGTCGAAGTGGCCGAGCATCGTGGCGCACCGAAGGCCTTGTCAACGGCGTTGTTCGTCGAGTTATCGGGTGGCCAGCGAATCGGTGTGGGCGTGGGCTTTGATGCCGAGACGCTGCGGCGACTGATTGTCGTACTGGGTGAGGTGTAGCGATGCTCGGTCTGGGCGCGGCCACGCGTGTTTTCGTGGCGACCGGGGCAACGGACATGAGGCTCAGCTTCGATGGGCTCTATGCTCTTGTCGTCGGCCAACTCAAGGAAAATCCGCAAAGCGGTCATCTTTTTTTGGCTCTTTGCGAGAAAGTGTAAGGCCCCCTGTTTTTGCTGGGGTTTTGAGAAATGGCCATTTCGGTTATTCTGGCAG
>JBMFGT010000143.1:0-600 GCA_049977205.1 Acidobacteriaceae bacterium | reverse complement strand
TGTGCGTGCCAAATTGACATCCATTTTCTCCGCCAACAACCGACCCCATGCGCCCACCCCTGCCTGACCCGGAAGTCACCGCGCGGCCCCAGCGCCAGCGCGGCGAACTGGAGGTCCTCACGCCCAAGAAGCGCGGCCCCAAAGTTGTCGTCAACCCCTTAGGGTCTGCCGCAGAATAACATTTACTATATGAGATGTTTTATGCGATGCTGTTGGCATGAGCGTATCAGACGTCAAGCAGGATGTTGTCTTGTTGCAGAAGGTTCTGGTGACATTGAACGAGGCGCAGCGGCGTTGGCTGGTGGGACGCGAGGCGCTGCGCTGCGGGCGTGGCGGAATCCAGCGCATGGTGGAAACCAGCGGCCTATCTAAACCGACGATCCTGAAGGGCATTCGCGAGCTTCGCAGCAAGCGCAGGCTGGGGGAAGCGGAAGGGAGGGTGCGCAAGCCCGGCGGAGGGCGGAAGCCGGTTGAAGAGCTCGACCCGGAGATGATGCGCTTGCTGGAACAGGTGATGGACGAGAGCACCGCGGGGGATCCGATGTCGCCGTTGAAGTGGAGCAGCAAGTCCACCTACCAGATCCGGCAATACCTCGCCAG
>JBMFGT010000142.1:0-612 GCA_049977205.1 Acidobacteriaceae bacterium | reverse complement strand
AGCCGTAGGGGAACCTGCGGCTACCTTGTTACGACTTCGCCCCAGTTACCGATGTTTTCATCGGCCTCTGCCTCCCTTGCGGGTTAGCTTGAGGACTTCCGAAAACACCAGCTTCCGTGGCGTGACGGGCGGTGTGTGCAAGGCCCGGGAACGTATTCACGGCGACATAGCTGATACGCCATTACTACCGATTCCGGCTTCATGAAGGTGAGTTTCAACCTTCAATTCGCACCACGACAAGGTTTGTGAGATTAGCTTGAGCTCGCACTCTCGCTACTCATTGTCCTTGCCACTGTAGCGCCTGTGTAGCCCAGAGCATAAAGGGCATACTGACCTGACGTCGTCCCCTCCTTCCTCCGGCTTGTCGCCGGCAGTCTCCTTATAGAGCACCTCATACGAGGAAGCAAATAAGGACAAGGGTTGCGCTCGTTGCGGGACTTAACCCAACATCTCACAACACGAGCTGACGACGGCCATGCACCACCTGTGGTAGGATTTCTCCCAAAAGGGAAACACGGCTATCTTTCGACAGCCTTTCCTACCATTTCAAACCCTGGTAAGGTTTTTCGGTTAGCATCGAATTAAACCAGACGCTCCACCGGATGTGCGGGC
>JBMFGT010000141.1:0-624 GCA_049977205.1 Acidobacteriaceae bacterium | reverse complement strand
GTGCTCAGTTTGGGCTTGCATTTTATGCAAGCAGTTTCTGGTCGAGCAGCATGGTTACAATGCGACTTTGAGCATCCCGCTTGTTTTGCGTGATGGCCTGTGCGTACAGGTTCATCGTCACAATGCTGTTGGCATGCCGCAGGAGTTCCTGCACCGTCTTGACGTCCTCACCGTTGGCCTTGAGGATTGTCGCGTAGGTGCGCCGGAAGGTATGCCAGCCAATCCCCTCGATACCAAGGATTTTGGCCGCTGGCAGAATGTGCGCTCGAAAGAACGCACCCGGCCAGTAAGGTAAGCGGCCATTGGAATGTGGGCTGGCAAAGACCCGATCCTCCGGTCGCGGGTAGGGACTCGACTGCCGCCAGTTATAGAGCGCTTCCGCAAGCCGCAAATCCAGAGGTACGGGCTTACGGCTGGCTTCCGTCTTGCAATCGCCGACATGCTGCATGACGATAGAGTGGGTGACAGAGATTTGCGATTTCTCGAAATCGATGTCATTCCATTTCAGCGCCAGCAACTCACCAACGCGCAAACCAGTGAGCACATCGAGGAAGACTGTGTCTTTTCCGCAACGCTGCGTAAATGAAAAAACCGGTCTTTTTTTTTGGAGGGGTCCGCCAGGAT
>JBMFGT010000140.1:0-624 GCA_049977205.1 Acidobacteriaceae bacterium | reverse complement strand
AGGTCATGAGCATGAGGGAGGCCGCCAAGATAGGCGACATCTTCATCACGGCCACAGGCGACAGGGACGTAATAACCAAGGAGCACATGCTCGAGATGAAGGACGGGGCCATACTGGCCAACGCGGGCCACTTCAACGTCGAGGTCAGCGTGTCCGACCTAGAGTCCATAGCCGTCTCCAAGAGGACCATAAGGCCCAACACGGTCGAGTATGTGCTGCCCAACGGCAGGAGGGTCTACCTCCTGGCCGAGGGCAGGCTCGTCAACCTCGTCGCGGCCGAGGGCCACCCGAGCGAGGTCATGGACATGAGCTTCGCCAACCAGGCGCTCGCCGTCCTCTACCACATAAATAACAGGGGGAAGCTTAGGCCTGGCGTCTACGACGTGCCAAGGGAGCAGGATGAGGAGGTGGCAAGACTTAAGTTAAAGACCATGGGAATAACTATAGACGAGCTCACGCCAGCCCAGATCGAGTACCTGAGGAGCTGGAAATGACCGTCTGGTACGCGTGGGCGGCGTTCCTGGCCGCTTGGGCGGCCGCCTACCTGGTCCTGAGGAGGGTCAGGTCCCCCAGGCTCACGGTCTACCCGTTCCTCATCATCTACAGGCTCGGCTACTCCAGGCC
>JBMFGT010000139.1:0-626 GCA_049977205.1 Acidobacteriaceae bacterium | reverse complement strand
TAATGGCACCCGCAAACGTGGAAATTCGACTCTAAACTCTCATGACACCTGTCTCAAACTCGTTGACACGTTCCGGGAACTTGAAGTTAGCACCTACATTCCCGAGAGAAAGCAGGCGGGCAAGCGAAACTGGGACGGCAAGCAGAGCGAGCAGCAGGCGGTGGAGGCCAACCAGAGCAGAGTAACTGGAGAGTATGGAAAAGAGTTACTGCGAAAGCGGGGCGAGTTAGTCGAACGCAGCTTTGCCCACTGTTATGAAACAGGCGCAATGCGGCGCTGCACTTTGCGCGGCCATGAGAATATTTTGAAACGTCTGCTGATCCACATCGGCGCGTTCAATATCAGTCTCATCTTGCGGACGATGCTGGGTGCGGGGAAGCCGCGGGAGTTAAAAAACCGGGCTGCTATGCTTGTTTTGCGCCTTTTTGAGTGGCTCACCTGCCGCTATCGGCCGAATGGCTCGGTAGAATCCAGTACCACTCCAATTCTTGCCCTTTCCGGCACCGACCGCTCTGGAAAGCCACAATATCGATTCACTTGGATTCCACTACTTTAACCACGGGCTGTTAAGGAAGCGCGTCAGCTTCTCCCAGCGAACCAAGGTGTAGGCGACGGCCTTACCGACG
>JBMFGT010000138.1:0-630 GCA_049977205.1 Acidobacteriaceae bacterium | reverse complement strand
GTAATTATCCATGGGGCACCTGTCTCACCATTGTTGTCACAGAGGGCTGGCGGAAGCGAGGATCGAGCGCGTAGCCGAAGACTTCCTTGATGGGGCGGTTGGGACGATTGGTGTGGTCGTTCTTGCCCCGGCCGGTGGTCACCCCCATAAGCTTCCAGTTGGCAGCGCGATAACAGGTGCCGCGGAACCGCCCGGGATCGATGAAGGTCTCGGCGAAGTAAACCGGATGGTTGTACAACTGTTCCCAGTCCCGCGACAGACGCGCCGTGATGCGGCCCAACAGATGGGAGGCCAAGTGCGGGACCCGCACCCAGGGCAGCACCAAGAAGCGCGTGTTATAGGTGATGAAGTGGATGTTGGCCCGCCGCGCCGCAGCGCTCCAGCCGATATAGCGGTCGCGGCTGCCCAAATGCCGCGGCGCTGAACTCCACGCCATGCATGCGATCGGCCTGCCGCCACCGGGGTCCCCAGCGACAGGTCCTCGTCGCTGGGGTGGTCCAGACCATGCCAAATATTTCAGGTGCTCGCCGACCGGCTGCACGTAATAAAGATAGTGATGATGCTCGATGAGGCTGTTACTCACTAGTCGGTAATATAGGCGACACTTGGGGTTTTAAAAAAAGCCCTTAC
>JBMFGT010000137.1:0-635 GCA_049977205.1 Acidobacteriaceae bacterium | reverse complement strand
TTGGTTTCAGTCAAACGAAAGCCTCATCGCGGCGCTTGAAAAGCCGGAAATCTCGATCGGGCCCCTGAAAGGTCATCGTGCGTTGGAACCGCTTTCCGTTCAGCCATTCGGAGAAGCGAACCTCCCACGCGTAGCCCTTCGCCTTGCGCACCTTCCTGATGCTACCCTGTTGGTACTGTGATCTTTTCGTGCTCACGTTTCCCGCTTTCAGAGCTCACTTGGGTTATCGGCCCTGAGTGGATTTTATTAGCTGTGAGGGACTGTGAGAGACAGAAATTTGAAGTTTTTGTAAACTGTTCATTATAAACGTGGCCCCGTAGCTCAGGTGGATAGAGCAGCAGTTTCCTAAACTGCGTGTCGGAAGTTCGAATCTTCCCGGGGTCACCATATTTTTCACGAAAAGCGAATTCATTCAGATAGGCATCCAAATGCGCGGCGGTGACCGATCCTTGATGGGTGCCGAGCAGCCAGCGTTTGAGCAGTGCAGCAATGCGATGCACCCCAGGCATGGAAACGTGTGCCGGATCGCCGCTGCTGGAAATGTTGCTCACCCGGTGCCTGTATCCCTGTTCAGGAAGGCCGTTGTAACCTTTCCAGCCGTCGGTGTGAACTTCTGTTCCGGACTCAACCGCCGC
>JBMFGT010000136.1:0-637 GCA_049977205.1 Acidobacteriaceae bacterium | reverse complement strand
GGCCTGCCAGTGTTTTTGTTCCGCGCGGAACATCGTTCTTTTCCAAAATAGAAATTAGGCTCTACCGCAGAATTTGTGGGTAAGGCGAGGGGTAGAAGTTGATATGGAGGCGGCTTCGCCGCGTCTTGTTCGATGAGTTTACTGAGGTATGGCGATCTATCAATCCGGTGAGGATGTTTAGGCCGGGGACTCAGCGTCTGGTTGCTCGGTCCCCGGCTGCTCACCGTGTCGATGAGTCGCAGCCGGTTATTCCTTCGCGGGTCGGTCTCCACCGGAGCCCGCGTCCGCTTGGCCGGCTGCGAAGAAGAATAGCTGATCTCGCAGCTTCGATAGTCTTTTGTTGTCGAAGCAAAAGTCGAAAGGCGGGAATCAGCTATTCAACTCACTCTTGTCCAAGACAGCCTTTCCTGTGAATTGAGCAGTTGATTTCACTGGACATAGGTATCCTCCTCCGGCAATAGCGTCAGGTTTCATCGATAACTCGCACTGGAGGGCTATCTACGTTTCCGGCATTCTGCTGTCCAGGTTGTGATGGTGTAAGTGCCGTGTTATAGGTTCAGGTGGGCGGTGGCATTTCTTCTGCTGTCCAACTCACAACTACCAAACCAAGGGCATGGGTAGCGTGTAGTTGCCGCGG
>JBMFGT010000135.1:0-639 GCA_049977205.1 Acidobacteriaceae bacterium | reverse complement strand
CACGGAGGAGAGCCGTGCGCGCATTCTTGCCAATCCAAACATCGATTTTGTCGAGACACGCAACGGCGGCCACTGCGCGTTTCTCGGGCGCCGTTCGACAGACGTGCACTGGGCCGAGGCCACAGTCGTTCGCTACCTTCAGGCTGTCACGTCAGATACGCGTGGCTGCTCCGGCGTGAGCCCGGGGGCCACTTCGCAGCTACAATAAAGATTGTGGGCGAGTAGCTCAATCGGATAGAGCACCGGCCTTCTAAGCCGGGGGTTGCGGGTTCGAGCCCCGCCTTGCCTACCATTGAAAATAAAAGGGTTGCCGGTTTGGCAACCCTTTCTTAGTTTGTGACTGTGGGGGATTTCGGGGGGACCCTGAAGGTATGTCAGGGGTAAAGGAGACTATTTTGGAGGAGACTGTTTGGGCCTCCAGCGCGGAAGCTTTTTCACCGCCTTTCGCTTCGCTTCGGTACGCGAGTGCGAGTAGCGCTCCAGCATCTTCGCAGACATCCAACCCGCGATGGCCTTCATGGTTGACTCGGGTACGCCCGCCTCCCCGAGCGCCGAGATGAACGTATGACGGAGATCGTTCAGCCGGCACCAGACTCCGGCGGCTTTGCGGCAGGTTGTCCAGGCGCTCTTCATAGACCC
>JBMFGT010000134.1:0-648 GCA_049977205.1 Acidobacteriaceae bacterium | reverse complement strand
GCTGCATTATTTATAAACTGGTCTGCCTCTAAGGGGTTCGGATTGATCGCATTCGTCAGCTTTCTAGCTGCCGCCTCAACAATTGGCACAATCCTTTCTGAAGCCGAAGGGCGTAACCACCTGTATGCTGCCCCAACTCCTTTACCAAGACCGATTCCTCCAAGCTCCCCCCCCGCTCCAATCGCCGCCCCCTCTAATATCTTCTTTGCGGTCGCAGGATGGCCTTCCGCCCTTCCACGGGCCGATTCTCCTACTGCGCCACCATACCCAGCTCCTATTATTCCTCCAACTGGACCTGCGACCATATTGCCAGCGATTCCACCTAATGTCATTCCAATTGCAGGTTCGTTATGGACGAAAGTAGTCGCTGCCTTGTCGAACAGCTGCCCTGCTTTAGAGGGGGTTGGCGTAACTCCTCCGGGAGCGTCTTGCCACTCTCCATATTGCGAAGCCAGTGCGCCATTGTCTTCTGCGGGAATACCGCCATATTTCGCCGCAAGCTTAACACGGTCTTCTGCGGGAATACCACCATATTGCGCCGCTAGCTTAACATGATCAATGGTTGATGTGCTCATTTGATACCCGCCTCGCGCCTAAATGCGTCTGCCGATTTCTGATCTGGGAAGAGGTATGTTCTCCCATCCGTCG
>JBMFGT010000133.1:0-658 GCA_049977205.1 Acidobacteriaceae bacterium | reverse complement strand
CGAACGCGCGAGCACGCTTCTCACCTCAAATCGCCCCGTAGACGACTGGGGAAAACTGCTTGGCGACAGCGCCGCTGTCACCGCCATGCTGGACCGGCTCCTGCACCACGGCCACGTACTCAAATGCGGTCCGCGAAGCTGGCGCACCAAAACCGGCAATACTGGAGATGCGCAATGACAAAAACCAAGGCGATAAGGATGCCGGGCAAAGAACGCCCGGCGGCGTCGCGACTCGGGATCCAGAGGCCTCCCACGACGGAACCTCACCATAGGAATCTCTGCAGAAACACGAAACCCTCCGCCGGCCAGCTTTTAAGCCAAACCGCAGAGGGTCTCGATTACCGATTCCTTCGGAGCCAGCCCCGTGTCATCGGCCCTGGATCACTCCGCAAGGCGCGACCCCGGCAGAGCGACTACAACACTAACACGCAATCAAAGGGTCTGAACATCAACGCGTCACTGGCCGCCTTGCAAAGATGCAAGTCAGCAAGGTAAAACAATTACGTCTTCGGCCACGCTCTATGGCCGCTTTTAACCCGATCACGTATGGCCGGATTTAACCTGATCACCGAGGGTTCTTATTCATGCTAACTGTGATTTCTATTCAGGCAATGTACTGATCGAAACGGATCCCGAGTCAGCGAGAGAGCACTTCGTC
>JBMFGT010000132.1:0-663 GCA_049977205.1 Acidobacteriaceae bacterium | reverse complement strand
GGGATACGACCGCCACAGCTTCGTCCAGGATCTGCGGGATCGGAACGTGACCCCGCATGTGGCGCGCAAGCGCAAAGGCTCTGCCATCGACGGGCGCACTACCCGCCACGCCGGTTACGCGATGAGCATGCACGTTCGCCGCCGGATCGAGTCGATCTTCGGTTGGATGAAGACCGTTGGCGGGATGCGCAAAACCCGATTCCGTGGATTGGATCGGGTGGGCATGCACTTCTCTCTGGCCGCGGTGGCCTACAACCTGGTGCGCATGTCTCGATTGGGAGTGGCCTGATGGGAGTCCTGTGTCCGGATTCCGTGAAATGGACGCAAAAAGCTCAGAAAGCGGCAAAAATGACCCGTTCAGAGCTCAATTTCAGGAGATTTTTGCTCGAATCCGCAATTCACGCGAGATTTTGCAGAGTTTTTCCGCAGTCTCCTAGGTTGGCTAGCAGAAAGGGATGTTCAGGGTGCTGCAGGATGGCATTGACCCGCCGGACCTTCTTGCCGCTCTGTTCGGCATAGGCTTGGGCAATGAGGGGTTCCAGTAAAGTGCCCCAACGGACCGCTTCTTTCTGCGTGAGATCTTCCGCAGGTTTGCGGCCTGTCTTTTCCAGCCAGAGGGCCAAGGGAGATGTGTAGGGAGATTTACCGGTAGCCGCGGCAGCG
>JBMFGT010000131.1:0-676 GCA_049977205.1 Acidobacteriaceae bacterium | reverse complement strand
ACGCGGATTTATCGACGTGAACGGCACGGCGACATTCACGGGGTATCCATGCCTGACGTCCGCGACGGCGGCCACGCCGCTCGACCAGAACTCAGGCTTCCTGGGCAATCAGTTCGCGGTCACGATGAATGGCGCTGGCGGGGCAACGCTGAGCATCTCCGGTACTTTGTCGCAGGATGGGAGGACGATCGCGGCCGCCTACATAGTGGGAGGCGGCGCATGCCATCTCGACGAAGGCCGGGGGACGCTGACGCTGCAATAAACCTTGCAATAAACCTGGTGGAGTGTCGCAGAAAGCCCTGATCAAGTCCTACTGCTGCCCATAAGGGGTTGAACCCACTATTATTTCAGGCATTTACGGCGAGACCAAGTCCTGCCGCTTCAAAACGCTGACCTGTTCAGAGGTCCCCTCAGTATTCTGCGGTACGGATTGTGAAGTCGACGCCACGCTTGCGATTGGCCTCGACTGTCCTTGTCAGGTCCAGTTGCTCGATCGGGAATGAGAAGGCAGCGCCATCTTCGTCAATATAGTGGATTCGTTCCCCGTTCTCGAACCAGTAACTGGTTGCCAGCGCAGAGAAGCCGTTCCGCAGTATTAGAACAGTCGGCGGCCCGGGTTCTGTCACCGCCGCCCGCATTTGTGGCGGCGGGGCCATTACGGTTATAAGGGGACGTG
>JBMFGT010000130.1:0-679 GCA_049977205.1 Acidobacteriaceae bacterium | reverse complement strand
GGTAATGGCACCCGCAAACGTGGAAATTCGACTCTAAACTCTCATGACACCTGTCTCAAACTCGTTGACACGTTCCGGGTGGCGTCGATGCCGATCCGCTTGCCCTGTAACAATCCGCGATCGGCCAGCAGAGTCAGCACCCAGGCAAAGACTTGTTCGTGAGTTTCCAGGTCGATGAGTCTGCGGGTGCGCGACAGGGTCGAGTGGTCGGGCGTTGCCTCGGTCAAGGTAATGCCCAGAAACCGCCGCAGTCCCAGCGAATCGGCTACGCGCCAGGCGATGCCGCGTTCCGCCTCGATACCTTCAAAATATCCAATCAATAGCGAGCGAAAGTAAATGCCAGGCAGCAGTGATGGACGCCCGAACTTATCGGCGTAGAACTTTGCGCTCAATGCTTCGACGAAGGGATCGAAGCGTTCGGCATCGAGCAACTCATTCAACTTCTCGTAAAACGGATGCCCTGGAGCCGACGCCAGTTCCGTATGCGCAATCCATAATGGTTCCTGCTTTTGCTGATCTTCACGCCTGCCCATCGCCATACTTGTTAGACGTTTGAAACCCATATTTGTATCGCATCAAACACCGACTTTAACCACGGGCTGTTAAGGAAACGCGTCAGTTTCTCCCAGCGAACCAAGGTGTAGGCGACGGCCTTACCGACGGCGGACTTAGGCAACGC
>JBMFGT010000129.1:0-689 GCA_049977205.1 Acidobacteriaceae bacterium | reverse complement strand
GCCGCTGCTGATGGATAACCAGTTGGTCAAGCCGACCGAGGAAGACCTCGCTCGGCAGGTACCGGCGCAGTTCGCCGCACAGGGGGCACTCGACGGCGATGGATTGAAAAGGAAATTCCTCACGCCCGGATGGTACGTCGCGGCGGCACCGCTTGCAGGTGACCACGAAGTGCCTACGCTCGATGACTGGGAAGCCGAATGCCATTCCCTGAGCATAGGCGAATATAAGACGAAAGTAATCCACAGGCAGGGACGGCGGTGGACTTCGACCCTGCTCCTTTTCGCCCGACAGTGCGGTGACACGCAGTTGGGAAAACTGCGTCTCAATCCTCCAAAACGTACTCACTTTAGCACTCACTGAATGCGCTACGAAGGGTGCTTTTCAGCGTTTTTTGATGCTCCTTAGTTCGTTTAAGTTATTGATATTAATCAATTTAATCGCATTAGGAAACTGCTGCTCTATCCACCTGAGCTACGGGGCCACGTTGATTATAAATCACTTACCGAATTACAATTCACCCACAACACCACACATGCCGTGATTGCTGTTGTATTTCCAACGATCGCGTGGGTGAAGATGTGCTCATGAATCAAAGATAGCAGCGTGGAAGCCTCCGGCGCGAGTACCCGGCGAGTGGAGATGTATGGGGTTGGATGTGTAGGGTGCAGGGCGTGATGCGGCATGACCT
>JBMFGT010000128.1:0-693 GCA_049977205.1 Acidobacteriaceae bacterium | reverse complement strand
GGGACAGACGATGTGCGCGAGTCCCCTGCCATGGCCCTGGTGCAGAAGTTCCAGGACGCGGGCTGATCCCTGCCGAAGTCTTCGGAGGTCTACGGCACTGGGCGCAACGTCACCCTGTTCCACGAGACGCGATTTTGGGCCTACAGCGCGATTCGAGACTACTGGGCACCCAATGGCCTACCCCGATGGCAGAAGGCCGTCCTGGGGCACGTAGAGGCCATTAACGGGCAATTTGAGAGGCCCTTGCCCCATTCCGAGGTCAAGGCCATCGCCAAGAGCATCGCCACCTGGACCTGGAAGAAGATCACGCCCCAAGGCCTGCGGGAGCTCATCGAGCGCACCCACACGCCGGAGTTGCAACGGGAGCGGGGGAAGCGGAATACCCCAGAGCAGCAAGCGGCCAAGGGTATTGCCAGCGGCGAGGCCCGCAGGGCCGCCCGAGAGGACTTGCAGGCCACGGCGCGGCTTATGGCCGCAGCAGGGCACAGCACGCGAGAAATAGAGGCGAAGCTAGGCGTTGACCATGTGACCGTTTGGCGCTGGCTTCGCTGATAGTGTTTCACGAACGGCCTATATCAGATAACAGCCCCCCGCGCGGGCGGTTAGCCCGCTTTCTATGGGGAAAGGGGCGGACCGATTGGCAGGGATTCCCAGAGCGATAGCTCCCCCTTCCTAAGTCCAGCGGGGAAGCGA
>JBMFGT010000127.1:0-697 GCA_049977205.1 Acidobacteriaceae bacterium | reverse complement strand
GGTTACAGAATCTTTCGGAAAAATAGCCGGACAGCAGTGTTAGTGGGTCTCCCAAGCGAAGTGGCGGCCAGCCTCATCGAGGACGACAAGCCCAACTGATGCCTGCCATCCGCTTCGCAGGCTTCTACCGGAAAAGTCTTCCAAAATCTATCGAACCGTTGCGTCCGCTGGAGAGATGGCTATTGTCTGCGCGAGGAAGAACAGTCAATCAAGCGGGGCAACAGCGACCGCCTCAATGACAACTCCCTGAGATTCTGTGCTTTACGCCACAGACTCGATCAGGGGTCTTCTAAAGGGGATCGACAGCAAATTCGGATGGTTGCGGGGGCTGGATTTGAACCAGCGACCTTTGGGTTATGAGCCCAACGAGCTACCGGGCTGCTCCACCCCGCACTCTTATCTTAACAAGCGTTGATGCAGGGGTCAATCTGAACTCTTTTCCAATGCAAGATGAGCCTGAAGGCAGTACGTGATTCCAACGCAAGATGAGCCTGAAGGCTGGGTGGTCATGCTGGAGATTGATTATCCGCATGCACCAAGCCGAGCATTTGAGTCTGGAGTCGATTCGCGGCTTTCTTCTGGCCAGCGAAGAGATCCGGTTTGAGAGCCAGAGCCGCCAGCAGCGTTACGTCTGGATCGAGCAGCTTCTGGTCCAACACGAATACCCAACCCTGGGCAAGGCTGCGCGCGGGCTGGT
>JBMFGT010000126.1:0-705 GCA_049977205.1 Acidobacteriaceae bacterium | reverse complement strand
GTAGCATCGAAGCCGCTCTCACGTTCAAGGAGCGTGTCCACGCCTGGGCCAGCAAGGTACGGGTCAAGCCCAAACAGGTACGACTCCAAGCCATGAAGCGCAAGTGGGCGTCTTGCTCAACGGAGGGGCGCGTGACGTTCTCTCTTGACCTACTGGAAGAAGCGAGTTCGTTTCAGGATTACGTGATAGTCCACGAACTGATTCACCTGAAGGTGCCAAATCACGGGAAGCTGTTCCGCAGCCTGCTTTCTGCTCATCTTCCGGGTTACAAGCACGCGGCAAAACCGGAAGCGAAATTAAGGGGCCTGTGAGGATGCTGGAATACTACTTTCCTCTACCCCAGGAACACCTCGCGGAGTTTCTGCTCGAGGGCTGTGAGTTTTCCTATGAGAGAGGATGTCAAGAGAAAAAACTCCCCCTGGTCCCCCGCAGGGGGAAGCTGTTTGGCTTGCATCCAGCCCGATGTCTGAGGATGGGCCTGACCCGGCCTGTCGCGGTTATATCTCGTCGGTTTCATGTTTCCGATGGTGGTTCGACGCCGTCGGCTCGTGAAGCTGCTCAAGCAGAATTGTTGGCTCCAGAGTGTGTTTTCGGGAGAGGTGCGTAAGTCAGAAGCAGTTGCCTTGGGCGACCCAGTAATGCCAGTCTTCGATGGCCTGAGTGGTTGATTCATCCACTCCGATGGCCTTTAACTGAGAGAGTGGC
>JBMFGT010000125.1:0-712 GCA_049977205.1 Acidobacteriaceae bacterium | reverse complement strand
GTGTCCATAGTTTACGGGTAAGACTACACGGGTATCTAATCCGTTTCGCTACCTTACCTTTCGTTTCTCAGCGTCAGTATTAGCCTAGTAAAGTGCCTTCGCTGTTTAGTGTTCTTCCCAATATCTACGCATTTCACCGCTACACTGGGAATTCCCTTTACCCCTACCATACTCAAGACAAGCAGTTTTTAACGCAATTTCAAAGTTGAGCTTTAAGATTTAACATTAAACACACCCGCCCGCCTACAAACGCTTTACGCCCAATAATTCCGGATAACGCTTGCATCCCTCGTATTACCGCGGCTGCTGGCACGAAGTTAGCCGATGCTTATTCCTCAAATACCGTCAAAAATTCTTCTGTGAGAAAAGGAGATTACAACCCTAAGGCCTTCATCCTCCACGCGGCATTGCTCCGTCAAGCTTTCACTCATTGCGGAAGATTCCTCACTGCTGCCTCCCGTAGGAGTCTGTTCATATCTCATTTCCAGTGTGGCTGTACATCCTCTAAGACCAGCTACTGATAAAAGCCTTGGTAAGCCATTACCTCACCAACAAGCTAATCAGTTGCAAGCTTGTATCTAGGCGATATTGTGTATCTTTAACTTTATAGCATTATGGCGCATTAGCACTCGTTTCCAAATGTTGTTCACCTCCTAAATGTCAATTCTTGCAAATTACTCACCCGTTCGTTACTACCCCAATTTTCAGAGAC
>JBMFGT010000124.1:0-730 GCA_049977205.1 Acidobacteriaceae bacterium | reverse complement strand
AACGCGCTGGCCTGCATCTTTTCCAGCAGCGCGCGCAGTTCATCTACCAGCGCCGGGGCTTGCTCCTGGCGCAGCGCATGACGCGCAGCATAGAAACGCTCGTTGGCCGCCGCATCCAGCGACACGCCGCTGAACTGGTCGCGCGCCTGGCGATCGATCGCGAACAGACCATCCATGAGCACGACAACGCGCTCCAGATCCGCGTCTGCGGCACGGGCCTTCTCGCGCACCTTCAGCGCGTCGATAAACTTTCGCCTCGCGTGGCCCATGCAGCAGGCATGGATCATGCCCTTGGCGCCAACGTCTTCGTCGTAACCGGCATAACCATCCGTGTGAAGGATGCCGGTGAAATCCTTGAAGACGCGTTTCGGCACCTCGCCTGAGCGCGTCATCTGGAAGTCGAAGACCACGCCCTTCCCTGGCGAACTGTACTGCCAGATATAGCTCTTATGGTTCGCGCCCTTACGCTCCGGCGTCTGCACGCCGACATACGTCTCGTCTGCCTGAACATAGCCGCCTGTGAGTATGTCGCGCAGCATCCCGTTGACCATCGGGACCAGAAACCCACCCACGCGCAGCACCGCATCGTCCATCGTGGTCAGGGCCACGTCGACGCCCTGCTCGCGCCAGAGGATCGCGCGCTGGCGATATAGCGTAGCCGTTCGGGCAACCCCATGGTTGACGGGTCTTCCAAGTCGGGGATAGGCTACTCTGCCATTCGGGTGGCGTA
>JBMFGT010000123.1:0-732 GCA_049977205.1 Acidobacteriaceae bacterium | reverse complement strand
CCAGAGTAGCGGAGACCAGTCTCCTCCCGCATCCGTCACGCCGCCTGAGTTAGCAATTTATCTTGGACAGCAGTGAGGCCACGATAGAAGGTGGCGCGGGGCAAGTCGAGGGCGCGACAGGCCGCCACTTGACCTACTGACTTGCCTAACTCCAGGGCAGCGTTCATGCGTTCTCCTCGTCGTGGATCGGCGCCTCTGGGATGGGGCTGTTGAGCAGGGCCGAGAGTTTTTTTTGGACGTCGATGATCAATTCAGCGTCTTGCAAGCGCTTTTGCAGGCGGGCATTTTCGGCCTGCAGCTTGCGGTTTTCCAGGACCAAGGGGTTGAGGACCACTTTGGGGCCGCGCTTTTTGGGCGTGAGGGCCTCCAGTTCGCCGCGCTGGCGCTGGCGCCGCCAAGTGGTCAAGTGCGAGGAGTAGAGGCCCTCGCGGCGCAGCAGGGCGCCGATGGCCCCGGCGTCCTGGCAGGCATCGGCCTGCTGGAGCACGCTGCGTTTGTACTCCGCCGTGAAGGTGCGGCGTTGGGGCCGTGCGGTGACTTCCGGGTCAGGCAGTGGCGGGCGCATGGGGCCGGATGTTGGGGCGCGCTCCACGGTGCTGGCCACAGGGACAACGGTCCCAAGGCCAGGGATGGCGCCGGTGGGGGCGGCAGGGGTGGCGCCGATGTGGGTGCCGGTGGGGGTGGCGCCGATGTGGGTGCCGGTGGGGGTGACCGCTTCTCCGCTACGCTGCG
>JBMFGT010000122.1:0-753 GCA_049977205.1 Acidobacteriaceae bacterium | reverse complement strand
CAACACATCTGGATGGCCCTCGTGTAAATCGCGTAATCGGAGAGTGCGGCCTGGTCTATTTCTGGGTCCGCATCCAGCCGCGCACCCCCGCGCACCATAGAGGACATCTCCAGCACGTTGCGATCGCGCATCAAGATGGGAAGGCACACTCCGGCCAGCTCCCTGGCCGTGGGAACGCCCTTGCAATGGCCCCTCATAGCCACACCAAAAATGCAAGAAAAAGGAGCACCACGCAGGCGCGCAAGAGCTCTTTTTCAGGATTGAAGGGAGGCGGAATGGTGGTGCGATTTTTTACAGGTGGCTGATCGGCGGTACGCAGGATTCCCAAGGGAAGCCCCCTTTATTTTCAAGGGTTCCCGGTGCGTGATATCCTGCATCTGGCGGGGAGTGGCTCAGCCTGGTAGAGCACCTGGTTCGGGACCAGGGGGCTGAACGGTTCGCGCCAGGTGCTCGATTTTCAGCACCGGGAAACCTGTGGTAGTTGAAACATCTGAAGGGTATGCCCATCCGATCACGCTGTCAAGGTTTTTTTTAACTTTTTTTCCACAGCCACGATTTCCCGCCGTGGGGCCACCTTCGCAGCCACGCTCTGACCCATCTCAATCCGCATCAGGGCGGCATATTTCGTCTGCGCGCGGACGTGCGAATAATATTCCGTCATCCGCGCAGAAACATGCCCCGCGATGGACCGCACCGTCTCGATCTCCACGCCTGCCTCCAGTAATCGCGTGATGCACTGATGGCGAAGATCGT
>JBMFGT010000121.1:261-777 GCA_049977205.1 Acidobacteriaceae bacterium | reverse complement strand
GTAATATTCTATTACATTTATAAAAATTAATTTTAAGGTTAACTTCTCACTTAAATGCTTTCAGTGATTATTTATTACGAATTTAGCTACTCAACGATGCTATTGGTATAACAATTGATTCACCATAGATTCGCTTTTCCCGGTCCTCTCGTACTAGGATCTAATCCTTTCAATTTTTAACACTTATGGTAGATAGGGACCAAACTGTCTTACGACGTTCTAAACTCAGATCATGTACCGCCTTACTTTGCGAACAGCAAAACCCTTGGAACCATTTTCAGCTCCAGGATGCGATAATCCAACATCGAGGTGCCAAACCATCTCGTCGATAGGGTCTCTAGGAAATGATTAGCCTGTTATCCCCGGCGTACCTTTTATCCGTTGAGCGATGATTTTTTCCACACAAAATCACCGGATCACTATAACCGACTTTCGTCTCTGTTTGATTTGTCAATCTTACAGTCAAGCAAGCATATGCTATTACGTTTAAAAGTTGTTTTTGCAACTCAAGCTTAC
>JBMFGT010000121.1:0-251 GCA_049977205.1 Acidobacteriaceae bacterium | reverse complement strand
ACTCTTTAGGAGGTGACCGCCCCAGTCAAACTACCCATTATACACTGTCTTAATAAATTAGTATTAAAAAATTTTAAGAGTGGTATTTCATATTTTGTTTAAACAATTTGCTATTGCAAAAGTTTTTTACTATTTAAACTAGTAAACAACTCCCACTTATGCTACACATAAAAGTTTTCAATACAATGCATAACTATAGTAAAGGTGCACGGGGTCTTTCCGTCTAGCCAAAAGTATTCCGCATCTTCACG
>JBMFGT010000120.1:0-783 GCA_049977205.1 Acidobacteriaceae bacterium | reverse complement strand
GGACAGCCTGCAACTGGCGGCGGCGTTAGTATGGTGTCAGCAACGGTCAGAGGGAAAGACATTTATCTGCGGCGATCAACGTTTGAGCAATGCCGCAAAGTCAGCTGGTTTTGCCGTCGCGGGGCTTTCCCGGCAAAAGCGATAAGATTCCTGGCAAGCTGGGGTCATAGGAATGCGCTGCGTAATGAGAGGAAGAGATTTCTGTGGGGACTACGACTGCACTTGGATTTGAATCGAAGCTTTGGGCCGCCCCGCCGGTGATAGCGCTGGCAAACGCAAAAATTCGACTCTAAACTCTCATGACATCTGTCTCAAACTCGTTGACACGTTCCGACCCAACGGCAAGACATGGAGACGCTGTTGAACTGCCTTGTGCATGCCTTTCATTACTTCGGTGGGGTCACGGCCAGCGTTTTGACCGATAACATGAAGACGGTGGTGTTGGATTGCGCACGTTGCTGCAGCGGCCGCCTGGAAAATGGACCGCCGTGCCCCATGGTCTCGGCGCGCCAGGGACAATCCCGGCCCTCTGCCCTCACCTCGGGCGGTCGGCTGTCTGTCCATCTCAATCCCGTCCAGGCCACTGTTGCCGCTGATGGAAAACAACCCCGAGAGGATGGAACGTAATTCCACGCAGCAAACCGCCAACCGCAACCCGTACCCCTGAGGGGAACAGCTCTCCATACTTTGGGGCCTGAGAAGGCGCCAAAAGCCACCAACCAGGTAGCTACCAGAGGCGCAGGACCAGCCCGGCGCTGATGCGGAGATTGTTCTGGCGGTCAT
>JBMFGT010000119.1:0-891 GCA_049977205.1 Acidobacteriaceae bacterium | reverse complement strand
CATTCCATTTTTTTTGGTCGCTCATTGAGGTCACTCATCAGTCTATCCGCAAGCTGGCCCACGGGGAAGCGCGTGGGTGGTGCATCGAACACAGGATGCGGGTGCCCCATTCAAGCCTTCTTTTGGCTTGAGTGGGGGAACTCCCAACCCGTAAGCTGGCTTCATGCCTTCGAGACTGAAACGATTTCAAGAATCCGGGCAGAGTCATTTCATTACGTTCTCATGCTTTCGTCGTCGTCCCCTGTTCGCAGGGCCTGCCACGAGACGGATTTTTGAGGTCGCGTTGGAACGCGTCCGGCTCCATTCCGACCTTTGCGTGTATGGGTACGTCGTCATGCCGGAACATGCCACCTTCTCATCAGTGAACCGGAGCAAGGGACGGTCGCCGATGCCATCAAATCGCTCAAGCAGGGCGTGTCGCGGCGCTTGCTTGGCGAGGCCGAGCACTTCTGGCAAAAGCGCTACTATGATTTCAACGTCCGAAATCGGAGGCAGTTCGTGGAAAAGCTGCGCTATATGCATCGCAATCCGGTGAAGCGTGGATTGTGCGCACGCCCGGAAGACTGGGAGTGGAGCAGCTTTCTCCACTACGTCACTGGGATGGAAGGGCGCGTTGAGATTGAATCGGAATGGGTCGCCAGAAGGCGCGAGATTCTCCCCCACTCAAGCCAAAATCGGCTTGAATGGGGCACCCGGCGAGGGACTGGTCCTCTTCTAGCAAGTGAAACCGTGCTCACGCACGCGTCGGGTGAGGTGTGACTTGACAAAGCCTTCGACCTTATCGAGGGGCACCCGGCTTGACAAAGCCTTCGTCCTTATCGATGGCCACCCGGCACCCGGCAGGTAACGATCGTACCGTAGGAAACACTATTTGAGGAAAGACTGACAATG
>JBMFGT010000118.1:0-899 GCA_049977205.1 Acidobacteriaceae bacterium | reverse complement strand
ATACACGCTCGTTAGCATCGTCCAAATTTGGCATTTGCGCTTGTATAAACGCGTTCGGGACATCAGCGGTCATGACGTCGCGCTTTTCCTTTGCATCCACAATTGCAGTGAGCATTATACTTTCCAGTGCAACAGTTGGGCTCGCGGCGTCTTCTCTCGATAACCATTCTCGAGTAGGCTTGCCATTATAGACCATTCTTCCCTTAATCGACTTGTCTCTCTTTTCTGTGAGAAACATAAGTGCCTCCATTGTTTTCCTTTTTTCTTCTGGAGACAGCTTTGTCACATCCATTGGTGTGAAACAATTTCTTTTGTGCAGTTGCTCAAGTTCCTTGCCAGCTGCATCTTCTCCGGCCTTTTTAAATTTCTTTAGACCTTTTTGCAAAATAAATTGCTGACCATAGCATGAACCATACATTGTAGCTTTGGCATTGATCTCTGCCATGCACTTTGCAATCAGCATTGCATACTGCTGATTATATTCCTCAACATTTTCAGGATTCACAGTAATATCAAACTGTACATGCTTTTCTTTTAGTTTTGACTGAGCATACGTCAATCTTTCCGGTGCTTGACGGTTTCTTGGTGGTTGCACTCGCTCAGGTTGTGCTTCCGGCTCAGGTATTTGGTTGGGTTCCTGCTCGGGATCCTCTTGGGCATCATCCTCTTGTGCCTCTTCTTCTTGCTGTTCTTCAGCTTCATTTTCTTCCATGTCGGTTGGATTGGCCTCTTCTTTCTTTGCTGTATCTGCCAATAGTTCATCAATTTCTTGTTGGTCGACTCAATCGAAATTTTCTTTCTCCACGATTGCATTGTGATCTTTATACTCGTCATTGTTGTTTTCTTTATATTCGTCTTCGGTGTCATCTTCGTCGTTGTGGTCATTTTTTTCGTTGTTG
>JBMFGT010000117.1:0-901 GCA_049977205.1 Acidobacteriaceae bacterium | reverse complement strand
GACCTTCTTGACGGAACCATGCAGGTGCGCCTTGGCCTTGGTGGCATCGGTAAAGTGGCCGGTGGAGTTGATAGCCACTCCATCCTTTCTTTGAGCGGGCACTCCTGCTCGATGTCGTCGTTTTGACGGATTCTTCTGCCGACATTTCTGACATGTCATCAGCAGCATCACTGTCATTTCCACCAGATTGCAAACCAGCCATCGCTCGGTTGATTGCCCATTTTGCTCTTGGGATATTATCTTTATCCGGACACTGGGGGCTCCTGTGTCCAGCTTTTCCACAGATAAAACAGGTGACATCCTTGTCCTTTTGTGCAAAACTTGCCACTCCTGTTATTTCACCATCTGACTTATACTGGTGTTGTTGTTGTTGTTGGCGATGGCGCTTCTGGTTTTCAAAAAATTTGGGATCCAACCGATGATTTGACAAGACATCGGTTGCCATTGTAATTGTCCTTGGGTATTGATCATTTCCAAGGGAATATTGAGAGATGAAATTTTTAGTGAGTGATCCATACTTATTTTGGTCACTCCCTCGAATAAGCAAATAGGCCATCCAAGCCTCAAATGCTTCATCCTTGTAATTCTTTTTATCCAAGTCAGTCTTCAGGTCCTTGAACTCAACCTGAAACTCACAAAACTTGTGCAACATCTCTGATCCCATATGGCTAACTGCCACATCTCGAAGTTGCTTGAATCTCTTGATATAGTCAAGCAATGGCTCATTTTCAGCCTGCTTAGCATTGATCAACCGTGTCAATGCATCTGTCATTGAGATCATTGGATACTGTGCACGAACTGGATCATGCATCAGCACCTTAATCACTTCCAACAGCTTGATCGGATCATTTTTGATTGTTGTGTCAAACTCTGGGTGTTTCTCCACCCTTGATTGCATGAT
>JBMFGT010000116.1:0-905 GCA_049977205.1 Acidobacteriaceae bacterium | reverse complement strand
GCTGGCACGCCGTGGTCGTTCCCGCCCTGATCCTGTTTACGACTCACCCAGTCATAAATCTATGCAATTGATATTCCAGGAGATAGAGCTTCGGACAGTAGCCCGCACCCCGGTCCGCTCGATAGAGCCGATGGATGGAGGCTTCTTCGGTAAATGGCGGTAGTTAAAGATCGGATAGGTAACTCCAGCAGTTCGGTGCGAAAGGAAACTGCGGATGATTTGCTCTGCACGCGCTGACGAAGTCCCTCGACGGTGAAGGGTTTTGCTTGCCATTGCTGATACAACTTCTCATGGTCCGGCTCTATGTACAGTAGATTTCCTTCGCGGAGAAGTAGGAAATTCCCCTTCGTCAAGCCGCATGTCACTGCATCGTAAGTAAGGAGTCAAGTCCTAAAAGTTCTGTAGAATCGTTCTCCTCAGGGTTGTGGGTTGATGTTGGCTGATGGCTGGCGGAGCAAAGGGCGTAGCCCGAAGCGGAGCCAGCCATCAGGCGGGGCGGGCCGTGGCCTCCTCACCGGCCAAAGGGGCCGCATCCACATCGAAGTTCAGATACTTACGTTCCATCCACTCCTGGTTGGTTTCCATCAGCAGCGCCGCGACCAGCCGCAGCAGCGACTGCTCATTCGGAAAGACCCGCACCACGCGCGTTCGCCGCTTCAGCTCCTCGTTCTGCCGCTCCAGCATGTTGGTCGTGCGCATGCGCTTTTGATGCGCCTCCGGCAGAACGTATACACCCAAAATCTCCTCGCCGTGCTCCTCCAAAAGCCGCGCCACCTTGGGCGCCTTCGCTTCCATCTCAGCAATCGCCGCGCTTATTGATCCGGGCCAGAAGTATTGCTACGCGGCGGCATAGCATACATCTTTCTGACTGAAGTAACTCTCCACCCTTTGCGGCCGTTTCTGGA
>JBMFGT010000115.1:0-928 GCA_049977205.1 Acidobacteriaceae bacterium | reverse complement strand
ACGTGGTCTCCGTCTACTTCGATGCGGACGGCACACCGGAAATCGTACTCTTCCGCAACGCCTTCGGCTGGCGCTGAAGGCCCCGTCCTGTCGGCCTTTTCTACACCCCACAATGGTCTTTTACGCGCGTTTTTGCCTGGCCTCCAGGTCTCGCAACATGACATTGCGCAGAAGGGCATTCAGTCGGGACTGATAACCCTGCGGCCCCTGCTGGCGTAGCCAGACAAGGATGTCCGCGTCAATCCGCAGTGTGACCTGTTTCTTGACTGGACGATAAAACGGATTGGGCACGGCGTTCTGCCAAAACTTCTCCGTCAGCTCTGGGAGGTCAGAAAAGTCGGTCCCGCTGTCGGGCGCCTGCGCGAGACGCTCTATCTCCCGCTTCTGTTTTGCTGTGGGCCTGCATTCAGCAAGGGTCTTTCTTGCGGTTCTCGTCATAGCGTATGCGCTCCCTTCGCGCGGCCTTTCGCGCTGTAATAATGCGGATGATTTCGTCCTGGCCCTCTTCGCGGACCGTATGGCCCACCAGCAGCAACACCACACCTTCTACCATGCCGATGGTTTGCCAACGATACTCGCCGTCTTCCATTCGGTCCCGCTCTGCAACAGCATACGGGCCATCAAAGACCATGGCAGCGACCTCAAAGCTGACACCATGCTTGCGTTTGTTGCTCTTTGCTTTGCTCTCGTCCCGCTCAAAGAGGACCATACCTACCATATTATAATGATTTTATGTAGTTACAGGAATAAATTACATAGCGTAGCATCCACAGTCGGCCCTGCAACGCGGACCGCGTGTCCCCTTGTAATAGGAGTGCCCCACGCAGAGTCCCCCGCTGGAGCGGCTTTTGCCGCACCCAAAGGTCACGCTTCCAACCACTTGGGCGTAAAGAAGCAGCGATGCCCCACCTTTACCCAAGTGCCTTGA
>JBMFGT010000114.1:0-933 GCA_049977205.1 Acidobacteriaceae bacterium | reverse complement strand
ATGTCTATACCTGCTTTGTGGTGACCATGTGCAAGGCTTGGTAAAAAAGTAGTATTGGCATAAGTGTGCACTCATTGTTAACATTTCGTCCTAAATGTGCATCAAAGTAATCCCAAATGATCGCTACTAGCACTGGCAACCCTAGATTGTGTTCCTTTTTACTAACCATGACTCATGACTCACATAACATGACTCTTGGCATATGCAGTGTGCTCCAACCAGTCACAACTTGCACCTTATACTGCCATTTATGGTAAATTGACCATACAGCCAGTTTGAACAACACCAACTGCCAGAACTTCCCATGACAGCCAAGGAAAGACCTGCACTGGGCATGACAATTATCCAAACTATAATAAGAAAATGACCATGCCTGCTTAGTTGTCATCATGTGCACGACTTGGTCAAAATAATAGGATTGGCGCAATTGTGCACTCCTTGGTACCATTTCGCCCCAAATTTGTTTCAAAGTATATCCAAATGATTGACACAAGCCCTGACAACCCTAGTTTGTGTTCCTATATACAAACTCTTACTCGAGATTCAGAAAGCAGCACTCTTAGTTCTTGCGACTCTTGGTTGTTGCAGTGTGCTCTAACCAGTCACAAATTTGCACTTTTTACTGCAATTTTAGGTAAATGCACCATATAGCCAGTTTGAACAATACCAACAGCCAGAATGTCCAATCACAGCCAAGGAAGCACCTGCACTTGGCATGACAGTGATCCAAGACTATATTAGAAAATGTCTATACCTGCTTTATGATCACCATGTGCAAGGCTTGGTAAAAAAGTAGTATTGGCATAAGTGTGCACTCATTGGTACCATTTAGCTCAAAATGTGCTTCAAAAGTAATTCCCTATGATCGCCACAAGTGCTGACATCCCTAGATTGTGTTCCTATTTACTAACCATGACTCCGGACTCACAAAAC
>JBMFGT010000113.1:0-941 GCA_049977205.1 Acidobacteriaceae bacterium | reverse complement strand
ATCATCCGTGGCGTATATCGTCCCACGTCCGAAAGTCCAGACGTGGGGCGCCAGAGATACTGGAATGGAAATTTATTAACCAGTTCATAAGTAAGTAGACATAGAATCGCCGCCGATCAGGAGACGGCATACTGGGTGTGCGAAGTAAGAAAGAACATGCGCACCGTCCAAGGCAGTTTTTGCAGCTTGCGCAGCCGCGCCAGGACGAACTGCCGGAGTTCGCGCGCTCCGCGCAGCGCGGCGCGCGCAACACCATGATGCTTGACGTAGTTCCATACTTGTTCGTCGGGATTCAGCTCTGGCGAGTAGGGCGGCAGCGAGAACAACCGCAGCTTGCCGCGCAGGCTGGCCACATAGTCCTTCACCGCGCAGCTGCGGTGATAGCTGGCCCCATCCAGGACCAGAAAGACGGGTCGCCGTGCGTTGTGCATCAGGCGCCGAAGAAACTCCACGAACACAGCCCCGTTGACCTTGCCATGCGTGAGCATGAAGCGCAGCTTGCCGCGCGCACTGACCGCCGAGATCATATTCACCGCGCTGCGCCCCCCGGTCGAGCGCACCACCGGAGTCTGGCCCTTGATCCCCCAAGTGGTCCCTCCGTGATTGTCCGATCGCACGCCGGCCTCATCCCCCCAATAGATTTCCGCGCCTGCCCGCCGCGCCTCGGCGCGAATCGCCGGGTACTCCTCGTCCAGCCATCTCCGCACCCGCTCGGCATCCTGTTCCCAGGCGCGCCACAGCGGGCGCTGGCAGGTCAGTCCCAACTGCCGCAGCAGGCGGGTGATCGAGGCCAGACTCAAGCGCAGCCGATATTTCTCCCACAGCAGAGCGCCGATCATCTCGCGCGTCCACAACGCGAACTCGAAGCGGAACTGCAAGGGGCTTTTGCCGGTGATGGTGCGATACAGCCAGCGCATCTGCGCGGCCTTGATCTTCAGCGG
>JBMFGT010000112.1:0-952 GCA_049977205.1 Acidobacteriaceae bacterium | reverse complement strand
CAGGTGTGCATCTGGTCACCTTCGACCGTGCGCTCAGCCAACGCGCCAAAGGCGCAATTTTGCTAAAGGGATAAATGGGTGGCACTGCGGGAGATTGCCCGGACTTGGCCGGGCACATTGCTGTGCCGTATGATAAAAAACTACTTCATTGGCGGCTTGCTTATGTCTTGCAGCTTCTTATTCAGTGCGTCCCTCTTCCGTTGTGTGTTTGATGGCTGCACAATATAGAAATCAATCAGGTTTTCCAGAGCATCCAGCATCCATTCTGCTTCACCCGGCTCAACATCCACGATTTCTCCGCTGGATGTGCTTTTGATTGGGTGTGCGGCAAAATTGCCGATGTTGCGGACTGCGTCGATGGATTCTGCAAGATGTGTCGGAAGTGTTTTTGAAGCCAATACTTCATCTATTCCCTTGCTCAGGTCTTTTGTCTTTACGCCGGCTTTCTCGAGTAGAAGCGTTTGCAGGCATCTCCGGCTGAGAGCAGCACTTGCCTTGGGGCTATCCTCAAACACTAAACAAGCTTCTTTGTAATCTTCTGCAATTGATCCCGTTACATCGGGAGAGAGCGGCGAACGAGATACGCCTCTTGGGTAAACCATCTTCCATAATTGCTGGTTGGCGGATAAGTAAGCCTTCAACTGCTCAGATTGCAGAATTGGTGCCGGGTCAATGAGCCAAACAATGTACTTTGTGCAGGCTGGGCATGTATAAAAACCTGCAACGACAGAACTGTTGGTGGCCTTGTTCCAGCCAATTTGTCTGTACTCAGGATTTATGTGGATACTGACCAAACAATGAGGGCATTTCATTTTGACTCCACTGTGGTCACGGAAGCATCGGCCACTTTTACACTTTCAGATTTTATTCTATTTTTATAGCTGGCGGCGATGAAGTCGCGGAACAAGGGGTGTGGCTCCAGCGGCTTGGACTTGAACTCCGGGTGGAACTG
>JBMFGT010000111.1:0-965 GCA_049977205.1 Acidobacteriaceae bacterium | reverse complement strand
GGACAAGCAAACTGCCGCTGTGGGCAATTTCCACTTGGCATGGCGCGAAGTCTTCCCTGAATGAAAGCATGGCAACCTGAAAGGACCTGTGGCCGACCCGTTTGCAAGCCGTTTTACCTACACGCTGGACTCCTCCCTGGAGAGCGTGAACCGGTTGGAGCAGGCCGCCGAACAGCTCGCGCAAAAGGCCGGTATGGACGAAGACGCCGTCTTCCAGGTCGCCATGGCCGTGCGCGAGGCCTCCGTGAATGCCGTGCTGCACGGAAATGCCTATGATGCGCACAAAAAAATCACCGCGTCCTTTGAGAACACTGGCAAGGCGCTGGTCATCCGCATCACCGACCAAGGCAAAGGACTGGACATCGCGACCCTGCCCGACCCACTGGCCCCAGAGAACATCCTGAGCGGCTCCGGGCGTGGCATTTTCCTCATCCGTTCTTTTATGGATGAAGTACACTTCAAGCAGTTACATCCCGGCACGGAATTGACACTTATTAAAAATTTCGGCCATGCCCATACGGGCGCAGAGAGATAAGGAGAAGGTCCCATGAGTATGAAAGTAAGCACCCGCCAAGTGGATGGCGTAACCATTCTCGACCTGAGCGGACGCATCACGCTGGGGGAGGGGAGCGTGCAGTTGCGCGACGTGGTCCGCGACCTGCTGAGCAAGGGCAACAAGCACCTGCTGCTGAACCTGGGCGAGGTCAACTACATTGACAGCTCCGGCATTGGTGAGCTGGTGAGCGCCTTTACCACGATACGCAACCAGGGCGGCGAACTGAAGCTGCTGAACCTGACCAAGAAGGTCCACGACCTGTTGCAGATCACCAAACTGTACACCGTCTTTGACATCAAGAACGACGAGGCGACCGCCATCGGCTCCTTCAGCCACTAGCGTGGAGACCGCGTAATTATGGGGTGCGGCCCACGATACACGACGGCCCCAGGTCCTGCTAGGGGGACCT
>JBMFGT010000110.1:0-970 GCA_049977205.1 Acidobacteriaceae bacterium | reverse complement strand
ATGGGCAGGGCCACGAGCGATTCCACCAACACCCTCCAGCGGCCATGTGCGTAGGCCAGCCAGTAGGAAAGCGGCAGTATGCATGAACACTTTTATAACTTCTAATAATTTTATTGGATCATTTTCAATTTCGTTTTCAAAGTCTGGGTGTGCCTCAACCCGAGATTGCATTGCTTTGGTGCAGTAGTTTCCAAAAATCAAAGCATATGCCTTTGTCAGACCTTGACGAAGATTATCTTCACGTTCAAGATAGCGCCTGAGCTGTTCCTGGTACTTGATGTCAAAACCAGACTGCTCAATTCTTGCTACAACAGCATCATCTGCTGTTGACATTTGCCTTAAAGACTCAGATTTGCTCAGGTCAACCTTCTTGCCACTTAAATTAAAGCAAGGACATGATGAAGGGTTGCTTGACTACATCAAGCGCTTCAAGCATGCAAGAGATGTTGCAGTGAGTCACATGGGAACTGATTTACTGAATCAATTTGCTGAGTATCAGGAGGAGTTCAAAGGCCTCACTACAGATACAGAGAAGAAGAAATTCAAGGATGAATTGTTTGAAGCCTGGATGGCTTATTTGGTGATCAGGGGAAGTGACCAAAGTAAATATGGATCACTAACTGCAAATTTTGTCCAGCAGTACTCTCTTGGGAATGATCAATACCCCCGCACAATTGAAATGGCAACTGATGTCCTGTCCCAGCATCGGTTTGACTCGAAGTTTTATGAAAATCAGAAGAAGCACCATGCATACAAACAAAATGAAAAAGCTGTTGAGGATGGTGTTGGTGCTACAAGCTTTGCACAGAAGGATAAAAAAAAAGACCTTGTTTGTTTTATTTGTGGTAAACCAGGTCACAGGAGCCCCCAGTGCCCTGATAAAGACAATATTCCAAGAAATCAATGGGCCATCAAAAAAGCGATGGCAGGGATGCAATCAAAAGGCAAAGAAGATGCCACTGATGATATG
>JBMFGT010000109.1:709-982 GCA_049977205.1 Acidobacteriaceae bacterium | reverse complement strand
ATTCAGTTGTCAAAAATCGTCTGCGGCAACTTCGCGTTGCGCAATACGCCACTGAGGCGCCTGGAGCAAAAGTTGGAGACCCATAACGAGCCTCTGCCTCCAGCTCAAGGATCAATGTCCGATGCTTCACGGCACACGGAGACTCAACCTTGGTCTGGTCTTTCTAGGCTTTGTCCAAGCCTGGAATCTTGCTTTCCTACCCTTCGATTCCTTCGCGATCGAGTTTTCGGCGCCAAGCCCAGCCCCTTGCCAGGATGGTGGAGCTGAACGGGT
>JBMFGT010000109.1:0-699 GCA_049977205.1 Acidobacteriaceae bacterium | reverse complement strand
CCCCCTGCTTGCAAAGCAGGTGCTCTCCCAACTGAGCTACAGCCCCTTGCGATCGTCAGTGACTCAACGTCTGCCGCAGTTGATTTTACCAAACCGCGGAAGAGAATGGTGGGCCTGGGTAGATTCGAACTACCGACCTCACCCTTATCAGGGGTGCGCTCTAGCCAACTGAGCTACAGGCCCGGCATCGCCTTGTCGGTATTGGCCGCTTCGGCTTGCTTACTCTGTCGCCCAAGGCGGTGAACCGCGGGCATTTGAGCTCTCTCGAAGGTTTTCGAGGACACAGTTGAACGTGCGAACCGGCTACGCCGGATCTGACTATCGTTGTTGATGAATCAAGAAGAAAAGAAGGTTGTGTTCAGATTCTCCCGCTCTTGTCTCGTCGACCAAGATCGACTTGACGCAATTGGGAGTTGTCTGGCCCATCCTATTCCTCGGCTGGACGGTGCGTATCTCTACGCATCCTCAGGCCGCTCGCAATCGCGAGACGGATAGACTGCCAGAACGTTCTCTTTTAGAAAGGAGGTGATCCAGCCGCAGGTTCTCCTACGGCTACCTTGTTACGACTTCACCCCAATCATGAATTACACCTTGGGCGGCTGCTCCCTTGCGGTTAGCGCACCGACTTCTAGTGCAACCCACTTTCGTGATGTGACGGGCGGTGTGTACAAGGCCCGGGAACGTATTCACCGTGGCATG
>JBMFGT010000108.1:0-1012 GCA_049977205.1 Acidobacteriaceae bacterium | reverse complement strand
GCAAGGGGGTGCTCGTTACCGACTGGAAAGTGCCGTCGCCATTTCCAAGGGCGATGCTTATACCGTAGCTTGAGCTCGCAGTAGAATACGCATAAAAAACAGCGTCCAGTTTCTTGTCCCCATTCATGTCTGCCGCCACCAGGGCCAGCGGATAATCGCTCTTGATGGTCGGGCCTTGGGTAAAGTTGCCTTTACCGTCGCCAGCCAGCAGGACCATCCCTTGGATGTTATTGTTGCTCATCGCTTCGGTCAGAATGTCCGGATTGCCGTCTCCGTTGAAGTCCCCAACAGCAAACACCTGCGCAATCGGATTCAGCCCGCTATAGGCCACATTTTGATACCCTGGCGCTCCGGCAAAGGTGCCATCGCCCCGGCCCATCAGGAACTGGAAGACCCCATTGGTGTTGCTCCCCGTCGAATACACGCCGTTGTCCCCGGAACCGATAATCAGGTCGAGGTTGCCGTCCCCATCGATGTCTTCTGTGGCCATGTGCCCGGAATTGGGTATGTTGACATACGAATGGCCCGTAGTGAAGGTGCCATTTCCATTGCCCAGAAACACCGTGACCTCACCCTCCGTGCCTTGGCCAACGCTCGTTGATGGAAGGTTCATGGCAATGTCGAGCTTGCCGTCATTGTTGAAGTCGCCAACAACCGGGACACCACCGCCAACGTTAGAAAGATTGACTATTGGCAGGGTGAATGTGGACGTGGCAAAGGTGCCATCGCCATTGCCCAACATAATTTCCCCGTCGCCCAGCACCAGGTCTTTTTTCCCGTCCTCGTTGAAGTCCCCTGTGGCCAAATAAGCATAATTAAGCTGGGAGGTGGTGCTGCCGGCAACGATGGCTGTTTTGAAGGTGCCATCGCCGTTGCCAAGAAGCGTAAAGATATTGTTGGGACCATTGTTCCCATCGTTGACAACCAGGTCCAGCTTGCCATCGCCATTCCACTCTTGTCCAAGACAGCGTTTTTGTCGCAGGCGCGCGGTTGATTTCAAAGGACATACCCA
>JBMFGT010000107.1:0-1097 GCA_049977205.1 Acidobacteriaceae bacterium | reverse complement strand
AAAATTATGGTGCTTTTGTGCAGAGGACCAAAACAGGACTTAGGTTTGATATTGAGAATGGTACGTTTGGTACAACCATCCATGAATGGGAAGCCGCCTTGCGTAATGGACTTTTTATACCAGATAAAATCCACGAGTGTTTTAATTTTAGAAACTCGCGTGACTTTTCAGAATTTATTGCCACGTATTACACCAAACGGGTCCAAGCGAAAAATAAAAATGACGTTGCGCGGTCCCTTTTTTATAAGCTTCTACTTAATTCATCGTATGGAAAGTTTGCACAAAATTCAGAACATTTTCAAGATTATGCCCTGACAGCCGGTGATGGTGATTTAAGAGAGAGCGGATATGCTCCGGTACGTTTTCCTGCAAGTGAAATAAAGCAATCAATTATAGCAGACCGTGATTTTATCCTATGGGGAAGACCGTCGAAACTAAAGACATCCTACAACGTTGCAACTGCGGCGAGTATAACGGGTGCGGCACGTGCGGTCCTAATGGACGGGATTGCACACGCAAAAAATCCAGTCTATTGTGATACGGACAGCATTATTTGTGAAGGTCTAGACACAAAAAATATAGGAGATAAAAAGTTGGGTGCGTGGAAACTTGAGGCCATTGGTGACGAGATATACATTGCAGGCCGTAAAATGTATGCTCTTTTTAACAAAGGTAAAAAAGTAAAGATGGCGTCCAAAGGTGTCCGATTATCAGCGGCGCAAATAAAGGCGGTAGCGGAAGGTGCTACCATAGAATACCAACGGGACGCGCCAAGCTATAGTATTTCAGGCAGATATTCTTTCATTACACGCAAGGTAAGTAAAACGGGAGAGGCGAGACCATGACTGACATTTACGGGGAACATCATATTATAATGTGCGAAAAGTGCGGGAAGAACAAAGCGACTGTTAGTTTTGATGTTGCAAATAATGACCTATTGATAAAAAGTTTTGTTTGCAATACGTGTTTTTTGGGGTTGGCGCGGAAATTTTTTATTGACATACCTAAAGAAAACGCTTGTCAAAGCAGACAGATGGTGTTAAATCTAAAGTGAGGGTGAGGACATGGCAATTACAGCAGAATATCAGAAAAGCAAC
>JBMFGT010000106.1:0-1106 GCA_049977205.1 Acidobacteriaceae bacterium | reverse complement strand
GGCCGAGGGTTGCGCCAGCGTGGTGGTCGTCGCTACGGCATTGACCGTCAGATTGAAGCTCGACCCAGGCGTGGACTCCGTATAGTTGTCGTCGCCCGCGTAATTGACCAGCACGCTGTGCGTGCCAACCGATAGTGTCCCCGGCAGCGTGAACTGGGCCACGCCGCCAGACGACAAGGCCACGCTCGGCTGCACCACGCCGTCCAACGTGTACATGATGTTGCCCGACGGCGTGCCATTGTTGCCGCTCAGCGTTGCCGTCACCGTTACGGGTGTGCCATAGGTGACGCTGCTGCTCGGGGCCTCGCTCAACACCATGGTGGCCGCAAAGCCCGTGCCTGTGCCGCTGAGTTGGACCTGCTGTACGGCCCCGGCCGCATTCAGGTTGTTGTCCGTGATGTCCGCCGTGCCATTAAAGCTCCCTGGGGCGGTCGGCACAAACTCCACGCCCAGGTCGCAGGTCGCGCCGGCAATCAGGGAAGTCGAGTCCGTGCAGGTGGTGGGACCATTCAGATCGAAGATGCTGGTCGTCAGGCCCGTGGTGGTTGTATTCAGCGCGGTGAAGTTCAACGGCTGGTTGCCGATGTTCTCGACCGTCATCGTCTGCTGCGCGCTGCTGTCGCCCGTGCCCGTGCTGGTAAAGCTCAACGCCTGCGTCGCTTGGTTAATCTTCACCACGCGGAAGTTCTGCTGGTCTGCAATGTACACATCGCCCGCGCCATCCACCGCCACGGCACTGGGATAATACAGGGCCGGACTCAGGCTGCCGGTGCTCAGCACGCTGGCCGTGCCCGGCTGGAAGATGCCCAGAGGTCCCGTGCCCGTGGCTTGGAGATATACGGTTGCTTGCGCACCACTGCTGTCCACCAACTGCACCGCGCCCATGCGCAGGCCTGGCTTGGCTGGCGTCAGGTCCACCACCACGTTGCAGGTGTCTCCCGCGCTATACGCCTGCGCCTTGCAAGTGGTGCTGGCGTCCGCGGTAAAGTCCTTATTGCTGGCGCCCTTGGTGAGCACGTTCACCGCCGTCAGGGTGTCCCCGCTCGGGAAGGTGAAGCCCAGCGTGATGGGCTTGGCCGCGCTGCCCACAGCCACCGCGCCCAGAT
>JBMFGT010000105.1:0-1110 GCA_049977205.1 Acidobacteriaceae bacterium | reverse complement strand
TGCCGCGGTGAATACGTTCCCGGGCCTTGTACACACCGCCCGTCACACCATGGGAGTGGATGGTACCAGAAGCCGTTAGCCTAACCGCGAGGGGGGCGACGACCACGGTATGGTTCATGACTGGGGTGAAGTCGTAACAAGGTAGCCGTAGGGGAACCTGCGGCTGGATCACCTCCTTTAAAGAAATGGGTCCTAGACCCCACACACGCCACTCGGTAAAGAATCGGGCCTATAGCTCAGCTGGCTAGAGCACACGACTGATAATCGTGAGGTCAGTGGTTCGAGTCCACTTGGGCCCACCAAATGGGGCTGTAGCTCAGCTGGGAGAGCACCTGCTTTGCAAGCAGGGGGTCACCGGTTCGATCCCGGTCAGCTCCACCAAAGGGAAGAGGCCCGCGCGCAGCGGGTCGGACGCTGGGGTGGAGAAGTAGGCGGCAGGAAGCGGGTAACAGGTAACAGGAAGTAGAGAGTAGGAAGGTAATTAAAGAGTCCGTAGTAGTGAGTTTCTGAATAAAGAAGCTGAGTACTACCGATTCGCAGTATGGAAGCGGTATTGTTCTTTGACAGTTGAGGAAGGGAAGGCCATGTTTGTCATCTTGCCGATGGCAGACCTCCAAGTGGATGCTTGGGGATATATGGTCAAGTGAATAAGGGCATACGGTGGATGCCTTGGCAGAGACAGGCGATGAAGGACGTGGATACCTGCGAAAAGCCTCGGGGAGCTGGTAAACAAGCTTTGATCCGGGGATATCCGAATGGGGCAACCCAATCCGAGTGATCGGATTATTGCTGACTGAATACATAGGTCAGTAAAGCGAACGCGGTGAACTGAAACATCTCAGTAGCTGCAGGAAAAGAAATCAACCGAGATTCCCGTAGTAGCGGCGAGCGAACCGGGACCAGCCTTCATGATTTAGCGTAAGACTTAGGAGAACAACCTGGGAAGGTTGGCCGTAGTGGGTGATAGCCCCGTATCCGAAAAGACTTTCGTGGAACTAAGCATGAGCAAAGTAGGGCGGGACACGTGGAATCCTGTCTGAAGATGGGGGGACCATCCTCCAAGGCTAAATACTCGTCTCTGACCGATAGTGAACCAGTACCGTGAGGGAA
>JBMFGT010000104.1:0-1121 GCA_049977205.1 Acidobacteriaceae bacterium | reverse complement strand
CGGAAAATCCTGATTGCCAATCGCGGGGAGATCGCCCTGCGCGTGATACGTGCCTGCCGTGAGCTGGGCATCCGCACCGTCGCTGTTTACTCTGACGCAGACCGCGCCAGCCTGCATGTGCTGCACGCGGAGGAGGCCTACCGGCTGGGTTCAATTTCCGTCCGTTCGAGCCAGTTTTTGCGCCAATCGAATCGGAAGCCTACATATAGTCGGGTTCTATTCAAGAATCAAGAAAAACAAGCGGATATTTCAAGAGTTATTTGGAAATCAAGCAAGGAAGGAATTTGGGCAAGGTCAAGCTCAAGCCAACTCCTTCTCAAGTATCAAAGCAAGAACAAGGCTTTGAATCAAGTCAGAGTGTCACCTGGGGTGCCGCCTGAACCAAGAACTGTGCTGCCAGTCTCAAAATAGGGGGAATCCCTCGCAAAATTTTTTTCGTGAGCAAGTGGCAAAAAGTGCCATACCCAGCTCAAACATGGCTAGAGAACCACAACAAAATCGAGGCCGAGGCCGCTTTCAAGGAAGAGGCGGTCGGTATGGTCATGGAGGTGGAAAGAAATCTCAAAGAGGAAGCCAAAGGACCTCATCTTCCACTCCTACACAACAAAAGGTCATGATGTTTGCCCCCAATTCACAGGGGAAACCACAAACTGCAACATATGCAACAGTGAAAGAAGCAATCATCCAGCAGGTCCAAAAGACTTTTAAAGATGGACAGGATGTTGCTGAATCAATTGAGAAAGGAATGCCGTTTGATCTGAGCAGTGTTGAGCCAACACGAATTATTTCAGCTGAAGAAGATCCAGTCAAAGCTACATTAGAGCAAACTGGTCTTGATATCAAATACCAAGAGGAACTACGCCGTTACCTCGACAGGAAAGACAATTTGCGGCAAGGCATGGTTAAAGCCTACGCATTAATATTCAGCAACTATTGCAGCAGGATCATGCAATCAAGGGTGGAGGAACACCCAGAGTTTGACACAACAATCAAAAATGATCCAATCAAACTGTTGGAAGTAATCAAGGTGCTGATGCATGATCCAGTTCGTGCACAGTATCCAATGATCTCAATGACAGACGCATTGACACGGTTAATCAATGCTAACCAGACTGAAAATG
>JBMFGT010000103.1:0-1133 GCA_049977205.1 Acidobacteriaceae bacterium | reverse complement strand
CCTGGCCCAATTTTGCCTCACGCACAATGTCACACTCGTGGCCATGGAAGCCACCGGCGGTTACGAGCAAAAGGCGCTGCACGGGCTCACCGCCGCTGGCCTTGCCGTCGCCATCCTCAACCCGCGCGCGGTGCGCCAGTTTGCCCAGAGCATGGGGCGGCTGGAAAAAACCGACCGCATCGACGCCGCCATCATCGCCCGCTATGCCGAAGTGCGCTCGCCGCAACCAGTCACGCCCGCTCCGGAAAACCAGAAAAAACTGCGTGCATACGTTACGCGCCTGCGCCAGCTCACTCAACTGCGCACTGCGCAACGCAACCAGTCGCGCCTCATCACCGACCCCCTGGTGCTCGCCTCCTTCACCGAACTGCTCACGCTCGTCGACAACCAAATCGCCGCGCTCGAAGATGAGATCGCCCGCGCCATCGCAAACGATCCGCTCTGGAACCAACTCAATCCCGTCTTACGCACCATCAAAGGGGTGGCCGACCGCACCGTGGCACGGCTCTTCGCCGAACTGCCCGAACTCGGCACGCTGCCAGCAAAGACCATCGCCAAACTCTCCGGACTCGCACCCTTGGCCCGCGACTCCGGACTCTCGCAAGGAAAACGCCACGTACGCGCAGGACGCGCACCGGTGCGCGAAATCCTCTTCATCGTCGGCAGCGTCGTCGCACGCCACGAGCCCGACTTCACCGCCTTCGAGCAACGGCTGCGCAATGCTGGCAAACCGCCCAAAGTGGTGCGCATCGCCGTGGCCCATAAACTCCTCACCCGGCTCAACGCCAAGGCCCGCGAACTCAGACTACAGATCGCTGCGTCCCACTCTCCATCGCACGCACGATCGGCCGCATGAGGCATACTGAGATCAACCAGTGAAGCGGAGGCGGGCTCTGGTGGAGACCAACTCGCCAAGGAATAACTGGTTGCGACTCATCCCAGCCGATGAGCACCGGGAAGCGCGCCGATGGGCTCGCTTCCCGGCATGACATCGGATGGATAGATCGCCCATGCCTCAAAAACTCACTCTATCGCACTTGACAAAACAGACAGTCGCTGAACGGAGCGCAGCGGAGTGAAGAATCCAGAAGTTCTGCGCTTCATATTTTCAGCTAAGGTCCTCTGTGTCCTTC
>JBMFGT010000102.1:0-1139 GCA_049977205.1 Acidobacteriaceae bacterium | reverse complement strand
CATCGCAGCGTCCGCGCAGGCGCAAAGCGTCTCAGATGTTTGTGCATCATCTGGATACACAGAAACGCCAATGCTGCCCCTCACATGCAACTGTAAGCCACCGACAGCTATGGGCCGCTCCATCTCCGCCCGGAGCTTCTGCACCCATGTCTTTACACTCCATGCTTCCCGTACATCGGAGATGGCAATGTTGAATTCGTCGCCCCCGACGCGGGCCACGGTGTCCGCTTTGCGCACACTGGATTGCAGGCGCGCGGCGAAGGCGCGCAGGAAGGCGTCACCCGTGGCGTGCCCGTGGGCGTCATTAATCTGCTTGAACCCATCCAGGTCCACCACTACGACCGCGACCCTTGAGCGGTTCCTCTCCGCACTTTCCAGCGCCTTTTGCAGACGGTCTTCATACAGGCGCCGGTTGGGGAGCCCCGTCAGGGCGACGTGCAGGGCCAGGTGCTCCGTCTTTTCGATCTGCTCTTCCAGAAACGTCAGCAAAATCCCAACCACAACAATGTATTTGGGGACGTTCCAGACCTCGTCATCAATATGCAATGTCGGAGCATAGGTACCGAAAAGCTGGGACGCTGGATAGACCATGGCCCAGGCAAAGAACCCCCCTGTTGCCACTAACGTCCCAGCGTTCTTTCGTCCATAGCGCTGCCAATATCGGACACCTGCAACCAGATACAACCACGTTAGAATTGCATTGACAGCAAGCCATATCTGGCCCTCATGGACCATTCCAATCAGGGCCAGCACCAAGAAAATCCCCGCACTGTATCCGAAGGTGCGGTCCCGGACAGAGCGAGAGGACACGGTGAGGTAATTCAATCCCCCCAGACCTGTGGCCACGGCTGCAGTGGCAACATAATAAGGAAGTTTTCGTTCCACGTTCCAGCAGGCCAGGGCCGTGAAGAAGAGCAATCCCAAGGCAAACAGCACAAAGTAGAAACGCTGGTTTTTCCAGTAATCATGACGAGAAGAGGCCCGGATGAAGGCCATTCCGGCCAACTCTAGCGTAGACAGAAAGGCCAGATAAAATACGTTCTCCCAGGCCCCTTTGCCTGTTCCGCGCAGAAGGAGTGCAAAAAAATGGAGCAATATCAGGGCCCAACCCAGGAGCCACGCATCCAACTGTTCCTCGG
>JBMFGT010000101.1:0-1170 GCA_049977205.1 Acidobacteriaceae bacterium | reverse complement strand
CGTTTTTGGGCCAAAAACGAACATCACGATTAAAGCCCAAATTAGGACACTACCGATGGCGGGGGTAGACATCCGCACTGTTGCACAACTGATGGGACATCGTACAATTCAAATGACGATGCGGTACGCCCACCTAGCTCCGGATCACAATCAGAGCGCAGTTGACAGGTTGGCAAGTTTTTCGCGGGAAGTGATGGCGACCAAATCGGCGCTGGCTCTTTTTAGATCCAGCCGGACAACGAAGAAAAACTGACGTACTTCGTTGTATAGTAAAGACTTAAACCTACAAGCCGGGATGGCGGAATTGGCAGACGCAGCGGACTCAAAATCGGTCTACGAGCGAGCCTGACTTCCATAAACAATTGAAAATACACTGCTTGCAATGATGCGGGCCAGGGCGCAAGCCTTGCGCAACTCTTGCACACTTTTGTGCTTCTATAGAGGAAGCAGGAGGTGCAGCCGCATGGCAGAGCATCACACTATCCTCGGTGGTAAGGTCCACGTCTACAAGCGTCCGAACAGTTCCAGTTGGCAATGCGCAACCTATCTGGCCGGAAAGAACCGGCGCGCCACCACCAAAGAAGACAGCCTCTCGAAAGCGAAGGAGTTCGCGGAAGACTGGTATTTGCAGTTGCGCGGTAAGCTCCGCGATGGTCAGTTGAAGAGCGGCAAACTGTTCCGCGACGCTGCAAAGTTGTATCTGCGCGAGTTCGACATCATGACGCAGGGACAGCGCAACCCGAAATACGCGTCTCAACAGCACACGCGCGCCAATGGGCATCTGGTCCCGTTCTTCGGCACCATGGTGCTCCCTGAGATCACGGCAGGCAAGATCAACGAATATCGCATCCATCGGCTGGAAGAAGCCAAGGCCATGCGCGGCAAGCCGCCAGCGCATAGCACCATGCACCAGGAGATCGTGACGCTGCGCCAGATTTTCAAAACGGCTCTGCGGCACGGATGGATCGATCATCTCCCGGATTTGTCAGCGCCCTATCGCGCGAACGCGAAGATTTCCCGTATTTGTTTAGCGTGTAGATACCTGTACCCGCGTAGGCACTGGTTTCGAGCGGAAGTGGCGCTATGTTGAAGGCATGGCGCCGGAGACCGATGCCGAGAAGATCGCCCGCCTGGAGCGCAGGGTTGCGCAACTGGAGGCGGAGAACAGAC
>JBMFGT010000100.1:0-1224 GCA_049977205.1 Acidobacteriaceae bacterium | reverse complement strand
GTCGACTACGAGTATTTAGCCTTGGAGGATGGTCCCCCCATGTTCAGACAGGATTACACGTGTCCCGCCCTACTTTTCGCATACCTAGTTCTACAAAAGATATTTTACATACAGGGCTATCACCTTCTATGGCCGACCTTTCCATGTCGTTTTGCTATATCAAATGCTAAATTATGCAGGCTGTTCCGATTTCGCTCGCCACTACTATCGGAATCTCGGTTGATTTCTTTTCCTCGAGTTACTGAGATGTTTCAGTTCACCCGGTTCGCTTCAATGACCTATGTATTCAGTCAAAGATACCCTTGCGGGTGGGTTTCCCCATTCGGAAATCTGCGGGTCAAAGCTTGTTTGCCAGCTCACCGCAGCTTATCGCAGGCTACAACGTCCTTCATCGCCTGTAGTCGCCAAGGCATCCACCGTATGCACTTAGTCGCTTGATCCTATAATTTTGACCACTAGTCAAATAGGATTGAACTCATATTTGCGATGCAATCGCAATGTATGGCTATTGCCATACAAATATCAGCTTTTGAATTGTTAAAGAACACAACGATGGTTTCATCAAAAGAAAGCCCGCTTTCTTTTGGAGACTGGTGGAGGTGAACGGGTTCGAACCGATGACCCCCTGCTTGCAAAGCAGGTGCTCTCCCAGCTGAGCTACACCCCCAGAAACCCTCACAAACGCCATCAGGGTATGGGCCAGGGAGGACTTGAACCTCCGACCCCACGCTTATCAAGCGTGTGCTCTAACCAACTGAGCTACTAGCCCGGTAGTGGTCTATCATGAACGATCCAATCATCCCGCCCGGACAAAACAATCCCCAAACAAAACAATCAAGGACGGCACGATCAAAGATCGATCACGACTAATGCGGAAGGGATACGTTGGTGGCGGGCAGTGACCCAGCCTAACCGATGCGGGATTAAACCCCTGATCGACGATCCAACATCGACCAAGAACGCCTCTGACATCCGCCAGAGGACTTTTTATGGATGACTTCAAGTCGCCTGCCGAGGCAACCGACACTCAAAGCCAATCCTTGAAAGGAGGTGATCCAGCCGCAGGTTCCCCTACGGCTACCTTGTTACGACTTCACCCCAGTCTCTGACCCGACCGTGGTTGACTGCCTCCTTGCGGTTAGCGCATCAACTTAAGGTCAAACCAAATCCCATGGTGTGACGGGCGGTGTGTACAAGGCCCGGGAACGTATTCACCGCGGCATG
>JBMFGT010000098.1:1060-1312 GCA_049977205.1 Acidobacteriaceae bacterium | reverse complement strand
ATGTCTGGGGTGAAGTCGTAACAAGGTAGCCGTAGGGGAACCTGCGGCTGGATCACCTCCTTTAAAGAGACGGGTTCTAGACCCCACACACGCCACTCGGTAGAGACTTGGGCCCATAGCTCAGCTGGCTAGAGCACACGACTGATAATCGTGAGGTCAGTGGTTCGAGTCCACTTGGGCCCACCACATGGGGCTGTAGCTCAGTTGGGAGAGCACCTGCTTTGCAAGCAGGGGGTCACCGGTTCGAGACCG
>JBMFGT010000098.1:0-1050 GCA_049977205.1 Acidobacteriaceae bacterium | reverse complement strand
ATGCAGGACACACCGCTGGCCCGTTCCGCCCTCCTGCCACACCTCGGAGCAGGTGCCGGAGCTGGGTTTAATACCGCCAGCATTACGGGGGTAGGGGGGTAGCAGTGGGCAGTGCAGAGCCGTGGGCTGTGCACTGTACATTGGAAGATGTGCGGTACGTTCTTTGACAAGTGAGGAAGGGAAGGCCAGACGACCGGTCCTGGGACGGGTCGTCTCCCCCGAGGGTATTGGGGGATATATGGTCAAGTGAATAAGGGCATACGGTGGATGCCTTGGCGGAAACAGGCGATGAAGGACGTGGGTACCTGCGAAAAGCCTCGGGGAGCTGGTAAACGAGCTGTGATCCGGGGGTGTCCGAATGGGGAAACCCAACCCGAGGGATCGGGTTATTGCCACCTGAATACATAGGGTGGTAAGGCGAACGCGGTGAACTGAAACATCTCAGTAGCTGCAGGAACAGAAATCAACCGAGATTCCCCCAGTAGCGGCGAGCGAACGGGGAGGAGCCATCACGATGTAGCCACGGGCTTAGGAGAACGCTCTGGGAAGGGCGGCCGTAGTGGGTGAGAGCCCCGTATCCGAAAAGTCGGTGGTGGAACTAGGCGTGAGAGAAGTAGGGCGGGACACGTGGAATCCTGTCTGAAGATGGGGGGACCATCCTCCAAGGCTAAATACTCGTTTCCGACCGATAGTGAACCAGTACCGTGAGGGAAAGGCGAAAAGAACCGCGGAGAGCGGAGTGAAATAGATCCTGAAACCGTATGCCTACAAGCAGTGGGAGCCCGTTTTACGGGTGACTGCGTACCTTTTGTATCATGGGTCAGCGACTTACTTTCTGTGGCGAGCTTAACCGAAGAGGGGAGGCGTAGGGAAACCGAGTCTGAATAGGGCGACAGTCGCAGGGAGTAGACCCGAAACCGGACGATCTATCCATGGTCAGGATGAAGGTGGGGTAATGCCTACTGGAGGTCCGAACCCACGCCCGTTGAAAAGGTCGGGGATGAACTGTGGATAGGAGTGAAAGGCTAAACAAGTCCGGAGATAGCTGGT
>JBMFGT010000097.1:1103-1338 GCA_049977205.1 Acidobacteriaceae bacterium | reverse complement strand
GGGCGCGCAGGCGGTTTTGTAAGTCTAAAGTGAAATCCCTGGGCTTAACCCAGGGGCTGCTTTAGATACTGCAAAGCTAGAGTTCGGGAAAAGCAAGCGGAATTCCTGGTGAAGGGGTGAAATCCGTAGATATCAGGAAGAACACCAGTGGCGAAAGCGGCTTGCTAGAACGCAACTGACGCTTAGGCGCGAAAGCGTGGGGAGCAAACAGGATTAGATACCCTGGTAGTCCACG
>JBMFGT010000097.1:0-1093 GCA_049977205.1 Acidobacteriaceae bacterium | reverse complement strand
GTGGAGCATGTGGTTTAATTCGAAGGTACACGAAGAACCTTACCTGGGTTTGACATGCTAGTAGTAGGAGCTCGAAAGAGTAACGATTCTTGCCTTCGGGCAAGAAAGCTAGCACAGGTGCTGCATGGCTGTCGTCAGCTCGTGTCGTGAGATGTTGGGTTAAGTCCCGCAACGAGCGCAACCCTCGGCATTAGTTGCTAACAGGTTATGCTGAGCACTCTAATGCGACCGCCGGGGATAACCTGGAGGAAGGTGGGGATGACGTCAAGTCATCATGGCCCTTATGTCCAGGGCTACACACGTGCTACAATGGGATGTACAATGGGTTGCAATACCGCGAGGTGGAGCTAATCCCCAAAGCATCCCACAGTTCGGATTGCACTCTGCAACTCGAGTGCATGAAGCTGGAATCGCTAGTAATCACCGGTCAGCTATACGGTGGTGAATACGTTCCCGGGCCTTGTACACACCGCCCGTCACACCATGGGAGTTGATTTTACTGTAAGATGGTAGGCTAACCCGCAAGGGAGGCAGCCGTTCATGGTAGGGTCAGCGACCGGGGTGAAGTCGTAACAAGGTAGCCGTAGGAGAACCTGCGGCTGGATCACCTCCTTTCTAATTTTTTTAAGGTGTATAAAAACCCACAAGCTCTTCATCTGGAATGATTGTTTAAGGTGCATAGCAAAGAAGCAGCCGGGCCTGTAGCTCAGCTGGTTAGAGCACTGTGCTGATAACGCAGGGGTCAGTGGTTCAAGTCCACTCAGGCCCACCAGTTAAGGGGGCTTAGCTCAGCTGGGAGAGCGTCTGCCTTGCACGCAGAAGGTCAGCGGTTCGATCCCGCTAGCCTCCACCAACAGTTGCTTTTTTGCCCTGTACCTTGCAGGTGATCTTTTAAAAGAGAATAGGAAAAGAATGCATCTAAGTATTAAAGAGCAAAAAGTTTAAGCTATTTACGGCATACGGTGGATGCCTTGGCAATTGAGAGCGATGAAGGACGTAGCAGGCTGCGATAAGCCTCGGGGAGCTGTCAAGCAAGCTTTGATCCGAGGATCTCCGAATGGGGCAACCCGGTAGAGCAAACCTCTACCATTCC
>JBMFGT010000096.1:0-1483 GCA_049977205.1 Acidobacteriaceae bacterium | reverse complement strand
AGCTTTGCACAAAAGGATAAAAGCAAAGATCTTGTTTGTTTTATTTGTGGTAAACCAGGTCACAGGAGCCCCCAGTGCCCTGAAAAGGACAGTATCCCAAGAAATCAATGGGCCATCAAAAAAGTGATGGCAGGGATGCAATCAAAAGGCAAAGAAGATGCCAATCATGATATGTCTCAGAGTTCTCATGATGATTCCATTAAAACATCGACATCCAACAGGAGTGTCCACCATAAGAAAACTGAAAAAGGATGGAGTGGACTAACTGTGTCTGCCAAAGCACAGGATTGTGGCAGTATGCACAAACAAATTGATCAAAAGAAATGCAAAGAAAGCATTAAAGATCTAAGCAAGGTGATTTTACTTGACTCTGGATCAAGTATTGGTGCAACTTTCATGAATCCAGACTTGGTTACTGGTATCAAGGTTGCTAAGCATCCACTTATGATGACTACAAATGCTGGATCCAAGGTTATTGGACTCGAAGGCCATGTAAATGGTTTTGGAAAAGTTTATTATGATCCAACAAGCATGGCAAACATTTTTGGACTTGCTCAATTGGCTGACAAGTACCGAGTCACATTTGACTCAGATGTTGAAAATGCATTTGTTGTTCATGTGGATGACAGAGTTGTTAAATTTGCTCGCACACCAGAAGGGTTGTATGCCTACAAACCCAGTGACCGCTACCTTGCAGAAGTAGCAGAATCCAAATGTATGAACCCACCAGACAGCACTGATGCTGTGACTGCCTACCGTGGCAGGAGTTTTCTTATCTCCAGTGTGGAGGAAAACCGCAAAGGCTACACGCAGCGCCAGTTTGATGATGCCAAGCGTGCACGCCGATTCTACCATATCATGGGATGCCCAACTATTGAGAATTTAAAACATCTTCTCAGGGCAAATATTATTCAAAATTGTCCGGTTACACCTGCCGATGTTGACTTAGCTGAAAAGATTTTCGGTCCAGACATTGGAACCTTGAAAGGGAAAACAACACGCAAACCACCACCACGTGTTAAGGATGATGTTGTTGAAGTACCGCGTGAATTAAAAGAGAAACACAAGGAATTGCCATATTATATGGACATCCTCTATGTCAATGGGATGCCAATGTTAACAGGAATTGATGGCAATATTCGCTACCGCAGTCTTGTCCCACTTGAGAACCGAACGGCTGATGAACTTTATTCCGGGTTGGATAAAATTCTCCGTCGGTATAATGATGCTGGTCACATCATCAAAACTATTTATTGTGATCAAGAATTTAAACCCTTGATGGATCAAGTCAAGGATGAGCTTGATGTGTATATGAATTACACCACAACTGATGAACATGTTCCAGAGGCGGAACAAAACAACCGAACAATAGCGGAACGAATCCGCTGTGCCTACCACAACCTCCCGCCTCGTGGATGGCAGAGCTTCCCACACGCAATGGCCGGGACCTCCCAAATCGCGGGACCATCCAAAATGAAGTGTA
>JBMFGT010000095.1:0-1518 GCA_049977205.1 Acidobacteriaceae bacterium | reverse complement strand
CACTGCTGTCCAAGATAAATTGCTAACTCAGGCGGCGTGACGGATGCGGGAGGAGACTGGTCTCCGCTACTCTGGAATGGGTTCTTAGCCGGGACCACTGACAGAAAGGGGAAGACCAGTCATGAATCAAGTATGCAGCGTATTTTCGCAGATATTGCAACTATTTTCCCGTGGGGAATTCGAGCGGGCGGTGGAAAACCACAAGGCGGAGCGGCACGCCAAGGGGTTCACCTGTTGGGGCCAGTTTGTCTCGATGCTGTTTTGCCAGGTGGCGCAGTTGAAATCGCTGCGGGAAGTTTGCATGGGGCTGGCCGGTTGCGAGTCGCCGCTGAAGCACCTGGGGTTCAGTGAAACGCCGAAGCGCTCGACCTTGGCGTATGCCAACGCGCAACGTCCGTGGGAACTCTACCGGACGGTCTTCTGCCAATTGCTGGGGAAATGCCAGGCGGAGGTGGCGGCACGGGGCGGGCGCAAGAAGTTCCGCTTCAAGAACAAGCTGATGAGTCTGGACGGCAGCATCATCGACCTGTCGGCAACCATGTTCGACTGGGCCAAGTATCGCCAGAGGAAGGGCGCGATCAAGCTGCATCTCTTGTTGGACCACGATGGCTACCTGCCGTCGTTTGCCGTGGTGACGGAAGGCAAGCACAGCGAGTTGCAAGTGGCCCGGGGACTGCGTCTGGAAGCGGGGACCATCCTGGCCATCGACCGCGGCTACAACGATTACGAGTGGTTTGCGGAGATGACGCGCGACGGTGTCTTTTTCGTGACGCGGATGAAGACCAACGCGGTCTACACGGTGGAGCAGGAGTGCGAGGTGCCGAAGAAAGGCAATGTCATCCGCGACCAGATCGTATCTCTGCCGGCCTTGGGCCAAGGCGGCGAAGATACAGTCCTGTTCCGGCGGGTCGAATACTGGAACCAGGACAAGCAGGAAGTGCTGGTGTTCTTTAGCAACCTGCTCCACTTGGCGGCGTCCACGATTGCCGCGATCTACAAGGAGCGCTGGCAGATAGAGTTGTTTTTTAAGGCGCTGAAGCAAACATTGAAAGTGAAGACGTTCCTGGGAACCAGCGCCAATGCGGTCAAGACGCAGGTATGGACGGCACTGATCGCCATGCTGATCTTGAAGTATCTGCAGATGAAATCCAGCTTTGGCTGGTCGTTGTCCAATCTGGCGGCGCTGCTGCGGCAGCAACTGTTTATTTTCCGGGATATGTGGGCCTGGCTGGATTGTCCGCTGCAAGGGCCGCCAGCAGCGCGTGAACTGTGCGAGCAGTTGCCAATGCCGCTGCTGTGGTAGCTCAGAGTTGGACAGCAGCGAAGGAGTACAAACAGAGTAACGACAGTAAATCGACACTTATAGGTGGATAAGTTGGACAGCACCATGAATAGAACTTAGAAATCCATTGCGGATGGGATGCCGGACAGACCTGCTGCAGTCAGCGGGAAAAAATGGGTATGTCCTTTGAAATCAACCGCGCGCCTGCGACAAAAACGCTGTCTTGGACAAGAGTG
>JBMFGT010000094.1:0-1571 GCA_049977205.1 Acidobacteriaceae bacterium | reverse complement strand
CCTACCTCCAGCAACCGAACACTGTGAATGAATACACCCGCCCAATCCAACGACATTAGGACCGTACTCCGGTCGGGCCCTCCGTGACAATAATGGTGAGACAGGTGCCCCATGGACAACTACTGTAGGATGGAGAAATAAATTCTACCTTTATGAGTACCAGCAAACCTGGAAAGATTGCCCTTCGCGGCGGATTACAAACACAGCGTCCTCCAACAGGCCGATGCTGCCAGGATGCGATGCATGGTGTGCATCGAGCAGAGGCACGCGTCTTCGTCGAACAGGGTGGTGTGGCCTCCGCCGGGGCCTTGTTACGGAAGCGCTCCGCGTGTAGATGGTCAAGTACGGCCTGGCGTTCCGTCCCAGTAAAGGCACGCACGCGCGTGGTCCGTTGGCCGCTAGTGGACGTGTTCTTTGGGCCCCCCCCACTTCTGGACGGTCAAGGAAAGTAGTCAGTCGGCCCATTGCTTTGCGATCAGCGAATCGAGTGCAAAGCGCCCAGGTCCGAAGATGAGGACCAGCAAGGACACGAATAGGAAAGTAAATGGATCGGCAACGTAGAACGTACCTGGGTCGCTGAAAAAGGAGAGGAGCGCTTTACGATCGCCAACGATATAGGCGACGATCATGTCGATGGTAAGCGGGAAGGCAATCAGACGGGAGGCCAAGCCAAGCATCAGAAGAATGCCGCCAACGAATTCCAGCAGCGCAATGAAGATGACTGTCAGGTGGGGGAAAGGAAGACCGAGTTGCGTGAAGTAGTGGGTCACTCCGGAGATGTTATGCAGCTTTCCCCAGCCAATCTGCATAAATTGAAGGCCCCAATAGAGGCGGATGAACAGCAGGAACGACGATTGCAGGCTGGGGTTGCATTCTTGAACATTCGATAACAGCCCATCAGTTGATTTTTCATATTTTGTCTTGTCTCCGTTCGGGCGAATTGTCCACATTCAAACACGTAGTATCGGACGCTTTGCAGAACCAACCAAGTTGCGACCACTCTGCGAACAACTCCTGTGCCTGCGTTGCAAGTCCACTTTCGCGCAGACGGCTGCCATGCAGCGCATGGTCCAGTGCGGTCCCAAGGGGGTCGCCCTGCTGTATCGAACGGAGCATACGAAAAGCTTCGGGCGTCAACCGTCGCAACCAAACACTGTAGTGGTGCCGATAGACAGCAACGTAGATCCGCTCCCGGTTGGGCCGCTGCATCCTTTTGACCGCTGGGTGCTGCTTGCGCCGATAGGGACCCGCATTGCTGGCTGCGTCGTGCTGCTGGTCTGAATCGTCTTTTACTGCGAGCAGCAAATCGTCTACGGGATACGCAAGCTGCAGCAGGCGAACGTGCGGCTGAATGGCAAACTGCGTTGCTGGGGCCACTTCCAGCAGGTCCTCCGGGCCAACAACAGGCCCATCCGCCGCGTCGAAGGCTTCCACATGCGCCCATTCCAGGCGGACCATGTCCAGCGCCAATCGCTCCTGCGGTTGCACCCATTTCGGATGTGCGTATTCCGTTGATGTGGGCACCAGATTACGGTGATGTGGGCAGGACGTCGGAGCGAAGCGACGCTGGT
>JBMFGT010000093.1:0-1593 GCA_049977205.1 Acidobacteriaceae bacterium | reverse complement strand
GCGGGGGAAAACAATCCCGCCTACACCAATCTGAAGCAGCAAGTGCAGAGCGTCCAGGCAGCTTCGCAACAGGCGGTCACGGCGTCCCAGGAGGCCGTCACGACCGCGAAAAAGAGCCAGGACACGTTGGAGGCCGTGCGGCAGTTTGGCGAAGGACTCCGCGAGAATTACGCGGACCCGATTGCTTTGAAGTACAAAGGTGTTTACTTCACACCAGGGGGCTTCCTGGCGGCTGAAACTGCGTTCCGCCAACGGGCCACTGGTGGCGGGTTGAATACGCCATTCAATGCCATTCCATTCACCAATTCTGCATTGGGGCAACAGACAGAGTTTGTGGCCACGGGCCGTCAGTCGCGGATCACCTTCAACGTTGAGGGGAAGGTGGACCACGCCACCATCGGCGGCTACTACGAAGCTGACTTCCTGAACGCCGGTTCGACCTCCAATAATAACGAGAGCAACAGCTATCCGCTCCGCCAGCGGCAGATGTGGGCGCGCTATCAGCGGGACGGCGGCTTTACGATCGTAGGCGGGCAGATGTGGTCGTTCCTTACAGAGACAACCAAGGGGTTTGAAAACAAGTCCGAGGCCGTAGTATTCACCATTGACCCCCAATATACCCCTGGCTATATCTGGGCGCGACAGTACGGGATGCGCATGTATGACAACTTTTTTAACAGGAAGATGTTTGTTGGCGTGTCCCTGGAAAACCCGCAGACGACCTTTGGCGGGCATGGATACAGTAATAATTTTGTGTTGGGCACGGCCGGTAATCCGGGTGGACTGTTGAATCCAAACGCGAATTACTCGATCAATATGGCCCCGGACATCATTGCGAAAATTGCGATTGAGCCTGGGTTCGGGCATTACGAGGTGGCCGGGATCAGCACCTTCCTGCGTGACCGCGTCTATCCGAACGTCAGCACGAAGAGCGCAACGGGTGCGTATAACGCCTCCAAGGTCGCTGGCGGCGTGGAGGGCGCAGCCTGGTTCCCATTCAGGAAGGGCCTGTATAACATCGGTCTCCGTGGCCTGTACGGCCAGAGTGTTGGACGGTATGGGGCCTCCACCCTGCCGGACACCACGGTGCATCCAGATGGCACGCTGGCGCCGCTGCACAACCTGGTCGCCCTGGGTTCGCTGGAATTCCACCCTGGAAAGCTGGACCTCTACTACTACTACGGGGGCGACTATGCAGGCCGCGCGGCCTACGTGAATGCCAGCGGGGGCCCAGTCGGTTATGGCTCGCCTGCCTTTAGTAACAGCGGGTGCGAAACAGAGACGGTGCCCACTTCCTCCCCTTATGGTCCCGGTGGCCCGGCAAATTGTGCCGGGGACACGCGTGCCCTTACAGCGCACGATGTGGGTTTCTGGTACAACTTCTACCGTGGTAACAAGGGGAAACTGGTGTACGGAATGCAGTATGATTACATGCAGCGCAAGACCTGGGCCGGCATCGGCGGCGGTCCAACGGCGGATGACAATATGTTCTGGACCTCCTTCCGTTATTACATCCCATAAATCAAAAAACAACGCTGTATTTGCCAAGGCGCGGAGTCACTCCGCGCCTTTTCTGTTTTCCCATGCTTCCTT
>JBMFGT010000092.1:0-1741 GCA_049977205.1 Acidobacteriaceae bacterium | reverse complement strand
GGAAGAACATAGGTGGGGTCGCCGAGGCCGCGCAAATGACCAGCGCGGGCGCCTCCGATACCCAGAAGTCTGCTTTGAGCTTGAAGCAGACCGCTGTCGAACTGCAAGGCCTGATCTCTCAATTCAAGATCTAACAGTTGTCCATGTCTCAGCAATGGCGGCGGGGTCAATTTATCAGGCCCCCTGCCGCCACTTTTTATAAGAAGCGGAACGTTAAGGACAGGTTGGGATATCTCAGATGAAACTGCTGCGGGTATTGGTTGTGGACGATTCGGTGGTGATGCGTACCATGATGCGTGAGGCGCTTTCCCAAGACCCGGATGTCGCCATTGCCGGGGTCGCTGCCAATGGGAAAATTGCGCTGTCTATGCTGGAACAGGTGACGCCAGATGCCGTGACCCTTGACATCGATATGCCAGAGATGGACGGACTGGAGACTTTGAAGTTACTGAGAGAGCGATACCCCAAACTTCCGGTCGTGATGTTTAGCGCCCTGAGCGAAAAAGGTGCGGCTTCTACCTTGGACGCCTTGGCCATGGGTGCGGACGACTACGTAACCAAGCCATCCAATGTAAATGGTCCTACTGAGGGCATGGAACGTATCCGCTCGGAACTACTCCCCAAGTTGAAGGCCCTCTGCGGCCTGCATTCGGGCCGCTCTGCCGCCTACGAAAAATCCGTTCATGTCCCAACAGATGTGCAACTGCCGCCTTTCAATTGGCGCGAGGAAATCCGGGCGGCGGCCAGAGGGACCCCGGCGGAAATGGCCCTGCCGCTTACTCTTTCACCAAGGGCGTCCGCACGGATTGACGTGGTCGCCATTGGCACCTCCACAGGAGGGCCGAACGCGTTGGCGGAGGTCGTCCCCCTTCTCCCCAAAGACCTGCCGGTACCAGTCGTCATCGTGCAGCACATGCCGCCGACCTTTACTCGCTTCCTCGCCGAGCGTCTGAATTCCACCAGCGCCATTCCAGTCGTCGAGGCGTCCGCGGGAGACCGCCTGGAACCAGGAAAGGCCTGGATCGCTCCGGGTGATTTCCACATGACGGTGAGGCTGGACCATACTGGCGTTTGCATTGGGACCAATCAGGACGAACGCGAGAATTCTTGCCGTCCCTCTGTCGATGTGCTTTTTCGTTCGGTCGCGGAGGTATATGGGGCGAACACGCTGGCGGTTGTAATGACGGGCATGGGCCAGGACGGCCTGCGTGGATGTGAGCATATCAAACGTGTCGGAGGACAGATCATTGTCCAGGACGAGGCCAGTTCTGTGGTCTGGGGGATGCCCGGTTTTATAGCCAAGGCCGGCCTGGCGGACCGTACCCTGCCATTGGCGGAGATCGGAGGGGAAATCGTGCGCCGCGTCTCCCAGAGGGCTGGCGTCGCCAATACATATTAAGCAACATGACACAGAAACATAGACCAACCAAGCCGTAATTATGACACTTGCCCCGGCAGAATTCGGATACCTCCAGAAGTTCATGGAAGAGAACTCCGCGATCATCATTGAGCCTGGAAAAGAATACCTGGTTGAGAGCAGGCTCGCGGAGTTGGCCTATGAAAATAAACTGTCTTCGGTACAGGAGTTACTGGGGATGCTACGCGTAGACCCCACCTCAGTCCTGCACGCCAAGGTGCTGGACGCGATGACCAACAATGAAACATGGTTCTTCCGGGACCAACTCCCCTTTGAGGCGCTCCGCAAAAGGATCATCCCGGAGGTCTTGGAACGAAACGCGGA
>JBMFGT010000091.1:0-1743 GCA_049977205.1 Acidobacteriaceae bacterium | reverse complement strand
CCTATGCCGGACGGATGGAGTACGCTGCTGCGCTTGCCTTGCAGCAGCGGATGGAGTCAAACCAAACATGTTGAATTTGATGTCACCATTGATGCGGAAAATGTTGAAGAGTATAATCCGCAGTTGGCAATGGTTATTGCACGGTGCATGACAGAGATTAATTCCAAAGCTACAACACTCGGTGCAAGTTTTGCTCAACAATATATTTTACAAAAAGTTCTCATGAAATTGAAGAAGGCTGGAGAGCAAGCTGCCAGTAAGGAACTTGAGCAGCTGCATAAAAGAAACTGTTTTACTCCAATTGATGTGACAAAATTGTCTGCTGATGAAAAGCGAAAGACAATGGAAGCACTCATGTTTCTCACTGAGAAGAGAGACAAGTCTATTAAGGGGCGAATGGTTTACAATGGCAAGCCAACGCGAGAATGGTTATCCAGGGAGGATGCCGCAAGTCCGACTGTTGCACTGGAGAGTATAATGCTCACCGCAATTGTTGATGCAAAAGAAAAGCGTGATGTAATGACTGCCGATGTTCCTAATGCATTCATTCAAGCGCAAATGCCCAATTTAGATGATGCAAATGAACGCGTGTTTATGAAAATCACAGGAGTGCTTGTCGATTTACTTGTTGAAATGGCTCCAGAAGTGTACAAGCCATTTGTCACATTTGAAGGAAACAGGAAAGTAATATATGTACAAGTGCTACGAGCTCTTTATGGAATGCTTGTGGCAGCTTTATTGTGGTACAAGAAGTTCCGTAGTGATTTGGAACAGGAAGGCTTCATCTTTAATCCTTATGACCCCTGTGTTGCCAACAGGGAAGTTAACAAGAAGCAACAGACCGTGCGTTTCCATGTTGATGATTTAATGAGCAGCCATGTTGATGCCAAGGTCAATGACAAGTTTGAAATTTGGCTCAACAAGATGTATGGATCACATGGGAAGGTCAAGACAACACGAGGGAAAGTTCATGATTACCTCGGAATGGTTTTTGATTTTTCTGAAGAAGGCAAGGTGAAAGTCGACATGTCTGAATATATTGCTAACATGGTCGATGATTTTCCAATAGACTTGAAGCCAACTGACACAGCACCAACTCCAGCAGCTGATGACTTATTTTCTGAGGGCGAAGGTCCAAAGCTAGACAAGGACAAGGCCGAAGTTTTCCATACTTATGTTGCAAAAGGTTTGTTTGCCTGCAAAAGAGCAAGGCCTGATATTCACACAGCAATTGCAATGCTGTGTACTCGAGTCAAGTCTCCAAATCAAGATGATTGGAACAAACTGATCCGGTTGATCAAGTACTGCAATGGAACCCGAGGAGACAAGTTGATCTTGTCCACTGATGACCTGCATGTCATCAAATGGTATGTGGATAGCGCTTATGGAGTGCATCCCGATCTCAAGAGCCACACCGGAGCCGTGATGACATACGGAGGTGGAGCAGCTCAATCAATTTCGCGTAAGCAGAAATTGAATACAAGAAGCAGCACTGAAGCTGAATTAGTTGCTGCAGATGATACAGCCACTATGATTTTGTGGACAAAATTATTTATGGAAGCCCAAGGACATACCATTGAGAAAAATATTTTGTACCAGGACAACAAGAGTACAATTTTGTTGGAAAGCAATGGGAAGCGCAGCACTAGCAAGCGCACCCGAGCGTTCAATATTCGTTATTTTTTCTTAACAGATCAAGTTGAAAAGGGCAATTTGAAAATTGAATACTGTCCCACCACAGAG
>JBMFGT010000090.1:0-1763 GCA_049977205.1 Acidobacteriaceae bacterium | reverse complement strand
GCACCGGAGTCAGATTGTAGTACGGACTGTTGACCGTTTGCCGGTTATTTAAAAAATCAAACTCAATGCTGGTGCCCGTGGGGAAGGCCTGCAAGTAGCTGACATTGCCAATCGTCGTATTTTGCTGGAAGGACGGCACGCCGTAAAATTGTTCGTCGGTCACCGGCGAAGTCAGATGTTCCACGCTGGCCGTGCCTGTAATGTGCGGGTCATAAGAGGAGACCTGCGTGCCAATGACCAGCGTGTTCTCCACCAACCCAGCAGCGCCCGCGCCAGCGCCGCCAGCGCCGCCGCTGGTACCTCCGGCGCCCGCCCCAGTGGCCGCTGCGCCCATCCCTCCCACGCCTGCACCGGGTGTGTTTTGCACCACGCCGGTATTTACCCCACGGAAGCTGCCTCCGGCCTGCGTGCGTTCCACGTCTGTGGCCGCAATGGGCAGGTTGTAGCGCGCTATCTCCAGGTCAAGGTTGTTTTCCAGCGCCAGCGTGATGGCGTCCTGCAAGGAAAGATACAGCTTGCCGTCCCGTATAATGGAATCCAATCGCGGGGAATTGCTCATCTCTGGCTGTGGCACGCTGGAGGGAGCGTAGGCCCTCCACGGCGCGCTGGAATGCGGTATGCCAAGATACACCTGGCCGGGACTGTTTTCCATTGTGCCGGTGGTTTGCGCCATAATTGTAACTGAAGAAGTTACTATTATCGCCACTAAAGCCAAAACACCGGGCCAAGGTCTTTTTACTGGCCGGGACTTTGGTATATATGTAATAGCAACGGTTTCAAATAAGCCCGTTGCTGTCAATCTCTCTTGCCGTATGGTCTTTGCAGAATGGAAGCGATGCATCAGGGACGCCCTCCCTGCGGCGTGGCCGCCAGCTCCGGGTGTTTGGTGTCCATCGTCATCCAGCCATCGTGCAATTCCACGGTGCGGGTGCCGTAGGCGGCGTTCGTTTCGGAGTGTGTCACCTGTACGATGGTGGTGCCTTGCTCATTCAGCGTGCGAAACATCTCCATGATTTCCTTGGCCTGCGTGGAGTGCAGGTTCCCCGTCGGCTCGTCGGCCAGCAACAGGGCGGGGTTGTGGATGACCGCACGGGCAATGCCCACCAATTGCTGTTGTCCGCCAGAAAGTTGCGAGGGGAACAGGTCTTTTTTGGCCACCATGCGGAAGCGGTCTAGAATGTCTGCGACCATGGCCTGCCGCTCCGGACCAGGGATGTTTTTGTAAGTGAGCGGAAGGTCAATGTTCTCCGCGACGGTCAGGTCGTCCAATAGGTAATAGCTCTGGAAGACCATGCCAATGCTGCGTCGCGCCAGCTCCGCGCGCTGCTTGCGCTGCAACGTGTGCACGGCCTGCCCCTGAAAGAAAAACTCGCCCTGCCACTGGTCGTCCAGCATGGCCAGAATGTTCAACAGCGAGGACTTTCCCGCGCCCGACGGCCCCATGATGGTGACAAACTCTCCCGGCTGTATCTCCAGATGGATGCGCCGCAGCACCCACATCTGCCCCGCGCCAGATTTGTAACTCCGTTCCACATTTTTCAGTGCAATCATCCGTCCCCCTCTGTATTGAAAAACCATTTACTCTTCCCGTAGCAGCCGTATGGGAACAAGGTGGAGCACGCGGCTTGCGGGGACCCATGTCGCCAGCGCGCCCACCAGCGTCATGGTCAATACCACACCAACCAACACCACCGGGTCGTTCGATGTGGCCCCATAGACAATGCTGGCAAGAACACGGCTGGCTAGCACGCCCAGCACCAACC
>JBMFGT010000089.1:0-1921 GCA_049977205.1 Acidobacteriaceae bacterium | reverse complement strand
GGCATCATCTTCTTGTGCCTCTTCTTCTAGCTGTTCTTGAGCTTCATTTTCTTCCATGTCGGTTGGATTGGCCTCTTCTTCCTTTGCTGTATCTGCCAATATTTCGTCAATTTCTTGTTGGTCGACTCGATCGAAATTTTCTTCCTCCTCGATCGCATCGTCGTCTTCATATTCTGCGTTGTTGTTGTCTTCATTTTCATATTCGGTATCGTCTTCGTCGTCGTGGTCGTTGTTTTTGTTGTTGTAGTCCACTCCTGCAATCCAATCGGCAGGGTAGAATGTTGTTTTACGTCGGTTTTGTAGTTTGAGCGACTTAATCCCTTGCTCCTCAGCCATAGTTTCGACGGCTCTAATGACGACGGGTGTGACAGGAATTTCCCAGACTCGTGGGCGGGTGATAACTCGACCTGAGTTTAAATCCATAAGCTCATGTCCTCCTTGAATATTATTGGTAGGACGTAGGTAGATTGCATCAATTGTTCGCGGATTGTTTGTATTTTTTGGTGCATTTTCCTGATATGCCTGAACATAAGCTCCAAATGGAATTTGGCAATGCTTATTAAAATCCCAATTCCTTCCACCCAAAATAACATGAGGGCTCAGGTAAGGTGACACTCCTCCCTTGGCTGGCAACAGATTCAGCTGCTTTGTTGACACCATTGCCAAATACCTTAGCATAACTTTTGGCAGGGCTTTGTAGGGGAGGTTGTGGTAGGCACAGCGGATCTGTTCGGCAATTGTGCGATTGTTTCGTTCCGCCTCCGGAACATGCTCGTCGGTGGTTGTGTAATTCATTGATACACCAAGTTCATCCTTGACTAGATCCATCAATGGCTTGAACTCTTGATCACACAAAATTGTTTCAATGTTGTGTCCGGCACTGTTGTAATGACAGAGAATTTTATCAAGACCTTCGAATAATTTTCTGCTGTTCGATTGTCCAATGGAACAAGACTGCGGAACCGAATCGACCTGTCGATCCCAGTGAGCATTGGCATTCCATTGACATATAGAATATCCATACAGAAAGTCAAATTTTTGTGCTTTTCCTTTAATTCAGGCGGAACCTCCACCAGATCTTCCTTAACACGTGGTGGTGCTTTGCGGGTTGTTTTTCCTTTTAATGTTCCAATGTCTGGACCAAAAATTTTCTCAGCCAAATCCACATCAGCTGGAGTAACTGGGCAATTCTGAATAATATTTTGCCTCAGAATATTTTTGAAATTTTCAATTGTAGGGCATCCAACAATATGATAGAGCTTACGCGCACGCTTCGCATCCTCGAATTGACGCTGCGTGTAGCCCTTTCGATTCTCCATGAGAGTGGTGACAAGGAAACTCTTGCCACGGTAATTAAATGTTGCGCCATGTTCAGATGGTGGCGACATTTGCTTTGATTCTGCTACCTCAGCCAGGTAGCGTTTGGTAGGTTTGTATGCATATAAACCTTCCGGGGTGCGGGAGAATTTAATTTTCCCATCCTTTACATGCACGACAAATGCATCCTCGACATCCGAGTCGAAGGTAACTCTGCAGCGATCGACCATTTCCGAAAGTCCGAAAATGTTCGCCATCATTGTTGGATCATAGTAGACCTTACCAAATCCTTTTACCTGTCCTTCCAGGCCAATGAGTTTTTCTCCTGCATTTGTTGTCATGTTGATTGGTTGCTTGGCCATTTTAATGTCTGTGACCAAGTCTGGGTTCATAAAGGTTGCACCAATACTTGATCCTGAGTCAAGCAAGATGACATCTTTCATGCCTTTATGATGTGTAGCACATTGTTTGTGCACTGCTGCACCTGACATATCCTTTGTCATTGTTGCAACATGGAGTTGATAGCCACTCCACGCTTGTGGCCATGTGCAGCGTGTTACCGTCCTGGTCATTTCTGGCGGGGAAGACGGTGAAGCGGCAGCCG
>JBMFGT010000088.1:0-2002 GCA_049977205.1 Acidobacteriaceae bacterium | reverse complement strand
GAGGTCAACACGTTGCCCGGCTTCACCTCCATCAGCATGTATCCCAAGCTGTGGGAGGCCAGCGGCCTGCCCTACCCCAGGCTGATTGACCGCCTCATTACGCTGGCCCAGCAGCGCCACCAGGAAAAACGGGCCAATCGCTACAATTTGTAGGACTGCATTTTTTCGTGCATTTTCCAATGGAAGCGTGGGGAATGTTGCCTGTAGACTAATTTTTGGACCACGAGATGAAAATCCTCCCCGATGGATGGAGCACGATGAAGCAGGCCCTCTACAAATGGTCGCCCGCGCTCTACGCTTTCAGCATGGCGGTCCTCATGCTGGGCTATGTCCGGTACGATCCATATCAGATAGACGGAGACGCTGTTTCCTACATGGACATTGCCAGCGCGATGCTGCACGGGCGCTGGCATGATGTTGTGAATGGTCTGTGGAACCCAGGCTATCCGGCGCTGCTGGCCCTCGGCAAGCTGATAAGCCATGCGGACCGGATGCACGAGTTACAGGTCTTTTATTGGGTCAACTACTGCATCTTTCTGGCTTCCATTGCGTGTACTGCATTTTTTGTGCGCTCGCTGCTGCACGTCCGCAACCTACACACGAATGAAACATCCACTCCAATTGCGTGGGCGCTCCCTGACCCGCTCCTGTATATTGCCGCTTATTCGGTTGTCCTGTTTTCCTGGCAGCAGGAATTCAGCTTTGGGAAAATCCGAGTTGATGGACTTTTCGCCGGCCTACTTCTACTTGCCTTCGCATTTCTACTGCGGATGACCTTCACAGGCAGTTACGCCTCCGTCGTAGGGATGGGTCTCTCTCTCGGCCTTGCGTATTTGGTAAAGTCCCCTGGATTTGTCCTTGCTGGGATGGCCTTTGTTGTATTGGCCGCTTTTTTGTTCATGCAACATTCCGTTCATCATCCAAAAAGAAAAATTCTCCTTGCAATGGTTGTTTTCGCAATCGTTGTGTCCCCCTATATCACGGCCCTGTCTATTCAAAAGGGAAGGTTCGATTTCGGGGACTCAGGAAAATTGAATTATGCATGGCATGTGTCTGGTACGCAGCCAATGCACTTGCTCAACAATCAACTATGGAGATTTGGGGGTGCAAGTGTTCATCTGAAGCACCCAGATATTGAACTCTTGTCAGACCCGGTCGTGGTATACATACCACATTTTCCCCACGCTACTTATGGTTCCTGGTTCGATCCCAGTTATCCTAATGATGGCGTCCATCCTTCCTTCCATCTCAAGGAACAGCTTCGATCATCTCTGAGACAGTCCAGGCACATGTTCCGCTTTACGATCATTCATTCGATACTACTTGCATTTCCTATAGTCATCCTCATATATGGAATGCGGGCAGTTCGGGTTGTTCCTTTGCGCCTAATACTGATCCTGTTCTGCACAGTCTTCATTGTTTCTTTTATTATGTATGTCGGAGTTCACTTTGAAGACCGCTATGTTTCCGGGCCTTTCTGGATTGCATGGATTGCCATGATGGGGCTTTTGGTAGCGCCCAGCGACAATGTAAGGGGCCGCTACCAAACAGAAGGAGCGACTATCCTCCTCGCCATCACCGTATTGATGCTTGGAGTAAAGGCCATTACAAAGGCACGTGAAAACGCCGTTATGGCAGGTACATATTCCGGTTGGTATAACGCAGAGATATATGAGGCAGCGGGTAAATTGGCCCAATATGACGTCCCTTCTGGCAGTGAAGTTGCGTGTTTTGAGGCCTGCAAGGGCGACCACTATTGGGCGCGGCTTGCCTCGGTCCATGTGACCTCAGAAATTTACGATACACGGTACATGCCGGACGAGGAAAGCCCTAACGAAATCTGGGACAATCTGCCGAACAAGCCAGCGGTCTATGCAGCGTTGCGGGGGGTGGGGGCCAAGGGCATCGTGGGACTGTTTGACGACCCTCCAGCACCCAGAGCAAACTGGGCAGCGGCTGGCCGGACATTATTACTGGATGCCGCTGGCCCCAGTTGCTTCGC
>JBMFGT010000087.1:0-2037 GCA_049977205.1 Acidobacteriaceae bacterium | reverse complement strand
GAGTTGGCCAAGTACACATGTTCCCGGACTTATCAAGTGCTCGATTTGAAAGGCAAGGTGCATGCAGAGATAAGGGGCAACTATCTCGGCGTTGAGATGGACAGTGTGTACCACGCGGCGGCCAGCGCCCGCATGATGCGCATTCATGGGAGGATCGCCGCTCGGCGGTCCTCTTGCGGCATCCCCACGGCTGCTTGATTTTGGCCACGCTGCGGACGCGCGTCAAGACGTCCGCATCCTTCCCCATGTACGGAATCGTGTCTTGACTCGCGCCCGCCCGCGGCCCCCTCTGCTGTCTGCCGTGGGAATGCCCATGCTCTGCGCTCTCCGCAGTAGAGATGGGCCAGTCTCGTTCATGCAAGAGCGGATTATTCCTCAACCGAGAGCCCTTCCTGTCGACATCGGCGTTTCCCAATACCTAACCTATCTGGTGCTCATAAAGGTGAGGTTTCTTTCTCCGCCCTACAGTAATTATCCATGGGCACCTGTCTCACTCATCTTGGCACAGAGGGCTCTGATGCTTACAGTGAAGCTTGGCACGGAGAGGATTTAGCTCTGGCCAGTTTTTCCAGCTCACTACCTCGCCATTCTTGAAATACACCTGGGACGCACCATACTCGAACTCATCTTGTGAAAACGCGGTTGGAGTGCCCTGGACCGCAAGAACTTCATCCTTTGTTGAGCCAACCGTAAAGTAATCGAGATTTCTGTCTGCGGAAACATTTGGAGGAAGCTTGACACGGAGGGGGTTCAGGGCTGGCCAGTTTTTCCAATTCACAACTTTGCCGTCCCTGAAGTAAATTGCCGAGGCCCCATACTCGAACAAGTTCTGTGAGAATGCTGTCGGAGTCCCTTGAATTGCCAGCACATGATCCTTCGAAGAGCCAATCGTTATATAGGGAAGGTTCGTCAGAGAGGATGATGTCACAATCGGTTGTGGCCGGGTTTCCTTCTCCTTTTGCGGCGTAGTCCGCCGAATTTTCTGATTGCCGTGCGGGGAATCGATTGCGGCCTTGCGTTGATTTGAGCTTTGTAGACCTCGTGTGATTTCGTACGATTGTTTCTGTATCGGAACATCAAGCCCACCGAGTGCCTTAGCGCGCTCATTATCGTAGGTCTTTGTCGCAACTGTATCCCCACTCGGCTTGCTTTCGACCATTTGCAACAAGTACCTACCGAAACCGATGGCGCATGTAAAAGTGGCCCACCTCAGAAAGGTTCTTAGCACAGGTGAGGAACTCGAATTGGGGCGCGCTGGCGCAGGAGCCGGTTGGGCTGGAGGAGATGGTGGGGCAGCATTAGGCGGTCGTTTAGGGGCCTCGCCATTGGCGTCGGATTTCGGCTGCGTCGCCTTGGTTGCTTCCCCAGCAGGTGCGGCTTGCTTTGAGCCGGTTTCTCTCCTCTGGTTCGGTTCCTGAGTTTGAGCGGGCGAGGCGGCAGTTTTTGGCTGTGTTGGCCGGGCTTTCTTCGAAGATGGCAAAGCAAGAAACCTGAACGCGGTGTTTATGCTCTTCAGTTTCTCTTCAGCGGACGCCTTCAGATTTCTGTCGCCCTCGAAGCGATCTGGGTGCCAGACCTTCACGAGCATTCGGTATGCAGCTTTGATCTCCCCATCAGTCGCGCCCGCCTCAAGTCCAAGGACTTGAAGTGCTGCACATCGGGCGCAACGGCCCTCTGTGACAACAATGGTGAGACAGGTGCCCCATGGATAATTACTGTAGGGCGGAGAAAGAAACCTCACCTTTATGAGCACCAGCAAACTTACCAAGATTGCCCTTTCTGCGGCAGGGGGTGGCCAGCACCGTGGAGCGCGCCCCAACAACCGGCCCATGCGCCCACCCCTGCCTGACCTGGAAGTCACCACGCTGGAGGAGGGCACTCGCCAGGCGCTCAAGTGGCGCGACGAGGTTGCACATTGTTAGCACGCACGAAAAAGTGAACAAATCTGAACACAGGCCGGTTTACTCACTAGTCGGTAATATAGGCGACACTTGGGGTTTTAAAAAAAGCCCTTACCAATTGAGGCATTTTCTTGAT
>JBMFGT010000086.1:0-2151 GCA_049977205.1 Acidobacteriaceae bacterium | reverse complement strand
GTCGATCTGGCCGTGGAGGCCATGCGATACGGTGCGCGGGACTTTGTGCAGAAGCCCTGGGAAAATGCGCGCCTGCTGACGATTGTGCAGACGCAGGTGGAACTGCGTCGCGCCCTGCGTCGCGCGCAGGCGTTGGAGGTGGAGAACCGTCTGCTGAATGCCGCTGGCAGGCCAGAGATGATTGCCACGGCCCCAGCGATGCGCCCAGTCCTGGACACCATTGCGCGCGTGGGGCCGTCGGACGCAAATGTGCTCATCACCGGCGAACACGGCACGGGCAAGGAGGTGGTGGCGCGCACGCTGCACGCCCTGTCCTTGCGCGCGCAGGCCCCGTTTGTCGCGGTAAACACAGGTGCGTTGCCGGAGGGGACCTTTGAGAGCGAACTCTTTGGCCATGTGAAAGGGGCCTTCACCGATGCGCGCGCGGACCGCATGGGCCGCTTTGAACTGGCCGATGGCGGGACCATTTTTTTGGACGAGATCGCCAACGTGCCAATGCGCCAGCAGGCCAAGCTGCTGCGCGTTTTGGAAGCAGGGGAGATGGAGCGGGTCGGTTCCTCGCGCACGCGGCGCGTGGATGTGCGCCTGCTTTCCGCCACCAACGCGGACCTGCAGACAGAGTGCAAGCAAGGAAATTTCCGTGGAGACCTGCTCTTCCGATTGAACACCGTGGAAATCCATCTGCCCGCATTGCGCGAGCGGCGCGAAGACATTCCGGCGCTGGCCGCACATTTTTTGGCGCGCCATGCGGCCCGCTATCGCAAGGCCGTGCGTGGCCTGGAACCAGCGGCTTTGCAAGGGCTGTTGCAGCACGCCTGGCCCGGCAATGTGCGCGAACTGGACCACACGATGGAGCGTGCTGTCCTGATGTGCGCTGGCAATCACATCACCCTGGTCGACCTGAATTTGCAGGGGACACGCAACACCGCCGCGTCCCTGGAAGAACTCAGCCTGGAAGCGGTCGAGGGCATCCTGGTCCGCAAGGCGTTGGAGCGCTACGACCACAACGTGAGTCTGGCCGCGGAGGCGCTCGGATTGAGCCGCGGCGCGCTCTATCGGCGCATGGAAAAATATGGACCCTGAGGAAAAAGTCGCGGTTCCAATGTCCACTCCGCCGCAGAAAGAAGCGCTGGAGGAGGACCGCAAGAGGGCGCAGTGGCCGCCTCTTCCTCTCCGCTTTGAGGCCCGCATGCGCTGGCTTCTAATGTTGCTGGCGTTGCCCGGACTGGTTGCTGTCGTGCTTCTGCTGCTCCGCCTACGCTGGCCACTGTGGGCCACTGCAAGCATTTTGGTTGCGCTGCTGTTGTTACTGGTCAGCATCTTTTTCGCCATCGTGGAGCGCATCGTGCGTCCGTTGCAGACACTGTCCAACGTGGTGGCCGCATTGCGTGATGACGACTACTCCTTTCGCGCGCGCTGCGTGCGGCCGGGGGACGCACTGGGCGACCTCGCGGTAGAAGTCCATTTGCTGGCGGACCGCTTGCAGCAACGCCGTCACGTGGAACTGGAGACATCGGCCCTGTTGGCACGCGTGGTGGAGACGATGGACCTTCCGGTCTTTGCCTTCGACGTCAACTCCACGTTGCGCCTGACCAACCCAGCCGCGGCCCGCATGTTGGGCCAGCCAGCGGAAACCATGCTGCACCAATCGGCGGAACAGCTTGGCCTGACGGCGCTGTTACAACAGCCGGAAGAAGATGTGGTCGTCCTGCAAAGTGGTGACCGGGAGACGCGATGGATGGTCCGTCGCAGCCGCTTCTATCAAGGTGGAACGCCGCACCGGCTGCTGCTTCTATCGGATGTGAGCGGCGTGTTGCGCGAAGAGGAACGCAGCGCCTGGCAACGTCTGGTGCGCGTACTGGCCCATGAAGTGAACAATTCCCTGACGCCAATCAAGTCCATTGCGGGCAGCCTGCGCAAGCGGGCCGGACAGGCCTTTCCCGCAGGGGGCGCACTGGCCAACGATTTTGAACGCGGACTTGCCATCATGGAAGAACGCGCTGGGTCTTTGAACCGCTTTTTGCAGGCCTACGGACAGCTTGCCAAGTTGCCTTCGCCCGTCAGGCAACCCACGCCACTGGCCGCTTTGGTTGGGCGGGCCTGTCATCTGGAAACGCGCATTTCTGTAGAGATGGTCCCTGGCCCAGACAT
>JBMFGT010000085.1:0-2249 GCA_049977205.1 Acidobacteriaceae bacterium | reverse complement strand
AATGCCAAATTTGGATGATGCTAACGAGCGTGTTTTCATGAAGATTACAGGAGTGCTGGTTGACTTGTTAGTTGAAATGGCTCCAGAAGTTTACAAGTCGTTTGTTACGCATGAAAGCAACAAGAAAGTTGTCTATGTTCAAGTACTGCGCGCCCTCTATGGTATGTTGGTCGCAGCATTACTGTGGTACAAGAAGTTCCGAAATGATCTGGAACAACAAGGATTTGTGTTTAATCCGTATGACCCCTGTGTTGCAAACAAAGTGGTCAACAACAAGCAACACACTGTGCGTTTTCATGTTGATGATCTTATGAGTAGTCATGTTGATACCAAGATCAATGACAATTTTGAAAAATGGTTGAACAAGATGTATGGAGCGCATGGTGAGGTTAAGACAACAAGAGGCAAGGTTCACGATTACCTGGGAATGGTTTTTGATTTCTCCCAGGATGGTCAAGTCAAGGTTGACATGGTGGATTATATTTCCAACATGGTTGAAGAATTCCCCATGAACCTCAAGCCCACGGACACAGCACCAACCCCAGCATCTGAGAATTTATTTGCTGAGGGTGATGGTCCAAAACTCGACAAGGACAAGGCCGAGTTATTTCATACTTTTGTTGCAAAGGGTCTGTTTGCCTGCAAGCGAGCACGCCCTGATATTCACACAGCTATTGCATTGCTGTGCACAAGAGTCAAGTCCCCCAACCAAGATGATTGGAACAAGCTGGTCCGTTTGATCAAGTATTGTAATGGGACATGTCAGGACAAACTGATTTTGTCAACTGAGGATTTGCATGTCATCAAGTGGTATGTGGATAGCGCCTTTGGAGTGCATCCTGACCTCAAGAGCCACACCGGAGCCGTCATGACATACGGTGGTGGAGCAGCTCAATCAATTTCTCGCAAGCAGAAATTGAACACACGAAGTAGCACCGAAGCTGAGCTTGTTGGTGCAGATGATGCGGCAACTATGATATTGTGGACCAAGCTATTTATGGAAGCTCAAGGTCACACAATTGAAAAAATATTTTGTACCAAGATAACAAGAGTACAATTTTATTGGAGAACAACGGAAAACGCAGCTCGAGCAAGCGTACACGTGCGTTTAACATCCGTTATTTTCTTCTGACCGATCAAGTTGAAAGAGGAAATCTCAAGATCGAATACTGCCCTACCACGGAAATGTGGGGTGATTATATGTCAAAACCACTTCAAGGAAAATTGTTCCAAAAATTCAAGAAAGCAATCATGGGACATTGAGTTTCGGCCAAAGGATTGGTCGACAGGAGTGTGTTGGAGAAAAAAGAAAAAAGAAACAAAAATAAGTATATGGTATATGAAATCGAACCGGAAGGCACGGGATGATCAGTGAGGACCCGTGACCAATACCAAGAGTGATTCAGACACGTGTCTGTAATTCAACCGTGTTTCTGTTGGCCCAAACGCCTTTTTAACGAGGAGCAGAGGTTCGCTCTTCTCTCCTCTCGCCTCACTCTCTTTAGTTAACTGCGTTACTTAGTCCTGGGTTAGGATAGTAAAGCTCTTAGGTGTTCTTACCAACATTAACTAAAGAGAGCAATCAACCTGATTGTTTTTAATCTGTCTGAGGTGCAGGCAGAAGAAAAAGCAAGTGTTTTCATCAAGAAACGAGGTAAAGCGGTGAAGGTATCACCCAGAAGGTCAACAGTCCCGATACGCTGAACACGGAAGGTTTCCGGCGCGCATCGTAGCCGTCTACGTAAGAATCAGTACCGAGAACGAGCGATAAAAATTCAAATTTCAAGGCCATTGCAACTGTTGCAACAGAGAAGCCGAAGACACTAGTATCTCCACCAAAACACAAGCAATTTCGACCAAACAACTTGCTACAGTCTCCTATTTGATAAGAGGAAGACAGTCGAGAAAGAAGCGACAAGATCGAAGAAGAATTCATCGAGTTACGACAGAAGAGGAACAGGTCAAGATTCTCTTACTGTCAGCAGGTCGAAAACAAGAATCCACGTTTTCGATCGTAAGTCAACCAATTCCGGTCCGATTTTCAATTTAAAGACATCGCTGTATTCGTCTCATCAAGACGAAGAGATCCGCACAGGAATCGTTGAAATCGACAAGGTCGATCAAAAGTTACAGTGTCAGAAGTGATTTTTACTGTCAACAACAACAAGTCGAAAAATCGTCATTTACATCGGAGCTTGTAACTTCGCCAATATCGGTCGGCATCTAGAGCAAAGACTACCACTGTCTAC
>JBMFGT010000084.1:0-2294 GCA_049977205.1 Acidobacteriaceae bacterium | reverse complement strand
GATTCGCATACGTCCGCGGCAGGAGGAGTTCTTTGCCGACGGCAATCGGGAGAAGCATTTTGCCGTGGTGAGCAACCTGTGGGAGTGGAAGCCGGAGCGGCTGATCGAGTGGCACCGGGAGAAGGCGGGGACAGTCGAAGCGGTGCATGATGTGCTGAAGAACGAGCTGGCCGACGGGGTGATGCCGAGCGAGTATTTTGGCGCGAATGCCGGGGTCCCCGCGGACAGGTCTTCGTCCGTGGGGTGGAATGTGGCGTGGCTGCGGCTGGCGGTGATCGCACACGATGTGCTGACGGCGCTGAAGCGGATCGCGTTGCCCGCGGAATTCTTGCGCGCGCGGCCCAAGCGGCTGCGCTTTTTGATCATCAACACGGCGGGGCGGGTATGGATGGCGTTTTCCTGGGCCGATTTTGACCGCGCAGGGTGGAACCATGTCTTGAAGCAGATGCAGACGGGCTGATCGCGGGCCGGAGACAGTTTTCATCGCAGTACTGCCCATTCTGTAGGCCATCTCCGCGACGAGGAGCTGCCCCTGCGATCCAAAACACCCGCCCGTAAACAACTTCCAAACCTTATGGACAGATTAGGGACAACCTGAATAATGCACATGCCGTCGCGCCTGTTCGTCTTTACTGCATTGGACGCGGTGGCATCATCGCAGCAAGAAATAGATTCTATTGCTCCAGTCCCAATTTCCAGTTGCCTTTACTGGCCCCGTCAAGGCCCCTACAATTCCTCCAGTATCTGCTGGGGAAATGGTCTTTTCGTCAATGAAGACAACGCCAGCGTGATTACGTTCTTCCTCTGCCCAGACTTTGAGCAGAGGCGGGATTGTCATGCGGTCATAGGTGACGCAGGTCAATCCATGGGTGGACTTTACCTGCAAACACAAGCGGAACCGTCCTGTCCAAGGACCGTGTGAATGCGATCAGGTCGTTGCCAGGGCGGTCTTATGCAGGACAAGGGAACCTTCAATGCGGGTGGTCCCCAGCGCACGCTGATAGACGAGCGATAGGCGGACAAATCTGGTGTCCGCTGGTGCGCTGAAATCCAAATGACCCACGGCCCCGTTGTTGGCGGAAAGGCTGCCGGTGCTGGCGAGAACGCTGCCTGTAGCGATGTTGACGACCCGCCAGGTCAGCCCGCTCCCCGGAGCAATGCCGGATGTGGAGTAATCAAACGTAAAGTTGTACGCGATGTTTGGCTGGACGGCGAGCACTTGCGATAAAACTTCCACGGACTCTGGTTGGTCGCTGGAAAACTCCAGCTTGAGGCCGCCAGCGCCATTCTCCTGCGAAGCGTTGACGCCAGGCACTGTGGGAAGGTGCCAATCAAAGCCAATGGACGATGGCGAATGGACAAAGTTGGCATTGGTGACCGTCGGCCTGTTCCCTGGATGGACCGCATGGAATGGAATGCGCTGCTGGTCGGCCAAGCGGTCCCAAAGGCCCAGCGCCGCCGTCTCCTGATGTTGCGCAAGGAGCCAATCGCAGGCATTCAAGAGCAATGGCGTGTCCTGGCCCCGGTCCGCTGCGGCCAAGCGCAAGGCGACAGAACCAACGGCCGTTGCGCGATTGTCCGAGACCAGGAAATTGATATATTGCGCCTGCATGTCTGGACGGCCAAGGTCCAGTTGCCGCTCAATCATTGCGCCATCCTCCGTGTAATGCCAGCACAGGCGGAACAACGGCGAAGCGTCTTCGGGGACGATCCGGGAGGCTTGATGGACCCAGAGCCAAAACTGGTCGGGATTGTTTTGCCGAAAATAAAAGTTTGCCAGGGACCAGGCCGGAAGAAAGGTGTGGTCGATGCTGGCCGCGTGGTGCAGGCACCGACTGGCCTCTGGCAGGCGGTCATTGGCCTCATCGATTAGACCTAATTGGATCCAGGCGTTCGCGTCGTAGGGGTTAAGCGCGACGGCGCGCTCGAGCGCCTGCACGGCCCGTTGTTCCTCTGTGTCGCGCAAAAACCAGGCGATCTGTTCCGGGTAGTCCGCCCGGCTGGGCGTAAGACGTGCCGCCTTTTCGATGCTGACCAGCGTATATTGTTGATAATAAATATCAGCCAGGCCAATCCGCAGCGTCCAGGTAATGGCGAGCGCGAACCCGGCCACGGCGCAGGCGATCCCGATGCGTTGGAACAGACGATCCAGGGGACCGGGTTTGTCAGGAAATTTCATGGATTGCACTCGCAATCGAGCATCATCGCTCCGGGTGACCGGGTACCAGTGATGAGTCTACTGTGCTGCCCGGTCACGAGACAAACATTTTTACCGGGTCCTGCCTTCCGCGGCG
>JBMFGT010000083.1:0-2296 GCA_049977205.1 Acidobacteriaceae bacterium | reverse complement strand
CTCGGCAGGCTTGGTGAAGCAGACGATGCGGTGCCATTCCGTGCGCGCGACCCACGCGCCGGTCTTCTTGTCCTTGTAGCTGGACTTGGTGGCGAGCGAGAGGACGACGACGGCCTTGCCGTTGGTGGTGGCCTGGGACTGTGCGTCCTTGCCGGTGAACCCCTTCAAGCGGATGGTGTTTTCGTAGAGTGCCATGATAATTTCCTCCATATTGGTTTTTGCCCGGAACTTCCTCGGACACTCTTGCACGAAGTGACGCGAGAAACCGGGGCCCCTGGCAAGCGGTCTTTGCTTGCTGGGGTGGTGGGTGCCCCGCTCCCAAGGGCAAGCGGCGCTTTTTCGGAGGCTCCGGAAAATGTTTTGCGCGTACTTTGCACAAAAGATTTTCTGGAAACCGAAACCCGTAGGGCGCTCGCAGAGCGAAGCAGAGCCGCGCAGTTCCCGCAGGGCGCGGGAAAAGCACCGAGCGAGTGACCGAGGGAGTGTAGGGCGGAAACCTGGAGGATGGCGCTCGTACCGGGACCTTCCGCAGATTGGGACGACTGCCCAGGACGTACTCCAGGGAACGTAACAATGGCAGATACTTTCTCTCGCCGCCTTCCGGTTCCGCAACAGACAGAGGCGCAGTGCATCCGCACACGGGACCGCATTTCTTTTGCAGCCTGCCCAGCGGCAGGGCCAGACGTGGGCGACACGGGCGAAGGAATGCAGCCGCTCCGGTACTGCGATTTCGCACGGCAAAGCAAGACCACAACCAGCCGCACGGGAATGTTCCCAGCCCTCATCGTCATCACTGGCATGGCAGCGCCCCGCTTTGATGCACGACCATCCCGTGGACTACCGCGTACGATAATCCTTTGACGGAATAGTCGCTACGTGGAATACTTGAAACATGGCGACCGAGGTGCTGGCCACAGCGGAGTTTGAAGGCTGGTGGGACACGCTCACAATCGAGGAACAAAAGAGCGTGGCGGTCGTGGTTGCCCTGCTGGAAGAGAGAGGTACGGCGCTCCCGTTCCCCTACAGCTCCAGCATTACGAATTCCACGAAGTTGCGCGAGCTTCGCGTGCAACATGCGGGCAGGCCGTACCGTGTGCTCTATGCCTTCGACCCACGGCGCAACGCGGTCCTGTTGCTGGGCGGGAACAAGGCGGGCAATGACCGCTGGTACGGCACGCATGTCCCGAAGGCGGAAAAGCTGTTTGCGGCCTATCTCAAAGAGAGCGGCCAGTCGGCGTAACAGGGGAGATGAATCATGGCGCGTAAATTCAGGGAATTGACGGCGAAGATGAGCGCAAAAGACCGGGCCGAGATCAAGGCCCGCAGCGCCAAGCTCCTTGCGGAACTGCCGCTGGAACAGTTGCGTTCGGCGCGGGACCTGACCCAGACCAACATGGCGCACCTGCTGGGCGTCAACCAGAGCGCCATCTCCAAGATTGAAAAGCGCACAGACATGTATCTGAGCACGTTGCGAAGCTATATTGAGGCCATGGGCGGAAGCCTCGAAATCCAGGCGATCTTCCCCGATGGCGCTGTCCGCGTCGATATTTTGAAAGAGAAATAGTGGGCCAGGCCCCAGGGCCGGTCTACCACGCAGGCCGTGGCAATGCATGTCTCTTGCAGGCCGTCGAGTAAGTGACTTCCAGCGCATGGTCATCTTTCAAATGCCTGGTCTTCGCGGCAGTAGGTGATGACGAGGCCCAGCGGATTGGTGAGTAGCATCGCGTTGGGCACTTCGTCGCGGAAGCTGTAGACGACATTCGCCGTCCAGCGTTCGCGGCGTTGTTCCTCCGTATCGCCCGGCGCGCGGAAGACCTTGTCGAAGTCGATCTCGGCGCGATAGGGCGGCTGGCGCAGGTCTTCGAGCACGATGTCCTTCACTTCGATGTCGATGTTGGGCGCGCTGGGGTCCAGCAGAAACCCCTCCAGCGTCTTTTGCTTCCTTACACGCTGGATGGTGGCGCTTTGCAGTTGGCCGGAAAAGAAGTCCAGTGACCCGGCAAAGTCGCGCTGCAAGGTCGCGTGGTTGCGCCCGTAGTACAGCTCGGCCCAGCGCGCGAGATAGTATTTGCTGACCCGCTCGACAGGGACCTTCTCGAAGTCGTCGTAGTTCATCACCTGGCCGCGCCCGCTGTCCGTGATGGCAATGACCAGCGGCTTCTGGTGCAAGGCCGCCATCTGCGCGCGATAGAACAGCAGCAGCAGCACAAGCGAAACCACCGCCAGCACCAGGATGGCGACCTTGAGGTAGGTGTCACTCTTGTCCAAGACAGCGTTTTTGTCGCAGGCGCGCGGT
>JBMFGT010000082.1:0-2570 GCA_049977205.1 Acidobacteriaceae bacterium | reverse complement strand
CTTTGGCTGCCGTCAGTGGACTGTTGTGGCTGGGCGTCACGGTCCGCCAAGAGCGCAAACCAGGCGATTGCTCAGCCTAATGCTGAAAAATCAAGTCGATGCAAGCACTATAATCTGAAAGGACTTTAGAAATCCAATGGCGCATTGATTCTGGGCGGTTTTTCAGGAGGCAGGTCTTTCAACCCAATGCATTCCTCAATGATGGTCACTGGCGGGGCCGGGTTCATCGGCTCCAATTTTATTCTGGATTGGTTTGCGGGCCAGACGTCCCCGCTGGTCAACTTCGACAAGCTCACCTACGCGGGGAACCTGCACAATCTGGCGTCCGTTGCAGACCACCCGGAGTATCGCTTTGTCCACGGTGACATCTGCGACCGGGCTGCCGTAGACGATACGCTGCGCCAGCACCATCCGCTGGCCATTGTGCATTTTGCCGCGGAAAGCCACGTGGACCGCTCCATTGTTGGCCCGGAGGCATTTCTGGAGACCAACATTCGCGGTACTTTCGTGCTGTTGGAAGCGGCCCGCGCCTACTACGCATTGCTGCCGCAGGCGGAGCAGCAACAATTCCGCTTTCTGCATGTTTCCACCGACGAGGTCTATGGCTCACTGGATGCGCACGCCCCGGCATTCACGGAGGCAACGCCGTATGCGCCCAACAGTCCGTATGCCGCGTCCAAGGCCGCCTCGGACCATCTGGTGCGCGCCTACTTCCATACCTACGGCCTGCCGACCATCATCACGAATTGCTCCAATAATTATGGCCCATACCAATTTCCAGAGAAGCTGATTCCGCTGATGATTACCCACGCGCTGGCAGGCAAGCCCCTGCCCATTTATGGTGATGGATTGAATGTGCGCGACTGGCTGTATGTGGGTGACCACTGTGCGGCACTGCGGCTGGTGCTCGAACGCGGCCTGCCCGGCGAGACCTACAACATTGGCGGACGCAATGAGCGCAGCAACCGCAGCGTGGTGGAGACCATTTGCGGCCTGCTCGACGGACTGCGTCCCAACTCACCCCACGCTCCCCATGCCAAGCTCATCACCTATGTGAAGGACCGCCCCGGACACGACCGCCGCTACGCCATCAATGCGGACAAGCTGGAGCAGGAACTGGGCTGGCGTGCGCAAGAGAACTTTGACACCGGGATGCGTCGTACCGTCCAATGGTATCTGGACCACATGGATTGGGTGGAGGACGTGACCAGCGGGGCCTATCAACAATGGATGCAGCAGAACTATCAGGAAAGGGGCGTCTAATGCGGGGAATCATACTTGCCGGTGGGTCGGGCACACGGCTCTATCCAGTCACTTACGCGACCTCCAAGCAGTTACTGCCGGTCTATGACAAGCCGATGATCTACTATCCGCTTTCCGCGCTGATGCTGGCCGGTATACGCGAGGTACTTATCATCTCCACGCCTGCGGACACGCCGCGTTTTGAGGCGCTGCTGGGCAGCGGAAAGCAGTGGGGCATGGAGTTCCAATATGCCGTGCAGCCGGAGCCGGGCGGTCTGGCGCAGGCCTTTCTCATCGGCGAAAAATTCATTGGCGGGGAACGCTCCGCGCTCGTCCTGGGCGACAACATTTTCTACGGCCACGACCTTCCCGGCATGTTGCGCAACGCGGCTGCGCGGGAGCACGGGGCCACCGTCTTTGCCTACGCGGTGCAGGACCCGGAGCGCTACGGCGTGGTCGAGTTTGACTCTACGGGCCGCGCGCTCTCCATTGAAGAAAAGCCCACACAACCCAGGTCCAACTACGCGGTGACGGGCATTTATTTTTACGATACGCAGGTGGTCGGGATCGCCAAATCGCTGCGTCCCTCGCCGCGCGGGGAACTGGAGATCACCGACGTGAACCGCTGGTATTTGGAGCACAACCAGCTTGCCGTGGAGCGGATGGGACGCGGCCATGCCTGGCTGGACACCGGCACGCACGACTCGCTCATCGAGGCATCGCTCTTTATCCAGACGATCGAAAAGCGGCAGGGGCTGAAGGTCGCCTGCCCGGAAGAGATCGCCTACACTCTTGGCTACATTGACGCCACGCAGATGGAGCAGCTTGCCGCCGGGCTGGGCAAGAGCGGCTATGGCGACTACCTGCTGCGCGTGCTGCGGGGGGCCTAGGTCATGCCTTCCACGCAGCAAAATCTGCGCATTCTGATTACCGGACGCAATGGCCAGGTGGGCTGGGAGTTACAGTCCGCACTGGCCCCGCTCGGCGCAGTGACCGCCGTTGGCCGCAAGGAGATGGACCTGACCTCGGCGGAATCGGTGCGCGCCTGCGTCCGTTCCGTGCGGCCCAACCTGATCGTCAACGCAGCGGCCTACACCGCGGTGGACAAGGCCGAAGCGGAGCCGGAGCTGGCGCGGCGCATCAATGCCGACGCAGTGGCCCTGCTGGCGGACGAGGCCAGGCGTCTGGGCGCTGCGGTCATCCATTACTCCACGGACTATGTTTTTGATGGCGCGAAGGCCACGCCCTATGTCGAGGAAGACGCGCCGCACCCGCTCAGCGTCTATGGCCGCACCAAGCTGGCCGTAGAGCAGGTGCTGGCCGCATGG
>JBMFGT010000081.1:0-2742 GCA_049977205.1 Acidobacteriaceae bacterium | reverse complement strand
GGTTGCCATGCTTTCATTCAGGGAAGACTTCGCGCCATGCCAAGTGGAAATTGCCCACAGCGGCAGTTTGCTTGTCCGTCCACAACTGTGTCAAGACTGGCGGACGGTCCGCGCCGCCAAGGGATGTGGCCAGTCCGTTGCAAAGGGGGCTGCCCGGCACAGGGCCAGGGCAAATGTAATAGCAAGGAAAAATTTTTCCGGCAACGAACCCCCATTTACGGGCAGGGCTGCGGTAGTCTTCAAGAGATGGACCACGCAACGCCCACGGCAGAGGGACTGTAACATTCGGGAGGGTAGACACTATGGCATTTGGAGACAACACGCGCGTCGGTCCCCCCTTGTTACTCAATCTTTCTCTCCTACTGGGGACGCCAGTGGTCGATGCCGCGGGGCACAGGATTGACCGCTTGCGGGAAGTTGCCGTCACGCCGGGCGCGAACTTGGACATTGTTTCAGCGTTGATTATCGGCAAAAAGAGTGGGTTGGCTGCGGACAATGGCAAGGGAACAGAGTTACAGGCGATTGATCCAGCGGGCATCCAGTGGACGCCAGGTGGCATGTTGCAATTGCTGGGTGGTGCGCAGGTACGGCCTTTTAGCATGACGGAGGCCGTCCTGCTGTTGGACCGCGACCTGATGGACCAGCAGATCATTGATGTCCACGGACGCAAGGTGGTCCGTGTCAACGACGTGGGACTTTTGTGGATACAGCAGGAGGGCGGGGCCGAGGTCCACACGGTAGAAGTGGAGGTGGGCGCGCGCGGTGCGGTGCGTCGCATGTTAAAAGGCCTTGCCCCTAAGTCGTTGGTGGACCGGATTGCAGCGCGTTTCCCTTCGCGGGGCATCCCATGGAAATTTGTTGACCTGGTCGAAGTGGACCCGGCACGGCGCGTCCGTCTGAAGATTGACCATGAGCGCCTGTCACGGCTCCATCCTTCTGACATTGCCGACATCTTGGAAGACCTGGCCCCGGCGCAACGCGAGGCCGTCTTCTCCACGCTGGATGAGGAAGTGGCCGCAGAGGCGCTGGAAGAGGTCGATCCCAAGTTCCAGAAGTCCCTGGTTGAGGCGCTTGGTTCTGAGCAGATGGCCGACATTGTGGAGGAAATGGACCCGGGTGCGGCAGCCGACTTGTTGGCGGAACTGCCCGAAGACCGCTCCGAGGCGATCCTGGAGGAAATGGAGCCGGAGGAACGGCAGGAGGTGGAGGAACTGCTGGAGTTCCGGGAAAACTCCGCCGCCGGACGCATGACCACGCACTATGTTGCCGTGCCAGTGACGGCCACGGTCGCTGACGCCATTGAGGCACTGCGGAATTTCGAGGACGATCCGGAGACGGTGACGGAAATTTATCTGGTGGATGACAAGGGGGCCCTGACAGGCGTTGTCCCGCTGGGCCGCCTGGTGCTGGCCAAGCCGGAAACGCACCTGGATGTGCTGACCGATGCCGGGTTTGTCAGTTGCTTGGCCAAGGCGCACCAAAAGGAGGTCGCTGAGTTGTTTGACAAATACAATTTGCATGCATTGCCGGTGGTGGACGAGACGCGCAGGCTGGTGGGCGTGGTGCAGGCAGACCATGTCATCGCCTTTTTGCGTGACGCGGAGTAACACAATGCACTGCATGAAAGTGAAGTCCCATCCAATGGCCCATGTAGCAGCACACTGCCAAGGCAGGCCCCTGCCCACATGATGGCCCCATCCGATACAGCCCGCACTTTCCGCGTCCTATACGTGGCCGCAATGCAGCATGGATGGTACAGCCTCTATCACAAAATGAGTCTGGAGCGGCTGGGACACACATTGGTGACACTGGAAACTGGGCGCTTCCAGAATGTCGGCAACGCGCTGACGCGACGGCTGTACTTTCGCACGCAAATCGGCCCTCCTGTCACGCAGTTGAATGATGCGGTGCTTGCCATGGCGCAGGAGCTCCAAGTGGACGTGGTCTGGTTTGACAAGCAGCTTTGGGCACGCCCTTCCACGCTGCGCCGCCTGCGCGAGATGGGCGTGGTCACGGTGGATTACATGATCGACAATCCCTTTGGACCGCGCCGGGACCCCGGTTTTGGCCTGTATGTGCGCGCCATCCCGGAATACGACATCCATGTGCAGCAGCGTGACGTGAGCGTGCAGGCATATATGGCGCGTGGCGCGCGTCGCGTGGTGAAGGTGCAGACGGCCTTTGAGCCGACGGTCCATTTCCCGCCGCCTGCGGGATGGTCCGACAAAGACCGCACACGGATGGTCTCCTTTATCGGCACACCGTATGACAAGCGTGCGGAATTTTTGACGCAGCTATGGAAAAAATACGACGTGCCGGTCATCATCACTGGTCCCACGGTCTGGAAGCGCAAGCTATCACGCGAAGCGTGTGCGGCGTTGTACCCGCAAGAGGGGGAGTTGTACGACGCCGAGTATCGCCAAGGGATTTGGCGCTCGCGCATCAACCTGGGCTTTTTGACTCACAGCAACCAGGACGAGTACGCCCACAAGAGTTTTGAGATTGCCGCCTGCGGAGGGTTTCTGCTGGCCGAGCGATGTGCGGGGCACCTGGAGCGCTTTCGGGAAGATGAAGAAGCGGTGTTTTTCTCCGATGTGGAAGAGTGCGCCGCGAAGGTGCGGAAGTATCTGGACGACGGACCGGCGCGTGAAAGGATTGCAGCCGCAGGCCAACGGCGCGCCGTCGCCTGCGGGTACGACGATGACAGCCAAATGCGCAAGGTCTTTGCGGCCATAGAAGAGG
>JBMFGT010000080.1:0-2797 GCA_049977205.1 Acidobacteriaceae bacterium | reverse complement strand
GCATGGACCCGTACCATCCGTGTTCCGTTGTAGTTGTTGCGCTGCACGATGCAGCGACAATCCTACAAATACAGCAAGTCCTTTCCCCGTATGGCCCTGCCGACTGACTCGTTTTCATCAGTCCAGGTCCGCTTCACGAAGGCCCAATCCTGGGGACAATCCCCCTGCGTTTGTTGGTTGGAATGATAGGCGGCCAGCAGGGACTGGATTTTCTGCTGGTTACGGGGCCGTGACGAAATCGCTGCGTTTATGTTCATGCATAGACTGCATCCCATCCCCAATTCCCGTTGTAGGTGGTTTCCTCTGGCGCTTACTCTGGAGCAGGCATACTATCCAGCCGGCCCCAAACCGGACCATCAACTCATCTCGTCTCTTGCCCTTGGACCCGATAAGACACTCCAGCAATGGAACTACACCTGTGCGCCCAATCTATGAAGTTGTTTTTGTAGCTTCGCTAAGAGCTTACACCCCTAACAGCGCCAGCAGTCGTTGTCCTACCGGAACGCCCAGACCGGTGCAGGCGTCCCAGCCGGGGCCAGCGCTATAGGCCCCATTGTTGCCTTGCGTGATGTCACGGAACGCGGCGCTACCAAGCAGTGCGTACAGTTGCGGATTTATGAACCCCAGCGGCCTGCCCAAGGACTGATTGAGCAACGCCACCAGTCCAGCCCACAGCGGGGCCACAGCGCTGGTTCCACCTACCACCTCGCTCTGCCCATCCACTTCGATTTGGTAGCCCGTCTCCGGCGCAGCGTCCCCGGCAACATCTGGAACTCCACGCCCGCTCGCGCCCCCAGTCGCGCCCGGCACGTTCGCCTGCTGCTGCCATGTAGGTAGCGCAAACATCGTGCTGACCCCTCCGCCGGTTGCGCCACCTCCCTGCGCGGTATCGTTCCATACCACTTCGCTGGTCACGGTCGCGCCGCTGGTGAATATTTCCGTGCCGCCACAGCCCAATACATGCGGGCTGGATGCGGGAAAGTCCACATGTTCCGCACCGTCGTTCACGCCATCGGTCGAGCCGCTGTCTCCCGCTGCCACGGTAATCGTCACGCCCAGCGCCCCGGCCGATTGGCAAGCATCGTCCAGCGCTGTTAGCGCCTGCTGCGACCAACTGGACTCCGGCCCACCCCAGCTGATTGAAATCACGGAAGGATGGTCCGTGGTGTCATGCACTGCCGTGGTAATGGCATCGATAAATCCCTGGTCCGTGTTGGGGGTAAAGTAGACGACGATCTTCGCGCCGTGGGCCACGCCACCGGCAACCTCAATGTCCAACATTACTTCGCTGTCGGCGCTGTTGGGACTGGTCGGTGCATTCTGGCCGCCGTCCACGGAGACAGCAACCACGCTGGGTGGCGTCAGGCCCAGTCCTTGAAAATATTGCTGAATGTCCGAGGGGGTAAAACCTCCGCCCAGCTCAATGATGCCGATGGTTTCGCCCGCGCCATCGGCCCCCGCCGGAAAATCATAGAACTGTGCCACCTGCGGCGGAGTGTGGGCAACAGCGGCTGCCCTGCCTGGGCGCAGCATCTTCTGTCCCGGCACCTCCCTCAATCGTCGAAGATGCGACCGCGCCTGCGGTCGCGTGTCCAGACCCAGTACCGCATCCACCAGCACTGCGTACTCGGCGGGTAGCGTAATGGGGCCGACACAAATGCGATATACCTGGTGCTCTACTCCGAGGGAGTGCTCCACCTGTTGCAGTTGCACCTGAAAGGCCCGCTGCATCGCCTCCACTGTACCGGAGAGGACCAGCGTCCGACGCGCCAAGCTGGACGCGTCCTCATCGACCGTCAAGTCATACTCCGCGGCAAAGTGTCGCAATGTATTGAAGGCCCCAGGACTGGCCGCATACCGTTCCAGAAACTCTGCGCGCGTCACCTGCCTCCCACCGAGGTCCTCCAGATGCAACGGGCATCTCCGCTTCACAATCACCGATACGCTGAGCAAGTCCATGGCGGGTGACGCACCTGTCACCTGTGCCCTGGTTGGCAGTTTGCGATCACGGTGCGGCAGGGGAAGACGTCGCCGCGATGGGTCCGGGCTGGCAGAAGAATTCATAGAAGGGGCCTCCGATCTACAGTCCGACCTTCTACGATGGATGCAAAAACCCAGAGACTGGCTTCCTATGGATTGCAGGAGAAATGCTTCCATTGCAGGCACACCTGCCTTAGACCGCACCTGCTGAACAGGATTTTTCCCGCCCCATATCGGAGTGCGGTCCTCTGCGACGGCATGGTCCAGCACCCCAACATCCGGCCCGCGCACGCCATTGCTTGGCCCCGAAGTCACTGCCAGACCGAAGCGCCGCACCTTCACGGCAGAGTACAAACGCAGCGTGCTCCACGGTGCTGGCCACCGGGACAACAGCCCCAAGGCCAGGGATGGCGCCGGTGTGGGTGCCGGCGTGGTTGACCGCTTCTCCGCTACGCTGCGAAGCGGCCACTCCTGCCGCAGGAAGGGCAATTGGGAGGTCCGCTCAACTGCGTTGGGAATTCGCCCTCCTGTAGGCCTTTTCACAGCCCGGTCACGCGCTGAATGGACCCGTAGAGGGGCCTTAGTCGGGCGTACATTTTTTGGTAGACGTTTTCGTAAAGATCGTTGTAGAGATTGCGTGCATGTGGGTCGGGAGCGAAGGTCTGGCCTGGTCTGGCCATGGCATGGATTGCGGAGGGGTAGTCAGTGTAAAGGCCCAGCCCGACAGCTCCATTGATCGCCGCGCCCAGCGCCGCGGCCTCGTAGTAGCGGGGCCGACTGGCGGGAAGGCCGAAGATGCTTGCTGTAAGCTGCATGG
>JBMFGT010000079.1:0-2838 GCA_049977205.1 Acidobacteriaceae bacterium | reverse complement strand
CGCCCAGAAGCGGCATCTGGCAGTTGGGCCGGACGGCCAGTGAGGAATTCTCCTTTCAGCGGCGGCATCGGGTTGCCAAGGGAAAGAATGGACATAGGACATACACCATGAAGACCACAAGTAATATATTGTTCGCTGCATAAGTAACGGCGTAATAGACCGCCGTTTGCTGATGCAGCGTGGACCTACCGGGGCCCTGCTCCCCAACCTCTCTGGAAAGACAAGCGGAGCTCACGCACCGCACAGGCGTTCTGTGCCTTGACAACGCCTTCGACCTTATCCAGGTACACCCGGCCTCGCGGCATTGTGATTGCTCGGCATTGCAGAAGCGGCCTTTCAGCAATCTGCCCCAGAGTGGCCCTCCAAGGCGCACAGATGGGACGCGCCACGCGGATTTACGTGTCGCAACGTCCGACAATCACCGCTTCAATGCCATTGGCAAAAAGGTATATTTTGCTTTCCATGCCAACTTGGCAGAACTGTGCAACGATCTCCTCCGGCTGTAGAAAGTGGTTACCCTGTATGTATTCACTGAGGTTCTGAAACGCCATGCTGCGCCGGGCCGGCTCACGCAAACTGTGGACATCCGCTGGCCAGGCCGGTTCCCAGATAACAACAGAGCCGCCCGGCTTCAAGTGTTCCCGAAAGATGGCAAACACATTTTCCTTCTCGCTCCAAACATGGTGCAGGGAACGGTTCATGGCGATCAGGTCCACGGCCTCTTCCTGCTGAAAGGTCTGGATGTTTCCCTGGGAAAAATGAAGACGTTCCGCTAGTCCTTCCGCCGAGGTCTGGGCCTGTGCCTGCGCAATATTTTCAGCAAATCCATCCAGACCCAGGCCGTGTAAATTCCCATAGCGATGGGCCAGGGTGCGCAGATACCAGCCATTTCCGCATCCAAGGTCCACGACCAATCCGCCATGGGAGTCTGCCTCGGCAAAGGCCGGAATTGCTGGACAAATCACATCCTCAAACAACTGGCGGAAATTTGCTTCCATCATCGCCCCATACCAAGGCAGGATGGTTTCCCGTTCCGCCAAGGCGCTTTCTCCGGGACGCTCTCCCGTGCGCATCAGGGCCGCCGCGCGCTCGGCCATGTGCGCAGCAAGCGCTGCTCCCACGGCCGTGGACATCAAGGTGCTGGGCGCTTCTGGACGCAGGGCCGCTCCCATCTCGCTCAAGACCCAGCACCCTTCCGATTCCTCGAGTTGGCCGTAAGCATAGGCTGCCTCGCACCAGCGATGCACATAGCCCGGGTCCATTTTTGCTGCCGTGGCCAGCGCTTCCGACGTGGCCCGCCCTAGATGGTGCAGTGTGCGAAACAGGCCATTGGTCACACCGATGAAGGCAACATCCAGGGACAAGGCGCCCTGCACCTGCTGACGAAGTTGTTGTTTCAGGTCAGATGACATCTTCATTCCCTTCTAGATGGACCGGAAAAAGTCCAGAAAAATAGCAGCTCATAAAAAACACGCATGTTCCTTGGCCGATTGGTCGTTTGGGCGGAGGGACGCTTTGCACTGGGGCGCACCGTCCCACGCGCACATGGGAATTACGTCTTGCGCGGGGCCGTCAGGGCCTCGTTGAGGCCAACAAACACAGCGTCGTATCGACCACTTTCAGCGGCAAAGCGGAGGCGCTTCACGTTCTCTACGCAGATTTCCGTTTCGGATGGCCGGTCCTTCAGTATCTCCATCACTTCATCAATGAACTTGTCCAGCGGCATGGCGCGCGGATCGGAGGCCCCGCCCATCAGGTCGGTGGCCACATAGGGAGGGACCAGTTCCAGCACCTCTATTGCCGTGGCCCGCAGTTGATAACGGAGCGACTGCGTATAGGAGTGGACCGCGGCCTTGGTTGCGCAATAGGTGGGCGTCAGGGCCAGCGGAACAAAGGCCAGGCCAGAGGAGACATTCATGATGGTGGAGCGGGGCCGCCCTTGCAACTGTGGTAGCAACGCCGCCGTGAGCCGTATAAGGCCAAGCAGATTGGTGGCGATCATGGCCCCTGCGTCGGCAATGTCCCCCTGCTGGGCCAGCAGGTCTTCCATCCGCATGGTGCCGGAGTTATTGATCAGCACGTTTAGGTCCGGGTGGTCTTTCACCACCTGCGCTGCCAGGGCGCGGACACTGGCCGGGTCTTGAATGTCAAACTGCATGGACCCCATGCCAGGATGGGCGGCGACCGTTTCGTCCAGGGCCTGCTTACGGCGACCGGCGACGATGACCTGGTTCCCAAGCGCATGGAAGGCCCCTGCCAGACCACGGCCAATGCCAGAACCTCCGCCCGTGATTAAGATCGTGTTGCCGTAAATTTTCATGGTCCACCTTTCCCTACTGGGAGTTTACAGGGACCTGGCAATTCATTATGCTCACAATGCTTGGCAAAGGGCCGATATGTGTAAAGGAACGGGACCTATCCGATACGGACCAACACAGTTGCAAAAACCATCCTGGGACTGTTTCATAGAGGCATAGGGACACAATGAAGAAAATTACATCCCATCTTTTACTCCTCCTTTTCGGTCTGATGCTGATCGTCCCCGCGATGGCCCAGGCCCAAACGGACCACGCACAGCAAATGGCGCAGAAGCGGTCCAAGCGTTCGACAAAAAAGTATCGGAAGCAGCAAAGAAAAGAACAAAAGAAGCAACAGAAATCGCAAAAGAAGGCGGTAAAATCCTGGAAGAAACAGCACCGGGCAGGAAATTGATGGCCCCGTATCTACAGGCCGACGAAACCACTGTTCCCGTGCAGTTGAAGGACGACAAAGGAAAGACCATTCTGCAAAGATTTACATAACCGCAAGAACTGGTTGCGGCTAGGTGGCCCAAACGCT
>JBMFGT010000078.1:0-2932 GCA_049977205.1 Acidobacteriaceae bacterium | reverse complement strand
CCCATAGCAATTGATGTACCAATCATCACAATTCTGTAGGTCCCCGGCGGCTTCAGTCCGCACTCCTCATCAGTACGGTGTCCGCAGCCATTGAACCTGTATTCAACTTGCTGCTGACCTTCTATGGGTTTTTCCCAGCAGATTGTGTTTGGAATACCATGCACCCCAGTAGAAGGATCAGAAATCAAGCAAGACTCCAGATTGCCTGACTCGTGAAACATCCGCCGCGCAATCAATTCCGTGGAAACTACGATGAGGCAAATCGTCAGCAGGCTGAGCATTGGCAGCAGTATCCAGTCCCGGCGCGGCAGCTTCGCTTCCTTCACGGTTTCAGGATTGCTGGCATTCGATTGTGTCACGCTGGTAATTTCTCCTTGGCCACCATAATACCGTGCGATACCACCTTCATCGGCGCACTCTCCGGCTCCGCGCCCTCAACGAGCAGTTCCCAGCGCGTCAACCCAGACACCTCTTCGTCCACCTTGGTGAATCCCAGCTTGGCATAATGGTCGACGACCAGCTTGTTGCGGTCCGTAGGGCGGTAGACGCCGGTCAGCTTGTGGATGCCTGCTGCACGCGCATGCTCAAGGACCTGGCGCAGCACCATGTGTTCCACCTTGCGCCCGAGCACGCGGCAACTCATCAGCCAGGTATCGATCTCCCACACCCCGGCTTCGACAGGTCGGCAGATGATTACGCTAATCATGCCATTATCGCCGAAGATGTCCGCCAACCGGACCTGCAGGGTGAAAACCTCCGGGTCGTTCTCCGCCGAAACCACTTCCGGCTCGGTGTAGCGGCGCGTCGTCAGGTTGTACTGGTTGGATTTGTTGATGAGTTGCACGATGCGCGCCCGCCCCGTCGCGTCAAAGGGCTGGAAGGTGATGGTCATGTCCAGGGAGGCCAGATATGCATCCACTCCGCCAACTTGCTTTTGCAGGTTGGCGCGCTTGGCGTTGTCCTGGTAAAAGCCCGCGCGTTTCAGGTCCTCGGCTGCAAAGGCCACCGCCTCAAAATAACCAGCCGCCGCGAGCGTTCTCGCATAGTAGGCCGGGTCTTCCGGCAGCTCTGGTACGGCCACTTGCGGAAGCAGTTTGCGCACCAACCCCCGCTCCACCGGATTGTCGTCAAGAAACACCATGGCGTCCAGGCCCAGCGATAGCTCCTCGGCGATGGCCTGAATGTTCGTGGCCTTGTCGTTCCAGTTCGCCTGGAAAACGGCAATATGGTCCAATTTCAGCAGCATCTCTGGATGCCGTTCGAAAGGCAAGCGCGCCACTTCGTCGTTGTTCTTCGACGATACGGCCAGCACAATCCCCCTTTGGCGCAGGTCCAGCGCAAGCCGTTGGACAGCCAGATGGGACTCGCCCCTGGCATCGCCCTGCGCGATCTTGATGCCCTCCAGGCCGTCGTCTCCGATCACCCCGCCCCACACCGTGTTGTCCAGGTCCAGGACCAGGGCCTTCCGGCTCTTGCCGCGAATGGCTGCAACCGTCCGGGCCACATGGTCGGCGTAAAGCGGAATGAACTCTTCCGAGAAGGAAAACTTTGCCATGTTCCACAGTTGCGGGTTGTGCCAGTCGGCAAGGCCCACTGTTTCCCCAAGCCCGGCCACATCCAGCAGCACATCGCCTGGGCCGAGGACCTCCCTGGCCAACTCGCTGTTAATGCTGTCGATCAGGCCCCGCAGCGTCCCCGGTAGCACGCGGTCCAGGCTGCCAAAGAGCGTTTCCACGGGCGGAGCGAAGCTCTGGAAGATGCAAACGGCATTCGAATTGGCCTTGATGCCGTTGCGAAGCGCCTGCAGGTAGCCAATAGCGCCTTGCACCGTTGCCAGGGAGGCATCGGCGTCACCCAGGGAGAGTTTCAACGGCAGCGCGCGGTAGTCAAGCGCAAAAAGCACTGCATCCGGCCTGGACCGGTTGATCTTGGAGTCTGGGGTCAGGGCCTCTTGCGCCACCTGGTCATACGAGGGCTGTATGACCTCCAGCGCTATGCCATGCCGCGCGCCACTCGCCACCAGCGCCGGTACGATCAAATCGATCGTCGAGTTGCTGAGCACCGCCAGCCGAAACGGCGCCAATGGTTCCAGAGACCTGCTGTTCTGGCGCGCCCGGCCAATGGCCTTGGCCAATTTTGTCAACTGGTTCAGGTCCAACGCGGGCAACGCCAATGCTTGGAGTTCGCGCCCCAGAGGGCCAGTGGACCCATCCAAGCTCTTCAGCCTTGCGGGAAAATCCCGGGGCGCACGTGGCAGCCATTGCAATTCCGCATAGAGTGCATTCACTGGCTAAAATTCCCCGTCCCTGTTTGCCATTCACAATAAAGGAGTTCCGTCAAAATTGCAACAACAATAGCTTTGCGCGACCCTGTGCGAGAAGGGAGGGGGGGGATTGCCTCCTGGCATTCAGGGCAACACACCTGGTAGCACTAAACGCGCGCTTGGATTACCGCAACCAGGTCGCCCACATTTTGCAATTTCCCAATCTCGGAGGTGGAGAACTTGATTTTGAACGCCTTCTCGACGGTCAGTATCAGGCGGATGTGCGTGAGACTGTCCCATCCGTCTACGTCCTTGGCGGAAAGCTCCGGGGTCACTTCGATGGAACCATCATCAAACACGTCCTGGAACACTTCCTTCAGCCGACCATATATCTGTGCCTCGTCCATTCCGAACCTCCTCCTCAATTTTCATAATTTAGCTTATAACATCGCATCGTAGCGTTTGCGGTACAGATGAGAACAGAAGTACCCATATTATAATAACGGCAGTGACTTATCCGCGCAGCCGCCGCAATCCTGCACGGAGGAGTGCGGCAACATCAGCGGATGTGCGCAGCCCCCAAATTATGGCCCCAATCAGGGCCGCTGTAGCCAGAACATAAAACCATCGGTGCAGAGCGGGACAAACGAATCCCAATGCCAGGGCCAG
>JBMFGT010000077.1:0-2948 GCA_049977205.1 Acidobacteriaceae bacterium | reverse complement strand
GCATCCCGCAGGCCGCTGGCCGCATTCGCAGTCAGGCCAGCTTTGTACTTCTGGAAATCCTCCGCCTGCACGATGGCGAAGCGCAGCAGTTCGTTGATGACGTACTTGCGGTCGTTCTCCGACCATCGGCACAGCGAATCGATCTCCGCCGAGAGTTCTTCTTCCACGGTTGTTTTCAGCAGTACCCAGTGGGTCTTGCTGGCCCCATGTTCAATCTTCAGTTTGCTCATTGTGGTTTCCTCCTGGGCCGCAGTTACGGCCTATTTGCGTACCAACTCCGGTCCAAGATTGGTACTGGTTTTTGTCCAACTCCGGCATGAGGGCGGGAACGACGAGCGACAGCGGCAGCCCGGACGGGCGGGTCGTTCCCGCCCTTTACACTGCTTGTCCATGGCCCGTTGTTTCCTCTATCTCGTTGGGAAACAGTGCAATTTGCGGGTCTCTCTGGCCATCTTCGTGGCCCGTAGCATGGCCCACAGCGCAACTTAGCAACCTGGGACAACTGGCTTCGATCAACTCTGTCTCAAAACCAATCCGTCTTGCGTCCCCCTGAAAAAGTCCACGGATTTTCTCGGCATTCATCGTGCCGTTGTTCCATGAGGCGAGGACTCCGGAGTGGACCGGGTCGCGATAAATGCGCCCCCCTTCCTGCAGCAGATGATGTTCCGCTGGTGTGATCGAATGCCGCTCCACATGGAATTGCCGCTCCACTGTCAGCCACTGGAGCAGATGGTCGACACCCAATGGGCACGCTGGATGGACGGTGTTCTGCGCAAGGAACTGCCGTGCGAATATGCGCTCCGCTTCCTCGAAGTGCTGCGGCCTGCGCGCAACATACCGGACATCTGCGTGGGGAAGTTTACGGAGCAGCGGTGCATACGCCCCCAGAAAGCGTCCAAACTTCGAGAGCGAGCGCTGGCCTTCATCGATGAAGGCGAAGTGTGCGATTTGGTCTTGCCCGTTGCGACGCACCGTTACCGGCACAGACCCACCGAAGGCAAAGGCCGCCGCGATTGCATCCTGGTCCGCACCGGCCTGGGAAAAGTACCTGTGCTTGGCCGCTTCGGTCTCCAGAAATTCTTCTATCGCAATGCGCCGGAGCACGTAGTCGAGCGTCATCAAGCGGCGCAAAATTTCGCCCCCGCTCTTCACGCGCCGGTTCTGCGAGTCCGGACCACCCAACATGCGATACAGACCTTTGCCGCAGAGGTGATAGACAAAATGACGGCCATCCACATCCATTGCGCGGACGAGACCATGCGTGGCCGCCTTGCGCAGGAAGTGGGTGGCAATCGAACCGCGTCCGCGCCCGGTAAACTCGCAGAACTGACGCCGGAGAAAATATCCGGAGTGGACCGCAACCATATAAAGGAAGGCGGCCTCGCGTTCGGAATGCCCCCAGGCCTTCAGCGCGTCGATGGCGTCGTGGTTTGTATTGTGGCTCATAGCTCCATCACCCAATCGAGCAAATGGTGTTCGTCCTCCACCTTCGCCAGGCGGGAGTGGTCGGAGGCGGATGCGTACATGCGGAAGCCCGCCTGTACTTTCGCCCGCAGATGGCCGGGACGATAGGCGGCTGTTACTACCTCAATGTCCGTGAAGGCGGCCCGCGTTCCTTGTTCCATCTCGTAGTGGACCCGCGCGTCGGGGATTTCTATCCGGTCATGGATGTAGGGCAGGTCGAATTGCGCCGCTGCTTCCCGGCGGACCTCGGCGAGACCGCGTTCGGGACCGGCCTTGCGCGCCGCGTGGATGGCGCGATATACCTTTGCTTTCAACTCAAAGTCCAGTTCCACGCGGAGATTTGCGCCACCGCCGCGCGTGATCTTTTCCGCCTCCTTGAGATAGGCGCGGTAAATCTGCGTGTCGTGTTCGGCCTCGCGCGGCTTGACCAGGCCGTGATAGAGCTTCTGTTCCAAGGGAAATGCGCCCACCTCCCGCGCCAGAGATCCACCGCGTTCGGTCAGGGAGACGACTTCAATTTCGCGCGCGCGCGTCCATCGTCCGTCATTACGGGCCGCAACAGAAGCGACCGAGAGGAGACCTTTCTCCTGCAGAAAATGCAGGTCTGATTGCAAGGCCCGCTTGTCGCCGCCGTAGAGGGTGCGGGCAACATCGTCGACGGAAAGCACACGGAACCGTCCCGCTTCGGCAAGCAGCTTCTGTTCCTCCGGGCGCAGGCGAAGGCCACGGATTTCCTCCGCAACTCCCGCACGTGTCCTGCGCGGGCGATGTTCTGGTCCGCGGGTGCGTTCGACGGTGTGCTCTGGCGACCGTTCTTGCTTTGGCCCTGGCTGTGAATGGGTATCATGACGGAGAGTGTGGCTGCGGGCCATCTCCAGCAACCCACCGATCCGGCGCGTCAGGGGCGAGACAGGGACCTCCGGCGCATGCGTCATAGTGTCCGGAGCAATCTCTACCTTGTGCCGCTCATCCATCTCCGGCCCGTGTGGCAGGTCGAACCTCATGGCCTTGCTCCATCCTGCGGATTGCTCGTTGCGCTGCCGGTTGCTGTGTCGTTGCGTGTTTCTGCCGGGGCATTTCTGCCGCGCAAAATTTCCGTTTCGTACTCCGCTGGATTGCCGAAGGCATTCATCTTTTGCTCTGCGGCCTCGCGCAGCTTGCGCACGCGGTCAATCAGGTCTGGCGTGCGGTCGTCATAGGGGCTTTCATGGTTGAGCATGGTCGTGTCCCTCCTGTTGTTCGCCAAAGCGCGCAAGGATTTCTTCGGACAGCTCGCTTTGGCCGGTATGGATTTCCTGGTCGAGGTGTTTGAGTTTGCGGCCTGTGTCGCGCAGGAAGAACTTACGTTCGATCCAGATGGTCAGGCCGAGGATGTTGGCGAAGAGCAGCGCGCAGTATGTAACGATCGGCTGCAAATACGCGTGTACGATGAGACTGCGCCAGGGCACAAGGAAGTGCATCTGGCCCATCAGCCAGAAGCCGAG
>JBMFGT010000076.1:0-2986 GCA_049977205.1 Acidobacteriaceae bacterium | reverse complement strand
CTTTTGATTCGCTGTGTTGTATTGCCTGAAAGCAGGATAGAAGATCGCAATCTACGTATCGCGTCTTGATAGACAATGGACTGTGTCTCCAGGTCTATTAGCTTGTGTGAGACTTCCAGTCCTATATCATTTTGATTTTCTGGTGTCTTCAGCACAGGGTCCTGCATGGGCAAATTCCCATGATAGAACTTCGTTGTGGGCAGCGATCCCAGAACAACCGTATGCAACTGACGTTCCATCTCTTCGCTGTTCAGCGTCGTGTTATCGAGTGCATCCCTTAATAAGACAAAACCAACGGCGAGAAACCCAGAGAACGCTAATGCAATCAAAGCATTCATGCGCGTATTAGGATATGATGGGTACAGGGGGGGGCGGGCCTGTTCCGCCAAGCGAATGGAGTCACCTTGAAAGTTTGCATTGATCTCAGACTCACTGATTTTCTGGGTAAGTTGATCGTATAACTTCTTATCAGTGTCCGCTCCCTGCTTCAAGGACTGGTACTGGAAGGAGTTCGCGTTCATCTGGTCGAATTCGGCCTTTGACTTGGCCACGGCGTCCTTGAGCAAGGCCTCATGGTTGACAGCTTCCTGATATTGCACGGCGACCCGCTGGGCAATGTTCTGGCGCAAAATATTTATTTGTTTCTGGAGTTCTGTTACCTCGCCAGCGGCCTTCTTATATTCCGGGTGCGTCGTCCCATACTGGGCCCGAACTAGGGCGAACCGCTCATTCGCCACTTCCAGGCGCCCGGCGAGTTCGCGCAGTTGTCCTCCCTGGTCCGACGTCTCAGCAGCTTCCAGAGAGCCGTCCTTAATGGCGTCATAGGCGGCCTCTTTTTCAACGCGGTCTGCCTGGGCGGCCGTAAGGTCTGTATTCAGTTGCAATAGTTGTGCTGAGATAATACTGGTTTTTTGTTCTGGATCAATAACATCGAGGTCTTTTTCAAAGGCAGCGAGCGCCGCGGAAGAACGCTCCATCCTTGCCTTGAGCTCTTCAATCTGTTTTTCCATGAATGCAGATTGGTCGGCGGCCGCGCGGAACCGTATATCATACGTGTGGTTTATATAACTTTGCACGATTGCGTTCGCGATTTCCGCAGCACGCTGCGGGTCAGGCGAACGATAGCTAACACGCAGTAAAAGTGTGTTCTTGGGAATGTCTACGGTGAGGTCCTTGAGGGAAACTGGAGCATCTTCAATCCGTGAAAGTGGTAGTCCTTTCCTTGTTTTCTTCTCTACAATATTGCGCAGATGATACTGCTGCACTATAGGGCGCAGTACGCCATCGGATTGGATTATTTCTTCCTGCGTCGCCAGGAATTGCCCGATGTCCCCTGTGTCCACAAAGGAACTGTTCGACTGTTCCCCTACTACTCCTGATGGCTGCCCCCGATCAATATCAATGATCGCTGAGGCAGTATATAAAGGCGTGAGTCTCTTGGAGATAATGATGGTCGCTATCACGCAAAAGGCCATAAACCCCAGGATTTGCCAGCGATAGCGGCGCAGCACCCAGAGATAGTGGGAAAAGGGTGTTCCTTCCTCCTCGGGGCTGCTCTCCTCGGGCTGCTGTTGTTGCGGGTAGACGAGGACCCTTTCGACCCCAGGAGGTAAATTTTGCAGCGGGGTTGATTCAAATGTGTTCGGAATAAATTTATCTGTGGCCATAATACTTAATTCGGGGACCCATTATTGGTCCGGCTTACTGTAATGCAATAGACCCAATTCGCAAAGTGTATTTTTTAACATGCGCATAACTTTACGATGTATTTCTTTGTGGCCGGATCAGTAAAAAAATATAAACGGTATTATAAACAATGCAGCTGACCCTAATGCGGCGCTTATTATAATGGCTTTACGTCTTCCAGTGCTATCAGGAACATAAAGTATGTCATCCGGATGAAGATGCACGTCTGGTGATTTTCTTTTCATGATCTTTGCTAACTGGACGGGAATATCTTGCTTGGCACCAGACCCATCATGTCTATAAATATATGCTTTTTTGTATGCGTATGGCGTCAAACCTTGTGCCAGAGCCAACAGCCGCAGTACCGTAATGTCGCCGGTTTCCTGTACCGGGTATGCGCCAGGGGTCTTTACATTCCCAAGTACATACACCTTGCGCGCCTGCGGGACCAGAATTTCATCGCCTGCATGCAGCGGAAGATTCAGGGAAGGGTCCGCTGTGTCGATGAGCGCGCGTGTCGGAATGGTCTGCGTCGTCTGCACTGGCTGGCCGCCCGGGCCCACTACCGTATGGGTCACGAGTATGTCAGGGCCAGCACCATCCGCTATGCCGCCCGCGCGCGTCAAGGCCTGCAATAAAGTTGTCGGTTGACTTAATTGGAAGTCCAATGGATTTTTGACAGCGCCCGTCACGCTCACAGGGCGGCTCTGATATTCCATAATGGTCACCGTCACAATCGGGTCAACCAGAACATTGCCTTTTTTGAGCGCGTCTGCGATTGCTGTCTCAAGCTGGGATGGCATAAGACCGCTGGCCTTGATCGGGTCTTGCAGCATTGGCAGGCGGACCATTCCATTGCCATCGACGCGGACAGGACGGCTGAGTTCCGGCGAACCGTAGACCGAGATGCCGATCAAATCGTTCGGACCGATGGGCTGCGTTGGCAGACTGGAAAAAATGCTGCCTTGTTGTGTCGAAGGGACAGCGGCGGGAAGGCCGGACTGTTGCGCTCCGGCGAACGGCGCCAACAGCAGCACGATCATCCATCCAAACATTCTGGTCTGTTTTAATGACATATTGACTTTTATTGCGCGAAACTCGTCTCTTTTCTGCTGCATGAATGGCGTTTCTAGCCTCGCACTGGCGGTCTCATGCCGCTTATTTTGAGTATACAACTGCGATCTTTGTAGACATAGAAGTCCTGGCAACACTTTGTCATTTTTTTGTGTGTTGGGCTGTCAGCAAAAGGTTCGAAGGCCACCCCGCCAGCTTCAGGCCACGTACCCTGATATTTTTCAGC
>JBMFGT010000075.1:0-3063 GCA_049977205.1 Acidobacteriaceae bacterium | reverse complement strand
AGACAGGGAAATCAACTGCTTCTGACTATCAGTGTCAAAATCCTCCAATCCATCACGCATATTTTTATTTATTTTTTCTGTGAGCAGATCGCTACCGCAAATGCGAACAAGGATTCACATTAGGGGGGGGGGACAGGTGGGCGAAGGAGATGGGCGCGGTCCAACAGGTCTGCTTCAGCGAGAGATGCGAACGGAGGACTCCGCGATGGGCGTGTTGGTGGATGCATTGGATGCGCGGAGCCGGAAGATATACTGACCGCCTGGTAATGTATCCTATGAGAGAGGATGTCAAGAAAAAAAACTCCCCCGGTCCCCGCACCAACCACCACAACCCGTCGCTTTTGCATATGCTTCCATTCTAACTGGAGACACCACGTAACGAGACCTGTCCAGTGCAATCATTATGCCATGATTGCTTAGACCTGCGTTTTACACGCCAGACAATCATTGGTACGCTCTACAGCACCGTTGCGGAGCTGTTGCAAGCACCCAGCGCATAGGGGGGGGGACCTGACGGTTGCGAAAAGACCGTTGATCCATCAATCGAGTCCAGTCTTGAAGCGTTCTGCCATCCCACAGGCCCCAACTTTATTTTTCAGTCTGTACCCTGGCAGCAATGCCCTGAAGCATACCTTTGAAAACAAACTGGTGTAAAGGGAACACGGAGTACCAGTAGGCACGGCCTAGCAACCCTACCGGATCAAAGGTTGCTGTTTGCCGGATCGTTGATCCTGTGGGGTCGCCCGTCACCTCGAACTCAAGCCAGGCGCGGCCTGGGAGTTTCATTTCTGCAACGAGACGCAAGCGGTGTCCAGGACTGATTGCCTCAACGCGCCAAAAATCCACTATGTCACCAACACGAAGTAAGTCGGGATCACGCCGTCCACGCCGAAACCCAACTCCACCGACCATACTGTCCATCAACCCCCGCAGTCGCCACAGCCAGTTTGCGTAGTACCAGCCGCTCGCGCCGCCTATCCGGCGGACCGGCTTGAATGCGTCTTCCGGGGGGGCGTCCACATGGATGGTCCGTGAATCGGTCTTCAGGTGCAGTTTGTCGGCGTCGATGGCCGCTGCCATCGCTTCACTAAATCCGCAAGGCCGGACATCGAACACGCTCAATGCACTCTGGTCTTCCACGATTGTCGCGTGGCGAATGCTGTCAATCAGCTTGCGGCCCACGCGGACATAGAGTGGAGTGACCAGACCGAGCCAAAGACTGGACAAACGCGGCGTGAGGAAAGGGACTGAAACCACCAACCGTTTCAGTCCCCGTAGCCTCGCATACTCGCGCATGAGGCCACCATAGGACACTTGATCACGGCCCCCAATTTCAAAGACCCTGCTTCCGTTCAGTGGCAAATCCAGGGCCGCAAGCAGATAGGAGAGCAGATCGGCGATTGCTATCGGCTGGGCAGCGACAGAGACCCAGCGCGGCGCGACCATGACCGGGAGCCGTTCCACCAATGCACGGACCATCTCAAAAGAAAGGCTGCCCGGTCCAATGACCACCGAGGCGCGGAACTCGATGACCGGAACACCCGTAGACCGGAGTATCTCTCCCACCTCCTGGCGGCTGCGCAAATGTGCGGAGAGTTGGTCCGTACTATGTCCAAGACCGCCAAGATAGATGGTCCGCTGGGCCCCTGCTTCTCGCACTGCGTTTGCGAAGTTCTGTGCCCCGATGCGGTCTTGTTCCTCAAAAGACTGGGCCGACCCCATGGAGTGGACCAGATAATAGGCAATACCAACCCTAGCCATTGCGGCACGCACAGAGGAGGCATCAAGGACATCTCCAGCGACGACCTCTAGTCCAGGGAGGCCCTTGGCCCGAAGAACATCCGGGTGCCGCGCCAAGCAGCGCACCGGGTGGCCAGCGGCCAGAAGGGCGCGCAGTAACTCTCCGCCCACATACCCTGTTGCGCCAGCAATAAGAATGAGCGGCCTCATATTGCACTGTCCTTCTGTTCCCTAAACATCTCGTCAATCCTTTGGCGACGGTAGTCGAATATTCGTTGTATGTCCGCGCGTACCTTCAGCGCATGAACAATCCTCCCCAGTGTCCCGAAAGGCAGTGAGTATTGCACTACATCGACCATTTTTGTACGGTCACCGTGCGCCTCGAACATGTGCGTGTGGTGCCATTTCTTATATGGCCCCGTCCTCTGCACGTCTACAAAACAATGCGGTGGGTCCCACTTGCAAATATCGGTCTGCCAATGGATTGGGATGCCGTGCAACCGTAGACGATATCGGATTTTGGTCCCTTCTCTAATTGAGACATCACTCATGGAGAGTATCTTGAAACCCAACCATGCAGGCGTGATCTCCTCCAAATTGTGGGCGTCCGCAAAGAACGCAAACACTTCGTTCACGGGACGCGGGACCCATTGTTCTTGCTTGAGGATATAACACGCATGACCATCATCTTCTCCATTCAGGGAAGGAACAGGATGGGATGAGGCCCCAGAAAATAACGATGGATGTTTCGTTTGTTTTCTCAACCGAAGATGTCCTCCACATGTTTCATTGTTTTTAGATGTCAGCAAGCGTGCCCAAGATGCGGTGGTCTCTCCATGGCAGGGTATGGAACCATTATTGCGGCCCCTGCAGCAGCGCCATTACCAGGAGCGAAAGTTCGTTGTAGGCATTTTCATCCAGTCCGCCGTTGTGGCGCCAGCGCACTATGCCACGCCGGTCAATTAGAATCAGATAGGCAGCGTCAGGCGATTGGAATCCAACACGCTGTTTCCACAAATTGGTGTCGCCGTATACAGTTATCACATTTTCATGGTTCCGCGTGGGTGTCCCTTTCCGCATTCCCCTGTCGATGAACCACTTTCCCATGCGCGCCATGCCACCAATCACCGGGACCTCGTAGAACGTGACCTGGGGACTGTCTCCGAAGTCCTTGCGAAAGCGGCCAATCCATGCCTCAACAGAAAATCTCGAATTGTAGGTAAAACCTAATGCCAGTAAAGCAATGCGCCCAGAAGCGGCATCTGGCAGTTGGGCCGGACGGCCAGTGAGGAATTCTCCTTTCAGCGGCGGCATCGGGTTGCC
>JBMFGT010000074.1:0-3138 GCA_049977205.1 Acidobacteriaceae bacterium | reverse complement strand
GAACGTGCAAGTGGCCGTCGGGGCCACGTCGCAGACCGTCACCGTCTCTGGCACCGGCGAGCCATTGATGAACACGGAGACCGCAACCCTGAGTGGCGTCATTAGCGCTAAGGAAATCGCCAGCATGCCTTCCTTTAGCCGTGACGTGTTCCAGCTTGCGCAGTTTGCTCCCGGCGTCTTTGGCGATGGGTCGCAAGCCTCCGGCGGTGGCACCAATAGCTTGCCCGGTTCAAACATGGCCGGGACTGGCGCCGCAGACGGCATCTTCAAGACAGAAAATGCCCCACAAATTGTCTCCAACGGCGGCCAGAACGAAATGAACGGTATCAGCATTGATGGCATCAGCACCGCCAGCGCGGTGTGGGGTGGTTCCTCTGTCATTACGCCATCAGAAGAGTCCGTCAAAGCGGTCACGGTCCTCTCTAACAATTATGACGCGGAAAATGGGCGCTTTGGTGGCGCCCAAATCCAGGTCACCACGCAGAACGGCACCAACCATTTACATGGCAGCGCCTTCCTTATGGCGGAACGTCCCGGATTGAATGCCTATCAGGCATGGAACGGGCCAGGTTCAACCGGTTCCGGCACACCAGCGCAGAAGGGCGTCAACAAAGACGACCAGCGCTATAATCAATTTGGCGGTAGCGCCGGTGGCCCACTCTGGAAGAACAAGCTCTTCGCCTTCTTCGCCTATGAGGCACTGCGCAATGACTCTGTAAACACAGGGCAAGCGTGGTATGAAACGCCACAGTATCTTCAAATGGCCCCCTCCGGCAGCATTGCTTCGCAGATACTCTCCTTTCCTGGAGAAGGCGCGAGCTACAGCTCGGTCGTGAATGAGGGATGCTCCAACCTTGGACTTATAGAAGGGGTGCAATGCCGCACCATTCCCGGTGCTGGTGTAAATCTCGGCTCTCCAATCACCACGCCCCTGGGGACCCAGGACCAAACGTGGAGTTCATTCCAAAGCCCGGGCATTGGCAATGGTTTGACCAATGTCCCAACTATGGCGTATGTCACCACAGTCATGCCCGCCACGGACAAGGAAACGCAATACAACGGACGCGTGGATGCCAACGTCTCCAGCAAAGACCTGGTGTACGGAACTTTGTATTGGGTGCCGGCCAGCACTACTTACTATAATGGCGCCATTCGTAAGGCAGACTACTGGAACCACAATCAAGTGAACGATGCCTTTACGGGCGCGTGGAACCATACCTTTTCGCCGAACATGCTCAACGAGGCACGCGTCAACGCCGCTGGTTGGCGCTGGAATGAAGTATCATCCAACCCGCAGGAGCCTTGGGGCCTGCCCACCGATTCAATTGACAACATAGGGAATCTTTCAGGCAGCACAACAAACTTTGGTGCTGCTGGACCCAGCATCTTCGACCAGTGGACCTACAGCTACAAGGACGTGCTGACCAAGGTGCAGGGCACCCACAACCTGAAGTTTGGTGGGGACGTCACCCGGCTCTACTACCTAAATGAAGTTCCGTGGTCGGCCAGACCATCCTACAGCTTCCATAATTTCTGGGACATGCTCAACGATGCGCCATACTTTGAGGGAGGCAACTTCAACCCGCTGACCGGATCGCCAACCATGAACAGGCAGGACGACCGGATCACAATGTATGCCTTGTTCGCGCAGGACGACTGGAAGGTACGGCCCAACCTGACCATCAATGCTGGTCTGCGCTGGCAGTACTTCGGGCCTATGTCCTCCAAAGAAAACAACCTGGGCGTGTTGCTGCTTGGCACTGGCACCGACATGTTGACTGGCATGTCTGTCCGTCAAGGCGGCAACCTGTATAACGCGCAGAAGGGCAACTTCGGACCAGAACTGGGCTTCGCATGGAGTCCCCTGGCAGCACAGAGCAGACTCGTTGTGCATGGTGGTTTTGGCATCAACTACAATCAAAATGAGATCGCCATCCAAGCCAATGGAAACGCTAATCCAGCACACATCATTGGCATTGGCTTCCAAGACGCCGTCCTCAACCAGCCGGTCGACCAGACGCAAATCCTCTACGGCATGGCCAACACTCCGACAAACTTCAATGGTTTCGCGCCCAATCCCAACGCCATTGAACCATTTAACTCCAACTATATCCCGACAACGGGCGCACCGATCGGGGTAACAGGGTTCCCAAATAACATTTCCACGATTTACACGTACCACTACTCGCTGGATACGGAGTACGATCTTGGGAACAATTGGGTGGCCACGCTGGGATATCAGGGCAGCGCGTCGCACCACCTCATCCGGCAGTACCAGATGAACTTTATTGCCGCCTTCCATGGCTATCCCTTGAATCCAAGGGTAAACAACACGGACTATTACGCAAACGACGCCAATGCGGACTTCAACAGCATGTTGGCTGACATCAAGCACCAGTTCTCGCAGTCCTTCCAGATTGAGGGGCAATATACCTGGGCCAAGAGCATGGATGACGGCTCGCAGCCTTACTACGAGGACCCCTATCAGTGGTATCCAAAGGAATCCTGGGGACGTTCCGACTATAACGTGCAGAACGCCTTCAAACTCTTTGGTATCTATACCCCAGTGATCTTCCATGGCAACGGGTGGCTGGAAAAAACGGCCGGAGGTTGGACCATCAGCGGGATCATGAACCTGCACACGGGTTTCCCGTGGACGCCGGTCTATAACGCTCCAGGCTGCGGCATCTTTTATTGCGGCAGTGGTTTCACAACGCTACGTCCTGCTGCATATCTGGGTGGCGCAGGGCACGATACCAGTAACTCCGCCTTTGAGTCTGGGCCTGGTCCTGGCGGCAAACAATTCAACAAAAACTACTCCAAGGGCGCGTTGGCCTACTACACCATTCCCAATACGACCCCTGGTCCCTCTTTTGCACAGGCTGCCGCAACAGGCCCTGGTCCACTACCGCAAAATTCGTACGTTGCTCGCAACTCAATCAATGGCCCGAATTACCGCGATGTAGACATGACCTTCCTGAAGACCTTTGGGTTGCCGAACATGCCGGTACTGGGAAATGCAGCACTGTTTGAGTTCCGCGTGGACACCTATAACCTGTTCAATACGGTGAACCTGAACGGAGGCTCCATCAGCACCGCCATCAACACTGGCACAACGGCAACGAGCAACCCGGCCTT
>JBMFGT010000073.1:0-3179 GCA_049977205.1 Acidobacteriaceae bacterium | reverse complement strand
GCCAGTGTGGAGGACGTCGTGCATGTCGTGTCTCCATTCAGATTGAAGTTGGTGGTCACACTCAGATCGGTGAAATCCAGTGTCTGGTTGCCAATGTTCTGCACTGCCACCGTCTGGGGGCTGTCGGCGCTGGTGCTACCTACATTAGTGGTGGCAAAGGTCATGGAAGACGATCCACGCGCCACTACAAACACATAATTATTGCCAGTGTCTGCAACATACACATTGCCGGCCCCGTCCGCGGCTATGCTGGCAAGGACGCTCTGGGCATTGATCAGGCCGTTAGTGCTTTCGGATGCAATGGTCACCTGAGTGCCATCGGGCGTCTCAGCCACCACTCGGTCATTGCCTGTGTCTGTTATATAAACATTCCCTGCCCCATCCACTGCAACACCGATGGGGGCGTTCAGCCCATTGCCAACGGTTGTCTGGGAGCCATTCTGCGCCACTTTTACTATGCGATTGTTCCCCGTATCTGCTATGTACACGTTCCCGGAAGCGTCCACGGCCACGCCATTGGGCCCATTAGTGCTGCTAAGGCCTGTTACATTCACCTGTGTCTCTCCCCACCCATAATTGGTATTGGGCGTCAATTTATATACCACATGAAGTCCAGAATCAGCTATGTACACGTTCCCTGAGAGATCAACAGCAATACTCGTGAAGTAACTATAGACGCTGCTCGAAGCTACTTGTTGGCTTGTCCCCTCCGGGCTCAATTCATCTGCGTTCACGTCATTTACACGATCATTGATGTAATAAACGTTTCCTGCCGCATCCACCGCCACGCCGTTTGGATCATTGATGCCGCTGGCCACGACGCTCTGCGCGTAGACCGTTTTTATCACCTCTTGATCGCCACTGTCGGAGACATATAGGTCTCCGGCACCATCCACGGCCAGGCCAGTGGGATGAAAACTGGGCAGGGACAAGCTCCCCATACTTACTTTTTCTTCCTGGCTGGGTGTAAAGACCGCTTGTGGCGCGTCCCCGGTACCATAAAGGCCCACTGTATAGGCCGGGCCGCCAATATTTACAGTCAACTCCCCAGTACGCACTCCGGGATATTGCGGGCTGAAGGTGATGGGAACTGTGCAGATTGTGCCTGCGGCGTTGGTCGTAGACCCTCCCAGCGTGCAGCCCGTAATTGCGCCGATTGTAAAGTCATATTGCCCATTCTGCGCCACTGGGACCTGGATACTATTGATACTTGTGGCCTCCGCAAACTGGACATACACATTTTGTTGACCTGGGGCCTTCCCCACGGCCGTGGTGGGGAATTGCGTGTTGGTGCTTACCTTGCGGACACTCGCAGGCAAGGCAATATATAAGTTTCCTATACTGTCTATCGTTGTGCCACTGGGGTTTCCCATGCCCGCACTTGTTGCCGGACCGCCGTCCCCACTACTAGTTGTGCTGCCGGAGCCGGCCACCACGTAGGCATAGCCGGCCTGTATTGGCATGCCTCCCAACCATGTCCCTGTCTCCGCAGCGACCATGTATATCCAGTTACTGCTTACGTCCGCGATATATAGGTTGCCATTGCCGTCCACTGAAACGCCCACAGGGGCCGGTATGGAAAAACCTTCGATTCCCGTTCCATTTTTGTCATAGCCCAGCACCTTGTTGGGGGCCACAGTGTATATGTCTCCTGCAGTCGTGCTGGTCCCCTCGGCACCAGCAATCCCAGAGGCCCCGGTGGATGCCGCCACCATACGAATGACCGCGTTTTTTGTATCTGCAATATAAAGATTGCCAGCCCAGTCCACTGCTACGCCTAATGGGTTCCCTAGATCGGCCTTTGTGGCTGGGCCACCGTCCCCGCAAGAAGATGAACCACAGCCCCCTCCGCCTGCCACGGTATAAATGTATCCGGCTGTCGTACTGGTCCCCTCGGCGCCCGCTATTCCCGTGGAGGCCCCCGTAAGCGCCGCCACCATGCGCACACTATTATCACTGCTGTCTGCAATATAGAGGTTGCCCTGGCTATCAATGGCCACAGCACTCGGATAATCCAGTGCAGCATTCTGGCCTGTTGCTGGGCCTCCGTCGCCGCTCTTATTCCCGTTCGGTATCCCTCCGCCTGCGACGGTATAGATGTTGCCTACTGTTGTGCTGACCCCTTCGACGCCTGCTGTCCCTGTGGCCCCTATCGGGCTTAATACCACCTCCCGGACCCGCCAGTTTCCTTGATCTGCAATATATAGATTGCCAGCATTATCTACTGCCACCCCTGTAGGATTGCTCAACTCTGCGTTTGTGGCCGGGCCGCCGTCCCCCGCATACCCGTTCGTACCGTTACCGGCGACTGTGGTAATCACTCCCGTCCCTGCCGCCACCATACGCACAACATTGTTACTGCTGTCTGCAAAGTATAGGTTGCCTGCATCGTCTACTGCGACGCTGTAGTCTTGGGGGGAATTTATTTCCCCGTCAATGGCCGGACCGCCGTCCCCCTTGTATCCAGCCGTACCGTTGCCGGCGTATGTATTGATGACGGGCACCATAGTGATGGCACTCGACGCGATATGGGCAAAGGCGTCCGGCGTCCACGACACCATTGTGAATACAACCATGAACGTAGCAAGGGTCGCTGTGACACTTTGCAGCGGGCGTACGAGATGCTGAATGGTTCCTGAAATGGGAGCTGTGTAATTGAGCATGACCACCCCTCCTGACTTAGAAGAACGATTGTATTCGACCTACTCATCCTATCCGTGTGTGGCCTGGGCCAAAAGCAGACTGAAATTTCAAAACGCATTATAACTCTAGTTTTTAATTGAGACCGGAAATGTTCATGGAAAATAGTAACCACGGCATCAGTTACGAAAGTGCATCATGTTAAACGATATTGCTATATATATCCTAAGATGACTCAATCGGTTACAGGAAACACACGTAACTATTTAGTCAACATACTTGTCCCACCTTGAACGCGGCTGGTCCTATTCGTTATAAATATCTTATAGACATGCATTTCAGCATCTAGTCGGAGTAGTTATACTGAAGACCGAATGACCAGGTCCGCCCAGAGCGCATGTGGGAACTTCACTGTTCCCATTATTCCATTATTGGTCCGGGGTGCTACGGCCCGGACACTAACCCGGATTATTCGTGAAGGCTGAGGCAGCGAAAGCCATTCTGTGCTACAAACATGTTGACAAGACAGTGTTTACAGC
>JBMFGT010000072.1:0-3204 GCA_049977205.1 Acidobacteriaceae bacterium | reverse complement strand
GTCAGCGGGAAAAAATGGGTATGTCCTTTGAAATCAACCGCGCGCCTGCGACAAAAACGCTGTCTTGGACAAGAGTGAGTATATTTACGAATTCGGTCTCAATGGCAAGAACGTACAGCACCAGTCCTGGGCGATCGGTCTGGACCGGGACTGTCTCTCGAATCGGAAACTCTTTCTCTCGGTTGACAATCTGGCCACTAAGCACAATCTGTTTCGGGTCTACCCCGCAACCAGCACGACGCCCCTGTCCTTGGGCATCGGCACGGACCTGGGTGTCAAGCTGAAAGGGCGGCCGGACATATCTCTTGACGGGCTGGCGCCGTCTGCCTTTATGGAACATATGCCGACGGTGGAATCCTTGAACGAGATGTGTGTGGACAGGGCGCAACAGGAACTACGCCATGAGCAGATGGCCTACAAGCTGAAGTGCCGGAAGGAAGAGCTGCAACGCTTCGACCGGACGCGGACGAAGTGGGACAAAATCTATTTGCCGGCGGAGCAGAAAATCGATCTGATCAAACAGATGGACATGTTCCTGAATGGCAGCGCCAGCCGTCCACAGGCGCTCCTTCTCAAAGGCCCTCCGGGGACAGGCAAGACCCTGCTGGCCACCATTTTGGCCGAGGTCCTCGGCCACTGCAATTTCCATCTGGCCACGATATCGACGCTGAAGGCCCCTCAACTTGACCAGAGCGCCAACCGCGTCCAGCAGTTCTTTGCGCGGGCGCGGGCCTCGGCCCCGGCCATCCTGTTTTTAGACGAACTGGACATCCTGACCCGCGATCGCGCCGTCAGCGGCAACGATTCCATCCTGCAAAAGGTCCTTGGTCAACTCCTGCAGGAGATCGATGGCATCCGCCGAGCGGAGGCCCCCATCTTTCTGCTGGCCGCCACCAACCATGCCGGCCATGTGGACGCCTCCATCCGCAGCCGATTGCAGGAAACCATCGAAGTCCCTCTACCAAACAAGGAGGGCCGCGCGCGCTTGCTGGAGATTTTTCTGGCAGGCAGGCCCCTGGATTTTCCCCTTGCCGACGCTGTCCCCCAGTTGGCGGAAAACTGTGATGGCATCTCTGGCCGCGAGATCAAAACTGGGTCTCCCGCGCCGAGCAAAGGGCCGTCCTCCGGGCCATCCAACAAGGTGGCCCGGAACATTGCACCCTCACACTGGAAGACTTCGACCTCGACTCTACAAAGATCGTGCGCGTCGCCTAACGCCTTCTTCTTTTGTCCCTTCTACTTCCCTTGACCTGCGCGCCTGCCTCGTAGGACAGGCCCAGGCCCCAACCATCCTACAAATAAGGAAATCCCATGCAGAACATACTGGCCCACGAGCTTGAGGAAAAGCTCCACAAACTCGCACTTCCCTTCCCTGTCGGATCCATCCATTGGCGCGTCACCCACAGAAGCCAGGATGGCGCCCGTGGGTGCGTTGTCCCCTATGGCGACCCGCGCGCCTATCAAGACCGGCTGAACCAGCTCTTCACTCCCGCGGGATGGGAGTGCCAGTACGAGGTCCGCACACTCTCACCCGTAATCCGCATCCATCAAGGAACAACCATTTCCACCTGCAAGGTGCTGGTCACCTGCCGGTTGACCATACACGGTCTCGGCCCCCAGAGCGGCAATGGGGAGATGTGGGCTGATGTTGGAAATGCCCTCACCCGCGCCGAGGCCCAGTCCTTCAAGCGGGCCTGCTCCTGCTTTGGCCTGGGTCGTTACTTCTATGACTTCCCTGAGATGTGGGTCGATCTCGACGCGCGCGGCGCTCCTTTGCGCACGCCTGCATTGCCAGCCTGGGCCATGCCGCCCAGTACCGTTCCGCAAGGGCCACGCCTTACAAAGACGACGGCCCCTCCTACACCGCTACCACCCAAGGCGGAACATGACCTTCGTCCCGGCGTGCATGTCCTCGATCCAACACTGACCCGCAAGATCGAGGAGATCGAACGTGAAGTCGGCCTGGCGCTGTCCCGCGAGGTCTACGCGCGATGCGGCAAAGCTACCCATGCGCGCGGACTCCCCAACGTGGACGCGCAGCGCCTGGTAGTAGCGCAGAGGGGCCTGATGCAACGCGGGGTCCGCCGGGCACGCCAACTTGCGGGACAAATGCCCGAGCAAGACTTCTACCGGACACTCGACACCCATCATGTTCCTTCCCTGGCCGGGGTGCCTTCCTTTGCGACGCTCAAACAATTGGTGCGGGACCTGCTCGCAGTGGCCAACGCCAAGGCCGCATGAATACGTTGGATTGCTGAACCGTACAGGGTGAAGGTCCCTCACTCTGCACCTTTCCGCTAACGGCATGGCCACCACAACGGCGGTCAAGGCATGACAAAATGTGCTCGGCCCATACACTAAAGTAGCGTCCCTGCATCCCTATCCTAAGTCACGATTGACAATACAAACGATGTATCTTTGCTGCGACCACGATACGATAGAGATGCGTGCTGAAAAGAAACGCAGGGGGCCGCTTGGCGGCAACAATCACTGGCCTACCGGAGGTCCTTTGCGAAAACCAACCAGCACCCATCCTGACACACGAGGAAAGGGACTTTTGCAATATGGACATACACGGCATACTGAAAGAACTGCGCACGGAGCAGGCACATCTACAGAAAGCAATCAGCGTCCTGGAAACATTGGAAGGGGCGTCTGTCTCTTCCAAGACCATCCAGCATAGTACCCAGGAAGCAGAGGTAAAGAGGCCCGCTAAAGGGAAAAGGCGCACACGCAAGCCAATGAGCGAAGAGACCAAAAAGCGGTTGTCGGAAATGGCAAAGAAACGCTGGGCCAAGCAGAGAAAGGCCAAGTCTGCGTAAAGCCCGCCAGCAACAATTGGCAGCCCTACGCACTCCTGAACATAAAGTTCTTCTGCTGCGCGGCTGCCGATGTATTGGCCAGCGGCAGGCCTCTTATCTTTTTCAAAGTCTCCTTCGGTCATGGAGAGTCGCTAGAAATCTCTTGTTTGCCATCGATCCAGGTGGACACGCTCACGAAGCGGAGGTGCCACCGTCCCGTGGGAATTTTCAGAGCAAGGAATAACATTGCATATTGAATACTCGTCGTGTAATATGCGGGAATGATTCGACGATCTGTGACACAGGCCATCGAGCTTGCGCTCCGGCACCAGGCGGCGGTTGCCCTGATCGGGCCGCGGCAGGTGGGCAAGACAACCCTGGCGCGAGAGATTGCCGACGCCCG
>JBMFGT010000071.1:0-3264 GCA_049977205.1 Acidobacteriaceae bacterium | reverse complement strand
CGTCGTTGCATAAGGAATCTCCATATATGGCCAAAAGAACATGGCTAAAAAAAAGTGCGCCGCACGTAACCTGCCGTGCGGCGCGTTTTAGGAGGTAAACTTTACCCCTGCTTAGAAAACAATGCGCGCCGCCAATTGGATCTGGCGGTTCGAGTAAGCTTGCACACCAGTGACTTTGCCAAAGGTTTGCGCATCATTCATGCCGCTGCCGGGATTGGTGAACTGTGGCGTGTTGAAGACGTTGAATGCGTCCCCGTGCAGTTCCAGATTGAAGCGATCTGTCATATGCACATCTTTCTGCATGGAGTAATTGACGACGCGCTGTCCCGGGCCGTAGACCTGGTTGCGCCGCGCCGTTCCGGGCCGCGTGTAAACGGTAATGTTGTTTGAAGTTGTGGAGGTTGGAATGTTACTGGAAAACGAAGCAGGATTGAACCAGTATCCGCTAATGCTCTTCGTGTAGCGGATTGGGGAGACCTCATCTGGTTCGTTACTGGAGTCTGTTTGACCTGTAGACAGATCAAACGGCTGGCCGCTGGAGATCAAGGCAATGATGTTGGTCTGCCAGCCGCCTATCAGCCAATCCATAGGGCGTGAGTCGTTCCCTCCAAAACGCTGGCCCCGACCGAATGGCAGGAAATATACCGTTGAAAAGCTGAACACATTCCTTTCATCCTGACCGGAGTTTCCGTAGCTTGCCTGCGGAGCATAATATAGGCAAAGCGTGCCACATGTGTCATCCATGGTGTGCGACCACGTATAGGCCGCAGTCGTGATCAGGTTAGTGGCTCGATGTTCTGCCTGTAACTGGAGACCTGTATAGTTGGAAGACCCGTTGTAAATTTCGTAGGTAATACTGCCCAGATTCGGAAAGTTCTGATTGCCTTCTCCGCTCGGTCCATCGCTAAATTGGTATAAGTTATAAGGATAGCGATTTACAATGTGGTCGGCCTTGGTGCCAACATAAGCGATGTCCACCACGTTCTTGGCGCCCATCTGCTGGTCCAATTGCATGTTCCACTCTTGTATCTGGCTGTTTTGGTTGTTCCGATCAACAGCTACGATGCTGAGACCTTGTGGGGGTTGCGCTGGGTTGAAGTTCGGGAAGCCCGGCAGTGGAAGTGGCGTGGTCTGGTTTGCCGAGCTGACCTTGCAACTATCGAATCCATTTGTGCCCGGCGCAGGCGTCTGGCCAGTAAAGGTGATGCAGGAACCGAGTCTTGCATAGTATGACGAAGCGCCACCAAAGGGCGGTTGATCACTCAACGGGGCCGTAAGCGTGCCGCCGTAGGTTGGATAGTAATAGATACCGTATCCTCCGCGCACAACAGATTTACCATTCCCCAGTAAATCATAGGCAAAGCCCAGACGCGGGCCAAAATTATGATAATTCTGGTTAAGAATGCTACTGGAGACACCATTCTGCCCAGCCAGCAATACCTGACCAGTATTGATGTCAAAGGACGCTTGCCTGTTGTGTGATTCATATGGCCAGGTCAACAGGTCCCAACGTAGGCCGATGTTCACCGTCAATCGCTGGTTCACACGCCAGTCGTCCTGCGCGAAAATACCATCTTCCTGGAAGATTTGGCTGGCATATCCGGTTTGTGCACCGATGGAATAGGTGTCCATGAAAGATGCCAACAGATCGGAGACCTCATACCCGGTAAAGTCCTGTCCATTGCCAGAAATAAAAAAGTAGCCCTTGCCTGCGACTGAATTGTAGTATTCTAGTTGGCGGTGAATGAGCGTACCTCCAAACTTGAAGGAGTGGTTTCCGTGCTCCCAGTCAAAGGTATTTGTTCCCTCAATATTATTTTGCGGGACCGCATACAGACCATAATCTCCGGTGTACTCGATCTCCCCGTTATAGCCGCCAATCAAGGCCCCTCCGCTGGTTTCCAGGTTGCGGTTTGCATTCACAATCCCTAGGTCTTTGGAGACTGGGATTCCATACATAGGTGGCATATAGCCATAGTTGTCGCGGTTGTAGGCCAAGTGAAATTCGTTTACTACGTTTTGTGTGAAGGTATGGGTGTAACCAAGATCATAGCTGCGTGCATGGGTATAGCTTGTTCCCGACCCGTATCCTGCTGGCAGGTTTGGAAACATAGAGCTCTTCTCTTGTACGGCATTGTCATAACTAAAGCGAGCAAATAATAGGTCTTTCGCACTCGCAGTCCAATCCAAGCGGACATCAAAGTCGTTGTATTTGATTGCTGAAGTCTGGAATGTTTCAAAGTTATCTAGTATGGAGCGTGCAGCCAAAGATGGCGTTGGTAGGGGAAAGGCGTTCAGATAATTCACAGCAGCTGGATTCAACCGGTCAGATGGAATGATGTTTCCAGGGAACGGCTGGCAGGTGATGGGATCGAATATCTCGCCCGTGTTGGGTGCATTGTTAGGCATGCACAGGTTGGAGTGGTTCATGTAATTACCACCCGTCAGAGCAGGATCGAGCACTTCCGAGAGGTTGCCTTGGCGCATCAGAGGAGTGGGAACTGTCACAAATGAACTACCAACAGGCACGGATTCACGCCATGCTTGGTAATCGCCAAAAATAAAAAGCTTGTTTTTAATGATTGGCAGGCCCACGTTCCCGCCGAATTGATTGCGGTTATATTCCGGATTTGGGGTCGGCCCCGCGCCCAGAAATTGGTAGTACGGATTGGAGTCAAATTTGCCGCTGCGGTAATACTCAAAAACGGAACCGTGAATCGAATTTGTGCCAGACTTGATCGAACTGATGACGATGGCGCCGCCTGCACGACCATATTGTGCCGGGGCCACGCTGGTATCAATCTTGAATTCCTGCGTACCAAAGATGGGCGGGAAAACCAAAATGGTATTTGTCCAATCGTCGTTGTTGTCGACACCGTCCAGAATAAAATTGTTGGCCTGCGGTTGGAGCCCGTTGACTGATAGTGAAGCGCCCCCGCTTTCGTTGTAGCGGAAGGTCTCGGCACTGCCGCCCACACCGCTTTCCGTGTTGCCATAGTTGCCGCGCGTTACGCCGGGAGACAACAAGGCGAGATTGGTAAAGTTTAGTCCGTTGAGTGGAAGTTGTGTGATCTGCTTGCCCTGGATGATTGCGCCGAGCGTGGCGTTGGTGGTGTCCAAAAGAGGAGCAGCGCTGGTGACCTGCACCGTCGTCTTCACCGTGCCGGGCTGGAGTTTGAAGAGCAGCGTCTGCACCTGGGTGACGGTGATGGTAAAGGTCTGCGATTGCGACTGGAACCCTGGCGCGGTGATTTTCGCCGTGTA
>JBMFGT010000070.1:0-3287 GCA_049977205.1 Acidobacteriaceae bacterium | reverse complement strand
CCATGACCATCCGTCCATCTGGCAGGCTAACTGCCAGTACGGACTGTTCATTTGCTGCGTTGGGTCCTGGCGGGGGCACCCGTCAGCGCCCCACGGTCCCATCTTCCGGCAGAAGTTGCAGCCCGGCAAGTTCGCGGACCAGCTTCACGGTCTCCACGCTCACCGTGACCACCTGGCCGACCAGCCGCACAATGTATTCCGGGTCGTCCTCACGGTTTGGGTCATTCACAATGCCGGAGCGCGGGTCTGTCGTGACGCGGTACTGGTCCACCACCCACTCCAACGCCGAGCGGTTGCCCAGCCGGTACTCGTAGACCTCCGGCGGAATTTCGCTCAGCGTGAGAAAATCATTGTAATGGAGTTGCGTTTTGTCTTTGGAAAGCGCCATCTTCTCCACGCGCCAGTCCAGCTTGCCTTTTTCCATGCGTTGCAAAGGAAACTCCGGCTGCTGCTCATACTCAAGGTGCAGCTTCATTAGTGCCGCGCCAATCCGGGCGTATTCGTGGAACTCCGGCACAAACGGGATGCGCGGCAGGTCGCGCTTCAAATCCGCAGCATAGCGCGTGCGGTACTCCGGGTGATGCAAGATGGCATAGATTGCGTGAAAAATCTCCCACTTGCTGATGGACTTGTCACTGTAATGGTTACGAAATTCTTCCAATGCCCAGTCTGTGATGTTCTCCTGCGGATGGCTGCCGTCTTCGTCGTAGGTGTAGAAGGAAAAACACTGGGAATCGCCCGTGCAGTGGAGATCGACAATCCTGTCTGAAGAAAGCGCAAAGAATCCTTTGTTGCCAGCATTCTGGTTTGTCTCGATCAAGGTGTTTTCTGTTTCTGGCAGAGGGAAAAGCCACGGCATCTGGTAGCGTTCTTCATTCCAAAAGTCGTCAAAGTAATGGAACTGTGATGTGAATGGACGGTACAGTGCTGGCCGAATGAAGGATGCGTCGTATGCACACGCATGACATTCCTTGAGTGAGTGTTTGGTTTGGCGTGTCCATTTGATGCGTTTGTCCTCTACATCAATAAATCCATCCGGCCCTGGGCGAGGATGTTGCGCTGCATATTGCGTCAAGGTGCTGCTGTACGCATCAATCATGCCTTTGGCTGATTGAATGATCTGTTGACGCTGGAAGTTGAATGCGTAACTGTCTCGATTGGATGCCACGCCCAAACTAAAATTGCGAAAGATGGCCTGGATCGATTCCTGCGCCTTGGTTGTCTTGTCTCCCAATGGCAAAAAACCTGACCATTCCGCACGCTGCCCTTCCGTCAGCCAGGTATGGCGCGCATCTGGCTTGAGCGTCTTCCACTGGACTGCGGAAGCCTGTTCCCACTGGTCGAGTTGCGTGTATTTTTGTTCTTTCCGCCAATCCTCCGCCATGCGCGCATAGCGGATGACAGCCTTTTGCGCTGTTGTGCGGTCTTTCTGCTTGACGAGAAGAGTGATGCTGACGCCTACCTGAATGCCAAAAACATTGTGCGTGGTGCCAGACAATTTTGGATTTTTGCGGACATTGCCGCCAAGATCAAGCACATAGATCGCTGAGAAGTCCTGCGCCAGGTGCTTGCGCATTCCGTCAAAGGCGATCTGGTCCAGAAAGCTGTTATTGCTGACGAAGGCCACAATGCCGTGGTCGCCGATGCGGTCGCTGGCCCAGCGAAAGGCCTTCACATAAGGGTCGCTCAGTTTATTGCGCAGCGTGGCCTTGGAGTCGTGGGTGTAGGTAGCGGCCACGCGCTGGTCCATTTCTTTATATTTGCGGTTTTTGTTCTGGTCGTTCTCGTTCACCTGGCCCATGTTGTAGGGCGGATTGCCAAGGATGACGGTGATCGGCGCGGCCTTTTGCCGCTTCACGCGCTCTATGTTCTCTGCGGTGAACAACGCTCCCTGCTTTGGCTCGGCCAGTTCAAAGGTGTCCACCAGGCAGATGCCCTCAAACGGTTCGTATTCCTGGGTCCGCTCCAGATAGGCGTGCTCAATGTTCATGCTGGCGATGTAATAGGGCAGCAGCATGACCTCATTGCAATGCAGCTCCGTCTTGTATTTCTGCGGCAGGCGGCTGGTCTTGATCTCCTGCATCACGCGGGTAATAAAGTTGCCGGTGCCGACGAATGGATCGAGGATGTGTACGCCGGTGTCGCTGAGACTTTTGCCAAACTCCGTGCGCAGGACATCTTCCACGCTGCGCACCATGAAATCCACAATGGGCTGGGGCGTGTAGACAATGCCGTGGGTGTCCGCCTGTTTTTTGCTGAAATTCTGAAAGAATTTTTCATAGACGACGTTCAGGAAAAACTGTTTTTCCGCATAGCTTTCCATCGAGGCGGCGGCCTCTTCGATGGCCTTGTAGAAATGGTCCAGATTTTTCAAAAAAGCATCGCGGCTGAAGTGTTTCTGGGTCAGCGTCGAGATTACTTTTTCGATTTCCGCTGCGATGACGTTGCGCCGCGTGAACTCTGGATTGTTGAAAATCTTGCGGAAGATGCGCTCCGTCAGCAGGTGCTGCACCAGCATCTCCTCCACGGCCCCATCTTTCAGGTCCGGATTGATGGACTGGCGGCAGAGTTCCGCAAAGGCCCCAAAGCTCTCCTGAAAGCGCCGGTTGGTCTTTTTTTCATCCGTGATGAGTTGGAGCGCGCCTGCGGCGATTTCTGGAATACGTTCAGAGAACTTCTCTACGGCGCTGTCCCATTCCGCGATATGTGGCTCGCGGTACTCAAAGAACAGGTGGAGGACATCCACCAGCTTTTCGGGGTCGGTGATTGCGTCGTGGAACTCGATGCGGCCATTCTGAAAGAGCAACGCCTGGGTGGGCGACTGGAAAAGTATGTTCGTGCGGGGATAGCCCGCCTCGAACTTCTTTTTCATCTCGGTTTCCAGGTCGTCTTTGGGGTCCTTGGCCTCCCAATAGCCGCGCGGCAGGTTGAAGGCGTCCAACAGTGCGCCATCAATGCGGATGGGGTTCTGGCCTCTGCGCTTGATCGGGTATTCGGGCACCAGCAGCCAGTCGAACTGGCGGGCGCATTTCTTCAGCAAGTCCTCAAAGGCGCCGCGGATATTGCCTTCGTTGTCGAACTTGCCGCGACCAAATTTCTCCAGCGCTTCGTAGTATGCCTTGACCGGCGCGTGGGTGGGCTTCAGCTTGAGCGTGTTCATAGTATTGTGCTGATTGTAAAGCTAGGGGCAGGGGTGCGGCGGGCAAATCATGGCGGAGGGAGAGGGATTCGAACCCCCGTTACCCGTGAAGGTAAAGCGGTTTTCAAGACCGCCTGTTTCAACCACT
>JBMFGT010000069.1:0-3453 GCA_049977205.1 Acidobacteriaceae bacterium | reverse complement strand
TCGAGACGGGGGCAATGCGACTCCTCGGAGACCCAATGGGGACTCTCAAGATAAGTCTCAAGGAATCAATGTACGGGGAAATCTGTCATGACCCGACTGCGGTGGGGACAGGCCCCTACCGCAGTCGGCTACTTGAAATTTTCAAGAAGTGGTAAATTTTTGCCGAGCAGACCCGGTAATATTCCCGCGAGCGCCGAAGCGAACCAAAACCAACGGTCCGGGAGAAGGCAAATGACAAGAGCAAAAGCAAAGATAAAGGCGATATGGAGGCCGGGCAAAGAACGCCCGGCGTCGTCGCGACTCGTGATCCAGAGGCCTCTCCCGGCGGAGCAACTCCCAACATAGCACGCAAACAGAAACGTTGAAAATCAGGACTAACTGCTACGTCGAAAACCGCGGCTTGCAAATGCACCCTGCGGAGCGGTAAAACAATTACGTCTCAGGCCAATTTCTATGGCCGGTTTTGAAGTGACCACGTATGGCCGGTTTTGAGCTGACCACCGAGGGTGTGGCTACTTTGGAACGACGCTCCAGGGGGCGGGAAAAAGGCGGTGCTGGTCCATTTCAATATGGAAAGACCAATAGGCATCAAAGTCCCCACTCAGATAGACGGCCCTGAGTTGAACGATGGCCTCGGCCATTGCCTCTGTCCAACGCATTCCTGAACGTTCCATCCGGTCTTTGATCAGATTTTTACACGCGCCCTCGACAGCACCACTGGCAATGGGCCAGCCGTGGGCGAGATATTGGTCATAATGCATGCGGGCCCGATTGCGGTACAGGTAGCCGCAATTCGCAGCAGGGTTTTCCGTTTGGCCCCACGGAACTGGCGTTTGGTAACGCTCTGGCGAAGGCCCTTAACGACTTGGTCGGCATGGCCGGACAGAATGCGTAAAGTACGGTCCATCACCCAGAGCTCGGCCTCCAGGCTTCCCTCGGCATGGAACATATAAGCGGCCCTCCAGAGTTTTTCCAGGACGTGCAGAAGGTCCAAGATCAAAGGGACGGGAAGGGTGCGTTCGACCAGGACCTGCAAGGCCCGCTCACCATCGCTGAGCGCCACGCGGGTCTTGAGTGCATCCGGATCACGACATTCGATCTCCTGGGCCACATTCTGGATGACAGTGGTCTTGCTTTTGAGCAGACTGGCCCACACCCGTTTGTTCTCAGCACGCGGAGGGGCCGGTGAATTGTCTGCCGGTGGTCGGCCCGCACGGAACAAACTCTCCACGACCTGTTCCGGGGTACGCACCCAAGGGGCGCGCGTGAAGACGATGGCCACGGTGGCCATTCTCTTCCGGTTGGTCCTCTGGCTTTTGGCGTGTTGTCCCGCCAGTTGGAACGTACCGTCCGGCTGGATCATGGGAATGCCCTTGCCATCCACCGCCGCCACCAGAACTGCGCCAGTTGTCACTTGCAGAGAGCGCTGCTGATAAAAGGCGTCAAAGTCCTGGGCTGCATCGCACAGCATTTCCTCCAGGCTGCGCTTGGAGACGGCAACGCCGGTGAGGTCGGCGATGGTCTCGACCGATTCATGGAAGGGGTTCTGCAGCGCAGCCTTGACCAGTCGCCGTTGCAGTTCGTAGGAGAAGGAGCGGGCAGGCAAAGCGAGTGCCTGGTCGAGGGGATAGATGCTGGGGGCGCCAGTCCGGGAGTATCCCATGCGGACCACCTGTACCGTCCCAAAGATGGTTTTCAGGGAGCGGGTGCCGAGGCGGCGATGGGTGTACCAGGTTGCACCGTCCTCCCGATGGATGCACAAGGCGGGGCCTACATCTCCTTGGCCGCGGCGTTGCAGGTGGGCCTGGAGCAGCAAGCGCTGTACCTCGCGGCCCCTGTCCTGTTGCTGGCACTCAATCTGGTGGAGGGGCAGATGCAGGGCGTGGCTGGACGCCAGCCAGGTTTCCAGCAGGGTGAATTCGTGGGCGGCAGGCGTGGTGGTGGCTGGCGCTGGCGTGGAGAGAGGATGCACCTCTACGGCCCGCAGTTGGTCCGTAGGGCAGAACGGAAAGGTCGGGATGGTCACTCCGTTTGCAATGAACATATACTTACGGTATCATTACCGTAATATTATGATGAGGGGGATTCCCCAAAAAACATGAACAGACCAAAACTGCCCCAGAAGAGTGCAGACCTGGACCGCTATGCGCAGCGGTTCCTTGGGCTGAAGCGGGAGCTGCTGCGCCTGGAATATTTCTGCAAGGGGACGGTGCTACGAAGGATGGTGAAGTGCGGCAAGGCCTATTGCGCCTGCCGCGATGATCCTGCCAAACGGCACGGACCATATTTTGAGTGGACATATAAGGCCAAGGGAAAAACGGTCAACGTGAAACTCACTCCAGAAGCGATGCCCATGTATCGGGCCGCTTCCCAGGAGTATCGGAAGCTGAAGCTACTTCTGGATCGCTTGGAGCGCCTGTCGCAAACCGTCCTGCGATACCAGGCCAAAAAGGCACAATCCTCGCCCCGGAACAGGTCGTAAAATCGGGGATATTTTCATGTCCCGCCTCCCTGCCCCTGTCAGAGGTCGGCCATCTTAACCTAAATTGCTCATTTTATGTGTGGTTAGCCGTCGTTCCAAAGTAGCCACACCCCCTGACAGCGGTACTCAGTGACGAGGCCGGGCACAACCCGTCGCAGCGGGACCAGCACATTTTTTTCGATTGCAGCACGAGGAAAGCTGGGCTGGCAGAAGGAGACCAACTACGGCCAACGCGCTCTGGTTGAAACAACCATGGGCCGATACAAAGCCATCATCGGTCCTTGCCTCCGGGCGCGCAGCTTCTCCGGCCATCAGGCCGAAGCGGCTGTCGGCGTGGCCGCCCTCAATCGCATGCTGGACGCGGGACGCCCGGACTCCGTCCGCCGTAGAAACATCGAATCCGGGTAAGGGGAAAACATTGCCATTGCTCGATCCATGCAACAGCGCCAAGCGCCGACGACCGTAGAAATCGACACTAAATTATGACCCCACCTGTCTCATTATCCAAACTGCGCGGGAAACCCCGTCCTTCAGGGCGGGGATGCAGGGCGCGACGAGCGGAGCTCGCCTCAACTTGGTCGTGAATGTAATATGGACTGGCATGCCGCAAGTCCGCATTGGCTTCGTTAATGCTTCATGATGAAAATGCCTTCGCTCGCGGTGCAATTTTTTGTAGGGTCGTAGAACGCAGTCCCTGTCCGCTCCCCTTGCGAGGCGCGAAAGTACATCGTGCCTCCTTTCACCTTTTCCGGCAGACCGGTAAAGCGGGCCTTGCCGTCGATGTTGGTCCCAACTTGCAGGCCCAGCTTGTGCATACCCATGAATCCGTAGGCGATATGCACGTCGATGGTGGCCGCATAGACCGCACGTCCCTGGCCACCGGTCACGGTGAACTCCACCGAACACGGGCCTGCGCCTCCGTCCACGACGGGGACCTGTCGGGCCTCCGCAGCCTGCTGCTGGCCCTGCAT
>JBMFGT010000068.1:0-3487 GCA_049977205.1 Acidobacteriaceae bacterium | reverse complement strand
CCATGACCATCCGTCCATCTGGCAGGCTAACTGCCAGTACGGACTGTTCATTTGCTGCGTTGGGTCCTGGCGGGGGCGCCCTTGGACATACCTGGACTGCGCTGTACACTACTGCATGTCGCAATATAAGCGCCACAAGACAAGGATAACGATGGCCATCACTCTGACAGAGAGCACATCGCACACACTCCGTGCGTATCTGCGCGAGATAAAGACCACACAAAGCGAAATCGGCAAACGGGAACGTTTTAGTTCGCTACTAGGGACGCTTTTTCCGAATACCCGCGAAGTTGGCATATATGCCAAAGGCGCAGAAACATCGCTTCGCATCAAGACCCCTGATACAGAGAAGCGCGGCAGAGCAGACACTGTGTATGGTTCTGGCATCATTGAGTTTGAGAGAAGCCTGAAACAAACACTCTCTGAGGCAGAGCGTCAACTCCGCGAGTATGTTGCCGGAATTTGGCAGAGTGAGCCAGATTCTCGGCGCAATCTGGGTGCCATTGCGGCAGACGGCGTTCGTTGGAGGATATACCGGCCTGTCTTGCCGGAAGGTGCGGCATTGGTTCCAGAGAGCATTGTCCTTAAGCCCCTTCGGGAGATTACGCTCAAGGACGACACGCTGAATGACTTCTATCGCTGGCTGGAACATTTCCTTTTTCGCCCAGCCCAGTTTGAACCAACTTCTGAGGCAATACGGGAGGACTTCGGCTCCAATAGTCCTCTCTTCGACGAAGGTCTTGCGACGTTACGCCGCGCGTGGGTTGTATCTCGCGGTACAAGTGAAGCCAGGCTGGCATTCGACACATGGCAAAGCTATCTGACCGTCACCTATGGCAAGTTAAGCGAGTCGGACCGTTTGCGGCGGGACAAGGAGACAGGGGAAGAAGTCTCCGAAATGGACGAACTATTTCTCCGCCATACTTGGCTCGTCAGCGTGTCGCGACTCATGGTGTGGGCCGCTCTATCTGGCGGGCAAACCAGCGGACCGCTGCGGCAGGTGGCGCAAGATGTATTTACCGGACGGTACTTCGAGTCGAAGCGCTTGGCAAATCTTGCAGATGAGGATTTCTTCCACTGGATACGTACACCAAAAGCTGAGAAGATTTTAGCCCCCGTCTGGGAGCGCGTTTTGGACACGTTGCTCACCTACGATCTTTTGCGTATTCGCGAAGATGTTTTGAAAGGTGTCTATCAGCAACTCATCGACCCAAAAGACCGTCACGATTTAGGGGAGTATTACACGCCGGATTGGCTCTGCGAGCGCATTGTTGCGGAGATGTTGCCCGTTGAGGGCTATAAAAGCGTCCTGGATCCAAGTTGCGGCTCTGGCAGCTTTCTGCGTGCCTCCATCAGTCATTTTTTGCGGCACAATTCCGCTGGGACACCGCACGAACGGCTCCGCGAGGTTCTGGCAAACGTCAAAGGCATCGACATCCATCCAGTTGCCGTGACCATCGCCCGTGCGACCTATGTGTTGGCTTTGGGCAAGCTGGTCAATGCTGCGCGCCGTCCAATTCAGGTCCCCATCTATCTCGCAGACTCCCTCTTTTTGCCACACGAAGTGGAAAAAGACCTGCTGGAGCAATTGAGCGGAATAGAGATCACCTTTGGCCCTCGGAGGAATGAGCGTAGCTTTGTCCTGCCGGACATGATGGTGCATCAACCGGAGAACTTCGACGATGCCATCGTCGCAGCCACAGAAGTGGCGAAAGGCCACGCCACCGGCGGCAAGGAATCCCGCGGGTCCCTGGACCGCTATTTGCAGCAGGCTGTACCCGGACTCTCACAAACCCTACGGCGGGAAGAAATCGTGACCGCCCTGTGGAATTTTACCCTTGGTCTAGCTGAGTTGGTCCAACAAAAGCAGAACTCTATCTGGTCCTTCATTATCCGCAATAGCTATCGTCCGGCCATGCTGCGCCAGCAATTCGACATTATTATTGGCAATCCGCCCTGGGTCGCCTATCGCTATGTCACCGATCCCGAATATCAGAAGGAAATCAAACTTCGGGCGGTGGAGACATACAAAATTGCTCCAAAGTCGCAAAGCCTCTTCACGCAAATGGAACTGGCGACCGTGTTTCTGGCCCACTCCATGCAGACGTTCGCGCGTCCCGGTGGCAAGCTGGCATTTGTGATGCCGCGCAGTGTTCTCACCGCAGACCAGCACCAAAACCTTGTCCAGCGGAAATATACTGCCAAGTTTCGTCTTACCGGTTATTGGGACCTGTGGGACGTAAAGCCGCTTTTTAACGTGCCTTCCTGTGTCCTCTTTGCGGAACAGTCCTTGCGGCCGGGAAGTTCTAAAGATTCAATTCCATCAGAGATTTGGCAGGGCCAACTTTCCGGGCGCGACCTGCCCTGGGACAAAGTTGCGGACAGGTTCTCTATAACCAAGGCCAAGGCCCGCGTCATCTGGCTAGGCAACCGTTCCGCCTTGTCCACTGGCCCTGGCGCAGCTTCCGAGACCCGCTCCAGCCCGTATGCAAAAATGTTCAAGCAAGGCGCGACCCTCGTTCCGCGAAACTTCTACTTCGTTACGGTGGATGATCTGGACGGCAAGTTGGACCCTGATCGGCTCTACTACGCGAGGACCAATGAAAAAGGCGCTCTCGACTCCAAGCCACCCTATCAGGAAGTGCGGCTGCAAGGGAACATAGAAGGCCGCTTCCTCTTCTGCACGGCCATTTCCCATCATGTGCTGCCCTTCGTTCTGCTGGAACCATCGCCCGTGGTGCTGCCATTGGAAGAGTCCAATGGCGCCTACTACACACTCACGACGCGAGAACTGAAACGGAAGGGATACCGCGAATTTGCAAAATGGATGGAACAGGCTGAAAAGATTTGGAATGAAAAACGAGGGGCCAAAACTTCGCACACTCTCCTGCAATGGCTGGATTATTCCGGCAAGCTGACCTCACAATCCCCCGCACACCGTCACTTGGTCCTCTACAACGCCAGCGGAACAAATATATCAGCGACGACAATTGATAACGCTAGACTTCCCTTGAGGTTCGTAGTTGATACTACGCTGTACTGGATTGCAGTTAAGGAGTTATCGGAAGCAAATTATCTGGCGGCAATCTTAAACTCTGAAGTGGTCAACAAAGCTATTAAGCCCTTTCAAGCAACCGGCCTACTGGGAGAGCGGCATGTTCATAAAAAGGTACTCGACCTTCCTATACCTTTGTTCGATCCAAAAATTGCCACACATCGGAAGCTGTCTGAGCTTGGCAGCGAAGCGTACCAACAAGCGCAGTCTTTGATCCGAGATCAAAATTTCCCGGCTGCCACCAGCTTGGCACGGCAGCGGGCCTACATCCGTACCGCACTGGAGGATGTTCTCGTGGAGATTGATGGCCTGGTGAAGTCTCTACTGGGACTTCATTAGAAATCCCTTGGAACATAAATCATGGCGGAGGGAGAGGGATTCGAACCCCCGTTACCCGTGAAGGTAAAGCGGTTTTCAAGACCGCCTGTTTCA
>JBMFGT010000067.1:0-3637 GCA_049977205.1 Acidobacteriaceae bacterium | reverse complement strand
CAAGAGATTTACGCCTTCGACCTGCGGTCCCAGTAGGGACGTGGGCGCGCATTTTATATTCGCACAATAGACCAAGCATGCAATTGTACTGGCCTCATTGAAAGACGGCCAGATTCGCTGGATTCAACTTTCCTCAAAATCGGCCGCAATGAATTTTAATGTCAGCGCATTTTCTGATACTGTGCGGACGACATTTTCAGGGACCCCGTTTGGCACTGCTGCCTGTATCTCCAATGTTACAGTTACGTCCGCGTCCACCAGCGCAGCGAGATGTTGAATGATCGCTTCACTAATGTCACCTGCATCGCGTGCAACCCGCGTTGGGTCCAGTTTGGCTGTTGCATGGAACCGACATAATTGTTTTTTTCTTGCAGCAGCACCGTTGTCTTGTGCGCTGAAAGAAGACAGAGACGCTGTTGGGGCATTCGGCGTACTGCTTACGATCCCCGTAGCATCAGCGGCCTTGCGGTCCATCCGCAGTTGTTCGGCTGCAATACTTGGCTTGACCACAAGGCTTTCTCTGTCTAACCGGACCTGTGCTTGTCTTCCACCAACCAGTCCCAGATATCGATTTGTCTTTTTGTCGGACCCGTCCGCATAGGCGAAGGTCTCTACGTCCCAACTAAAACTCTTTACCCCATCTTCAATGGCATTGAGCAAAACCTGGGCATTCTTGACACGGGGAAGATAGATATTGCTGGAAAAATCCTCTACTAGTTGTTTTACACTCACTGCATTGCCGCGCCACAAAGGGACCTGTTCGATCTCATGCCGCAACCGTGTACCTGCCATCTCGCGCATCAGCAGCTCGTCTTTTATCATTCGCTTGGAAGCACGAACAGCAAGCGGCCCATCTCCCTTAAGGCCATATTCCCGTATCTCAACATCTGGGATTTTTTGTCCTTGCACAGGTGTGGCCTGTTCTGGCACCAGCAGCCACATATAGCATTCTGGGACCTGTGCCTGCACTGTTTGCTTGGCGGCTTCCAGTTTCTTCTTGGCCTGGTCTCCCTCAGTCGTTTCGACAATCAGTGTTCTCTGGTCGATTTCCTTGACAATAGATTCCCAAGCCAACTCCAACCTTGCAGCCTGTTTCAAATCGTTCCATTTGCCTTGATCGGCGGCAAGGAACACCAGCATATTGCGGCAGCTTCGCCCTGCACCATCGCGATCAAGAATTTTCTGTGCCTCAAGCACCGCTGTACTACTTGGCTGTTTCGGGACATGCGGCTGTTCCGGACTGAGAATGACCAACCGCGCTTCCTGATCGTCTGACACATCATTGGAAGTCGGCGGACAAACGTGGACGCGGGCAAACTCCCCCCGCTCTTTTGCTTGTTCTTGCAATCGTCTGCGGACCAGGTCCAGCACATCATGGTCGGCCTGCGCCGCGGCTCGCTCCAGCGCCAGACGCGCCACGCTGGCCTGCGTCGAGTACCAATACCGATTGCCGTCCAGGTAGAGGTGCGTGGATTGGTCAACCAGCTTGCGCAAGGCGTCCCCAAAGGTCGCTGAGTTCTCCCCAGGCTGTACGCAGCCGAGTTTGATGCGCCGGTCTTCAATCCCCTTCCGCGCAGCATGGAACGTCGGCGCAGAGCCTAAATAAAGTGTTCGGGCCACACGACGGCAGGCTGAAACACGCCCAAACAGAGGGTTCTCCCCATCCATTCGCAACGGCAGGCTTCTGGCCCCGTCAATGTCTCTTTCAATAACATGTTTCCAGCCCTCCGGCAAATACCGAATCAATTCCTCCTGCACTTCCGTCGCATCCACAGGAACAGACGCAGGAAGGACCAACAGGTTCGCGTCATTCCGCTCCCAAAGATGATGAATTACGGCAGACATCAACCGCAGCACGCCACGCGTCTTTTGGAACCTCTCCAGGCTGGCCCAGTCGTTATAAAGCCGGTCGAACAGTTCTGGATGCACCGGATAAGCGCGCTTCATCCGCTGCTCATAGTCCGTCTTGGAAACCTCATCCGGAAATTCTTCTGGGTTCTTCCGGTACTCGTCCGTAAAGGCGCGTATCACTACGTCCCGTTGCTTAAGAAGTTCCGGGTCAGTCATCGGTTGGAACAATCGGCGACGGACAATTTCGAAACTCTCCTCTGCGCTGGCCGGACGCCAGGAGGTCTCCACACGCTGCATCACATTTTTTAGCCGCTCCAGCGCGGCCTGGCCGCCTTCACCGCCAATCTCGGCTTGCGAGGCCGGGATGCTGACCACCAACAGAGCGTTATCGACCAGCTTGGCGCTTTCACTCAGCGTTTGAGCAAAAGTAAATTGGGAATCAAAGTTGCCTCCAACGAGATCATTTTTCCCGTAAAGCAACCGGACGTAGGCGATCCACTCATCAATCAAAATCAGGCACGGCGAATATTTCTTCAAGAGCACGCGAAGTTCGTCGCCGGGGCTGACACTGTTTTCATCTGCCGCCCGGACAAGCTCGTAGCCCTCTCTTCCGCCGAGCTGCCAAGCCAATTCGCCCCACATCGTCCGCACCACTGTGCCGTCCGGCTTTCTATCTTCTTTTGCAGGGGAGAGCTTGTTGCCCACCAGTACGGCCCGATGGATCTTTGGCGGCATCGACAACCCGACCTCCGTCGCCAGTGTGTCCATGCCGGGCAGTCCGCTGGGGGGCACGTTCCCGCATAGGTGGTACAGCGCCAGCATAGAGTGTGTTTTTCCACCGCCGAAGTTGGTTTGCAGTTCCACAACCGGATCGCCGCCCTGGCCCGCCAATCGGCGTATGGCGTTCTTCAGCAGCGTTTGCAGACCCTCGGTCAGATACGTCCGCCGATAGAACTCGACCGGATTTTGATACTCGTCGGGGCCCTCGTCATGGGACACTTGCCACAAATCTGCGGCGAACTCGGCCTTCATGTAGCGCCCACTCGCCACATCGGGGTGCGGCACGGCAATCTCCCGCCACGGACGCAGTCCTCCGACTGGCCGTCCTTCCACCGGGGCCGCGGCCTCTTTGCGCCGCTCGGTGCGTACTTGTTCCTCATACTTCAGCCGGAGCAGTTCCGCCTTCATCGCCTCCGCTTCCCCTGCCTCCAGGGCGCTCACAGATTTCAACAGCAAAGAGACCGAATCCAGCGCGCGGTACGCCTCGTCCGTTGAAAACGCCTTTTGGTGCGCATGTTTGTTCCGCACCTGAACCAACTCATTGACCAGCGTGCGCTCTGAAGGACCAATCGTCTTTTTGAAGACCTCGTTCCACTGCCCCAGCATGACGGACAAAAGCGCCTGCACGTCCCAATTGATTTCCCCACGCTTCAGCTCATAGGCGCGCGTCTGCCAGTCAGGAAAACTCGGCAGCACCGACTCTTGCCATCTCTGCTTGTAGACGTTCTTCAGTTCGCGCTCCACAAACGGGAACAACCCGGTCTTGAGTAGGTCCAGCCCGCGCCCCACGCGCTCTGCATTTGTCGCTGCCATCTATCGTTCTCCTGTCAGCTTGAATTCCCTGCTTCGTATCGTTGGCCATGCCACCACCAACGCATTATAGTACCCGGCCTCTTCCGCCCAGCCCTTGCGCTCGCACAGGGTATACAGGCGATAGGCCAGTTCCCGCGCCGTCTCCGCCAGTCCGCCCACGCGCGATACCAACTCCGCCGCCGCATCCTGCCCC
>JBMFGT010000066.1:0-3763 GCA_049977205.1 Acidobacteriaceae bacterium | reverse complement strand
TCCAGAGTAGCGGAGACCAGTCTCCTCCCGCATCCGTCACGCCGCCTGAGTTAGCAATTTATCTTGGACAGCAGTGAGCCACTCACCAAGATTCCATCCTGCTATCCAAGCTGGTCGCACGATGACAAGTACATCTATTTCCTTCCTCTTACTCCTGGCATCCGGGCTGTATACCGTGTGGCCGTTGCAAACGGCGCGGTGGAGAAGGTCGCAAGCCTAGCAGACGTGGAACGTGGCCCATTCTTTTTCGGGGACTGGATCGGGCTCGCGCCGGATGACTCGCCCCTGGCCGTCCGCGATTCAACAATCGAAGACATCTACGCGTGGGACTTGAGCGTCCAGTAACACATGGACGAACTGGGCTTTTCCATGGTCCCTGACGACTCTGTGGTCCTGTACTTCTATGTCCTCGCCCAAGAGATTTACGCCTTCGACCTGCGGTCCCAGTAGGGACGTGGGCGCGCATTTTATATTCGCACAATAGACCAAGCCGCGTGGGGCGCGACACTGGCTGCGGCCAGGGCCATCCAGGAGGTAGAAGTTTCAATCCACGCCCCCCGCGTGGGGGGGCGACGCATACACCGCAGCGGTACGGGGCCTGCTGTGTTTGTTTCAATCCACGCCCCCCGCGTGGGGGGCGACCAAAAAAAACGGCGGTAACAGAAGTCTTGGCGGAGCCATCGGCCTGCTTGCCGACGCGACCCGCCACTTCCTCGGTGCGCATCGGTACTCCGGTACCATCCATGCCCAGATACATGGTTGGAGTTACTTCGCCTATCGTCTCTACGCGCTCGTGTTCTTCAGCAGCTATCTCCGCCCCCAGCGATTCGGCGGCCCGTTCCACCTGCTTGGAATCGATCTCCACCCCGGCCAGTTAGCGCAGCAATCCACCACTCTCTTCAAAGCTCACCAGGGACGCCGCGCTGGCGGTCATGCGCAGGACCCCAGGCGTCAGCGAAAACGGTCCCAGGCCCAGGGCCCGGTCCCGCGGGCAGAACCCACTCTGGCATCGGGCACAGTGATAGTATGCCCGCTCCAGGTGCAGCGGTCCCAATGCGCTGGTGAAGGGTTTGCATGACGGCCGCAATACTGGGCCATCCCCTCGCAGGCGCAGGGTAACTCCGGCCCGATATGGTCGCTGGTGTCGACGTTCAGGCGTTGTTCCAGCGCGCAGGCCGCCAGCCGCAGGGCCTGCCGCCGCGCCGCCATCTCCACTGCCTCGAAATCCAGGTTGGCGACAGACTGGCGGCCTACTCAATCTCGCATAATAGGATGACATAATTGTTGTTTTGCGGTAACCTGTATGCATGACACGACCGGGTGCACCACGACGGGACTTTGCCGCCATGCAACAACGACGACGGCGCGCGGCACGGCTGTTTGCCGCAGGCAAGTGGACGCAGTCCGAGATTGCGCGTGAACTCCAAATCAGTCGGCAAAGCGTGAGCCGATGGTACGAGGCTTGGCGGCGCGACGAGCCGGACTGGATTCGCGGCGCGGGGCGGGCAGGCCGTCGGCCGCGACTGGACAGGGTGCAGCTGCAGCAAGTGGACGAAGCCTTGCGACGAGGCGCGTCGGCGCATGGTTTCGGAACCGATCTGTGGACGCTGCCCCGTGTAGCGGCGGTGATCGCGCGGATCACTGGCGTTCACTATCATCCCGGTCATGTATGGAAGATTCTCGCAGCCATGCAGTGGAGCCTGCAACGACCGGCGCGGCAAGCGCGGGAACGCAATGAGGAAGCGCGACGGCGCTGGGTGGCGAAGCGCTGGCCGGCAATAAAAAAAACGCCCGGCGTGGAAGAGCCTGGATTCTCTTCCAGGACGAAAGCGGTGTCTCGGAGCGGCCGCCGGTAAGGAGGACCTGGGCACCGAAGGGGGAGACCCCGGTGCTGGTTCACGCCTTCAACCGGAAGAAGCTGTCGGTATGCGCGGCGCTCGGTTACCGCTGGGACGGCGAGCGCTGCCGGTTATGGTTTCAGACCCGGCCCGGCAGCTACAACGACGAGAGCTTGATGGCTTTCCTGCGCGATGTGAAGAAGCACTTGCGCGGGCAGAAGGCGATTCTGATCTGGGATGGCCTGCCGGCGCACAAGAGCCGGAAGATGAAGCAATATCTGGAGGGCCAGCGCGGTTGGCTGCGGGTGGAGATGCTGCCCGGCTATTCGCCCGACCTAAATCCGGTGGAGGACCTATGGGGGAACGTCAAAGGCCAGGAACTGGCTTCGCTGTATCGCGGGTCTGGGCGAGGCCGAAGTCGGCATATCGAACGGCATGGAGCGGGTGCGCCAATCTATGTTGCCGCTCTCGTTCCTGCACCATGCGGGGCTCTTTTTTTGACCCTGAATGTCACTTCATTATGCGAGGTTCAGTAAGAGCATCTCAATTCCCTGGACGATCTCCTCTTGGAGGTCCGCTTGGATCCCCCTTTTTCGGCCCATGCTATGGGGGCCGTAGAGGAACCCTGCAACTGGCTGTCGGCCCAGGCCTCGCAACCTTCCCAAAGGGCCTCAATCTTTGCTCGAAACTCGTGTCCAGCCGCGATCTGCTGCCGGGCGAGGGCGGCCTGTTCAGGAGTTAAGAAGCGCGAATGGGTCTTGCCTTGCACCGCGCGGGTAAGGCTGAAATAGGGGCCATGACGAGCATCGGGGTTGTTGGCACAAGGGCACCCGGGCTTGCTGCACTTGACCATACGTTCGGACAACGAGCCACGGCGCATGGGCCTTGGTTCGGCCAGTTCTGCGGCGAGATGGCGGAGTTCGGCGGGAGGCGATTGATTGTTCATTCCCCCATATTACGGCTAATAGCGCCGTAAGGACAACAAGAAAACACCCAATTTTGGCAAATCCAATTCTGTTGTCGTGCGCCCCCCTTTTACTCCGCCCTTGACACTAGGTCCGGGATGGAGAATGTTTCTGAGCCTCAACATATGCCCTGAGAACCGCGTTCATACGGGTAAGGTGTCCCTTTCCATTGGCCTTGAACCACTCCACAACGTCACTGTCGAGGCGAAGATGGACGGAAGTTTTCCCCCCTGGCATGACGACGCGGGCACCCATCCAGAAGTCCGGGCCGAGAGACTCGGCTTCAGGCGCATCAGGACTGGTTTTGTCCTCGCCCCGTTCCCGCATAGCTCTGACTTGGCTAAGGGAGTGTCGCACTATGGTAGATTTCTCTTTCATCTCTGCTCGCTTTCTGGGCGCTGATGATGCGGATGAGGTTTTCGCCACGCCAGGTGTACACGACCCGATAGACCTCTGTATCGACCCTGCCGAGTGCAATAAAGCGAATCTCTCCGTAGTCTTCGCGATCGTCGATCCGCTCCATGATCTCGTTGGCAAAAATTTCAGCAGCGGTCAGGAACGAGATGCGATGTTTGGCGAGGTTGGCGCTGGCTTTCTCTTCGTCCCACTCGAATTCCAGTTCCACGCATCACACCGCCTCTGGATATAATACACAAATGTATACACATTAGGATAATACATGTAAACGACATCATCAAGAGTTTGCCGTCCCGCCGCGTTGAACGACGCTGAGCGGCGGAATTTCCTGGAAATAAGCGATGACCGTTATGGCCGCCGTTCCACGGTCCTGACCAGTCAGCTACCTGTCGCCAGTTGGCATGTGCAGATCGGGGACCCAACCATCGCCGACAGCATCCTGGACCGTTTGGTCCACAACGCCTATTGACCTTGCCCGCGCAAAACGTATCTCTTAGCTAGCTGCTTTAATAGCGAAAGGGGGACGAAGATGGTGAAGGCAGT
>JBMFGT010000065.1:0-3767 GCA_049977205.1 Acidobacteriaceae bacterium | reverse complement strand
AATCGCACCAGAACCAAAACACCAAAAACGCAAAAATGCAACGACGACATTGTGTTAACGCTACCGGATGGAATCACCCATTATGAGATTGTGAAGCCCTGGTAGACAGTTGGCCTCTCTTGTGTGTACGTTACGTGCTGTACTCCGCGTGCAGAAAAGGCCAACGAACATGACATTTAATCAATGTTACTACGTGTAATTGCGGTGTTTAATGAAATCATATGTTTATTGATCAAGGAACAAGAGACATGAATCTAGCAATGCAACAAGATTAATACAGGAAGAGGTGGACTTCAATGGGTGATTTAATTTCATTCTTCTCGTTTGGTATTGTGTTGGGAACCACTGCGGCCATTGCGGCCTTGGTCACAGTGGCCGCTGTAGTCGGAGAACACAATAAATATGTGGTGGCAGCGAGTATGGTAATTGAGAAATTCACCATAGAAATCGGGATTTCCGGGGCGCCTTTCATCAGCATCTCTGGCCGCCGCAAAGGACTTGTTTCTTGGATACTGACTAATCTGGGGCTGGAGGGACGCGTTGAGTTGTCCGTGACGGAGAAGGATTGGACACTTCGGTCAGGGAGCCTGGCCGGGATGTCAGTAATCCATGTACCGCTGAAAAACATCAAGGCGACCATTTGCGGGTACCAGCGTTCTCTTGCGGCATTCTTTCTTGCCACTTTCTTTGCACTCAATGCAGTATGGACACTCTTGAGTGGATTGCCCCTCCTTGCCCAGCCAGCGGGCCAGGACATGGAGGCATTTTGGGAGGCCGCGGCGAAGGGTTGGTCGGCCATTCTCTTCCAGACCCTAGGCTGGCTGGTTGCCTGTGGATTTGCAGCCCTGTTCTATTATTCATCGAAGAGGGTCGCCTTTGGCGTGGACACTGGGCGCATATTCGGGATAGCTTTCAAGAGGAGCTTCATTGAAAATAAGGTCATTGACATTACAACAGCAGAGCAGGCAACGACCTTGCTAAACCAGCTAGTGGCATCTGCTGTTTATGGTCTTCCTATTTCACAAGTAGAGCCAACACCAGCAAGAAGCAGGCACAATGTAAGGACAATAAAATCCTGGATGCCCGCCACTTTATTATTGGGGGTTTTACTAATTGCAATCGTACTGTCACGGTTCGGAAATGGGGTAAGGCTGGAGATCACAACTTTGCCGATAGGGACCGCTGTATGGCTGGACAGTCAATTTGTTGGCACTACCAGCAACGACATGGCTATGGTTGTTCGCCACGCAACACGGGAAAATCATACTCTACAGTTTCAGCATACGGGCTATGAGCCGTCCACCAAGTTTGTTTATCTGACAAAGTTTGAATCGTCATTTAATGTAGTTGAGAAATTGACCCTCTTGAACTATCCACTGACTTTGTCTACTACTCCCGGTGGCGCGCATGTGGCACTGGATGGAAATGATATTGGAACTACCAATCCGACAGGTATTCTACTCATACCAAAAGTTGATAGGGGAACACATCAGCTTACCGTATCTTGCGACGGATACCGTACTGACACGGAAAAAATTGATATCTATGGCCGAAATAGTTATCATGTTGAATTGCTAAGTAATGCGCAAGCTGCTATGCAGGATGCAGCAGCAAAACAGCTGGAAGTTGTCGCGCACATCAACAACGGAAATATGCTTTATCGGCAGGGGCAGTACGCGCAGGCGCTTGCCGAATGTGCAGCGGCACTCAACCTCAATCCGGCAAATGGTATGGCACTGGCTCTCAGGAAGAAGATTGAGCAGACGCAAAAGGTACTTGGGCAATGACGGAGGAGCAATGTCGTCCAAAATACGTTTTTTTTCAATCATTATAGGTCTCGCATGTTCTTTTGTACTTTTTCCATTGGCGAAGGCCCAGAAAACAAGGCCGCTTACACGCGTTCAGGTGGATCGACTGATTCAGATACACGCGCCTGATGGCTTAATCGCTTCACAGATACGCTCTCGAGGACTAGATTTTCTTGTTACAAATAAGACTGTTGATACGTTCGGGGCCGAGGGAGCGCGACCACTCACACTGGCCGCTCTTCGTGAACAAGTCCGAGTGGGAACAATAAGGGCAAGCACGGAACCTGGGGCAGATGTCATTCTGGACGGTGTACAAGCTGGAACTGTAGATGACACCGGTATACTTTTGTTGCAAGACGTTCCTGTTGGAAAACATGAGTTGCTCTCTAAGAAAAACGGTTATGAGGGCGCACAGGTTAAATTTAACTTGGACATCAACGAATACAAGCAAGAGACCCTTCCTTTACGGTGGTTGGGTGGGTACTTTACTATTTCTACTCAGCCGTCGGACGCTACGGTGTCCATTACAGGGCCTAGTCCCTACGTTAATAAGAATATAAATAACACGCTATATAACAAATGTGAACCAGGAACCTATACTGTCACTGTTGCTGCAGTTGGCTATTTATCGCTAACACGCAGTTTCCAAGTAAAAGCTGGGGAGAAACATGTTGAACAAATACAGCTCCAGGTTGACCCAGCTTTTGTCGCTAACCAAATTGCTGATGCCAGGTCCAAACTTTATACCGACAGCCCAGGGGCTGTTCAGGACGTCCAGAGAGTTTTGAGGCGGGATCCAGCTAATGCAGAAGCTGAGGCCGTACTTGCTGAAGCAGAGTTTCAACTCGGAGATATGAGGGGTTTTGTGGACGCAGGAACCCAGGCCCTACAAGGCGGGAGATCCATCACAGTAATGCTCATGCACTTACACTTCAATATATTTCATTCGTGGATACATCAAGTAGAGTTTACCATATCAAAAACCGGGCTTGCCTTTAGATCGATACCAACTGATACTAAATGCAAAATGCCGACCTTCATCCCGTACAGTCAAATTACCCTTCATGGAACTGGTCAGTTTATGACGACAGGCCCACCCATGTTACTTAGTATTTCTTACCACCCAAATCCACCTAAGAATGTAGGTGCATCCAGTGGAGGTTCACTACATAATCTGAATTTTGTTGTGGTTGGCTCTATTGCCTCAAAGAACAACAATCCTGGGACTAATAACTCTGGTTTTATTGTGGATGGGATAAGTCCTTTCATGTCACCTTCCAGTGCTGTTGGAATTATGCAAAGTGTAAATAATCTGATTACTGTAGCTGAGCGGCCAACTACAGATTCTAGTATACAAGATACTAGAACTAATGCAGTTAATTATGTGCAGTCGAAGGGGGGAGAGTATAGTCATCAGTCAGATATAGAGGGAACTACACACGGTTGTATCGGCATCAATGTTCAACAACAGTCATTTACTTCTTATTTTAATGGTTATTTTAATGGGAATGGGGTTCCTATAGTGTCCGTACAGTCTGGGTCGTCTGCAGAAGAAGCAGGTCTGAGAGCTGGGGATGTCATCCGTTCTGTAGATGGGAGAGAGATCAATAATTATGACGATTTAGTTAACGCCATTTCTCACCATAAGCCCGGCACAGTCACTTTTATCCACTATAACCGCAATGGGCAGAATCAAATGGTAACAGTCACTATCCGCAGTTGCGTCCAATGATGCGTGTTAGGGTACATTCCCCTCTGTGACACCTAGTCATCATGGAGTGGTGCGCCGTGAAAAGGCGCTGGTCAACAGCGGGCGCAAATCCCGCCCGGGAACTGGATCGCTCCACCCGGTAGCAATCGAAGCAGCGGTGGAGGCAACGAAGCCGCTGGAGCCTTCGATGTAAAGGGGTCGTAATAGCGACTCTGCGAGCGCACAGGCTGCAACTTGAGTAAACGCTG
>JBMFGT010000064.1:0-3813 GCA_049977205.1 Acidobacteriaceae bacterium | reverse complement strand
CCGCGCCCGGTCCGCTACGCTGTAAATGGAAACTACCTTCATTCCTGGCATCTGTGCAGCAACAAATGGATTGACCACGGCCTCCAGGGAATGCATCGATTCAATACCGTTGACAATGATATGGGGACCAAAGTCCATAAAACCTCCGCCCATAATGGACACAAAGATAGTTGGATGAGGTGTCTCCATGCGTCCTTTAAAACGCATATCTTCGACAACGCCGACAACTGTTACTACCTTGGTGAAAGAGGGCATTCCCGAGAATGCGGGATAGATGAGTCTGACGGAGCGACCTACGGGATTGTCATTGGGCCAAAGCTCCCTTGCCAAGGTCTCATTGATGACGATCTCGTTTCCACTCCCGTGCAAGGAAATGTCCGTCCCTCGAATGGTCCTTGCCCCCATTGTGTGAAAATACCCCGGGCCTACATCTTTTTGGTAGGCAGGAAGGGGCGTCGCGGTGGCCTTGTCGAGGCGCAGTAGGGCGAGGGCCGATGTCCCGCCACCCGCCTCAGATTCAAAGGGTGGATCGCCATAGCTGGCACTGCGGACCCCAGGGACTGCCTCTACGCGCTCCTGTAAATTCTGGATGGTCAGGGCGCGTGCTATGTTGTCTTTTGAATTCATTTCCATAGAGCTGGAAGACATCCCTATTTGAATAACTGATAGATGGTCCGGGTCGTATCCGAGGGGGACCTTCATCAGGTCAAAAAGTGATGTGGCCACCATGCTAGCCAATATCCACGTCCCAATGCAGAAGGCAATCTGGAGCGTAACAGTGACCTGTAGAAGGCGGCCATTGTTACGAGTGGCAGTGCTGGAGTACCCCGTGCGGGGTGCTCCATTGTCTCGGAGCAGCCCCAGTGCTGGGGCCAGAGCGATGGCCAGCGTCAGGCCGCAGGCCAGCGGCACCTGGATACCGAAAGCCAGCAATGCCGCGTGCCAGGAACCGCGCACGAGTTCCCCATAGACCCCCGGCGCTCGGGCGATCATTCTTAAACCGCCAGCCCAAAACAGACAGGCAGTCAGCAAACTGGCCCCAACCATGGTCGCCGGGCCAACCATTAGCTCGGCCATCAGGCGGAGAGCAGTCGCGCCCAAGGCCTTTTTCAGCCGTACCTCCTCTAGGTAGCGGGGCATCCGGGCCAACAGCAGCAGAGAGTAATTCAAGCTGCTGATGATCGTAAAGACCAAGGCCAACAAGAGGCCAAGCCGAAACCATGTGCGTAGTTTTGCGTCGCGCATGGGATCAATCGTCAGTCCTTGGGAGACATGCAGCGGCGCCTCTGTGGCTGCGCGGAGTGGAAGCGAGAGGGCCAAGTCTTTGGCAAGTTCCGCCGATGAAACATGATTGGTTGCCGCCACGCCGTAGAAGGAGTTGATGGATTTCCAGGCATCCGGAGGCATGTGCATATTGGGCGGAAGATCAAAAAGCAGCGGAACCACACAGTTGGCCGGGACCCACGCCGCAACAGAATCTCCAAAGATGCCGTGAAAACCGCGCGGCGCCACGCCCACGACCTCGTATGGAAGCCCGGCAATGACAACGGACCGCCCCACAGCGTTCTGCGGAGATTGGAACAACTCCGCCGCGAGCGGAGCGCCCAGGATGACAACGTGTCTACCGGCCTGGCCTTCCTCTACCGGGGGGAAATCTCTTCCTGCCATCAGGCGTGGAGTGAATACAGAAAAGAAGCCGCTGGAGATGGCCGCCACTTTCAGTGGCTTGTTTGTGCCATGCGCTTCCAGCGTCGTGTTGATCGGTTCGCTGTAGGCGGCAAACTTTACGCCTTGCCGAGACGTGGTGCGAAGTTCCTCGAACCTGCTCCATGCGATCGATATGGACCCGCCGTCGTTTGTTTCCTCGGCCACCGTCGCGTATCCGAGCGTCCGCATACCAGGATAAGTCAGGGAGGAAAATGCCAGTAAAAGCGCCAGCGCCAAGGTGGAAGTACCGATGCCCAAGGCAAGTACCAAGACGCCGGAGAAACTAAGTAACGGGCTGCTTCGGAAAAAGCGTCGGGCTTCTCTTAGAACCATGGATGCCCCCTGCGACAAAAGTTTAGCACCATAACGGAGATAGAATTCCACTACTCTTGACGCTGGTCCCCCAACGGCATTGTGTGTTCAGGTGTGGTGAAATTCATGGCCTGTGCCTGGACACGCGGAGCACCAGCAGATTGACGCCTTGGTCGAGCAATCTCTTTTGAGTATCATCCAGTGCATCCTCTTGAATAGTGCAGGCGTGGCAGTCTTCCAGGAAAACGGAAAGTACGCTGATTCTACGACTCCCAAGGACTTCCACTTTTCGTGTCTTAAAATCTGGCACCGTATCCATGACTTCCGCAAGCTGAGTAGCGCCCGGCTTGGGCCGCAGACCCTGGATGCTACCGGGGAGTTCTCTCAGGACACGCGTGTTGTCAAAGGATCCGTGGCCCGAATAAAGAAGCTCCCCGGATGGGCCATAGATGTCAAGTTCTGGAAAGTAGAACTGTCGCCCTTTTATGCCGACTCCTTGGGGATTTGCACGGACATACGATGCAAGCGGCATATCCGCAGAGATGAAGATACCTTGTCCGCTTACTACACTGCCCGTTTGTCTGCATCCAAGGACAGCCAATAAAAATACAACAACAAAAATATATTTTTGTGCGAACACGTCATTCCATGAATTCCATGAGCGGGCCACTATTGAAACCACCTTATTCTTTTTCTATATGCTCCCAGACCTGGACAATGAATATGTTGTATTTACGTGCATGTCCAACGAGTTGTTGCACTGCATCGTTTTGTGCCTTGCTATGGGGCAAATCGCTTGTTGTGGCAAAAATTACGTATTTCTGCTTGGCCTTGGCAAGGATGGTTGCCTCATACGGCTTAAGTGCGGGAATCATGTCTATTGCTTCTTTCAGCGTGGGCCGTATCTGGCCTGTCTTTGCATTGCTACCTTGCGGGATGTCGCCCGGCAAGGCCCGGAGAAATGAAACACTCTTTCCTGGCTCTGAGCCATCGCCATAAAAGATAGAGACGCCTGAAGTGGAATAAAAATCCAGCGTGGGCCCTTGTGTACGTAACATTGTCCCTTTTGGAAAGGACGCAGAATGCGCTTTCATCCATTCAGCGTACCCTTTTGCAACGTCCATCAAATTTGCATCAACATTGATAATATTTTCATTCGACGGTGGATGTGTATTGGCCCGCACATAAGGTATCTGCAGCGAGAAAAGTAATAGGGGTAATAAAAAACGAAATAGGTTTTTCACGCTAAATGTCCTCCTTGATAAATATTGATATTCAGGAGGCCCCACACGGTTGGCGTGATGGCCCCCTCAGGTGTTATTCAAAACCACTCATAATCATGTTCTATTCACACGTTACTAAGCACCAGCCACACTGTGGAGTGCAGTATGTCAAACAAATTTTACCTGCGTCGACTTCAACGAGGCAGGCCATGGCCAAAGGTACTGCCAAGCCTAGGTTAAGGAGAGCGCACCCTAGAACTAGCAAGCGAAATGATTTGATGACTGAAGTAATGCTCAACATTGTAAAACCTCCTTTCTATGTAAGGAATGCCATGCCAAATCGTTATCGGGATTACTCAATGAGATACACGTTATAAGCAATTGAGTACTTTGCAATTACAATTACCATCGCAGATGGTTACACAAAACTTTCCACCAGGTACATCAACAATGCATGCTACGGCTGTAGCAATTGGTAGAATAATGCCCATGTTGAGAAGGGCACCTCCCAATAAAAGAAGGCGCACAGTCTTGGTTATTGAGGAAAACCGCATTGTAGTAAACCTCCTTG
>JBMFGT010000063.1:0-3826 GCA_049977205.1 Acidobacteriaceae bacterium | reverse complement strand
ATTTAGGTGGAAGCAGTATATGGAAGCGTATGAGAACTGTCTGCAAGCGACCAGCGCCCATCACGCTCCGTGGTATGTCGTTCCAGCAGATGACAAGGAGAACGCCCGCTTGATTGTTTCGCGCATCGTCCTCGATGCGTTTGAAGGTCTCAAAATGGCCTATCCGAAAACCACCGCGAAGCGGAGTGAGGAATTGCAATCGATCGGCAAGATGCTTCGGAAATAATGTCTGAATGCCACGGCCATGCTTATTGGCAGTATCAAGGTAATAGCTAGGAATAATGTAATATGCCCACGAAAGTGAAAGAAAAAAGCGTAGACCAGGCCAGCAGGCCAGCAGCCTCGATCCAGGGCGTAGATCAATCAATGAAGATCAATCCCAGGGCCGGGAAACTGGCCATTGCTTCGGAGCTTGTCGACGTGCCGAAGTTGATCACCGCCTATTATGAAGACCATCCGGACCCTCATGTCGCGGAGCAGTGCGTTGTTTTCGGCACATCGGGCCACAGAGGTTCCTCTTTCGAGCGGTCTTTCAATGAAGACCACATCCTGGCCATCTCACAGGCAATTTGCCTGTACAGAAAGCAGCAGATGATAGATGGACCACTTTTTTTGGGGGCAGACACGCATGCACTCTCACGGCCGGCCCTCGCGAGTGCGCTGGAGGTCTTGGCAGCGAACGGTGTAGACGTCATGCTGGCGGAGTATGACGAATACACTCCTACACCTGTCATTTCCCATGCAATCCTTACTTACAACCATGGCCGCACAACTGGTCTGTCGGACGGCATCGTAATCACGCCATCGCATAACCCTCCAGAATCAGGTGGCTTCAAATACAACCCACCGCATGGTGGGCCAGCAGAGACGGAAATTACTAACTGGATCGAATCAAAGGCCAATGAGTTACTCACGAAGGGCCTCAATGGCATCAAGCGCATGACCTACCAGAAGGCCCTCTCGTCCTCCACCACGCACAAGCACGATTACGTGACGGCCTATGTCCATGATCTTCAAAACATCATCGACATGGAGGTCATCCGCAACTCCGGCATTGCATTGGGAGTTGACCCACTGGGTGGGGCCGGAGTGCATTACTGGGGGCAAATTGCCGAGCATTATGGCCTGGATCTCAAGGTCGTGAACGATGTTGTTGATCCTACCTTCCGTTTTATGACACTCGACTGGGACGGCAGGATACGCATGGACCCATCCTCGCAGTACGCGATGCAGTCTCTCATCGCCATGAAGGAAAAATTCGATGTCGCTGTAGCCTGCGATACGGACCACGATCGGCATGGAATTGTTACAAAGAGCATGGGACTGCTGCCACCGAACCATTACTTGGCGGTCTGCATCCATTATTTATTTGCGCACCGTCCCCAGTGGGGTAAAAGTACGGCGGTAGGAAAGACAGTGGTCAGCAGCAGCATGATTGACCGTGTTGCTGCGAAGCTGGGCAGGAAGCTTTACGAAGTCCCGGTAGGTTTCAAGTATTTTGTGGAGGGACTATTGCATGGGGACCTCGGATTTGCAGGCGAAGAGAGCGCTGGCTCCTCATTCCTACGCCGTGACGGCTCCGTCTGGACGACCGACAAAGACGGCATCATCGCGGCCTTGCTGGCCGCGGAGATAACGGCCAATATGAAAAAAGACCCAGGTGCGATATACCAGGAACTTACAAAAGGACTTGGTGACCCACTGTATGACCGGACAGAAGCGCCCGCGACCAGCTTGCAGAAGGCGAAGCTTGCGAAGATCAACAAAGGAAGCATCCAGGTCGCTGACCTGGCCGGCGAGAAGATACTGACCATCCTGACGAACGCGCCAGGAGACGGCAGCGCCATTGGTGGCGTCAAGGTCATGGCCGAAAACGGATGGTTCGCTGCCCGTCCCTCTGGCACAGAGGACATCTATAAAATCTATGCCGAAAGTTTTCGTGGCAAAGAGCACTTACAACAAATTGAGACAGGGGCCCAGACGATCGTTGGCAAGGCGTTGACAGCGACGGACCCTGTTTCCTAACGATTTACAAGTTAGGAGGACCCATTGAGCGACCTAAAGGCAGTTAGAGACAGGTCAGAAACCGAGGGAACGGATGCGCTGAAGGAACTGGCGCTGAACCTGCACTGGTCCTGGAACCACGCAGCGGACGAACTATGGGAGCGTCTGGCCCCCGAACTCTGGGAGACAACACAGAACCCGTGGGTGGTCTTACAGACAGTTTCGTGCGAGAAGATCAAGGCCGCGCTGGCAGAAGATGGGTTCCGTAAACGTCTCGACGATTTGCTTCGTGAGGACCGGGAGACATATAACGCAGACGCATGGTTCCAGAAGCAGCACTCCGGGGCCGCACTTACATCGGTGGCCTACTTCAGCATGGAGTTTATGCTGAGTGAAGCTTTGCCAATTTACTCTGGTGGACTTGGCAATGTAGCAGGTGACCAAATGAAAGCGGCCAGCGACCTGGGAATTCCAGTAATCGGAGTGGGGCTGCTCTATGGTCAGGGATATTTCCGCCAGGACTTCGATTCGGAAGGCCGCCAGCAGGCGCTGTATCCAGTAAATGATCCCGGTCAATTGCCCATTCGTCCGCTGCGGCAATCCAATGGAGAATGGTTGCGTTTACAGATACAACTGCCCGGATCAAAGATATGGATACGCTGTTGGGAAGCGTCTGTTGGAAGGTCGAAGATATATCTACTCGATAGCAATGATTTTTCCAATACACCTGCCCACCGTGGCATTACTAGTGAACTCTATGGCGGTGATGTGGAGATGCGCTTGAAGCAGGAGATTGTTCTTGGTATAGGAGGATGGTGTTTGCTGCGTGCGTTAGGTTTGCAGCCGGAGGTATGCCATCTCAATGAAGGCCATGCGGCGTTCGCCGTACTGGAACGGGCGCGCTGCTACATGGAAGACCACGGTAAGCCGTTTGATCTTGCGCTGAATGTTACTCGGGCGGGGAACCTATTTACAACGCACACTGCGGTCGCTGCTGGCTTTGACCGTTTCAGTCCAACCCTTATCAGAAAATATCTTACACACTATGCGCAGGACAAACTCGCCATTTCGCTTGAGGACCTGCTTGCGTTGGGAAGGAGTGACCCCGAAAATAGCTCAGAAGATTTCAATATGGCCTATCTCGCGGTGCGTGGCAGCAGCCAGATCAATGGCGTGAGCAAACTTCACGGGCAAGTGAGTAGAAAAATCTTTCAACCCCTTTTTCCACGATGGCCCCAGGAAGAGGTGCCAATAGGTTCTGTGACCAACGGAATTCACGTTCCTACCTGGGACTCAGCCGTGGCGGACACACTTTGGACTGTAGCTTGCGGAAAGAAGCGTTGGCTGGGGGACCGTCCCATTGAAGACAGCATCCGCAAACTCACGGACGCTCAGATATGGCAAATGCGAACATCAGGGCGTAAGACCCTGATCGAACATATGCGCAAACGGTACGCGTGCCAGCTTGCCGCAGAAGGTGGTGGCGCACCAGATACCAGTAATATCTTCCATGAGAATGTGCTCACAATTGGGTTTGCGCGCCGCTTTGCCACCTATAAGCGTCCCAACCTTCTCTTGCACGATCCTGAGCGGCTGGTCCGTCTTCTTTTCGACCAACAACGTCCGGTGCAGTTGGTCCTCGCCGGGAAGGCTCATCCTCAAGACATGCCTGGACAGGCGCTCATCCAGCAGTGGAACGATTTTCTCCAACGTCCGGAAGTCCGCGGGCGGGTTGTCTTTCTGAGCGATTACGATATGCTGCTGGCGCAGGAGCTGGTGCAGGGTATCGATCTGTGGATCAATACACCGCGACGTCCATGGG
>JBMFGT010000062.1:0-3844 GCA_049977205.1 Acidobacteriaceae bacterium | reverse complement strand
CCCGCGGTATCTCATAAGCCATTCCCTTGTTAGCGTTTTCATCTCAGTATGCCACTGATATTGGCTGCAAGGTGTGAATTAAGTCACATTGTCCAGTAGTCGCAAGACCGTGTGTGCTTTGCTGGCGGGCCGAGTGAGGGAGGGGGAGGGAGGGATATCCTATGCCCTGAGTAGGGGGATTTTCCGTCTTTTGCGCCTGGCATCGGCATGGTGGCCCCATACGCGGCGGATTTGGCCGCCACGTATGGGACAAAAATCAGGTTCAGAACTGGAAGCGTACAGCCATCTGAAGCTGACGGACGTTATAAGCGAAATTGCTGTTGTTTGTACTGGTGATGGACCGGTACGGGATGCTAAATGGGGCCAGGTCGTTCAGGTGGTTTACCTTGTCTGCACTGGGCACATAAGCGACCCCTTCTACTCCAGTCACATTCTGGTGGTTGGCGATGTTGAATGCCTCCGTCAGGAACTCAAGGTTGTAACGGTTGCGGAAGGCCACATGCTTGGACAACCTCAAATCAAGTTCCGTGGTCCTCGGTTGTTGGTAAAGGTTCCTGTCAATGCCTGGAACACGGTTGGCACCACCAGACCCGTTGAAGGAGCTTGTATTAATGAGCTTTGCTGTGGTTGGTTGTCCCGAGGTGACGTAGAGCGGTGACTGATACCCGCTAATGCCCACCGAATAAGGAAGTCCCGACTGCACTTGAAGGTCCGGTGACATCTCATAGTCGTTGGTGAGGTACCCCAGCGGCCCATGCACATGCCACGGCGAGTTGGCCACGGCATAAATGATGAACCGGTAGGGCACGTTCTGGTTGGAATTGCCATAGTCCAAGCGGATGTTGGTCGGGTCGAGCAGCGCCGTGGCCGAGGCCCCGGTGGTGTTGTTCTCTCCGTAGTCCAGGGCATGCGACCAGACAAAGCTGGAATCGAGAGAGACGTAGTGGGACATGCGGTGTTTGTACTCTGCCGCAAGGCCCTCATAATTAGAAGTCACCCCACTGAAGATGTCCGTAATGGAACTGAAGTGTGGATTGGGGCGTGAACCTAAAAAGGTGTTGGCTTTAATGGTGGTCCCGTTGGCGAGTGGCCCGTTGTGGTTCGGGTCATTCACGGTAAAGATGACCGGGGTGGGCGCTGGCAGGTTAGTGTCCACAAAGTCAGGCAGCCGCCGTCCCCAGGAGCCAAGCCATGTGATGCTGATCGCATCGTCCTTGCTCAACATCTGCTGGATGGCCAGGTCCCCCTGGAGTATCTCTGGCAACTTGAAATTCGGGTCCAAAAAATAGGCCGTCGCATTGCCGCTGGATGAGCCAAGGCAGGTGGATAGGTTGGCGGGCGCAATCACCTGTGGGAAAACAGGGGAACAGGCCCCCCCAGCGTACAGGTAGGGGTTTACCTGGCTGCCGGGAGCGCCGGTCCCGATGAGCGCCTGGTAGAGCGTGGAATTGATGGCACGGCCATAGAACATGCCAAAACCGCCATGCAGGATTGTTTTCCCCGTGCCGAAAAAGTCATAGGCGAAGCCTACACGAGGGTCGAAGTTGTCCTTACGGTCCGGCAAGCGGGACGTTTGGGGCAGTAATGCGTTGGGGAGTTGCGGGCTGGGAAATTGCTCATAGTCCCAGCGCACACCGAGGGTCAGGCTGAGCCGGGGACTGAACTTCCATTCGTCCTGGGCAAAGAACCCATAATCGCCGGTCGTGAAATCCAGACCGGGAAGCCCTGCGCCCTGGGTAAAATTAGCGTAATTTTGCGCAGTGTGTCCAGTGGTGGGATTGGTGGAGAGATACAGGTCAGCCAGATAGTCGGCAAGAGGATAGTTGCCGGTATACGAATAGCTGCCGTACTGGACATAGAGGTTGGAGATCAAGTCATACGTGTGGATGTAATCTTCGCCGAAACTGAAGTCATGGTTGCCGTGGATCCATTCCACGGTGTCTGCGATCTCCCAACTGCGCTCGTCAGGAAGGGCCGCACGGTTGAGGAATGTAGGTGTCCCGAATTGGAAGTAGCCGCTTAAATAGACATTCGGAGGCAGCCCCAGGGGGTTGGTATAGTTGGAGGTCTGTACAAGATTACTCTGCTCGTATGGCGTGGGCTTCTGGTTGAACTCGTATTCGAAGTCACGCCCGTACATATAGCGGACTTCATTGTTGAGGTTGTTCGTAAAGAAGGTATCGAGCTTGCCCACGATCCAGTTGTCGCGTACATAGTCGTTGCCAAAGCTGGCCATACCATAGGCCACGGCTGGTGAGGTCTGGATGCCCGCGGGCGAGGTCCAGCGCATCCGGTTTGCCTCAACGGCCACATGGTTTTTCTGGTTTACCTGCCAGTCGAATTTTGGGAAATAAATGGTCTGGTCGCCAGTGCGCGGCACCGTGCCGAGCATGCTGATCAAACCGGTAATTCCAGCGTCGTACACGCTGTTAGCCGCACTTGTGGACAGTCCTGTCAGCGATGCAAGCTTGGCCACCTGGCCCGCTGCGAAGGTCCCATTTATATTGTAAAAATTGGCATTTGCGGTGGGAGACAGGATGGTCGCCGCACCCGGGAAATCATGGTAAAAACGGTCGGCTGCGAAGAAGAAGAAGAGCTTGTCTTTCAGGATGGGCCCGCCCACGGCCAAACCATATTGGCGACGCAGGTCTGTGGGCTTAAAGGGGACCGTCGAATACTGGACAGGGCTCGTCGAAACCTCAACCGGGTGGGTCACATAATGGTTGGTGGCCGCCCAAGCGCTATCACGGTCGTAGTAATAAGCCTCTCCGTGCAATAGGTTCGTGCCACTCTTGGTCACGGAGTTGACGATACCGCCAGCAGACCGGCCATATTCAACAGAGTAGTTCGAGGTGTTCACCTGGAACTCTTGTATGGACGCCTTGATCGTCGAATATCCGGCGCGGGTACGGCCCCGCTCCTCGGAGAAAAATGCCTGGTTGTCGTCTGTTCCGTCAATGGTGATGTTGTTCAGCAATGTGCTCTGACCGCGCCAACTAAGCAAGCCGAAGCCGTTAGCGTCGTTGACCACACCTGGGGTAAGCAGGGCAAATGCTGACCAACGGTAATTGTTCTCTGGCAGATCATGGATCGGGACCTGGTCCACGACCCCGGCAAAGGAGGCCGAAGTGGTGTTGACCAAGGGGGCCTGCCCGGTCACCACTACAACTTGCTTGGTGGTCCCCACTCGCAGCCGCGCTTCCACGTCCGTCAGCAGGCCGACCTGGACCGCCAGGTTGACAGATTTGAAAGTGTCAAAACCAGGGGCGGAAATGGTGACGTTGTATGGCCCTGGATGCAGATGGACCACGCGGAAATAGCCGGACGCATCGGTGACAACAGTCTGCTCCGCATTGGTCCCGTTGTTGTGGACGACCACGGTGGCGCCGGGGACCACTGCGCCTGCGGTGTCAAGTACGGTCCCGCCGACGGCCCCATCGACGGCCGTCTGTGCTTTCGCTGTAGGAAGCAGGGCACAGAGCAGCAGGAAGCTGAACAGAATGGCAGACCCTATGCTGGGCCCATATTTTTTGTAGATTGGATGTCTCACGTTGATCCTCCTGAAGTACGTCCCAGTTTAGCCCGCGCATGGGAGCACGAGTTGTTAAAATCCTGTAAAACGTTTGGCGTTTTTACGCCCTTTCCAACGAACCGGACACCCAATTGTAGGCCGAGGGCCTACGTGCTACACTCCAGTGTTTTCCACGGTGGTTTGCGCGCCATGGTCTGTGCAGAGGCCTGGGTCCTCTGGCATTATGGATGGGGACCATTGCAGCATGAAACGAATGGCCAGACGGACCAGTTGCGGGTGGTGTCCCCGGCGCTCCCATGGGCGCGCCGTTCC
>JBMFGT010000061.1:0-3891 GCA_049977205.1 Acidobacteriaceae bacterium | reverse complement strand
GCTGGAGCGCCGCGGATGGGCAGCCAACATCCTGCTCCACGATGGCGGCCATCTTCAGTTGGGCGTAGACCGCGGACCTTCGGTGGCCGCTGCCCGGCTTCTGCTCTCCTGTTACGCGGCCACCCATCGTTTTGTGACCGTGGATGCGTGGAGTCAGGGGCATTGATGAACGTTCGCGCCCGCGGAAAGATGCGCCGCAGGTCCTAACTCGCGGGTTTGCTGATCGGGTGCCGTCTCGATTTTCAGCTCGCCCCGGTCCGCTGCATCCTCCCGCATTCCCCTGACGCCGCTCTCGGCGGTTACGGCGGCCCGCGCGCCATTGCCCGCAGGGTTCTGCCGGCAGCAGGCCGGCGCCGTCAATGCGGATAAGCTGTCGGGCGCCAGCAATTGCGGAGGCCCGGCGGCAAGTGGATAGCGGCCGCGAGCAAGATAATCGGCGAATATCCCGCCGGCCAGGTACGGATTTGCCGCTGCCACGGCAAACCCATAGCCGGCAGCGAACAGCGAATAGGCGACGCTCTTGTTTGAGCGGCTCGGGTGGCGGTTGCCGGCGATCTGCGGAATTTCGAACACGGCCAGGTGCGTCTCCGGGTGCTTGCGGGCATAACGTTCCAGTTGGTAGGCCGTTTGCCGTGGGGTGGTGATGCCCGCGTCCGGAAAGATGCGGCGCTTGAATGCGTGGGGAAAGTAAAAGTTGAGGACGTCGCGCGCAAAATCCGCGCAGTTTCTGTAGAGCGGATTAAAACGGGAGCGATTGGGGCCGTCATTCATCCTGGCGATGAACGCGTCATCCTGTTTCCGGCTGGTGTCAAAACGGAATACATCAATGCGGCGCATGTACGCCTGGCCCAACAGATCGTTCCATCCGCCATCGAACATGCCGCCCGCAGTCAGCTTGTCGCCCAGCGATGCCTGCAAACGCGTTTTGTAATACTGGCGCAGCATCCGCGCCACGGTGTTGCGGCTTGCGCGCGTTGGCACCTGCCCAGCGTTGTCCACCGCATAGAGATGAGCCAGCAGAGGAATTGCCACCCAGTCGTAACCGGAAATCCCCTGGTAGCGGCCCACGACCGCGCCTGGCTCGCCGGGCGCGCAGCGGCGCAGCTTGACCGGGGTTTCGGCGCAGATGTGCTCAAAATAGACTGCGCTGTGCCCGGTGGGATTGATGACCCCAAAGAAGCCATACGGCTCCTCCATCAGCAGGGCCGCCTGCGCGCGGCTCTGCGCTGGCAACAGAACCAGGAACGCAAAGGCTGCGAGAACCAATGCCGTTGTGCGCAGTTTTCGCTTTGCGAAAATCGATTCTCCGTTCCCCGGACGCTGCACGATCGACGAGTATCCGGGCAATCGCAGGAAAGTGATGAACAGAAAGAACAATGGACCGGGCAGCCTCCACCCAGAGCGGGATTTGAACCGCCCTGCGCATCGCGTCCTGGAGAGACCTCCAACTGCCGCCCATGCGGAGAGAAACGCCCGCGGTTTGGGGAGCAATGGAACAGGAAAGTCAGTCAAGGTCGGAGGATCGGCGTAATGGTCGCAATTCTCTTCGCGCGACAAAGCCCGGTACGGAGAACGAGTAGCGCCCATGTAGATTGATGTGCTCATGTCCGAATGGCTGCAATCTGGCCTCGTCCTCTGGCCGTACCGGGGCCCCTTCATCAGGGAACCGGATCGGCATAGCATCCATACATATAGTAAGGGGCGCTTCAGGAAACGGACAAAATTGCTCGCCGATATGGCGTGAACCTGCCAATTTCTGTGCGTTGGTGGGGTTGTTTTTTTCGTTGTCTTTGCTCTTGCCTGCCATTGAACACAGGCCGGCAGCAGTCGGGGCAGATTGGAGCGCCGGCGTTGCTCCCAGGAAAACTTTTCCGTCGGGACGCGCACAATCCCTGCGTCGATCTCGTCGCGGGTGGCGCTCCCGTCTTCGCTCATCGCTCTTTCGAGCGCCCCGGTCGGCGTGCCGCCAGGTTTCGCAAACTGAAGCGCCGAAATCCGGACGCTTGTGCCGATGACGACGATCACCCGTTCGGCCGTACCTTGCGGCGGCGCGGCTTCTCGGCGCGCACTTCTTGAATGAGCCGGGAGAGATCGGCTTCGGCGTAGCCTTTGGGACTACGGGCTGCCGCGCACTCGCCCAATTCATCCCGTGTCGGAGAACAGCGCCCGGATCGCACGCGGCACTGATTTCTCCGCGCTCTTCGGTTCCGTCTTCCTGTCTTCTTCAGATCGTGCTCCAATCAGAAGACGGAACCTCGGGATTCAAGCGAAAACTTCCATTTTCCATTCAGCACTTCTACTGCGTAATGGTGAGGGTCAGGGGCAGGCTCTGACTGACCTCGCTGCTCTGGCCGCTGTTGGCTGCCGGAGTCGCCGTCACCAGGATGGTCGAGGCGCCCGTGGGCGTCGCCACTCCACCGCCGCCGCAGCCGGAGAAGCCAACGGCCAGTGCTCCTGCCAGCAGCGCCAACAAGCCAAGCTGCATCCACCGCGCCGCCGTCTTCGCCCCCTTGCGCCTGCGCCGGAAGGCCGCGAACCCACCGGCCAGGCCAACCGGCCAGCCAAAGACCATGGCGGGCAGCAGCGGGCTGAAGGGAGCATGCGGCGATGCGGGCGGCAAGGCGGGCATCGCGTTCAGCCGCGCCGTGGCCACGTTGGTTTGGATGCTCAGGGTGACCGCAACCGGCTGGCCGTTGCTGCCCAGGGTCACCGTGTTGTTCGTTGCGCCGCCCTGGGCAAAGGTGCAGGTCACATACGAGGGCAGGTTGCCGCAGCTCAACATCAGCGTGCCCGTGTAGCCGCCCACAGGCGTAAGCGTCAGCTTGGCGGTCCCGGTCTGCCCCTGGACAATAGTCAGCGAGGTGGGGTTGGCCGTGAGGGTATAGCTGGCAGCCGTGACAGGCGTCGCCGCGTTCACCGTAACGGTCACGGGCGTGGAGCTGCTGGCCGCGTCATTCTCCGTGCCCACAAAGCTCGCTGTAATGCTGTCCGTGCCCACGGGCAAGGTTGTTGTTGTAAGTATGGCCTCGCCCTGCGCATTTAACTGCGCCGCGCCAATAGAGGTACTGCCGCTCGAAAAAGTCACCGTCCCGCTGGTCACCGGCGTTGTGCCAGCCGACACCGTTGCCGTCAGCGCCACGCTGCCGCCCGCGGTGATCGTGTTGGGCAAGGCCGTCAGTGTAGTTGTGGTTGTGGCCGCCGTCACCGTCAGCGTGAAGCCCTGCTCCGTAGACGCGATCGTGTAATTCGTGTCGCCTGCGTAATTGACCAGCACGCTGTGCGTCCCCACAGCCAACGTGCCCGGCAGCGTAAAGCTGGCCACTCCGTTGCCGGACACGGACGACAAGGCCGCGGTTTGCGGGCTTCCGCCATCCACCGTGTACGTGATATTGCCCGTCGGCGCTCCACTGCTGCCGCTGAGCGTTGCCGTCACCGTCACCGGAGTGCCATAGGAGACGCTGCTGGCCTGGTTCTCGCTCAACGCAATGGTGGCCGCAGTTCCCAATCCTACGCCGCTGAGTGACACCTGCTGAAAGGCCACGGAGGCATTCAGGTTGTTGTCCGTGATGCTCACCGTGCCGTTCAACTCGATCCCGGCAACGGTGGGATCAAACTCCACACCCAGGATGCAGCTTTCTCCGGCGGTGAGCGAGGTGTTGCCGCTGCAACTCGTCTCGGGGCCGTCCAGGTTGAAGCTGTTGCCGTTGTAATCCCCGATCGTGACCAGCGCCATAAAGGTGAGCGGCTGGTTGCCGATGTTCTGCACCGTCACGTTTTGCGGGCTGTCGGAGCTGGTCTGGCCAACATTCGTATTGGCAAAGCTCAACGTCTGCAAAGACTGGTCCATCTTCACCACGCGGCTGTTGCTGTAATCTGTAATGTAGACATCGC
>JBMFGT010000060.1:0-3920 GCA_049977205.1 Acidobacteriaceae bacterium | reverse complement strand
ACCACCACGATGACGACGGAGATGAATATCTCCCCAAACCAGCCGGTCAAGAGATACGCATTCTGAAGGCAAGGTCATTTCTCGAAGATATAAGTGCTAAGTTGCGACAAGGAAATAATCCAATTATTATCACATTAGATTGGTCTCATAATCATTAGGACGGATTGCCGATGGACTGTATCCAGAAGTTCTTATCACCTTACACGGGCGATAACATTGGTCTTCGTTGAGGTCCCTGCAAACCCGGTTGTATCCATCAGGCAAACCTGTGGCCAAACATAATCCGGTCCTGGAGATACCGCTACGACTTCGCCCAACCTGACGACAACACCTCCGCCTGCTCCAGCACCGTCAGAGTGGCCTTCTCTTGCTTGTCAGGCGGGTAGCCGTATTTTCTGAGAATACGTTTCACCAGAACCCGGAGATTTGCCCGGACATTTTCACGCACCGTCCAGTCAATGGTCGTATTGCGGCGCACAGTGTCCACAAGTTCCCGCGCGATCATCTTCAGCGTGTCATCTCCGAGTATCTTGACTGCGCTATCATTCACTTCCAGCGCATCGTAGAACGCGACCTCGTCTTCGCTAAGACCAAGCTCCGCCCCCTTGGTGGATTCCTCACGCATCTGCTTGGCAAGCCCAATCAGTTCCTCGATCACCTGGGCAGCTTGGACCGCACGGTTTTGATATTTCCGTATGCTGCTTTCCAATAGTTCCGAGAACAGCCTTGATTTCACAACGTTGCGTCGTGAACGCGTTTTGATTTCTCCGTCCAGCAACTTACGCAGCAATTCGATAGCAAGGTTCTTTTGTGGGAGATGGCGAACATCGGCGAGAAATTCATCTGACAGTACAGAGATGTCCGGTTTTTTCAATCCTGCTGCGGCGAAAATGTCCACGACCTGGTCTGAGACAACTGCCCTGGATATGATCTGCCGAATAGCGGCATCCAGTTCATACTCCGGGCGGTCTTGCTGACTGACCGACTTGGTCAGCACGCTGCGCACGGCCTGGAAAAAACCAACATCATCCCGAATCCTGAGCGCCTCTTCATGCGGCACTGCCAAGGCAAAGGCCTTTGAAAGATCGGTGACGGCCTGAACAAATCGCTTCTTGCCATCGTCCTGCTTGAGGACATGCTCCTGCGCATTGGGCAGCAGGGCCAGCCGCTCCGCTGAGGAACTGCTGCTCCACGAGGACCAGTCGAACCCATGAAAGATGCCACAGCAAACCTCATACTTCTCGCGCATGATGGCGACAGCTTCTTCCTGCGGGACCGCAGCACGTCCCTGACCGCCGCTTTCGGTGTAAATGCTGAGTGCTTGTTTCAATTCATGCGCGATGCCTAGGTAGTCCACCACCAGACCGCCCGGCTTGTCCTTGAATACGCGGTTCACCCTGGCAATGGCCTGCATCAATCCATGGCCGCGCATCGGTTTGTCTACGTACATTGTGTGCAGGCACGGAACATCAAAACCCGTCAGCCACATATCACGCACAATCACAATTTTGAACGGGTCACTGGCGGCCTTGAAGCGTTTGTCGAGCGCCTTCCTGCGGCGTTTATCGCGGATGTGTCGCTGCCATTCCGGGCCATCGGCGGCTGAGCCGGTCATTACAACCTTCAGCACCCCGGCATCGTCGTTCTCGCTGTGCCAGTCCGGGCGCAGTTTTACAATCTGGTTGTACAGGTCGATGCAGATGCGGCGGCTCATGCAAACGACCATCGCTTTGCCGTCCATTGCCTCCAACCGCTCCTCAAAATGCCGGACAAGGTCTTCGGCAACCGTCCGCAGACGCTTCTCGGTCCCAACAATGGCCTCCAGCGCCGCCCACTTGGTTCGCAGTCTCTCTCGTCGTTCAACCTCTTCGCCTTCCGTCACTTCATCGAAGTTTTCGTCGAGCTTCGGCCTCTCGCTCGCGTCCAATTGCAGCTTGGCCAGACGGCCCTCGTAATAGATCGGCACCGTCGCCTTGTCCTCCACCGCCTGCTGGATGTCGTACACGCTGATGTAATCGCCAAAGACCTGGCGTGTATTCGCGTCGGCCTTCTCAATCGGAGTGCCTGTAAAACCGATGAACGATGCCCCAGGCAGGGCATCACGCATGTGCCGAGCAAAGCCATCGATAAAGTCATACTGGCTGCGATGGGCCTCATCGGCAATCACGATCACGTTGCGGCGGTCTGTCAGCGCAGGATAGCGGTCCCCCTCACTAGGCATAAACTTCTGGATGGTCGTAAAGACCACGCCGCCGGAAGATACCTCCAGCAGCATCCGCAGATGTTCGCGGTCTTCCGCCTGCACGGGGGCCTGGCGCAGCAGTTCGTGGCAGCGGGAGAATGTGCCGTAGAGTTGGTCGTCCAGGTCATTCCTATCGGTCAGCACTACAATCGTTGGATTCTCCAGTTGTGGCTCCAGCACCAGCCGCCCAGCGTAGAAGGCCATCGTCAGGCTCTTGCCGCTGCCCTGCGTGTGCCACACCACGCCCACTCTGCGGTCGCCGCTTTCATGAGAAGCTTCCAGCGTAGCTACCAGCGCACGGTTCACCGCGTGGAACTGGTGATAGCCAGCAATCTTCTTCGTGAGCACACCGCCACCCTCATCTTCAAAGACGATGAAGTAGCGGAGGTAATCCAGAAGACGACGCTTCTCAAACAACCCTTGCACCACAACCTGCAACTGCGGCATGGTTGCCGGAGCTAGTTCCTCGCCCTCAATGGTGCGCCACGGCATAAAGCGTTCGGTGGTTGCCGTCAGCGAGCCGACCCGCGCTTCCAGACCATCCGAAACAATGAGAATTTCGTTATAGGTGAAAAGCGACGGTATCTGCGCCTTGTACGTCTGTATCTGCTCGAACGCGCTCCAGATCGTTGCGTTCTCGTCCGCAGGATTCTTCAGTTCCATCAGGGCGATGGGCAGCCCGTTGAGAAAGACCAGAACATCAGGCCGCCGGTTGTTCTGGCCCTCCACCACGGTGAACTGGTTCAGCGCCACCCAATCGTTGTTCTCCGGGTCGTCAAAATCGATCACGCGCACCAGCGCGCCGCCAATCGAGCCGTCCAGTCGCGTGTACTCCACGGTCACGCCTTCCACCAGGAGACCATGCAGCGCATGGTTGCGGGTCGCCAGTGTCGGCCCGTCCATTCGTGTCAACCGCCGGTAGGCGTCTTCAATTGCCTCCAGTGGCAGCGCGGGATTCAGCTTCTGGAGCGCCTGCCGCAGCCGCCGCTCCAGGACCACATCGCGATAGCCGGAGTCGTCGCGCTCGGCGGCTGGCTCCCCGGCGGCGATCTCCGGGCCATGCAGCACCGTGTAGCCCAGGCCCTCAAGCCATTCGAGCGTGGCTTCTTCAACATCGGATTCGGTAAACTTCATTCGCATTGCAAGGACAACAGCAAGCTATTTAGAATGAGTATCTTAACGGTAGAAATTCAGCCATGGAACGGTTCTGTTTTGATATGATAGGAATTATATAGTTCTTTGCATCACGATTTATGTTGACAATCAATATCGCCGAAGGATATTGATTGACTATGTTCTTTACCAAGCGTAGGGAACCTACAGAGGCTTCTGCCGCTGGGCCAGCCTGGCAAACCAGCGGCATTTCTATTTTTTTACCCATTTTGGCCCTGCTTTGATCTTGGCAATGCTATTGTCCGCCAAATATGCGGTCACGAATTGGGCCGATTCAGTGCCATCGACTTCTGTTTTCAATCTAATCTTCAGCGCTCGCGGGAATATTACCGGGTCTGCTCGGCAAAAACTTGCCACTTCTTGAAAATTCCAAGTAGCCGACTGCGGTGGGGGCCTGTCCCCACCGCAATCGGGTCATGACAGATTTTCCCGTACATTGATTCCTTGAGACTTATCGTGAGAGTCCCCATTGGGTCTCCGAGGAGTCGCATTGCCCCCGTCTCGA
>JBMFGT010000059.1:0-4361 GCA_049977205.1 Acidobacteriaceae bacterium | reverse complement strand
TCCTAAGGAGTCAGACCGGAGCGGCTCGCTTCGCTCGCCGCTCAGCCCTTTCTACAGAACTTTACGGACGTAATCCCAGCGTCAGGTCGCCTTTGTCATCCAGCGTCCCAGTCAGGGAACCGTTGAATTCGGCAAAAGGCCCTCCACAGCACCCGCTGGCGTTGCATAACTGGGGAAACGCCATCTGCACCCACGCGGTGCCGGAGACCGCGCTGCCCGTCGAAGTCAGGTAAACGCCCATAGGTATAGTATTGCCACTGCTGTCAGTGCCCGTGAACTCCCAGTTACCCGGAAGGCCTACGGGCGTGGTGGTTTTGCCGCTGCCGCCGCTGCCGCAACCGGCAGGATCGCCGACCATTAGGCCAAGGAAAAGGACCAACGCTGTGTAGCTTCCTCCAGCCACGCATGTTCGCGAAGTCATAGCGCGCCCCTCCCTGAGCTATAGCATTCGACGAAATGATAGCATTATAGCCTCGGAGTTGACGGGCCAGACGCTTTTTTACAAATCGTTTCTTCCTCAAAGTCATCCAGGCGGGTCACGGGCTGGGGGTTTCCCCACTCAAGCCAAAACAAAAAGACGGCTTGAGTGGGTGAGGTTCCACGGATGGACAGAGTTTCCCCGAAGCAATGTATAAAAAGCGGATGTCGTTCACAGAAAATGCAAAAATTTCATGCGTAATTTGACTCTTTGGGGCGGGGGCTGATATTCTTCTTGAGTTTGGCACATAACGGCAGTCCGCCAATGCGGGGAGTGCCGTGGGAATGCCCGGCCTGCGCTCGCAGGGGATTTGCGGTATAGTAGATACGAGCAGCGGGACACACGGTGTTTCTTGTCTTGAGGGTCCGCGACACCCTGCCACCAGGCAGGCTATGCGGGCCAGAACAGCGAAACGGAACTGGAGAATGCTGGTTTCCTCCGGCCACCGTCGCGGGTTCTTGCCACGAACTGTCAGGTTTTCCGGGGCCGGTGTGGGCCTCTCTGTGCGCGTACATGCGTATGCGCGGGGAGTGTCTGCGGCGGCAACGCAAATGTAGTGTGTAGTGTGTTGCAACAGGGAGAGGGTTTCTGTGCCTACGTTTAGTCAACTCGTTCGGAAGGGCCGCACGGCCCCCCGTTACAAGACGGCCAGTCCGGCATTGCAGGGCAGTCCGCAGCGGCGCGGTGTGTGTACCCGCGTTTACACGCAAACGCCAAAGAAGCCGAACTCGGCGCTGCGCAAGGTGGCCCGCGTGCGCCTGACCAATGGGATTGAGGTCACCACATACATCCCCGGCATCGGCCACAATTTGCAGGAGCACTCCATTGTGCTGGTGCGTGGGGGCCGTGTGAAGGACCTGCCGGGCGTCCGCTACCATGTGGTGCGCGGCACGTTGGATTCGGTGGGCGTGGCCAACCGCAAGCAGAGCCGCTCCAAGTATGGGGCCAAGCGCCCCAAGGCCGTGGCGAAGTAAAGCGCAGCGTGCGTGAAGGCCCCCATGGGGCGTGCAGTATTTTTTTTGATTGATTAAGGGATTGGAACCATGCCAAGAAAAGGTCACATAGCGAAGCGGGAGGTTGCTCCCGACCCGGTCTACGGCTCGACGCTGGTCACCAAATTCATCAATTCGATGATGTGGGGCGGCAAGAAGTCAACGGCGCAGGGCATCTTTTACACCTCCATGCAGAACCTGGAGAAGCGGGGCGGCGATGAGGCCCTCAAGCTCTTCAAGAAGGCCGTGGAGAACTGCAAGCCGCTGCTGGAAGTCAAGACCCGTCGCGTGGGCGGCGCCAACTATCAGGTGCCAATTGAGGTGAACCCGGAGCGGCGCACCTCGCTGGCCATCCGCTGGCTGGTGAACTATGGGCGCGCCCGTGGCGAAAAGGGCATGGTGGACAAGTTGTCGAATGAGCTGCTGGACGCGGCCAATGGCCGTGGCGCCGCGATGAAGAAGAAGGAAGACGTGCATCGCATGGCCGAGGCCAATAAGGCATTCGCGCATTATCGCTGGTAGTTTTTACCGGCTGGATGGAAACCGCAACGGAAGCATTGACCGCAGGCCCCGCGCCTGCAAAGTGAGAAAAGACTGTGCCTCGCCTCGTACCACTGGAACGCTGCCGCAATATCGGGATCATGGCGCACATTGACGCCGGCAAGACGACCACGACGGAGCGTGTCCTTTTTTATACCGGGATCACCCATCGCATCGGCGAAGTGCATGAAGGCACGGCGACGATGGACTGGATGGAGCAGGAGCAGGAGCGTGGCATCACCATCACCTCTGCGGCCACCACCTGTACCTGGCGCGATGTGCGCATCAACATCATTGATACGCCGGGCCATGTGGACTTTACGGCGGAAGTGGAACGTAGCCTGCGCGTGCTGGATGGCGCCGTGGCCGTCTTCGATGCCGTCCACGGGGTCGAGCCGCAGTCGGAAACAGTGTGGCGGCAGGCGGACAAATACAGTGTGCCCCGCGTTTGCTTCATCAATAAGATGGACAAAAACGGCGCGGACTTTGAACATGCGATTGAGACCATCCGCAAGCGCCTGAGCGCGCGCCCTGTGGCCATCCAGATACCCATTGGGCAGGAAGCAAATTTCAAGGGCGTCATTGACCTGATCGAGATGCGCGCCATCCTTTGGCACGATGAGGCGATGGGCGCCAAGTACGAGGTGGAAGAGATACCGGCTGCCATGCTGAAAAAGGCAGAGGCCTTCCGGGTACAGTTGGTGGAGTCGGTTGCCGAGACGGACGACATGATGCTGCACCAGTTCCTGGAGGGCGAAACGCCCACGGCGGAAGAACTCCGCGCCGCCCTGCGTCGCGCCACCATCGCCATGCAGCTTTTCCCGGTACTGTGCGGCACGGCATTCAAAAACAAGGGTGTGCAGACCCTGCTGGATGCGGTGGTCGATTACCTGCCCAGCCCGCTGGACATTCCCCCCATGCAGGGGCTGAACCCAGACAATCTGGAAGAAAAGCTGGAGCGCCCGCCCGATGACAATGGGCCGTTTGCCGCCTTGGGTTTCAAGATCATGACGGACCCGTTTGTCGGGCAATTGACCTTCATTCGCCTGTACTCCGGCGTGCTGAAGACCGGTGACACAGTGCTGAACCCGCGCACGGGAAGGACGGAGCGCATTGGCCGCCTGCTGAAGATGCACGCCAACAAGCGCGAGGAGATACAAGAGATTTATGCGGGCGACATCTGCGCCTGCGTGGGCCTGAAAACCTTGGTGACAGGCGACACCATCTGCACGGAAAAGCACCCGATTGTGCTGGAATCGATTACCTTCCCTGACCCGGTGATCTCTGTGGCCGTGGAACCAAAGACCAAGGGCGACCAGGAAAAAATGGGCATGGCGCTGGCCAAGCTGGCGCAAGAGGACCCGACCTTCAAGGTGCGCACAGACATTGATTCTGGCCAGACCATCATCTCTGGCATGGGCGAACTGCACCTGGAGATCATCGTGGACCGCATGAAGCGGGAGTACAAGGTCGAGGCCAATGTGGGCACGCCGCAGGTGGCCTATCGCGAGACGATCCGCAAACACTCCGAGGCGGAAGGCAAATACATCCGTCAGACGGGCGGGTCCGGCAATTACGGCCATTGCAAGATCAAGGCGGAGCCGAACCCTGGGAAGGGCTACGAATTCGTCAATGACATCAAGGGTGGCGTCATCCCGAAGGAGTTCATCAAGCCGATTGACCAGGGCATCCGCGAGGCGCTGGAAGGCGGCATCCTGGCTGGCTTTCCCATGGTGGACGTCAAGGTGTCGCTCTATGACGGCAGCTATCACGATGTGGACTCGAATGAGATGGCCTTCAAGATCGCCGGTTCGCTGGCCATCAAAGAGGCGGCCCGTAAGGCCAGTCCCGTCTTGCTGGAGCCGGTCATGGCGGTCGAAGTGGTGGTCCCAGAGGAGTTCATGGGCACCATTATCGGCGACCTGAACTCGCGTCGGGGACGGATTGAGGGCATGGAACACCGCGCCGGGTCCCAGGTCATCCGGGCCAGCGTGCCGCTGAAAGAAATGTTTAACTATGCGACGAACATGCGTTCTTCCACGCAGGGACGCGCCACGTATTCCATGCACTTTGCGCGGTACGAGGAAGCGCCGCGCGCGGTCAGCGACGAAATCATTGGCCGCAGCCAGGGCAAGTAACGGGGCAAATGGCCCTGGGGTGGCAGGGGTTTTCAGGTTGTACGGAGACGGCCATAGAAGGCCGTCCAGCAGGACCTAAATACGGAACGAGAGGGAAATCATGGCGAAGGAAAAATTTGACCGGAGCAAGCCGCACGTCAATGTAGGGACGATTGGGCACATTGACCACGGCAAGACGACCTTGACGGCGGCCATCACCAAGGTGCTGTCGAA
>JBMFGT010000058.1:0-4502 GCA_049977205.1 Acidobacteriaceae bacterium | reverse complement strand
ATAAAGGTGAGGTTTCTTTCTCCGCCCTACAGTAATTATCCATGGGGCACCTGTCTCACCATTGTTGTCACAGAGGGAAATGGCCGTTGATTCTCGCGATCTGCATTTCGATGCCCGGCCCGGTACACATGCAGAGCGGCCTACTGGCTGTTTTATAAACAGATTGCAGCATGGATTCAAAGTTCGGATCTTCGTCCGATACGGTCCTGTTGTTCACCCGATACTCTGCCATATCCCCCCAGATATTCCCCGGTTTGTTACTGTTCGACCATTTCGATAGAGGCTGGGGCCATGCCAAAAACGCGCAGCAGCACCTTCATCGTTTCGAAGACGTACGGTTGTATCTTGTTTCTTAGTGCCGTGTTGCAGGGGCCGACATCGTGCGCCTCAATGATAAACTTGCGCGACGCGACAACGCGCAATTCTGCATGGTCGCTTGCTGTGCCGCTCTCGACAATTACCGGACTGGCGTGTGCTGGTATTGTGTCGAAGACGACCCGCATCTGCAGGGCCATGCCATCGATGAGGTCGTCTCTCGACAAGTCGTTCTGGGGCGGCAATGGGGTGTCCGGTTTCAACCGCATGACCACTGGACGGATACGGTGTGTTTTCAGTGAAGACAAGTGTTTTCTCCTTATTGAATTTGCTTGTAAGGGCATTCCAAAGAGTTGGCCTTCACGCTGGCGTCGGAGAGCAGAATACCTGTCCTCCGAAACATCCCGTGAAGGACTGCAAGCGAATGAAGCGCGGTTTCCATGTGACTCAGCGGAACGGTCAGGAAAAGGGACTTCTCGATGTAGAGAAGTCGAGCGCGGCAATCATTTGGCTGTGCTGGTTTTCCAGTGCGGCATTCTGCGCGGTCTCCTTGAGGGCGTGCGGCGTAGACCCTTCCGGGAACAGCAGCGCATCTGAAGGAAAAATATCCCAGCAAGGCGTCGAGCATCGATATTTTAAGGTTGGGACCAACGGCCAGCATCGTGGTTGTCCTTTCTGAAGCGATGGTCTATGGATCTCAGTTGTTGAGGTGACGTTGAAGGCGCTTCTGCCACTCGCGCTCCAAACTCTGTTCAAGTTCGTCGAGACAGACATCGCAGACGAAGAAATCCTGGCCATCGCGAGGAATGCCTTGGTTCACGCAGCCCTTGAAAAGGCAGTTTTGCTTTGTTTTTTCTTCAGAAGCCATGGTCGATCTCCTGTTCCTGGTGTCTGGGCCGACTGTTGTTGCCGTAATGGCGGGGGCCAGAGCGGACCAGGTCCCACTCCTTCTTGTCGGCCATCGCGCGAAAATTCTCCGTCGCCTCTTTTGGGGGATGTCCAGAGTAATGCTGGGACCGATATGCATCTCACGGAGAAAGTCCACGTCTGACTGGCCGTCCTGGACGGGGCCAGCCTCCAACGGGCCAAAGACCAGGTAGAACGTGATGCCTTTGAGTGAAAAACTACCTTGCCGAGCTTGCTCTATTGCTGCGGCGAAGGTATCGCTTTCTTCGACGGCATGGAGCAAGACTCTATAGAGACACCTTGATGCGTCCTTTGCTTTCATAAAAACCCCTTTTGAAGGCCGACGTTGCCTGCCTTCAATGTGTCACGGTCTACGTGAGAATTCAGGGAGCAGGCCACGCCCCTGCCGGAGTACAGTTTGTTGGCCCTGCGGACCGGAGACAGGTTTGTACCGGCCCCGGGGCCCCCACTTGAAGAGCATGACTTCGACCTTCGCCAGGCCCATGATCGGTCCCATCGGGTCCGCGACGGAATTGATGAAACAGGCCGAACACTGGGGATTATTATGTCCGCTACGAGAAGCTTCCACAACGTGTGTGCACATGTTCCAATGCCAGTATTTGGCATTGTTTTCTGGTCCCAATATGTCGCAACCTATGTTGAACCACGCCGACAAGTTGAAGATGACATATTGCTGGAGCAGCAGAATGGCCCACTCGTCGCGGAACGTGTCCTCGTCTTTTTGAGAAGCAAAGTGGCCATGGACATGGCCTTGGTGGGAGATAGTGGTAATGACACGCTGGATGGGTTCGTCGACGCCCCCTTCCTGGGCAGGTATGTCCAGTGTGCCATGCAGGTATTTGTTGGCCACAATTTTCATCGTCGTGTCCGACCAGGTCGAGGACACACGAACATCTTTTTGTTCGAAGACCACATTTCCCTTGGAACCGGTAATCTGTGCATCTCGCTCCTTCCAGATGACCATGTTGAATGGGCACATAGCTTTATCGGAGAGTAGCCGGGGAAACTTTAGGTCGGTGAGGGTTGCAGTCTTTGTTGTCATCGAAGTTGCAGTCATCATTGCCATGAAGATTTCCCCTTCGAATTACCAGAAAGTGTGAGTTGAAAGATTTCTCTCCGGCTTAGGTTGCAGTGATTGATTTGCGTTGCCCCTCTTGCGAAAGGCAGGTTGCCTGGGACTCAAAATCCCGAATGGCGGATTCAACGGAAAGTTTTGCCCGATAGAGCAAGAACATCCGGCTGCACACCAGACAGCCGCCGACAATTCCGGCCTGGCCGTTGCGCTCCGGGCTATAGCGAGGGTGTTTGACGCAGGTATGTTTGACCTGCGTTTCAGCTCGAGATTGACGACAAGATTCATCATGAAAAGGTCCTTACACGGGAATTTGGTCGGCATAGCATCTCTGTTTTTCGGCCCAATTCCACCCCATAGTGGTCTCAATGGGTTCAACGGCAAGCCGGACATCGGTATCGGTGAGGATCCAGCAGTTCGCGGCGGACAGGTTTCGGACAAGAAGTTCGCAGAGGTGAGGATAGAGGCGAAGCGCGCGCGCATCGTTGTCCAGGACGTCGCACAGCAGGGCCAGGGCAAGCTACCCGGTCCCCGGGGAACAGTTCCTCCAGCTGAATCCATTAAAAGACAGAGTTTTGAGATCGGTACGGGTTGGAAGGGGAGAGTCGCGAAACTCTCCCAGATGAAAGCGGACGACGGAATAGACACCGCCCGGGACCGCGCATCCGCGGTAGAGGACCACGCCGTTAGGCTGGGAACAAAGTTCCGATGGAGCTTGGATCCTGCTGGAGTGCAACATCTGCGTCTTCCTCCCACAGAGAACCCTGCACAGCTCTCCGATGTTCGCGTTCGAGTTGGTCTACCTTCTTTTGCCACTGTTCCAGTTGCAATGCTGCGCGCCGATGGCGCTTCTCCGCTTTACTGAGAAGGGCCTGGGCGTGACGAAGCCGGCGCAAACTGACGGGCATTTTGCTCCGCTGAAGACATGCCATGAGAATGCCTCAAGATGATGGAGTTGAACCGTTCTACAAGTGGAACTGGGGACGCGGGGCCTTCGACAGATGGCCCGGCGGTGCAAGCCCCTTGTGCGGGCCCCATGCGTGTTGCACGCTGGTTCCTGCACAAAAGCACGGCGGACGGCCAGGAACGCAAGCAGCAACGCTCCTGCGGCAATCCACTGACGGGACAAAGCTCCGCCAATACCTCCCCCACAAAGCAGGGCAGGTGCAAGGCGGCGCGCCAAGGTGACTTTGGCGAAATTGGTACAATGCGATACTGGGTCGTTCTGGACAGCACACATGCAGTTGGGGGAATCGCCAGGGGAAAGCGTTTGAAATCTGTCCATGTACATCCTATACCACGTATTGCCCATAAACACAAGCGAAGGAAGGAATTATTTGCGGCAGGTACACAGCAGCAATTCTCGGGATTCGAGATAAGGCGCCAGGTCTCGTAGGGTCTGATCGGCGGTCCGGTAGTGGACGAAAATCCCACCGGCGGCCTCCCACAAACCACGAAATTTCTGGTAATCGTCGATGAGGATATCGCCAGGGTTCTCCATGAAATATCGCTTGTCTTTCGACGCGCAGGTGATGATGGGGACTCCTGGAAAGTGTTTGAATGCCCACTCTCTCTTTTGCTGTTCGGCCCAACCGCCGGGCGGGCATCCGGTCAAAATGATTGGGTGCAGGTGGCGGATGGCGCGAAACAGCTTCCGTCCATCCTCGCGCACTGGAAGATGGCGAAAGATTTCAAATTGTAGGAGTATCTGCCAAACCGATTCTTGGTCTTCGCGTTTCAGGGCGACGTTAACGTCTTCGTGCAAAATGCTCTGAGCGTGCCCCTCAAAGTCCGCCAGAACGCCGTCGCAATCAAGAAAAATCTGCATTTAAGTGTCCTCCTTTCTGGTGGGACTGTCCGTGCCAATATCGGTGCGGCGTAACGCATAAAACCAGGGCACGCAAGGCCTATGCTGGATGCCTGGATGCGCTGCCTTCGCTTCCGCTTCGGCGTTGGTCGTATGTTTGATGAGCAAATCCGCTAGAATGAGTGCCCGTTCTCGCGAAAACACGATGTGCCCGGCCCCGATGCACAAAGCGGAAGTGTTTTCCGTTTCGTGCATCAGGGGCATAGCTCAACGCGCGCACGACAGTGCTAGGACCGCTACGCTGAAGGTTGAATTGAAGTCGCTGCGGTCTCAGTCTGAATTGTGAAAGACCAGCGATCGTCTTTGTCTAAGGCAAAGACC
>JBMFGT010000057.1:0-4523 GCA_049977205.1 Acidobacteriaceae bacterium | reverse complement strand
CTCCCTGCGGCACATCGCCCGCCACTCCCACAATGGTCACGTCCTCAAGAACACTCTTCTCCGTCGGATTGTCCGCATTGAGGTCCAACCTTTTCCCAAGCGGGTCTTCGCCCGGAAAGTATTTGCGTGCAAAGCTCTGGTTGACGACTGCAACCACAGGCGTGCCGAGGGTGTCCGTCTCATTAAAAAAACGTCCTTGGACCAGTGGAATGTCCAGGACGCGAAAGATGTTGCGCGTCGCGACCCTGAAGGTGGCCTGATTAAAATCTTTCGATGGAGATGGCCTGCCGACGATGGCGAACCCAGCTTGCATCTGCACTTCGGGACTGAGAGGTGCGCCGGAGACCAGTCCTGCAGATTCCACACCTGGGACCTGCCGCAGACGATCCAACAAGGGCTGGTACAAGACCAGGCCGACGTCCTTGTCTTTGTATTTTCCCTGTGGGAGGAACATAAAGCCGATGACCAGGTTGTGTTGCTGGAAGCCAAGCGGGAGATTGCGCAACGCGTAGAGCGTGCGCAGTAACAGACCTGAGGCCACCAACAGGACGAGCGAAAGCGCGATCTGGCCGATGACCAGTCCATCCCGCAGCCTGCTCTGGTGGCGACTAGACCCGGAAGACCTTGTACCATCTTGTAGCGCTTCTTGCGGCTGCGTGGTGGCCGCCTGCAATGCCGGGGCCAGGCCAAAGAAGAGAGTAGAAAGCATTGACAGCGCCAACAAGGCCAACAGCACCTGCCAATTGATATGGACATCCTGCGAACGCGGCAACGCCGAACCAATGGATTGCCGCAGCAGGTGCAGGCAGTCTACGGCAAGGGCCAGTCCGAGCGCACCTCCAGACAGGCCCAGGACTAGGCCCTCCGTCAGGGTCTGCTGCGCCAGCCTTGACTTGCCTGCGCCCAACGCACTGCGAATGGCAATTTCATGGCGGCGGCCATTGGCGCGGGCCAGCATCAGGCTGGCCAGATTGGCGCAAGCGATCAGCCACACCGCCAGCACCGCCGCTTCCAAGGCAAACAAGGCCGGCTGTACGTGCCCAAGTAAAGTGCTGCGATAATCCACTACCAGCGTGTGGTCTATCAGGTGCAGGCTGGCGTATCGTCTGGCGATATTTGCCTGGATGGTGTCCAACTCCGCATTGGCCGCTGCAATGCTGGTCCCCGGCTTGAGGCGGCCAATACCATTCAGGAACCGGGAATTGCGGTCAGTGAGCGCGGATGGATCGGGCGGCAGGGGCGACCATGCAATCGGTCCGTCGTCGTTTGCTGGAAAGTAAAGGCCCTTGGGCATCACACCAATGACCGTGTACATTTGCTTGCCAAACTTGACCTGTTTTCCAAGAACAGCTTTGTCCGCGTGAAAGGCGCTGTTCCACAGGGAGTAACTCAAGATAACCACATCGGTCTTCCCAGCCTGGTCTTCATATGGGGAAAAACTTCGCCCAAGAAAGGGACGGACTTGCAGCAAGGAAAAGAAATTGGCGCTGGTCTGCATATCGACAGCAAACTCCGTGCTGCCGTCGGGCTTCTGTAGATTCGAAGGGCTTTCCCGGTACCAGCCAATGTCTTGGAAAGCATGGGCCTGCGCCCTCCAATCCATCAAGTCTGGCAGAGAGGACACGCTCAGCATTCCTTGCGTATCTTTTTTGCCATCTGTTTCGCTAAGAGCAACGATCTGCGAAGGGTGTGGAAATGGCAGGGGCCGCAGCAGAACCGTATCAACCACGGTAAACATGGCAGCATTGATGCCGATACCAAGCGTGAGAAGCAATACCGCCAACACGGTAAACCCCGGCGATTTGCGCAACTGGCGCAGTGCGTAGCGTAGATCATTCCACAAGTTCGTCATCTTTCCGTCCTCCTCATTTCGTTACTCATAATTTCTATTACTCGCTGCGCAGCGCCTGCATGGGACGCATAGAGTTGTGCCCCAATGGCCCATAGAAACGTTGCCCGCAGACCGTTTGCGCATAGCATGGGTACTGTCCAGGCCGCTCATAGGGGGAACGCCTGCATCTTCTGGCGCAGGTCTTGCTCGGCGATCACCTGGCCGTCGAAGAGATGCACTTCGCGCTCGGCCAGTTTGGCGAAACGCGGGTCGTGCGTGACCATGCAGATGGTCGCCCCGTCCGCGTGCAGTTCTTTGAGTAACTGCATGACCGCTTCGCCATTGTGCGAGTCGAGGTTGCCGGTCGGCTCGTCGGCCAGCAGGATGGAGGGCGAACCGGCCAGCGCGCGCGCCACGGCCACGCGCTGTTGCTGTCCGCCAGAAAGCTGCGCCGGATAATGTTGGATGCGGTGCGCCATACTGACCCGCTCCAGCGATTCCTTCACGCGCCGCTTGCGCTCCATTGCGGGCATGTTGGGGCGGTAGGTGAGCGGCAGCTCGACGTTCTCATACACCGTCAGGTCGCCAATCAGGTTGAAGCTCTGGAAGATGAAGCCGATCTCCTGATTGCGGATGCGCGAGCGCTCGCTGAAACTCAGGTCCTGCACGGGCCGTCCGTTCAGCCGGTAGGTGCCGCCGGTGGGCGTGTCCAGCAGGCCGAGCACCGAGAGCAGCGTCGATTTGCCGCAGCCCGATGGGCCGGAGATGGCCAGGTATTCGCCGCGCGCCACCGTCAGATGGACGCCAGAGAGCGCGTGCGTTTCAATCTCATCGGTGTAGAAAATCTTGGTGAGCGCTTCCACCTGGATCAATGTGTCTTGCGAGTTTGCCATGCGTGTGTCCTTTCGTGCTACGTGTGTAAGGTTAAATTTTCAATCCAGCCGGATGCGGTCTACATTGTCCCAGCGCGACATGTCCGACAGAATGACCGTGTCGCCCTCGCGCAGGCCGCCGCGCACCTGGATTTCGTTTACCGAGGCGCGGCCCACCTTCACCGGCACGCGCGTGGCGTATTTGCCGCTGGCGTCCAGCCGGAAGAGGCTGATGGTGGAGTCCTCATTGCCAAAGGCAGGCCGCCCCACGTAGAGCACGTTATGCAGCCGCTCCAAGTCAATCGTGCCGTCCACGCTCAGGTCCGGGCGCGCCCCTTTCGGCAATGGCCCATCCAGATGTACGTCCACGGCGACCGTTCCGTTCTGCACCGCCGGATCAATGCGCGTCACCGTGCCGGGGATGATGCCGTTGTGCGTGTCAATCTGCGCCGGTTGGCCAATCTGGATGTCGCGCGCCTGCGTCTCGGCAATCTTCAACTCCGCCTTCAACTGGTCTGGCTGCACGATCTTGGCCAGCGTGGTCCCCATCGCTACATGCTCGCCCACCTGGTGCGGCAGGTCCACCAGCACGCCGTCAATCCCCGCGCGGACTTGCAGGTCATCCACTTCGCGCTGCTTCAGGTCGGCCAGTGCGCGGGCCTGCGCCACCTTGGCCGTCTGCACGGCCAACTGCGTCTCCAGCGCCTTCTGGTTGATGGCCAGCTTCTCCGCTTCCAACTGGTTGCGCGTCTCCAGCGCATCGGCCTTGCTCTTGGAGTCGTTGTAAGTCAGCCCGCTGATGACGCCCAGCTTGTACAGCGCCTGGTCGGTGCGTGACTGTAACTCCGCCTGCTGATATTGCGCGTGGACATTGGCGGCGTTGGAGCGCAGGTCCATCAGGTCACCTTGCAGCTTGACCTGCACGTTGTGGAACTCCGCCTCGGCCTCCTTCAGTTGCAGCGCGGCGTCCTGCGCCTCCTGTGTCAATTGCGGATTGGCCAGTTCCATGACGACCGTGTCGGCCTTGACCTGCGCTCCGGGCAGCACCAAGATGCGTACCACGGTGCAGTCGGTCTCAGCGGGGACCAGGCGGATGCGGTCTTCGCGGGGCACCAGCGAACCCAGCCCGCGCACCTGGCGGACCATGTCGCCGCGATGGACGGTGTCCGTCCAAACGGTGCTGCGGTCCACGGTGGGCGCGGCAGGTTTCAAACGCATGACAAAAATGGTGAGCGCGGCCAACAAGACCACAGCGACCGCCGACCAGGCAATCTGGCGGCGATGTTTTCGGCGTTTCAAGTCCGGGCGTGCAATGTCCATCACGTCCATTAGGTATGCAGGAGAATGACCAAAGGAGTGAATTTCTTATCTAGATGAAAATAGAGGACTTGCTCTCGTTCAGATGGCCAGCACCACAGGCCCAGGTGTCCATTTCCGGAAATCGCTGTCCATTTCCGAACAGCAGCAGACACGCCGCCAGCTTCTGGTTCCCCCCGCGCATAATCATTTTTTTGTACGCGACTCAAGCACACCAGTTTCATATTTCAGTGCAATGGTGACCGCATTGAAATTAAGCGTGTCAAGAACAAATAAGGCCAAATTTCATATTTTAGTGCGCCAGAGGCCGAGTATAGATCAAGAACGAACAGAATGAATCATCGCGCAAGTTTCAGGACCAACAGCGTCATGTCGTCGTGCTGCGGGGCATTGCCGGTGAAGCTATCGGCCTCAGCGAAGAGATGTTCCAGCACTGCCTGCGCGCTGCCATCGGGCAGTGTTTGCGCGGCGGCCAGCATGCGTTCTTCGCCCCATTCCTCGTC
>JBMFGT010000056.1:0-4890 GCA_049977205.1 Acidobacteriaceae bacterium | reverse complement strand
GCCGTGGCGTGAACAGATCGCGATGCCGCGTCATTCCATACACCTGCACACGGAAACTCAACGCTTTCTCCGGCAAGAATGTCTCTGGCACATCGACAGGCTTCGCGGACTCAGCTATTCGCACATGCTCATCCTGCGGCTCAACATACATGCGTCCGCGTTCGCCTTCCGCGACAATGGCCATTAACTTCGCCGACATGCGACCGGCCCGCCCCTCAGCGCGCACATGATCGAAAGGCACCTTGGTGTTGCACACGATGCAGCGTGCTCCTTTGCGGTTCACCGTGCCATCGGGCACCGTTCCCGCTCCCGTCTTCACGGTGAAGCGCACGGTACGCGCGGCTTGATCCACCACAGGTTCAACCCAGGCTTCTTTGCCTTTCTTGGTGGAGAGGTGCCATTTGCTCGTCAATGGCATCTCCGCGCCGCAGGCCGGGTTCGGACACTTCACCGTCCGCGCCCACAGCCACGCAATCACCGTGGCATCTTTACCATCTGGCAATCGCACCGGGGGATACAAATTCCCGATGCGCTCCTGTGCTTTGGCCCGCATCCATGCGCCGTAATAGCGGACATCCTCCGCCAACCCCAATGCGCCGGGATACGCAGCATCGTTGAGCGTACCGCGTCGCCGTGCCTCTGGATTGATGGGCGCGCGATTGGCAAACTTTGGCGGAATCTCAATCAGAGCTTTGGTAATCAATACCGCAACAGGATTCAGGTCGCTGCCGTGTGCCTCCAGGCCCAGCCGTTGCGCTTCCAGCGGAATGCTGCCGCCACCGCAGAAGGGATCATAGATCGCAGGCGGATGACCGCCGGTGGACCGCATGATTTCCGCATGGGCCTCGGCCAGGATGCCTTTGTTGTTCGTTGCCTCCCAGGGCACCATGCGCTCAATCATGCGGAAGAGGCGCTGGCGCTCGGCCTCCTGCAACTCCGGCGTGGGAAACTGCTCCGGCAGGCTGGAAGGATCGTCCACCAGAGAAGCAAACAGCACAGCGCGGCAGGTGGCCAGCGGACGACGTGCCCACCACAGATGCAATGTGGACGGATGGCCGTGGCGGATGGACTTCTCCCGCGCCGAGGCAATGTTGATCTTTTCCAAAGGCAGTGCAACTTCAATCAATTTTTTCTTATACATGGATGGCTTCCATCTTAATCTTCATGCAGGGACCTCTGCCTTTTGCAACAACTCCGACAAATTGTAGTTGACGCTTTCGACGGCAAAATCTGGATCGTTTCGGAAAGGGCGGCGGATGTACGCCGAGGATGTCTGGTCGCCATCGCATTGGACAATCGCCAGGATGAACTCATCCGGTTTGTTGAGCGCCGTAAGGATTTCGTTGCGCGTAACGGTGACGGTCTCGGCCCCGGCGCGACGGCCTTTTACCTCAATAAAACGCAACCTGCCATCGCCGTGACGCGATTCAATGTCATAGCCCACGCGCTCGCGGCTGACATCGCGCGGCTCAAACCCCAGCTCCCGCTCCCGCGCCATGACCGCTGCCATCGCCATGCGCTCAATCTCTAGATTTCGATGCTGGTCTAATAAGGAGCTGCCGTGCTGCCCAAGCAGGCGGTCCAGAAGACATTCTGGAATGATGAGTGCGCCCCCAACAATGTTGGGCGGCAGCTTGCTGAGCTGGCGCTCTTTTTCCAGTTCGGCCATGCGCGCCAGAAGGCGGCCTTCGAGTTCCTCGGCCCGCGCCCGCGCATTGCCGGAGTTGAGCCGTGCATTGGGCCTGCCTGCAAGCTCCTGGTCTTTGAGTTGCTGTGCGCGCCTGTCCCAATAGCTGATCTCCCGCGTCAGTCGGTCGTGGACGGCTGCACGGGTGCGCTCCACTGCCCGCAACCGCTGCGTGCTGACCTCCTCAAAGTGCTCCGGCACAAGGTGCTGGACCGCGTAGGCCAGCGCGTTCTTCTCGATTTCTTCTGCCTGCAACCAGTTGGCAGCGCCAATCAGTCCTTCCACCAGCGGTTTTTCTTCCTCGCGCACCGGGCGGTAATCGAGATATGGGGCGTACCCACCATTCCGTACGTTGCCATTGGCATCGACCTCAACAAACTGGAGGCGGCGGGAGATGACGCGGCGGTTGCCGTCCCGGTCTTTTGTGCCGTCCACAATGGAATGGTCCAGATAGAACAAGACGCGGAGGTCTTCCGTGGTCGTTGCTTTATCGACCAGTGCTGCGCCGCGGCGGAGCAGTCCCTGGTGCCTTTCTGTAATCAGGTCAATGGTGGCCGCCAGAAGGGGATGGCCCGGCGTGATGTATTCCGCAGGCGGCCTGCCGTCTACATGGCGCAAGTTCCGCTCAAAGGTGACGCGCTCGTAATTCGTAAGCACCGGCCTTCCAGTCTTGATTGGCAACTCCCGGTGGCGGAGCAGAGGCGGTACATATTTGATCTGGAAGCGGCGCGGTTCGCGTTCAAAGGCGGACCCACCTAAGTGCTGAAAGGCGGCAAGGAAGAACGTCTGGATGAAATGGGGCTGCAAACGCCGCGCCAGGGCGCGCTCCCAGTCTTCCCGCACACGCTGGATTTCAGAGGTGTCCAGGGTGGCGTGAATCAGCGCACGTTCCTCGATCAGGTCCCGGCAGCGTTCCCGGTCGGCAAGGTTGTCTATCTTCTGCAGCAGCCGGTCACGCACCTCCTGGCTATCGCCATAGCGCACCGCCTCAATCAGCAGGTCACGCAACGGCCTCTCTCGAAAGAGCTGGCCGAGGACATCAAACACGCCGCCATGGAGCGCCTTGCGGGCCTCTTCGAGTTTTTCCAGCAATCTCTGGTAGACCGCGCCCTCGCGCGTCTTCTCGGCGACCAGGTTCCACAGGTGGCACACTTCGCGCTGGCCGATGCGGTGGATACGTCCGAAACGCTGCTCCAGCCGGTTGGGGTTCCAGGGCAGGTCATAATTCACCATCAGGTGGGCACGTTGCAGGTTAATGCCTTCCCCCGCAGCGTCGGTGGCAAGCAGTATCTCGGTCTGCTCTTCTGTGGTGAACTTCTCTTGCGCACGCCGCCTCTCTTCCCTGCGCATGGAGCCGTGGATTTCTACAATTGCTTCGTCCCGCCCTATTAATGTACGCAGTCGTTTCGCAAGGTATTCGAGCGTGTCCCGGTGCTCTGTAAAGATGACCAGTTTGCGGCGATGTCCATTCGGATGGAGCAGCGCGGGGTTTTCATTGAGAAGATTCCGTAGTTCTTCCCACTTGCGGTCCGTCTGGCCGTCCCTTACCTGCTGCGCCAGTGACTCCAGTCCTGCCAGGATTTGGGTCTCGGCCCGTAGTTCCGCAATGGTCTGCGCTGTTGTTGCCTGGTCTAGCAGCGCTTCTTCTTCCTTTTCGTAGTCGGTCCCGGTCGCATCGTCAATGTCTGTCAATTTCTCCGCAAGCTCCTCCTCCGAGAGGGAGCTATAGGACGGCCCCACGTCATTGCTGATGTGCCCGTCACTGCGGCGCAACTCAGCTTCGCGCAAACGGTCTTCCAGTCGTTCACGGCGGCGTTTCAAGGAGCGATAAATGGCCTCTGGAGAGGAGGCAAGACGGCGTTGCAGAACAGTAAGGGCAAAGCCCACGGTCCCTTTGCGGGCATTGTCACCAAGTTTGTCCGCCCGGTTGAATTCGTTGCGGACATAATCGCTGACCTCTGTGTACAGACGGTCTTCCAGCGGGGACAAATCATAACCAATGGTCGTGGCGGTCCGCTCAGGAAAGATGTGGCTGCCATCGAAATGCCTTAGCTGTTCTTTCATCATGCGTCGCATGAGGTCGGATGCGTCCACAGCTTTTGTCCCGCTACGCTGCCGCCCCTCGAAACGATCAGCATCCAGCAGCGCCAGAAACGCCTGGAAGTCCTCGTTCTTGCCGTTGTGCGGGGTCGCCGTCATCAGCAGGAAGTTGCGCGTCCGTTCGCCCAATAACTTTCCAAGCTGGTACCTTTTGGTGGACTTGAATTCCCCTCCAGGATAAGAAGCAGACATTTTATGCGCTTCATCGCAGATGATAAGGTCCCAATCACTCGCCTTCAGCTTTTCCCTGGCAGCTTCGTCCCGGCTCAGCTTGTCCAACCGACAGATGGCAAGGTCATGCTCTTGGAACCAATTGCCTGTGGCGGCGGCCTCCATCGAATCTCTGGTTGCAATGCTGAAATCCAGGTCGAATTTTTCATGGAGCTCGTCCTGCCACTGCTCGGCAAGTGCGCCAGGGCAAACGACCATACATCGCCGCAGGTCCCCGCGGAGCATCAGCTCCCTGACCAGCAGGCCTGCCATGATCGTTTTTCCGGCCCCAGGGTCATCGGCCAACAAGAACCGAAGCGGTTGTCGGCTGGGGGAAAGCATTTCCTGGTATACGGCCAAAATCTGGTGGGGCAGCGGCTCTATCTGCGAAGAATGCACGGCCAGCAACGGATCGAAGAGATATGCAAGTTGAATGCGCTTTGCCTCTGAAAGCAGCCGGAACAATGCGCCAGCGGAGTCAAATGCCCAACTGGTCCCGCGTCCGGCAAGTTCCAGTCCCGGCTCATCACTCCTGAATTTCAACTCCGTGGCAACTTTTCCGTCCTGTGTCCTATAGGTAAGACTGACAACGTCGCCAATCCATTCCGCATCTACAACATTGACTGTGGCGCCCGGCACGATGCCCTTGAGCGCACAACCTTTTGTGATTTGTTCTAAACGCAGCATGTTCCCATCCAGCGAAGATATAGTTCAAAACTGATTATGCCAGCACATACCAAGTCGTCCGGCCCTGTCCATGCCGCGACAGGACACCATCGCGCACCAGCACGGACAGCCTCAATTTAACTGTGCTGCGATTGGCCCCCGTGGCGCGCACGATCTCTGCCACGCTCACGCGGCCATGCGCGCGGGCGAGTTCCACAATCTTTTCC
>JBMFGT010000055.1:0-4915 GCA_049977205.1 Acidobacteriaceae bacterium | reverse complement strand
CCTACCTCCAGCAACCGAACACTGTGAATGAATACACCCGCCCAATCCAACGACAGTAGGACCGTACTCCGGTCGGGGGCCCGCTATGCGGTTTTGATCGGGTAGCGCTGCGTCGGCTGTCATTTTATTCGTGGGCCTGCCAGTGTTTTTGTTTCGTGAGGAGTATCAATCTTCTCCAGTGTGGGGATTGTTGTCAGTCCCGGCAGTGATTGACATCTCGTATTGGAAATGGCAGCAGGCCAGCGGTTACGTTCCACAGTCCATTCCTCGGTCAGTGAGCAGTGCGGAAAACGGCAGGGCCGTTTTCCGCGCCTCCCATAAACCGTCATTCCCACGGCCACTTCCACTGTCGCCCGGACATAGGGCGCAAGCGGCCAAAATTTTAACTAAATTTTCTTCACATAATACATACCTGTTGTTTAACTGCTTGCTACACTTCCTGCAAATTCCGCTATAGTTTGGGGCGTCCTTATGCCCATCCCCCAGATGGTGGCGGCATTCATTCAGCCGAGAAAAAGAGGTGCAGGCCATGAAACGTAGCACGCTTGTTTTGTCAGTCATTCTTTCTATTGCCAGTGTCTTTTTTGTCCGTCCCAGCGTCTGGGCGCAGCAAACGATGGGGGCCATCAATGGCGACGTCAAAGACCCGTCAGGGGCGGTCGTGCCAGACACGTCAGTGACATTGTTGAGCGAAAAGAACGGCTTTGTCCGCAAGACCAAGACCAGTAGCAGTGGCGAATACCAGTTTCTGGACTTGCCGGTGGGGACCTATTTGCTGACCTTTACCCATGTTGGGTTTGATGCGGCACAATATCCTGCCATCCGCGTGCGGGAGAACAGGACCACCACGCTGTATGCGGCATTGAAGACAGGCAGTGTGAAGCAGTCGGTCACGGTACATGAAAACCCCATGCTGAATGCAGTGGACACGACGAATGGCTACGACATGGACCAGGCGCAGATCAAGGCAGTGCCCTTGGCCACGGGCAGCTTTACGCAGTTGGCCGTGCTGAGTCCGGGTGTCAGTTCGCAATTCATCGCGGGCACTGGCGTCAATGCGGGGTTGGGAAACCAGCCCATCTGGGCCAATGGCCAACGCGACACCAGCAACACTTTCCAGTTGAACGGTGTGGACATCACCAACCTGTTCAACGGAAAGACGACCAGCCAGTCCGTTTCGCAGCGGTTGAACTTCAACATCGGGGAAGGCAGCACGGTGGGCGGCGCCACCAACACGGCCACTTCGGTCTATGGGTCCTCTGGACAGGGCCTCGCCAGCCCGCCACCGGAGTTCATCCAGGAACTGCGGGTGAATGCGTCCATGTACGACGCACAACAAGGGACCACCAGCGGCGCGCAGATTGACGTGAACACCATGACGGGGACAAACGAGCTGCATGGACAGGCGTGGCTATACCGCGGGACCAACTGGCTGAACGCTGCGCCGTTCTTTTACAAAGTGCCCTATAACAACATCCCGAAGAACGAGCAGAACCCGGAACTGCACCGCATCACGGTCGGCGCAACGGCGGGCGGCCCCATCATCAAAAACAAGTTGTTTCTCTTTCTGGGATACCAGGCGCAGCGCGTCTCGGACCAGTCCACGGGGTTGTCCAGCCTGTATGTCCCGCCAGGGCTGACCAACGACCGCAGCGCCAACGGGCTGTTGACGGCCTGTAACAGCTACGAGCAGGGCACGGCAAACCCGACCTGTCCCATTCAGCCCTCGCAGTTTGACCCGGCGGCCATTGCCATCCTGCAGGCCAAGCTGCCCAACGGGCAATATCTTATTCCATCGGCAGGGGCCAATACGGTCGTTGGCAACCCCAATGTCTCGCTGATACAGACCACCCGCTTCAGCGCCGACCAAGTGACCGGGGACATGGACTACGATGCCACGCAGAACGACCGCATGTCGTTGAAGTACTATTACCAGCACGACCCCAGCACTAGTCCCTTTGGCGTTTCCAACACGGAGGGCTTCCCGCAGCAGGAGGACAGCGGGGCGCAGGTGGCCTCACTGGACAACGCCATGATGGTGACGCCGAAGTTCAACTGGGAGCAGCGCTTTGGCCTTTCGCGGCAGAAGGTCTACAGCGTCTTTCAGTCGCAACTCAACGCGACGGACGCAGGAATCAGCCTGGGCAACGGATACACAGCGTTCCCGGGGATCAGCGTTGGCACCTTCCAGAACGCAAATTCCGCTGGTGGAATCGGCTTTGGGCCGAACAATGATTTTGTCAATGATGGCTATTTCCAGAACCGTTTCTCCCCCTCCACCAACGCCATTTTCAGCCTGGGAAGGCACAACCTGTCCACTGGGTTCAGTTATGCCTACACGCAGTTGAACATCCGCAACCGGCGCACCGGTATTGCCAATCTGAAGGTCAACACCTTCCCCGACTTTCTAGAAGGGAACATCCGTTCTGGGTCCATTCTGGTCGGCAACAGCGACCGTTACTATCGCAGCAAGGAGTCCGGGGCCTATGCGCAAGACCAATGGCAGGCGTTCCCCAACCTCAGTGTCAACATGGGCGTGCGGTATGACTACAATGGGCCGCTTTACGAGGCCAACGGAAACATGTTCAACTTTGATCCAACTTTGTTCAAGGCCACGGAGACGGCCGTCATCAATGATGGCCTGATCGTTGCAGGGAACAACAAAAAATACGCCACGCCGGGGGTGAGCGCCTCGACCTTGAAAGGACGCCAATGGGGCATCGGTCCGAGGATTGGTTTCGCCTGGTCGCCGGACAAATATAAAGGGCGCGTCGTGGTGCGCAGCGGCTTCGGCGTCTATTATGACCGCGGGGAATATTTCCAGTACCTCTCGCCGCCAGCAGGCCAGGGAGTCAGCGGGCCTTTTGGCGTGACGCAAGAGCCGCCGCTGGCGAACTACGTCAATTCTGATACCGGGCCGGGCACGCTCCATGCACCCTTTGTGGGACAAAACCTGAACGGCGGCGTCACCACTCCGGGGCAATTCGTCACCTTGCTGCCGACAGCGGCCCAGATCAAGGCCGGTGCGCTGGACGGAAACCCTGTCGCGCCATATCCCATCGGCAATTACAACATATACAACAAACTTCCCTATAGCATGAACTACATGCTGGACATCGAATGGCAGCCGCGCAACGACCTGGCCATGACCTTGGGCTATGCGGGCAACCGGGGACGCCATCTGGTCATTCCACTTCCCTTCAATCAGCCACTCATTCCTTCGCAGGGAAACCCCGTCAACGGGGAACAGTATGCCTACGGGTATCAGGTGCTCAGCCCCATTACCGGCAATCCGCTGTCCACCGAGCCATACAGTACCTACAGCGGCGGCAACGTGGACCTGCGTGTGCCTTTTGTAGGGTATGACCCAAACTCCACATCTTTCACCGCGGCAGGTGTTTCCGCCTATGATGCGTTGCAGGCGCACTTGGAAAAAAGACTAAGTCATGGGATGCAGTTTGGTTCCTCTTATACTTACTCCCACACGCTGGACGAGCAGAGCGACATTGGACTCTTCTTCACCGGGGACAATCCGAACAAGCTGCGGGACAGCTACGCCACGGCGGACTTTGACACCACCCACACCCTGAGCTTCACCTACCTGTTTGAGTTGCCTACCATTAAGGCCGGTGGCCGTTTGCTGCGCGTGCTGACCAATGGATGGCAGATGGTGGGTGTGGCGACCTTCCAAAGCGGGCAACCATACAGCATCTATGACTTTACGGGCGCGGTCGCCAGTGAGTATTACGGGACAAATATCAGCTTGCTGAACCCGATTGTACCGCTGGCCAAGGGCTTCAATCCGAAATCGGCGCTGACGGGCCATTCCGGGGCGTTTTTGGACAATGCCGGTAATCCGATTCCGGCCATCAACCCGGCGGCGATTGCTGTCCCGTTGCTAAGTGCGGGGCAAAACGGTGTCCCGCCATGCGACCCTTCTGGCGGCACCAACAACGGCCCCTTGTGTGACACTGCAGAGACTGGCTTTGCCCCGCCAGGAGAACGCAACATCTTCCGCGAGGCATTCCAGAAGCGCGCGGACGCTTCATTCCAAAAGACCACAGACCTTACTTCGCGTTATCAACTGCAATATTCGCTGGATGTCTTTAACCTGACGAACACCACCAGTTTTGACATCCCCAACGACGACACCAGCATTGGCACCTTTGCCTACAATTACACTCCGACGACAGGGGACCCAATCACCGATGGCTTCTACACCCTGCCGACCATGAGCAACCTGAACGGGTTCGCCCAAGTGCAGCACACCATCGGCAGCGCGCGTATTGTGCAGATGTCCTTGCATTTTATCTACTGATCCGTAGAGCGTACTCCGCCCCGGCCCACGGGCCCTGCCGACCGTGGGACGGGTCGGGACAATGGTGCAGCGTCACCGCCCCATCGCCGGATGCGCGTCTTGCCCGTTTTACCGCACGAACCCGATGCGGAGTGCGCCGTCGCGGGGGCTGGGGTGGTAAGGAAGACCTTGGTGCGGAAGGCCAGAAGCAGCCTCCATACGCCTTCGTTGGGCAGCGCCTCTTTCAGGCCATAGATGCTTTGCGTGGCGACAATCGGAATGCACTTTGGATGAGCGAGATGGACAGGAAACGCCCGCCGCCGGTGGGATTGTCGCCGCCCATGGTGGCGAAGTTCTGACACTCGCTGCAGATAAAAACCGTTGGACGGTAGTGCCTGTTTGGCCCGGCACCCATCTTCGGAATGCGCTGTTGCACGGCCCGCTGGTCGCCACCTTCGTTGGTCCGAGCGTCGGTCGTTCCTTGTTCGCTGACCAAGGAGACCGATGACCTGAATGGGAGTGGATTATATTATCGGCTGCTGAGGTCCACGGAATAGATGTTCGCCGTGGATATACGGGCGCTGACCAGGGGCACATCATCCGGAGTCAGACCGGCGA
>JBMFGT010000054.1:0-4964 GCA_049977205.1 Acidobacteriaceae bacterium | reverse complement strand
CCAGCAAATTGTTGCCCGCCCAGATCAAGTCCGTCCACGCCCCACTGGCCGGATTGTACAGCGCCACCGGCCTGCCGTTGAAGTAGATGATCTCCTCCGGATTGCTGCCGCCCGTCTTTTGCACCCGTTGCTGCAAGGCGTCATACGTGTATTGCGCCCCGCCCGCCGCCGTCAGCATCCCCTCGCCGTCGTAGGCGTAGGTGTTTCCGACACCATCCTGCGTCAGGTCCCCAGCGGCATCATAGCTATATCCCGAAGCCGAAATCTGGTTGCTTGCATTGAAGGGTTGCGCGAAGTTGAAATTCCCAGACTCCTGCTGGTTGCCCCACGGATCGACGGTGTAGGTCTCGTTCAGCACGTCCGCTCCAGAGTACACCCCGTTCGCCCCTCCCGTCATGTCCGCCCCGGAGGCCGACGCGCTGAAGGATGGCCCAGCGAAGTATTTGCTGTCGTAGCTGTCTCCGGTCACTGAGATTGGATAGTTCGACGCCGTACCGGTCGTCTTCGAGGTGAGATACACCGTCGCCCCCGATGCGCTGGCCGTTACGGGAGAGCCGGAATCCCCGGAAACTGCCGAAGCCAGCGCCGACGCTAGACTGTCGCCGGAGTTGAATCCGGATGAGTTGCTCAACGCCGACCTGAAGCATCGGGTGACAACTGCCGCGCCGGCCCGCAACAAGATCGCCTTGACCAGGACCGCCGTCGGCGCCCTGCGCAGTATCCAGAAACGGCCGCAAAGGGTGGAGAGTTACTTCAGTCAGAAAGATGTATGCTATGCCGCCGCGTAGCAATACTTCCGGCCCGGATCAATAAGGAGTCAGACCGGAGCGGCTCGCTTCGCTCGCCGCTCAGCCCTTTCTACAGAACTTTACGGACGTAATCCGTTCTTGGCCACCGGTCGTCTTGCTGCGATAGGATACTTCCATGAACATTTCCCAGTGGCGCTCAATGCAAAAACTGACTCCCGGCATTTTCATTCTTGCTTTTTCCTTTTTCCTCTTCGGGGCGCCTGCGACGCATGGACAGGCCACTCCCCAGGCACAGGACCGTCCTTTGCAATCGGCAAGCGCGGCCACCACAATCCAGCATGTCCAGCAGGCCAGCACTGGGACGGTAGTGCCCGACCGCACAGACATGTTGCGTGGCGCCTATGGCCCTTTTCGCGCCAACAACGACCTGCTTTACTACCACCTTGTCGTGCGTGTCGACCCCGAACATAAGTCGCTCAGCGGCAGGAACACGGTCCGGTTCCGCATGTTGAAAGACGGGTCCCGCATCCAGCTTGACCTTCAGGGGCCGCTCAAGATCGACAAGGTCCTATATGGTACGACGTCCCTGCAATATACACGGGACTCCAGTGCGGTCTTTATCGACTTTCCCAATACGCTCCATGCGGGCCGGGTCTATTCCATTGATTTTTACTACTCCGGTAGTCCTGTCAGCACTGGCCGTTTTGGCGGCATCACCTTTGGGCACGACCCGGCCGGACGGCCCTGGATATATACCGCTTGCGAAGGCATCGGCGCGAGCATCTGGTGGCCCAACAAAGACCAGTGGCGCGACGAAGTGGAAAGCATGGACATCAGCGTCGAGGCGCCCAACGGGCTGGTGGACGTGTCGAATGGCAGGTTCACCGGCAAAACCGACCTCGGCGACGGGTACACCCGCTGGAACTGGCACGTGAGCTACCCGATCAACAACTACGATGTCGCCCTGAACATCGGGGACTACGTCCATTTCGGGGACCATCTTGGGCCACTGACGCTCGACTATTATGTCCTGCCGGAAGACCTTGATAAAGCCAAGAAACAGTTCGCCCAGGTACCGGGCATGATCGAGGCATTCCAGCACTACTTTGGCGAGTATCCCTTTATCAAAGACGGCTACAAACTCATACAGACGCCCTATGCAGGCATGGAACACCAAAGTGCGGTGGCCTACGGCAACCTGTTTGAGAACGGCTATCTTGGCCACGACTGGACCGGTGTCGGAATCAGCAACCGCTTCGACTTCATCATCATCCACGAGAGTGGCCACGAGTGGTTTGGCAACAGTATCACGGCGGCCGACCCCTCCGACATGTGGATACATGAGGGCTGGACGACATATCTTGAAGGCCTCTATGTCGAGTATCGCTGGGGCAAGGACGACTCCATCCGTTATCTCAACGGACTGAAGCCGAAGATCAAAAACCGCCGCGCCATTGTGGGCGAGCGCGGCGTCAATGACGACCCCCCGGAAGACCAGTACTTCAAGGGGGCGTTGATGATCAACACCCTGCGCAGCGTGGTGGACAACGATGCGAAATGGTACCCGCTGCTGCACGACTTCTATCAGCATTTCAAGTACCAGAACATCATGACGGGGGATGTGGTCGCGTGGTTCAACCAGCACACGGGCATGGACCTTGCCCCGATTTTCAATCAATACCTGCGGCATGCACAAATTCCGCGCCTGGAACTGCTCTTCGGCGAAGCGCCCGGAATGGTAATGTACAAATGGCGCGCGGACGAAGACGATTTTGCCATGCCGGTGCGCGTGGGCACGCCCGGCCACTGGCAGATCATCCGTCCCACCACGAGCTGGCAATGGATGCAGACGCCCTTGACAAAAGACCAGTTCCAGGTCGCGACCGACCTTTACTACATCGATGTCAACAAACAATAGCCCAATACTGCCTCGTGGGTCGGGCCTTTCCTGCCCCTGCAAGGTAAAAATAAACCCATGGCGCTACAAACAGAAAGGCCTTGCGCCCTGCGGATTTCCCCCGCCCGGGAGCGCAAGGCCCCTGTAGACCTCAATGCGTGGCTGCTTCCTTCACTGTGCGATCGGCACGACGGGCAGCGCGAGATAGCTTGCCTTGTCCGGTCCATGCCACACCCGTTCGGTCGCCTTGACAAAGTCCTGCGGCCCCGCGTTAAAGATGTTGGGCACGAAGGTCTGCGGATTGCGGTCGTATAGCGGGAAGAGGGTCGATTGCACCTGCACCATAATGCGGTGCCCGGCCAGGAAGGTGTGGTCCACATTCGGCAGCGCGAACCTATATTCAAGCGGCACGTTCGGCGTGACCGCCCCTGGATGGGAGAAGCTGGTGCGGTATCTTCCACGGAAAATATCCATGCCAATCGGCAGCTCATAGCCGCCCATGTCTGGCTGCACGCCCAGCGTGCCGGGGAACGTGCCTGATGTGTCCAGACGCGCGGGCTGGTCGTTGGGGTAAACATCAATCAGCTTCACCACCCAGTCGGAGTCAGTGCCGCTGGTGGAAGCGACGAGATGCACAATGGGTTCGCCAGCAAGTTTCATGGGCGCGGTGAGCGGTGCGGTCTGGTAGGTCAATACATCGGGACGTCCGTCGACAAAGCGCTGGTCGGTCAACAACCATGTGCGCCAGCCAGTCCCTTCGCCCACCACTGGCCGCGGACGGTAGGGGACCGGCCTGGCCGGGTCAGAGACATATTCATCGTATGGTTGGGCACCGGCCCTTGGCGGGCTGAAAGACAGTTGGCCATCTGCTTCCAGGTAGAGCGGCCTTGAAGTTTCGGCGCAGCCCTTTTCGCAGCTCAACGGCCATTTCTGGAGCGCGTCCCAACGGTCTGTCCCCGTGTCATATATCCAGACCGGTGGCGTGTCGGCCTTGGACGCACCGGGCCTCAGGTACTGATTAAAGAACGGCAGTAACACGTCGCGGCGCCACTGCTGGGCGGTGTCCGTGGCCCATACGAACGGGCCGATGGCGCGTCCTTGGCGGTTGATTTGCGAATGGAACCATGGGCCAATCACAAGATAGTTCTTGGTGTTGGTCGTGTCCTGCGGTTCCCAGGCGCGATAGCAGTGGTTTGCGCCATACATGTCTTCCTGGTCCCACTCGCCCTGCTCCCACATCGTTGGGACCGTCAATTTGGTCTTGGCAATCAATTTGTCCAGCGCCTGCGCCTGCCAAAAGCCGTCGTAACTGGGATTGTCCTCCAGGTCTTTCCAGAAGGGCAGCTGGTCCATGGCGCGCGCGCGTGCAAAATTGCCCGCGGTGCCTGCCTCAAGGAAGTTGGTGTAATCATCGCCCGGGTGCGGGACAACCACACCATTGCCGCGGCGGCTTGTTTGTTCCAATACGTAGTCGATGTTGGGCTGGCGGAATGCCCCATAGTGGAACCAGTCATCGCCCATCCAGCCATCGACCATAGGGCTCTCCGGCGCTGCGACCTTCAGGGCGGGATGGGGGTGCAGCAAGGCCATGACCACCGTGAATCCATCATACGAGCTGCCGATCATGCCCACGCGTCCGTTGGATTCCGGTACGTTTTTCACCAGCCAGTCGATGGTGTCCCACGCATCGGTCGTGTCATCGGCGCCGGTGTTGTTGTAGCCGGAGCCGAGCGGCGGTGGCGTCATCAAGTAGGCCCCCTCTGAGCCGTACTTGCCACGCACGTCCTGGTAGACGCGGATGTACCCTGCGCGCACGAACTCGTGGTCGGAGAGAGGCAGGGCGTCCATCAGGTGGACCGCGTCTGGTACGCCAGTCCGGTGCGCGGCGTCGTATGGCGTACGCGTGAGCACGATGGGGGCATCCTGTGCACCTTCGGGGACCCATATCACCGTGAATAGCTTCACCCCGTCCCGCATGGGGACCATCACCTCGCTCCGCACGTAATCGCGATGGACCGGCGGGGCCTTATAATTTGCATCCAGGTCGTTGGTGTAGGGACGCTGCTGCGCGAGGGCTGCCGCGGTCATCGTGGCAAGGGCCACAAGGCAAAGAACAATTCTGGTCTTAGTCCGTCGCATGAAACTCTCCATTCAAGACCAGATTTTAACGAAAACTTCACATGAAAAGACAATCCAAACGTAGGGACCTGGCAATGCAACCTGCATCCTGCCATCGCCGCATAGCAGCCCGTGGTGAAAGTCGAGATGCCACAAAAACGTCCCTCGGCGGCCAAAGCCGCGTTGATTTTGTAGCCCTT
>JBMFGT010000053.1:0-5064 GCA_049977205.1 Acidobacteriaceae bacterium | reverse complement strand
AGCTCACACCGCAAATGGTCCGGATGATTGATGCGGCCTCCCTGCATGAAAAGGGCGTGATGAAGGCACTGGAACAGTCACCTGCAGCAGGGCTTGGAAAAGGGGTTTGAGCAGCTGGCCCATGGCCGGGAACCAGTCCAGCACCGTGTTCGGAGATAGCCTGACGCCCTCTCTGGCCAGAATGCGGCACTGGCGTTCCACGGGGATATGATCGATGAGTTTGGCAGTAGCCACCTGGGCGAGCAATCCTGGAGCCGCCAGGCCCTGCTCGATCGGTGCGGGCGGTAAAGGGGCCACGTCGATCTGGGCGCAGGCGTGGCAGACGTATTGCGGTCGACGGCTGATGGATGCTTTGCGGGGAGGGCCGGATGCGATAGCTGACCGAATGTTTCAACGGGCGATCAAAGATTACCCTGGGGAACCGGAGCCGTTGAAGGAAGTCACCAAGCACTTCATTAGTCCACTCGAAAAGAAGTTGAAGGATATTCTCAATCACACTACTTATCAGTATGTCGCCAAGAGCGTGGATGGGCACGCAATCGGGTCGCACGATGGGGTTCACTGGATAGACATAGTAACAGGGAAACCATTCGATGCCCATTAAACCGCCCCCTGGATATTCGCTGGAAGATGTGCCGGACTTTCTAAAGGAAACCGTGCCTCCGTCAGTTGAGAGTGGGATTCTCGCACCTCTGAAGGTAATTGGCGGCAAAGCGCGGGTGATACTGCCCAAGGGGTACACACTTGAAAAGCGCAGAAATACTAAATAAAGATGACCGGTGTAGAAGGTGCGCTTACCTGTCCCTCCGATGGCAGCCCTACGCTATGACGCCAATTGCGGCCCTATATAAATCCATTGAATGTGGCTTGAGCGATACCAGCGAGACGGAACCGGCAGACATAGCGCATGAAGCGTTGATGGAACTGGCTACCACAAGGGGAATTGACTCCAATCAGACTGATTTGCTAGGGCAGGCAGAACACTTGGCCGCTATCGCTGAATTTACCGTCTATCTATTGCGCACATCAGGTCCTTGGAAACGACCTGAACCCATCAAACTGCCCAATGGTTCGATGTGGGACAGCGGTGCATTCCTTGATCCCTCAGAGAGCCATCTGCGGAGGGTAGTCCTATGTTCCCGATGGGACGCCTATCGGCAGGTCCAGGAAGAAAATGACTGGTTCACACTGGAATCGGCAATTTACGGTGTCCCCATAGATTTAGTGGTGGTCATACTGGGCCAGCAACGTGGCGGAAGGATGCACGGACCGCTCTCAAAGGGATGGACGCATCCCGTTTCAAAGACCTTACGCTTTAGGAAACGCGATGGTACGGGGTTCGATGGGAGATGGAACCCCGTGTTCCGGGAACAATCTAACTTCAACCGAGAGGACTGGCTGGACGCCCTCAACGAAGATGGGGTGCTCACGGATTGTATAATGATTCATCGGGCCTCCACCCCACCGACAGACATACGGGCCTTGGCAGATGCGAAAATGGCACGGATTCAAACGACCACAAGCGCCCCTGAACCACAACTCTCCCGCTGTTTTGATCGCTTTGCTCTATGCCCATTTCGTTCCGTATGTCCACGCGGACTGGACCCCTCGAAGGAAGGAGGGTTCAGCCCGCTCAAATCATAGATGGACCAACCTGAAGATTTTGATCTCGGAACACGGTGACTTCGCTGATCTTCTCATTCCTGGATTGATATGGGCGACTTGTCTGCGTCGGGACAGAGGAGATTCCAGTCATGGGATTCTCGAAAGTCATGGGCATCGTGGGCGCTGGGGCTGGGGCCACGCGGTTCTCCAGTTGTGCAATCAAGCCGATACGGTACTGCACTTCCTGCTCGATACCTTGAAGTTCAGATTGTACAGCCTGAAATTCCCCTTGCGCCCGTAGATAGTTGAGATGCGTTTGTGTCAAACGCTGGCGGCAATTGGTACGCTCGTTTACCAGTTCGACGACCTGAGACTGCAACTGGATAATGGCCGCGGAAGGGGCGGCCAGAGGAGCTGCTACGGCGGTAACGGGTTCCTCTGCCGGAGGATGGTATGGAATATCGGGGGCCTGTTTCGCGGCCAACATCTCTTCTTTGGTCCTGCGCTTGCGCCGGTGGATTGGTTGAGGTTTGGGGACGGATTGCTCGGAGGTAGAGATTAAATTGTCCATAAAGAAATCTTACACCCATCTCCTAAAAAACAGTAGAAAAATTTTCCTGACCGGGTATATACTGGATAGGTAGAGCATCTAAAGCTCCCGACTGTGGGAATGCCAAAGGCTCATGTCCTGAAGAGGGGAAATATGAGGCGAATCATTCTTGCGGTTGTGATACTGTTTTCTTCAATGGCCGTTTGGGCGCAGAACGCTGCACTGCCTGTTTATTTCTGCGTGCAGGCCGGGGTCCAAACCAAAACCTCTGGGCTTGCGTCCTCGAATTATGTACAGGGGATTGTCCCATCCTGTACAGTGACCGTCTATCTGACTGGAACGCAGACGCTTGCCACGACAACCCCGCAAAGCCCCTTCACGGCCAATACGGATGGATCAATCCCTCCAATATATGCACCGATCAATCAGGGATACGATGTGGTACTCAGTGGGGGCATTCCACCGAACGTTTACACGAATCCTGTTACATTGACCGACGTGGTCTCATATTCGTCTGGGACGGTAGTTACCGGCGTTAGCAGCGTCTTTGGTCGGACAGGGACAGTGGTAGCGGCAAGTGGTGACTATAGCTCATTCTACGTTGGGCAAAATCCGTCTACGTCGCAGACAGTGACACAACCAGCGGGTACAAGCTTCACGCTAAACACCCCAAATTTCATCCTGAATGGTATGTTGAATATGTCTCAGCAACTGAATGTTACTGGTGGACCTGGCGCAGTTGCTATTTTACTTGGACCCAATTCTGCCGCTACAGCTAGCGGTAATATCAATTCTCCATCTTATCAATTTGCAGGTGCTTATTGGAATAGTGTATCTTCACAATCGGATAATTGGGACTGGATGGATGCTCTAGGAGCAGGAGTTAATCCGACTAGCACATATACACTTAGCCATAGCGGAAGCCCTGGTACTGCGTCTGTCAATATTCCATATCCGCTGAATGTTGGAGCTGTGACGACGCCGACCTCACAATTTTACGGTCCTAATCCATTTATCGGCTTTGCAGCTACGGCAGGCGGCGCGAATACGGCTGGTATCACGTCCCCATCGGCAGGTGTGTTCGACTTTGGCAATGGACAGCCGGGAGATGCGAGCGCCACAATAAATCTAGCTGGAATGGATGGAATGAATGTCTATACCGATTTGACTGCAAGTGGACCGTCGCCGAGTTATCTTGGAGGCAGAGAATATCTCGGTTTTGGAGTCGGGACCAGTGACCCTGCTACAGGGAGTAATGCCGGGTTCTGGAACACTGGATTTGGATATACGGCCTTATTGTCATGCACGACCAGCAATTGCAATAAGAACACGGCCTATGGTTTCGAGGCGCTTAAAAATGACGTAGGGGGACGCGCAAACACGGCCATCGGCATGGATGCGGCAACTTTGATGACCTCTGGTATACAGAATGTTTCAGTCGGCGCAGACGCGATGTACAATGAAACTACAGGCAGCAACAATGTGGCAGTTGGAGTCCATGCGGGGTTTAGTCTAAACGGCTCAACAGGCGAAACGGCAATTGGATATGATGCCCTTTTCTCTGACGTATCTGGGGGCAATACCGGGGTCGGATTCAATGCCGGATATTTTAGCAATGTGGCCAACGCTGGAAATACCTATGTTGGGTACAACTCAGGTTACACGGGAGTGACAGCAACCCAGATTACTGCCATCGGCTCTGGGGCCCTCTTTAATAACATCGCCAGCAGCAATACGGCTGTAGGTTACAGCGCAAACTACTTTACGTCGGCAAGCGGTGCATTCAATAACACGTCTCTGGGGGACTGGGCGGCCTATCACGACCAAGCCAGTAATGACGTGGCCATCGGGTATTCGGCCATGCAATCCGGTTGCGGCGGAAGCTGTGTGGCTGTGGGTTCCACGGCACTCAATAATGACACTACGGGCGGTGGCAACATTGCAATTGGATTTAATGCAGGCGCACAAAACACCACGGGCAGCAACAACATTTATCTTGGATATGGGGCTGGTGGGAGTTCCACTGGCAATGCGACCGGTTCGAATGCCATGTATATTGGCAGCAACGCTGGAATTGGAGCAGAGATAAAAGACGTTTACATCGGTGACGGCAGTGTTACTGACGCGAACCCCAGCAACGTGACGATTCATACGTCGTCCGCCGTAGGGACCAATATCGCTGGAGCGAATCTCACTCTGATGCCCGGCGCATCGACTGGCACTGGCACAGGTGGGAACGTGACTATTTTCGCATGTGGTACAAGTGGAACGTCTGGAACTACTGCAAACACATGCACTCAGGTCTTCACAACGACACCAACGGGAACATTTTCCCCGTCTGTCACAGGTACGACGGGTAACTTCGTTACATCGGTGAGTGTTAATGGTGCATCTTGGACAGCAGGTGGGGCTGCCCCTACAGCAGCATGTAGTATAGGAAGCATTTATACAAACACAGCAGCCACAAGTGCGAGCACGGTTTTATATGTGTGCTACCCTGCAAATACTTGGACGGCGGTAACAGTACCTTAAGGAGTAAATATGAAGAAAGCACTCGTAATTTTATTCGCGCTATTTCTGACAGGGGCACTCTTTGCACAGGTCTCTAATCCAGGCATCGTTGCGGTATCCACGGCCCCATCCGGTTCGTGCACCCCCGGCTTGCCAAACCAGCAAGTAATATCGACTGGAGCAATCTACACATGCCAAGGAGGGACATGGGGATCGTATCTCCCACTGGCCGGAGGCACGCTGTCGGGGGCATTGAATGGGACGACGGTGAATGCTACCACAGTAATCAACATCAACGGGTCTGCGGTCGCAGCGGCAAATACCGCTGGCGCTGCAATTAGTGCAGTAACACCGGGAGCATCGCCATATGCTTATACTGCGTCAGTGATAGGGAACAT
>JBMFGT010000052.1:0-5436 GCA_049977205.1 Acidobacteriaceae bacterium | reverse complement strand
CGTAAACTACGCCGCTCCGGCCTCAGCAAATCCGCAATCGCCCGCCGCCTCAACATCGGCCGCACTTCCGTGCGCCGCATCTTGGCCGCTTCACCCAGGAAAAAGTAGCCTCAACCTCAGTTACGCTGGCCCACTGAAAGTTCACCATTTACGCAGCGTTGCGGAAAAGACACGGTCAAGGAAGTCGGCTCCGGCGCCACGCAGCGACAGATGCGGGAAAGGTTGATCGAAGCGGCGCGGCGCCGGGAGATCGATGTGGTATTGGTCTGGCGCCTGGATCGCTGGGGCAGATCGGTCACCGATCTCCTCGCCACACTTCAGGAACTTGAGCATCTTGGCGTCGGCTTCGTATCGCTGACCGAGGCGCTAGACCTGACCACGCCCGCTGGCCGCGCCATGGCCGGGCTGCTGGCGGTCTTCGCCGCCTTCGAGCGCGAGGTCCTCGGTGAACGTGTACGGGCGGGACTGGCCCATGCCCGGCAGAACGGCAAGCGCTTGGGCCGACCCGCAACCGCAGCCATGCACACCGATGAGGTCCGTAAACTACGCCGCTCCGGCCTCAGCAAATCCGCAATCGCCCGCCGCCTCAACATCGGCCGCACTTCCGTGCGCCGCATCTTGGCCGCTTCACCCAGGAAAAAGTAGCCTCAACCTCAGTTACGCTGGCCCACTGAAAGTTCACCATTTACGCAGCGTTGCGGAAAAGACACAAAAGAATCCTGAGAATCTCGACATCGTGCTTCGTCGCAATGCGCGCGATCACGACTCCGACGACGAACAGCAGGATGCCGCCCAACAGCGAGTGCATCAGCGAGAAGACGGCCCCGCCTGCGATCAGGGCCACGAAGAACAGCCGCCGCTCCGCGCCCAGAATGGTCAGCGGGCGGTTCATCGCTTTATGCACTTTGTTCTGCCGAAGACCGCCCGCCGACATCTGCTCCTCCTTTCTGCCCATCCTCATGTAGTTGTGTTGTTGTGCTGTTGCTGTTTTTGCAACCTCTGCCGGTATGCGTCCTGCTGTTCCGTCCTGCCTGCGCAGCTACGCCGGAAAGAGCCAGGCCATGAAGTTGACCGCGCCGATGGCCATGCCGATGCCGAAGACGATCCCGGCCAACATGCGCTTGGATTGGCCTTCGCCGTAAGCGAACATCAGCCCGCCGACCACGATGGCCACCAGGCTCAGGCCCGTGGCAATCGGTCCGGTGAATGCCTGTTCGAGGACGCCGACCGCGTTCTCCCACGGGCTGCCCCCGCCTTGCTGTTGGGCGTAGAGGGGCGCGGCTGTGGCCAGCGCGGTCACAGTGGCAAGGAGCGTCGCCCCTTTGGTTACAGGGCGGTTGCGTAGAAACTTCAGGCGGATGGTCAGGAATTTCTTGATAGGGATGGGCACGGTGTTTCTCCTTTTATTCACTCAGGGTCTGCGGGGGCCATTCGATGGGTACCGCCGCTGAAGTGAACGTAAGGCCGCCGCGCCAGGGGCCGGTCGGAAATCTTTTCCGTAGAGTTGCCAGAATTTCCGAGGGGTATGGACTATTCCGTGGTATAATGCGAACTTTTTTCGGACGGGAAAATATTGGCGTTTTACGAGGGGCCATACCGGATGGCCTGCGCCTGCATTCCGGCCCGCAGATGAGTGGTAATTCACAGACGGCCAGCGGGGACGCTGGATCCGATTTTCATTTGGTCAACAGGTCGGTCAGGACAATAAGCCCAACCATGTCCCTATAACGTAAATCATCTCAAATAGAATCAATGGATGCGCAACGCATCAGAAGATAAACTTTGCTGCAACCTGCATGATACGGGGAGGTGCTGCGCATACGACCTGCCCGAAATTTGTATCACTGATGTTCCCATCAACTGCTTGTGGCCCAAAGAATTGTGCATGGTTGAAGACGTTGAATGCCTCAAGCCGGAACTGCATAGACCTGCTCCCGTTCACGGGGACCGCCTTGAGCAGGGCCATATCGTAGTTGTCCATTCCAGGTCCGTAGAAAAAGCGACGCCTTGTGTCCCCCATCTTTCCCAGCGATGGCAGTTTGAACAATGCCGTATTAAATTCCGGCCTGCCATTGCGTGGGTCCGTATTGATCTCTAAGGCCCCAGGAGTATAGTCCAGGGAATCGACGCCATTGTTATTGATGCCGTTAGGGATGGAGCCAAGCAGCGACGTGTCGTTGTTGTTGTATAAGGTGACTGGCAGTCCGCTGGTGTACCTTGTGCTCCCAGTAAGCACCCATCCTTCTGTATAGCGGTCCTTCTGGTGCAAGAGGCCATCTATTGGCAAATTGTACGAGTAACTGAAGACAAAGTTATGACGCATGTCAAAGGCGGAGATGGCCTTGCTTAACAGCGGATCAACAGGATTGACTTCTTCAGCGAGGCTGGAAGAATCATCTATAGACTTACTGTATGTGTATCCCGCCATAAGTTCAAGAGACCTACTTTGATGCCGTAGACTGATTTCCAGGGAATTGTAATTGGACCACCCCATGGTTTTCTGATAGGTGATTGCGTTGAATTGTGCGCTGAAAGGGCCCCGCACTGTAATCGTTTGTCCATTGGACTGAATGAACGTCCCACCTTCGCTAAATGGCCCGCAGGTTGATGTCCCGGGCATGACCTGGGAAGGTTGACTTACACTCATGCAAAGGGCTGCGTTGCCCGGGTTGGCTGGAACAAGGACAAGAAGGTGATGGTCTTGTGCCCCCGAATAGCCCATGGAGAAGACGGAGTTTCCCCCTAATTGGCGTTCGATTGAGAGTGTGTAGCTTTCGCTATAAGGGGGAACGTTGTTGTGGGAAAAAGCCGGTACGCCAGTTATAGGGAGATACTTCGTCCATTCCACCGTGGTGTTTGGATGGTCAGGGGAAGCGCCAAAAACAGGGATGGGGGAAGGAAAGGGCTGGCCGATTTTCTGGCCGCTGGCGGCCACGATGAATGGCGCAGTGAACAGGACAGGGGCGGGGCTTGTGTAGTCATAGCCATAGGGGGGGTTGGAGCTTTGTATACCTGCGGATGTCCCTTCAAAGGCAGTATAGAAGATGCCAAATCCTGCGCGCACACTGGTTTTACCAGGGCCGCCGAATAGCTTGCCGCGCAGACCGGCCTGTGAGCTGGGGGAGAATGCAAGACCAAGACGTGGCGCAAAGTTAGAGTATTTTGTTGGCGCAATTGTGGCGGGGACGCCGTGGTCTCCCACAAAGACCAGCCCACGTGGGGCGCCCGGATACACAACGGACTGTTCGCCGAGCACAAGCCCTGGAAACTGGTTGTATTTTTCGCTCCATGGCGGGAGCAGGTCCCAGCGCAGTCCATAGTTAAGCGTCAGGCTTGGTTTTATCTGCCAACTGTCCTGACAAAAAACACCGGCATAGTGATTACGCGGGTAAAAACCACCGGAATCTGCCTGCGCGTATGTGCTCGCTATGCCCAGAAGGAAGTCTGCAAAGTCCAACCCGGTCTCTGATCCATGGAACGCAAAGGAGCCGTTGAAGGTGGTGTCGGGCAGGACGTTGATCTGGTCCAGGTGGAAGGCGCCCCCCATCATAAAGGTGTGATGGCCAACCATTTTGGTAAGGCCGTCGCTCCATTGAAATATGTTTTCCGCCTGGGTAAGGCCCGTGATGTCCACGCCCAGGGTAAAGTCATTGAACGCGACATTCTCAATGCCTTCAATCTTCGGGGCCAGAGGGACAATTCCCGGCGTGCCAGCCCCATTGACAAATCCCTGCGAGGCCAGCGTTGGACCTACTCCCCCAATGGGCTGGCCAATGGTATTGGCGTTGCGCATGTAGCTGAAATGGAATTCGTTGATGGCAGTTGCGGCAAAGGTACTGGTCAGGCCCAGACTTACAAGCTGTGCGCGGCCACGCGACAAGGCATTGAAGCCAGGTACATTGGCCCCTCCTTGCGCCGTTGGATAGGGGTTGTCCAGCCAGTAGTCATCGGCAAGGTAATAAGCGGAAAGCGTGCCCCAACGTGCCTTGGCGTCAATGTGCGCCGCGCCTTTGTCATCACGTAGTTTTTCTTGCTGTGCGGAAGTATCGAACAGGTCCGTCCCTTGATTGGGCCGCGGGATGTATTGCAGCAATGCCCTGGCGGGCGCTGACCATGCGCTTTGCGGGACCTGTGCGTTGGGGAAAACGCATTGCGATGGATTGGTGCAACCCGTGGTGTAATACGGTTCACCAGCCTGGACTGGATGACCAAGTTGCTGCGAAAGCTGGTTGGCCCAATATGCCCCGTCCACATTCCCCGTCAGGAGCCCGGACACGCCGGAGAGGTCACCGACACGCTCCCGCGCAGAGGGCACAGAGATGAGTCCAGTGTCAATGCCCTGTGTGGTGCGGGTCCCTTGATAGTCAACAAAGAAGAACAGCATTTGCTTGCTGAGTGGGCCTCCAAATGTGCCGCCAAACTGGTTGCGGTGGAAGGCAGCGCGACTGGGCGAAAAATAGTTACGGGCGTCAAGCGATGTATTGCGCAGAAATTCAAAGAGGTCCCCGTGGAACTGGCTTGTGCCGGACTTTGTTGTGACCAGCACTTGCCCGCCGCTGAAATTACCATACTGGGCATCGAAGTTGCTGGTGAGGACGCGAAACCCAGCGATGGAATCCAGGTTGGGGACGATTGCGATGCCCATGTTCACATCTTCCTCCACATCGCTGCCATTCACGGCGAAGCCGTTGGCCGTCTCGCGCTGCCCGTTCACAGATAGATTGCCTGCGTCGAGGTCGCCGGAAGGTGGGGTGCTGGTCAGGCCGGACATGACAATTGCATTGGACGGTGTAGAACTGATGGGAAGGATGCCCGGCTGGAGTGCAAGAAGGTCAGTAAAACTGCGCCCATTCAACGGTAAGGCAGTCATCTCGTGGCCAGAGACGACCTCCTCCATCTGCGTGCTTGAAGTTTCCACCTGGACCGTTTCCGCACTCACCATGATGGTCTCAGCATGTTCGCCCACATTGAGCACAGCATCAAAGGCCAATGCGCTGTTGGCGTCGAGCACAATATGGGTGCGGCGGTATTGTTTGAATCCGGGGCTGGCAATCTCCAGATCATAGTGGCCGATGGGAAGGGACGGGAATGCATAGGTACCCAGCGAGTTTGTTGTGGAGGTATACACCATTGTCGTGCTGGTGTTTGTGGCCGTGACCGTGGCCCCAGAGACCACGGCCCCGCTCGTGTCTGTCACCACTCCAGAGATGCTGCCCCCTGTGCCCGCCCAAGCGAGGACAGGTAGAAATAAAAATGCGAATGCCAACAGAGTGCATCTTAGGACGGGTCGCGTATTATACGGGCCACGGGAAGCAGAATTTGCATGACTGCGGGGCACTGCCATCTCCTTGGACAGGGAACGGGCAGGAGTGGCCATGCGATGCGCGCTGCCACGATGCCTGTTCCGGTTGAACGCCCGGAGATGCAGGCCTATAG
>JBMFGT010000051.1:0-6287 GCA_049977205.1 Acidobacteriaceae bacterium | reverse complement strand
CGGACGCTCCACCACGGCCTTATGGAACTTGTCAGGCGTAATGTCGTATACCTCGCGTCCGCAGGTCACAAAGCACAATTCACAGCCGATGCACTTTTCGGTGCTTACGGTCGGGAACCACGGGATCTCTTTTCGCGCAATCCCGTGCCACTGGGTTTGGCTCAGATCTTTGGGCATATGTTCGTTCCTTTGTATCGAACTGACGTATTTTCCAATTGGTGGGTCCCCGTCATTGAACCCCAGCTTTTTTCCAATACAAGATGGGCCTGAAGAGGGGGGCAAGGGTACGTGCTCCGTATGTGTTCTGCTGCGCACCTAACAAGGTCAAGACCTCAGATCAAGTCGGGGACCGCAGCAGCTGTCGCACTCTTTCGCGGACTTCATCGCGGATTGCGCGCACTTCTTCTATGGGCAGACCTTTAGGATCGCGCAACGGCCAATCTTCCCGCTGCACTCCAGGTACATACGGGCACTGGTCTCCGCAGCCCATCGTAATTAAAAGCTGCGCACCCTGCACCAGTTCCATGGTCATCCTCTGCGGCCTGGCTTGACGCAGGTCAATCCCCGCTTCCAGCATCACATCGATCACTACAGGGTGCAATTGCTCTGCTGGTTGCGTGCCAGCGGAAACAGCATGGGCATCTTTCGGGTCAGCCAGCTGGTTGAAAAACGCGGCGGCCATTTGCGACCGGCCAGCATTGTGAACACAGGCGAAGACAACTTTCCTCATCTTTACAACACCTTTGCGGGACTGAAATAACGTTTCTGGAACCAGAGCGAGACGTTCACCAGCCCAATGAGCGCAGGGACCTCCACCAAGGGACCGATGACGCCAACAAACGCCTCGCCGGAATTCAATCCGAAAACGGCCACCGCAACCGCAATCGCCAACTCGAAATTATTGCTGGCTGCGGTAAAGGAGAGCGTTGCCGTCTGAGAGTAGTCCGCGCCCAGTGATTTTCCCATCCAAAAACTCACGAGGAACATCACCGCGAAATAGATCGCCAACGGCAACGCAATCCGCAGCACATCCAGCGGCAGCCGCACGATCAAGTCTCCCTTCAGACTGAACATCACGACGATAGTGAAAAGCAGAGCGACCAGCGTGAGCGGACCAATGCGGGGAAGAAAGCGGGTGCGATACCACTCTTCGCTTTTGGCGCGTATCAGTGCAAAGCGCGTTAGCATTCCGCCTAGGAAAGGAATGCCCAGATAGATAAAGACGCTTTTTGCGATTTGCGCCATGCCTATGTGGACCACGGAACTACGTTGGCCAAACCAGGCGGGCAGGACGGTCAGGAATACCCAGGCATACACGCTATAGAAGAGCACCTGAAAGATGCTGTTGAAGGCCACCAGGCCGGCGGCATAGTCGGTGTCGCCCGAGGCCAGCTCATTCCAGACGAGGACCATGGCGATGCAGCGGGCGATGCCAATCAAAATCAGGCCACGCATGTAGGCCGGTTCGCCGCGCAAAAAAATGAGCGCCAAGGCAAACATCAGCAACGGCCCGATCACCCAGTTCTGCACCAGAGAGAGCGCCAGCACCTTACCGTTGCGGAAGACCTCATGCAGCTTCTCATAGCGCACCTTTGCCAGGGGAGGGTACATCATCACGATCAGGCCAATGGCGATGGGCACATTGGTGGTCCCGCTCTGAAAGCGCTGCACAAAGGCCGCCATCCCGGGGATAAAGTGCCCCAGCGAAACTCCGGCAGCCATGGCGAGAAAGATCCAAAGCGTTAGATAACGATCCAGAAAGGACAGGTGTTTGCGCGCCAGGGGCGCACAAACTTTTCCTTGCATGACAGGAGAAGTGGACATGGTTAATGGCACTCCTTTCGAGTGGAAAGAGACAGTGCCGTAGGGACCGGGGCGCCTTGCGCGGCAACATATTTTTCCGGTTTGCAGCAGGCCCGCGTCAATCGCGCCCGGTCTGCCTGCATGGCTTTGTCCTGGCGCAGGCAGGCGAATACGGCATCCAGAACGCGCCTGCCAGCGATGTCCTTGGGTGCCTCGATCCGATAGTGCATCCATTTGCCTTCACGTTTTGCCGCGACGATCCCGGCATGGCGCAGGTAGGCCAGGTGGCGAGAGATTTTCGGCTGGCTTTCTCCGGTGACGTTCACCAAATAACAGACACAGATTTCACGTCCCTCCATCAGGTTGAGCAGACGGAGCCGAGTGTGGTCGGCCAAGGCCCGGAAGAGGTGCTCCATTCCCGGTGTTGTTACACGGATACCCATGCAGAAAGAATATATCTGTATATGCGTATATTAAGACTACTTTCCAACCGCGAGAAGCTCACCTTCGGTAAGTTCCCTTCCTTCCTGGGCCAGCGCAAGAAGCGCAGCGGGGCCGACGGGCGCTTCCATTTGCCAGGGAACGAGCGCCATGCGCGTGGCATGTTGCTCACGCACCTCCTGAATAAAGGGCGTCTCTTGCAGCCCCCGCGCGCGCAGCAAGCGGTCGCGGAAACCATCGCGGGAAAAGCTCTGGTTGACGATCCAGGCAAACGGATGAATCCCCGCCCGTGCCAGGTCCCGCTGCAAACTGGCCGCCTCATGCACGGGGGTCGCTGCCGGAAGCGTAACAATCAGGACCTGAGTAAATTCCGGATCGCGCAGACGCGGCAACAAGTTTCGTACAGCGTCCGGCAGGTCGCTCAAATTGCGCGAAACTTCCCGGTGATAGGCCTCGGCGGCGTCCAACAGGAGCAATGAATGCCCGGTCGGCGCGGTGTCCAGGACCACAAAGCCATCTTCGCCGCGGGCCACGGTCTCAGCAAATGCACTGAATACGGCGATCTCTTCCGTGCAGGGCGAGCGCAGATCCTCTTCCAGCAGGGCCTTCCCTTGTGCGTCCAGTCCGGGTGCGGCCTTGGCGACTACCTGCTCCGAATACCGGCGTGTCTCTTCGGCTGGATCGATTCGGCTCACCGTAAGCCCGGGCACGGAAGCGCCAATCGTGATGGCAAGATGGGCAGCCGGGTCCGTCGTGCTCAGATGCACTGGATGGCCGCGGTGCGCCAGTTCAATCGCAATGGCCGCGGCAATGGTTGTCTTGCCAACTCCACCCTTGCCCATGGTCATCACTACGCCGTGTCCACGCTTCTCAATATCGTCAATCAACGATGAGAGGGACGGCACATCCGAAGCGGCATTCTGCTCCTGGATTTCCCCCGGCGCCTCCGGTTGCGTATCGGGACCGAAAACTTTTCGTAGCCTGGCAATCCCCATGGGCGCAAAGGGCAACAGAGGCACCTGAATGCGCGTCAGCGACGCCAGACTGGGTGGCATGGAGCGTAGCGCCTCCTGCCCCTGCGATTCCAAAGCAAATGCGGCCGGGTCTTCGCTGTCTTGCGCGACAAAGACCCCATTCAGGAAAAGATATTGGTTGGTGACTCCCATCTCGGCCAGCTCTGCGCGCGTGCGGTCGGCCTCCGCCAATGCTGAGCGCTCCGGGCGGCTGACCAGCACCAGCGTTGTTTGCATCGGATCGGAAAGCGTATGCAAACTGGCATCGTAGAGCGCTTTCTGTGCCTGCAATCCGGCGAGCGGTCCAAGGCAAGAAGTGCCTGTGGTGTTGGTTTCGATAAATCCAGTCCATGCCGCAGGCAGCTTTAACAAGCGCAGAGTATGGCCGGTCGGCGCAGTGTCAAAGAGCACATGATCGTACTCCGCAGTGGCGGCGGGGCTGCCCAACAGCTTGGTAAATTCATCGAAGGAGGCGATCTCGACCGTACATGCGCCGGAAAGCTGCTCCTCCATGCTGTTCAGCGCCGCTTCCGGCAGCACACCGCGATACGGGCCGACGACCCGGTCCCGGTACGCTTGCGCGGCGGCTTCTGGATTGATGTTCATGGCGAAGAGTCCCGCACATCCGGGCACCGCGGTCGGCTGTGATGAAAGCGGAACGCCCAGGACTTCGTCCAGGTTGGAGGCCGGGTCTGTGCTGACCAGCAGCACCTTGCGTCCACGCGCAGCCAACGCAACGGCCGCCGAACATGCCAGCGATGTTTTGCCGACGCCACCCTTGCCGGTGAAGAACAATGTTCTTGTGGCACGATCAAAAAATGTAGTGCTGTCCATACTGTCTCCAATCTGTAGTTGTTCTTTATCCGCAGCAATTACTTCCGGACGCCACATTCGTTGCCGGCGCGCAGCAGTTCGATTCCATGACCGGCAGAACGTTCGGCGCATCTCGCTCCAAAAGGCGATTCGCCAGTTCGAGCACGGAACGCGCGGGACTCTCCCTGACCGCCTTGGCAGTCTCGACGGCGCGAGCCATGTCCTCGAAAGAAACGCCCAGCTTGCGCGCTTGGTCGAAATGGTATTTGAAACAGGGCTCGCAATTGGATGCGATCGAGGCGCCGATCGCGACCAACTCGGCCACAGCAGCGGTATATAGGACCGGAGTCTCCTCCTGAATGCCGGCAAAACTCGCAAGCTCCTTTCGCGTCGGATAGGAACCGCGGCTCACGACAGAGCCGTTTGCCAGGATGAGAGGGAGGCAATCGTTGCCATACTCGACCAGGGAAGCCTTGACGGTCTCACTGGCGGCAAAGGCCTGAGGCTCCTGAGCCAGGTTATAGCGCTCGACTATAACTCCTTGGCTCTCCAGCCAATGCAGGTCGGACGCGAAGCGGGGGAGTACGGGATCCGGGTTTGGCCCACAGATACCCGTCGAACAGCACATCGGGGGATCGAAAACCTCTAATTTGTTTGCCATGTCTGTCTGCCTTTCATCGTTGAAGTACGATCATAAACTTGCCGCCAACGCCTTCATGCGGCGCAGGGCCGGCGCCTCAATGCAGTACCCGGTCTTAGTCCCGCTGCAGGAAGAGCGCACCAGTCCCGCCTCCTTCAGTATTCTCAAGTGCTCAGAAACGGTGGACTGCGCCAAAGGGAATTCATTGACGATTTCGCTGCAAACACGCGCCTCCCGGCGGGAAAGCATCCGCAAAATACGGACCCGAATGGGATGGCCCATCGCCTTTGCAAATACGGCCAACTCTTCGTCGGCGCCCGGCCCTTCAACCGGACGCAAGTCGTTTTCCTCTTGCAGCGATGCGGGTGTGCAGCAGGATGGCTCGGGTTTCTTTTTATTAGTCATCGAGTATCGTCGAACAACGATTAAGCTTATGCCGTTCCATGACCCGTGTCAAGCGTCTATTTTGGCCTGGGCCTCTGGCCCTCAGTCCCGTCCTGTTGCCAGCGGCGAATGCGGACCTCAAAGAGGCGGTGGACAAAATGTAGCCATAGATTGGATAGAAGGCGCCGGGGACGCGGTGCGCGACAAGCCGCATTTTCCAGGGCGGCGCTTATTGCTTGACAGGGCGATCAAATATAACTATACATATATGCGTATATAAGAAGACGTGCTGCGAGGAGAGATGGAAAATCTGGAACAGACATTCAAGGGGCTGGCGGACACCAACCGGCTGCGCATCCTCAACCTGCTACTGCATGGCGGACTGTGCGTCTGTGAAATCCAGAGGGTGCTGGCCTCGCCGCAACCGAACGTCTCGCGCCACCTGACGTATCTGAGGGCCTCGGGCCTGGTAGGGGATCGTCGCGAGGGGACGCGCGTCTACTACCACCTGGTGCGACCCAGTGAAGGCGCGAGGAGGTTGCTCTTCAATTTTCTGCGGGCAGCCTTCGAGCAGGATCCGGTCTTTGCGGCCGACATACGCCGGTTGCGGGAGGACATCGAATCGGGTGTGTGCAAGGCGGACTACTGGCGGCCCTATGCGGCGCTCTCACGTCCTTCCAAGACTGGGTCCTCCCCCGCAACGAGAAAGTCGGCATAAACCGCGGAGGATGGACCATCATGAATTTCGACAGCAACACAAACAAAGGAGAGTAACAACAATGAGTAGCGAACAGAAACCAAGCGTAGAACAGATTTTCGCCATGATGCGCAAAGGCATGGGCAACATCCCTGCGGCCATTGAAAAGGCGACCGCCGTGGACGAAGGCATCTTGTACGAACACATGCGTACCCGCGCCTATACCATGCCGGAAAAAGGAGCATTCGACGAGGAGACGCGGACCCTGATCTATCTTGCCGCGGCGTTGGCGGCCAGCAGCAAGGCCTGCATCCAGGCAATGGCGGACAAGGCCAAGATGCAGAAGATCGCCCCAGAGAAAGTGCTCGAGGTCTTCCGCATTGTGCGCTTTGCCATGACTGCCAAGGTGCTGGGCGAGGCCGAGCCGGTCTTTGAGGCATTGCAAAAGTCCTAGGAACTCGTTGAAATTCGTTTGATTGCGGCATTTATGTTGGAG
>JBMFGT010000050.1:0-6300 GCA_049977205.1 Acidobacteriaceae bacterium | reverse complement strand
GACGGCCACTCTGGAGCGTCTCCAACCCGCTCATCGGCGGGCTGCCGCCCCACATCTGTTCAGGGATGCTGATATTACTCATCGGCCCGTTGTGCTCGACAGGCACGCTGGCAGTTGGACGACCACTCTGGATCGTCTCCAGCCCGCTCATCGGTGGGTTGCCCGTTGGATGCTGATTGGCAATGTTCCATGCCCCTGTCGTAGGGGCCTGTACTGGTGTTGAGCTGACACCGCCACCAAGGGGCGCCAGACGCGCTATCGGCCCCAGCACAGCCAAGCTGGTATTGCCGCTGTTGGCCACCGGCAGCAGCTCCGGCGGGGGAGATGGCAACATCGGGGGCTGGCCTTGCAAGTGATTGGACGGGGACGCGAGCACGGCCATGACATGCGATGTTGGCGTATTGGCCGGGCCGGGCCGCGCGAAGTCCCCATATCCCGCAATCTCCGCGGCGTGCCGCGCCAGAAACGATGATGGAATGGATTCTGCGAACTGCGAAAATTCCGATTGTGTTTTCATGGTCCCCTCTTAGAACATTCCGGGAATGATGTTACTTGCAGCATTGCTGATTGAGTTCGCAATGGAGGCATCTTTCCATGCGTTCGCACTCCCCACCTGTCCGCTGGCGTATGCGTTGGCAACACCACCGGCTTGGCTCCCTACAGCCGTCTCGGCAGCGCCAACCAAAGATTGCTCCAAGGCAGTGGTCCCATGGTTCAGGCCCGCAGCATTGATGGTCCCCAGCAAACTGCTACTGAGAGCATATTGGTTGGCGGCGACCTGTGAGGCCACCTGTCCCGATGTGTTGATTTCATTGTTTGTGACCGCCCCCTGTATCTGGGCAACGTTACCCAGATAATTGAACTGGGACTCGACTGCAGCCAATTGATCATTTTGTTGGTCCTGTTGTGTGCTGGCTTGATCGTTTAACTGGGCAGTAAGCACACTTGCCAGCGTGTTGTAATCGTTTTCCTGTGCACCTACAGTTGCCTGCGTGATGCCCAGTTGTGTGGCATTGTTGGATTGCACGATGCCTAGTTGCGTTGCGTTTGTGTTCTGCGCCGCAGACAATGCCGCGGCGGTCTGCTGCTCCGCAACGCCAGCAGCCACCGACGTTTGGTTATTGGCGGCATTTAGTTGGTTGACCTGTTCTTGATACGCAAGGTCTGCTGCGCTTGGACCGCCAGAAACCGGTGCTGCCGTGCCGGACCCTCCAGAATGGTCCATATAGTACCACAACACCACCAGCAGGCCGATACCGGCGGCCCCCCATGCGTATGGATGTTTCTTGAACATATCAAAATCAAGGTCCATATTATGCCATCCCCGGAATGCTGTTGGACGGTGTCTCCAGTTGCGGCGACGGCAAACTGGAATACAGGCCATCAATCGCCAGTTGGCCCTCGACAGGTATGCCCGCCTGCGGCGACGGGAAGACCGCCTGCAGGGCCACGGACGGGGCCTGATAGAGGTTAAAAAAACCTGCATACTGGCCAGACCCACGATAATTTTGTGCCGGGGGCAAATGGGGCATCAGCGCGGCAAAGATGCCCATTCCGCCCGTGATTACAGGCCCTTGGACGTACCGCACACGCGCATCTTGCGATTGGATGCTTGGCTTTCGCACAGGTCCCCTCCTTACATCGGATACGACATCGTACCGGCCCCGCCAGTAAAGCCGCCCATGCCCATGCCGCCACCCACCATATCCCATGCCCATGCCGCCTGTGACGATACAGCAGACTGGATGTCATTTGCGAAACCCTGGGTTGCGGACATGATGACGTTGGATGTTTGGGCCTGTCCACTGACCAGTACGGCCAAGACCGCGATGCCCGTAATTGCTGTCGCAATTGTCACGATGCTGGAAACGATATTATCACTCATTGCATACCTTCCTTAAACATAAGTCACACCCATGTTCGTACTACCCCCGGTGACCGGACTTACAGCGGCCTCTAGTAGGTGCGAGAACCCTTTGGAGGCCGCCCCGATGACCTGTACGGTGTTGGCCTTGTTACTCACCAACAGCGCCAGCACTGCAACACCTACAATGGCAGTAAGGATTGTAAAGATATCAGAGACCACTCTGTCAAACATTTTTACCTCTTTAATCCGGCGTCAGTCCTGCGTAAGGGTCGGGGCCTTGTGTCACCGCCGGGACCGTCGGTGCTGTAATTGTCGGCGCTGTAACTCCCGATGATGGCGTAACATCTGGCGCAACACTTCCAGCCGACATTATGCCCCCAAAAAACTTGGAGAAGAAACCACCGTCCGACAAGAACAATACCAGAATTACAAGGCCCATAAATACACGGGACAGTGGACGCAGTTTTTCAATATATCCCAATGCCCCTAGTATCAAAATTACAGCAATCCAATACAAAAACGAATCACTGCCTGTAAAGTCACTTTGGAGCAACGCCGCCAGTTTCTTGCCGTTTCCCAAAAGGCCACTCACTAGCAGCACGGTCCCCACGATGATAAGGGCAAACGGCATTTATATCCCCACAACTGCAAGATAGTCCTGAAACTGGCCCTTGATTGTAATGTAGACCAGAAAACCTACAATCAAGGCCCCCGCAATGTAGCTCGACTGGCTCATTACAGGCCCGTTTTCGCCTTCAGGTTTTGGCCAACACTGGGATAAAATACCCCCAGCATGTATCCGATGAAAAGCACCAGCAGCAGCATCAACCAATGGTGTGTTTGCATTTTTCTGTCCCCCAGACTTGTTGAATAATGGTTGGTCCAATCAGCATCTTACATTTCGCCGATGGTGTCTACAACTTCGGCCCATAGGAACGATAGCGCAAGTATCGCCACCAGCCCTATCAGCCAATAATCAATTGTGGTGTTGTCTTTGGATGGACTTGTGATCCATCCAAAGACATCTGTCAATGGCCCCATATCGGCCCCTCCTTACGCAGGCAGCGATGTTGCCTGTCCAATGGTGTTCAGCAACGCTGTGGACTCATAGCCCATATAAACAATCCCAGACGGGCTTGTCTTGGGGTTGAGCACCAATTCCATGTTGCCATACGTGGTCGTGTTCAGGGTCTTTTTACGGAAGCTGAAATAATACACTCCCAGCGGAAAGTCTGTTTGGATGGTCTCACGCGCCCGTTGCTGGACCGTAAGCGGGCCATCTTGCCAGAAGTTTGTGAAGTTGGCCTGTTGCAGCGCCCATGTGTTCACATCACTGCCGTTACTCAGGCCCCCGGCCCCGGCGCTGTTGTTGTCGAACACTGCAAATGCCGACATAAAATCGCGATAATTGGTGAACGGGAACGGGTTCTGGACGTTTGGCACAATGTTTGGGAACTGTGTCACGTTCAACAAGTAACCAATGTTCGTGTCCATGACCGGCAAAATTACCTGTCCATTCGAACCCGTCGGCAGATTGTAGAGATAGTGCTGGTAAACATCAATCGTCAACGATGAAATGACCGCCGATGGCGCCGCCGTGGACATATACATGGCCATCGTGCTGTTGTTAGTGGACAATGCAAACGGTGTGGGATTGATGGTCAGATTGAGCTGGGAACTCACGTTGATCAAATTGGCGTACATGGCCCCACGCAGGTCATCGTCTGAATACGCCAGCGGGACCTCGAATACAGCGCGGAACGTGGCACTGGAACTGGCGGCGATGGACGCAGGCGCAACGATAATGGGGAAGTTTTCCCCATAGGAGCTCATCTCGTCCGTCTCAGCAAGATATCCAGCCGCATACGGACGGCGATAGCGGGCCGTGGAAAGCATGGAAAGGTGCCAGCCGGTCGTATTGATCCTTTGGTTGTTCTGGATATCGTAAAATGTGATGTTGGAAAACAGGTTTGCCAACCCAAACTGGGTCGGTGTCAAGGCCGCCGTGCCATTGTTCTGGATTGTGCCTGTCACCTCGACCATGAATTTTGTGATTAGCCCAACATTACGCGGTTGGACCTGCACCACCGGCATCTGCGCAGGGTTCAGCGTCTGCGAAAAAATGAGGTTGTGCATTGGCTGTGAGGTCTTTAGCACAAGACTTCGCTGTGCCAGATTGAGTTGCCACGGTGTTAGTTGCGGAGCGCTCGCCATGTTACTGTCCTTTCGACTGTGGTTAATGGTGGAAAAACTTTACAGGCCAATCTTAGGCCGGGGCAATACCGAGATATTTACCCGCCAAGTGCCCGCCAATGCCGGCAATGGCCAGCATCAGGAACACGATGACCCAATTCAAGGGGTTCTTCATGATGTCAAAGTTGACCAGTCCCATCATTGTCCCCCTGTCTTGTCCTGCCAGATTTTTTGTGCTGCCCCAAACAGGAAAAAACCAATTGCGCCCATGAGCACAATGGTCAACCAGTTGGCGACATTCCAAGTAATGATGTTCTCGTCCATAACACCCTCTAATGAGTAGTGGACACCATGTTTACTTGATTGTCAATACCTAATTTATAAATAGTCAAATTTTATTTATTTTACGGCGGGAGGTCTCAGCTATTTTTTCTTGCATGTTTTCCGGGAGGGGCAATTTTTTATCAATCCTATTTAGGATGTACTGGATTTCAGGCACGGGTCCAAAGTGGGCCACCTTATTTTGTGCAACGTCGAAATAGTAGCTATGATATTGCGGCAACTCGTTTTCCATGTCAATGCGCGAGTTTTCCTCAATGGTTTGCTTGTCTCTTTTTTTATTGAGTTGAAATACTTGTAAAAAATCGCACTCAGAAAAAACGAATGGACTTACACGGACCGGCCTTTGTGTCAGCACAATCATGGGTATATGTTTCGAGCGACCTTGAGTAAGGCACGCATTAAATGCATCGGTTTTCCGGACCATATATCCTTCGTCAATATAGATTCCTATGTTTCCGGCGGCCCAAACTTTCCAGAGGAATTCGTCCAATTCTTCGCTTTCACTAGGGAGAGGATGTAAACGATAAATACCGGGAACTGAGGGAAGGGTCGAAAAATTTATGTCCACGGCGCGCGCTATCGCGTCTATGTGCTCATCAAATTTATGATTGATGGCGACCCACGGCTTCGTATCAATGCTGGCGTTCGATAAGTGCCAAAGGGCCGCCTGCGTTTTCCCGCTGCCTGTCCGGCCCACAACGGCAATACGCTGGCAGTCCCCCGGCAACCTTACTGTATTATCGATTTCCAAGATGGCCGTCCTCTGGGACCACTTGTGGGCCATGTTTTTTTCTCGCCGCGAGCGCAGCCACGCGGGGGCCATAGATGCTCACCGACACGACCCCCAGTTGGAACCACGCCATCGTCTTTTCATCCAAAATAGGCATGTCATAACATGCGGCGACTGCATTGATGCCCTCGGCCAACCGGTCCGCCTCGCCCGCATCCAAAGCGAACTCAGGCACATGCACAAATGCCGCTACCATTGCGTGCAAGGAAAATAAAATGGTCCCTAGAGCCTTTTGCGTTTCCGTTTCTGCGCGCCGCGTCCTTCGCTGTCCGCCCGGGGCGCTGGCTTGTCCGTTGGTACTTCCACGGGGTCGACCGCGCTTTCGACCACTGACAGGGGCGTTTCCGCCAAGGATGGATTCGGGGTCGACGACGCGGTCAACCGGTCGGTCAATTGCTTCTCCAACTTCTCCAGCTTCGCCTCCACCGCCAACAAAAGCGCATGGTTCGACTCCGCCACCGCCTTCTCCTGCAACTCCCGCAACCCTTCCATCATTTGCAGTGTCTTTTCGTTCGATTCCGTTAGGGACTTCGTCAGCGCCAATTGGTTGCCCGCTATCACCTCCAATTTTTTGCTTTGGGACCCTAATGAATCGTTTAATAGTGGCCATATATCAATCTCCGTTTCCTGTTGTGTGTCCGGGGGCGCAACGTTCACTTCTATTGCGGGAGCGACCGGGACCGCGTCAGTTTCTGTCATAAGGTTTTACTCCTAAATAATTTTGTTGCGTTTCCAGCAACTCCTCAATGCGCGCAACACTCGTTTCGATGTTCACCAGTCGTGCCTCGATACCGCGTATCTTTTCTTCGACAAGGTTTTTTGCGCCTTCCATCGTGGCCTCGATTACGCCCATGTCAATCCCCATCGTCTTCAACATCATCTGCATCCCCAAAGGTACTGGCATTATAAGCTGCTCCCACTCTGCGAACCATAGGTCCACGATTGCATTTCAAAGTCAGTGAAGGTAAAGTTCCCGTTTCCAGAAACCGTGGAATTGGAATCGACGGCCTTGAAAATAACAATCCGGCTGGGAGACTGACTGATTATCCCTACCTGTCCGCACAGGGCCTTTGGGTATGGTAGATATGCGGGCGTGCCACCCGTGTAC
>JBMFGT010000049.1:0-7023 GCA_049977205.1 Acidobacteriaceae bacterium | reverse complement strand
ATTGCAAGACAGCGGAACTTAAAGTTTTTTGGCGCAGTATGAAAGGCCATCCCTCAGGCGCTGAAACGCGTGGCCTTCAGGGTTTTCTATGCTTCGGTGTTGCAATTGCAGACAGGCCGTTTACGGACGGTATCTCCGCTGGTTTGCCGCGCCGCGCCCGCCGCCAAAACCACAGAAGAGGACGCAGGGGCGCATAGGCCCAGAAAAGGCCGTCGGGTAGACGGAGCACGCTAAAATCCGCACGGCAATAGGCAAATTCGAAGAAGCTTTCGCGCCAGGTCCTTCGGGGCAACAGCAGCCTTTCATAGCGATTGAGGCGCAGGCGGGCGGGGAGCATGTCCAGATCGTTACAGGTGCGGTCTTTGGCAATCTTGAGGGCGTGCAGAGGGGCATCCACCAGGACAGGCGGCAGGTCCTTCCAAGGGGCCCCCGGAAGATGGGGCAACGGTAGCCCATATACAACCTGCAAAAGCCACAGGCATACCAGCAAAGGCGCTGCCTGGTCTGCGTGCTCCGCACTTCGGGCGTGGGCCAGGGCCGCTTCCCAATCCACTCGTCCGGCTGCATGGAGACGCGCCAAATCTCCCAGCCACTTGGCACGATACCAGGCATGTTCCCCGCCATGGCTGCAAAGGTAGAGCACCTGGTCGATAGGACACATGGCCCGGTAGGAGCGACCTTGCCAAACAGCGGGGACACTCCTGGCCCAGCGGGCGCTGGTCAGCTCTGGAGTGTCCCACACGTTGCGCCAATGAAGTTCCAGGGCGCAGCCTGTTTGGGAGTGTAGGAAGCCAAGGTGGTGCTCCATGCGCCAGAACTGCCCCCATTGGCGGGGGGTCATGGGAAAGAAGGAGGAATCCAATCGCCAGCCCAGGTCGTTGAGGCAAGTTTGTGCGCGGCCTATATCGTCCAGCGTGACTGCCAAGTCCATGTCTCTGGCATGGCGCAGTCCCAAGTCTCCGTAAAGTTCGAGGGAAAGGAGCGTTCCCTTCATGACCATGACGGGGACCCCAGCGCGGTTGAATGCCTTCAATATCTGCGCCAACAGCAGGGAGTGCTGAACGGCCTGCATCCGGCAGGCATCGCTGCGCTTCTGCAATTCCTGTTTTGCGGGCGTTGGGACCTCCAATCCTGGCACTCGTTTGAGGGCGGCCCAGCTCAGGGCAGGAGTGCTGTGACGGTCCACCAAGCGAAGATATTCCGTCCAGTCCGGCGTGGCACGAATGGCGCTTCGGATGGCCTCTTCTTGATTTTTTTGCCATGCGTCCGGGGCCAGCCAGGAGGTGGCAATCATGAGGCGGAACGCGGGACTGGCGCTTTGCAGCCAAGGGGACTCACGCATGATTGATCTCCCGCATCTGGGCCGTCCAAGAACGGGCATAGGGCCCGCCCAAGGCCATTAGTTCTTTATGGGTCCCCGATTCCACCACACGCCCTTTGTCCATCACATGAATGATGTCGGCATGCATGGCCGTGGTGAAGCGGTGGGCAATCATAAGCCCGGTCCTGCCTTCAGTGAGGGTGCGAAAGCGGTCCAGCCAGTCCTGCTCCGCCCAGGAATCCATGGAGCTGGTGGGTTCGTCCAAAATGATCAAGGAGGCCCGCCGAAAAAAGGCCCGGGCCAACGCGACCCGCTGCCATTCCCCTCCGCTCAATTCCGCGCCCCCAAACCACTTGCCCAGCAATGACTCAAAGCCCGCAGGCAGGCGTTCGATCGGCCCCAGCGCCCCTGCATCCTGGGCGGCCTTCCACATGCGGGCATGGTCGGAAGCTGCCTCAATATCTCCGAAGGTAATGTTCTCTCCAGCGGTGGTGTGATAGTGGACGGGGTCTTGAAAAAGTACGGCAATCTGACGGCGCAACGCGTCTTGGTCCAACGACCGAAGGTCCACTCCATCCAGGAGAATACGTCCTGCATCGGGGTCGTAGAAGCGGCAAAGTAGTTTGATGAGGGTACTCTTTCCAGCCCCATTGTGGCCCACCAAGGCCACGACCTTGCCACCGGGTATCTCCAAATTAAAGTCGTCCAAGGCGCGGTGGGTCCCTCCAGGGTAGGTGAAGCAGACGTGCTCGAAACGAATTGAGTCCTGCACCGGCAGCCCCGGTCCCCCAGCCGGGCCGGGAAGGATTGCTGGTCCCAGGCCCAGGAAGTCATCCAGATTTTCAACGAAGAGCAGGCTCCGATAGATTTTTCCCGCGCCTTCGAGGAGTGAGCGGAGGAGTATTGGCCCCTGCTGGAAGGCCTGGAAACAGAGCAGGAGGTCCCCCAATCTGGCCTTTCCGGTAAGGGTCCGGTGCAACATCCAGCCCAGGCCCACCAGGCTGCCGCACCAGGCAAGGCACCCGGCCCCCAGTTCAATGAGCGCCCCTTGCCGCACCAGGCGCAACCGCCCTTCCCGGAGGCCCTCCCGCAAGTTCTCGAAGGCCTTGCGGTGGTAGGTCCCCAGATCGAAGAGGCGCAACTCGGCGGCAGCGCTCTGTTCTGTTATCAGCCAGTCCAAGTACCGCGCACGCCGCTCCTGGTTCGTATGTTCCAAGTGCCAGCGGTGTTCTTTCAGGATGTGACGGGCCACCAGTAAAAGGCCGGGGGCCCCAGTGGAAAGCAGAAGCAAAGGCAGCCATCCAGCGTAGGTCCAAAGTATCCCTGACAGCGCCAGAAAGCCCAGCCCGTTCTGGACCAGCGAACCAATGCTCTCCAGCAACGCAAGAGGCTGAGAGATGGCGTCCACCTGTGCCCGGTACAACAGATCGTAGGATTCAGGATGGTCATAGAAATCCATGTCCAGACGAAGGGCCTGAAGATGAATCAAACGATGGACCTCATCCTGCACTCGTTCCGCCTGTACCGCCCGGACCCAAGACAAGGCGCTGGATAAAAGCTGGCCAACGAACCATATACTGGCGATTCCCAAGGCCGGAGGCGCGATGGCCGCCCACCCAGGCGAGGCCACAAGCCGGTTCACCAAGGTCCTGAGCAACAACGCCAGACCAGCGGGAATGAGTCCTTGACCTATCAGCAGGGCGCCCCAGGCCAAGGTCCACCATCCTGCCGCTCCCCAAACCAGGGCAAGGGCGCGACGGCCCGCAGGCAACTGGCGGAAGAACTGGTTGATCTGGCTGAGCAGCATAGATTGTGATGACCTCACGAACGAGAACTGGCCAGACGGCGGAGAAACAGACCAACGCCCAGCCCTCGAAGCAGGATTGTGCCTGCCCGTGCAGTGGTGCTCGGATCGACCTTTGCGACAAGGTCCTCCAAACAGCGGTGGAGGAGTGGCATGTCGAGAATCTCCTGCGCCTCGGGCAAGGGAGCCAGAGAATCCAGGCACTCCCGAAACGCAGGCAGTTCCCGAAGTATGCGATGGCCCGCGTCCGCGGCCTGGAGTCCTTTCCATTGCCCGCTCAGCACCGCAGCGGGCATTCGGTCCCGAAAGGCCCGCTGTATCAAAAAACTGCTTTGGCCTCTTCGATAAAACTGGTCGTCGGGGACCCGCAGAAGAAATTCCGTCAAGGAAAGGTTGGCGGTTGGGTCCAGTTCAGAAAGGGAATGCATGGCCGCCATTTCCGCTCCAATCCCGGACCCGATGCCAAAATCAGGCCGGTAAAAGGAGATGTGAGCGTCCTCCAGCGGAGAGGACGAGAATGTAGGATCGTGTCCTGCCGCCCGCATCCGGCCATCGATGTCCAACTCCAACGCCATTTGAGGATTGAGCGCGGAATAGTCCCGCCAAGGACTGCTGTCGGGAGATTTCGTACGCCGAAAGGCCCGCAGCCTTGGTAGCAGCAATGGCTTCAACACCTGCCTCTTCAAGGTGAGCCAGGGGTCAGGTTCGGCAGAAAGGAACAGCCGCAGAGCCATGGCCGGTTGTCCTTGGAGAAGCGCCAGGAGCGCCGATCCATTTCCGGACCAGGAGACCGTGGCATTGCCCATCGCCCCGGTCAGTAGGGTCCCGGCCCCGCTCTGGGAGGCAGCTTCCAGAATGGCTTGGAGCCAGTAGTGGTTGATGGCTGCGTGGCTGGGACCATCATGGGCGTCCAGGACGTGTTCGATGCCTTGGATGACCCCGTAGTTCATTGCGTCGATTGGGAGATGCTGGACATTTGCTCCCGCCATTGTGGCCGTTGCGTGCGCCAGGTCCCATTCGTTGCCTACACTCCGTTTCCCGGCCCCGTCCGCAGGTAGACATGGAACTGAGGTATAGGCCGTAAGTCCGCGGCCCTGGCTGGCAAGAAGCTGCGCCGCAAGGGCCACCACCGAACCGGAATCTCGTCCACCGGAGAGCGTCGCAGCCACTGGCTTTTGGGACCGTAGGCAGCTCTGGACCGCACGCGAGTAATGCTCCAGAAATGCCTCTGCGTACTCTTCGTCCCGGCGATAGGTGAGCAGATCGCGGCCTTCCGGCGACCAATGGCGCCAGGTGCGGCACTGGCCATCGGGAGAGACTGTCATGGCGTGTGCCCACACAAGGCGTCGGAGTCCCTTATAGGCGGTCCGTTCCGCATCGTGTTGCCAGGAAACCAGCACTTGGGCAAGGCGGAGGCGGTCCGGCACTGCTTCCACGCCGGGAAGCGCCAGTAGTGCCTTGAGGCTGGACGCAAAGGCGAAGAAACCTTTGCCCACGTAGTAATAGAGCGTGGCGCTTCCACAGGCGTCCCTGGCCAGGAAAAGACGGTGTTCCTGTGCGTCCCAGGCGGCCAGCGCCCAATCTCCTTGGAGGTGGGAGCAGAGTTCCCTGCCCCAGCGATCAAAGGCCAAACTTGCCAAGTGTCCATCAGAGAGCCGGGACGCACCCGACGCAGAAATATGGAATGCCTTCAGAAGCTCTGCCCGGTTGTCCAGGCGCGCAGCACTCACCACCAGACCGCGCGTCCCCATCACAGGCTGGGACTCAAAGGGATCTTCCGGGTTGATCTCCAGCAGTAGATGCCCCATTCCCACGGACCCATCGACCTTGCAACCCCCACCGTGAGGGCCGTAGTGGGCCATAGCTGCCCTCATTCGCTCCAGCCATTGGGAGGACACAGGGGCACCATCGTATTGATAAATGCCGTATATGCCGCTCATGGCCGTTTCCGGGCGAAGCTCGTAAAGGCCTGAAAGCGCTGGTGGTCCGGCCCGCCGGTGACCATGCAAGGGCCCAAGCGCAACCATGCGTGGGCATCGAATCCCGCAGATCCGCCCGGGCGCGCGCCAAAACTTACGGTCCCCTCCAGGCCCCGGCGGCGCAACATCCCAGTGGCAGCCAGCGCCTGGGCAAGGCAGCTCCCATTCCACGGCACTCTTCGCGCCACAGCGCCCACTGCCCAGCCGATTTCTTGCGCCGTATAGACCTCCTCTGCCGTCGCCGTGGTCGGACCCTCGACGCCGGGGGTCCCCAGCCATGCGGCAATACGCCGAAAACGCAGGAAGGCCATGGCCATTCGTGCGATTGCAAGAGCGGCCATGGCTTCCCTTAACAGCCTTTTCCGGGCATGAGAAATCCGTGCATAGCGAAGCAGATCATTCCACACGCAACAGACCTTCCTGTTCCATTGCCGACAAAAATCGTTGCAAGTCCGTAGCACAGGTCTCCGGCGAAACATGGTACTCCTGGACCATCCGGTCTACGAGGGCCGAAAAGGTCAAGGGAGATTCCAAAATCTTCCAAGTGCTCTGGGCCACCCCCTCCAGACCGTAATATGCCCCCGCATCAATGCTCATCAGGACCGTTTCCTGATCGAGTTCCGTGGAAAGCATGTCTTGGGTCCGCAAGAGTCTGTTCTCAGGGTTGAAGCGGCGCATCAATTTTTTCTCCTTCTTAATGTTGCCACAGAAAAATGTTCAGCCCAGGTCGATTCCAGAAAGCCCACCAATCTGTCGATGGCCTCCGGGTCGCGCTGCCGGGTCACAGACACCAACGTCGCCTTCTGCGCAATCAGCCCCGCCAGCCGCATCAGATCGCCCTGTGTTTCCTGGCCCTTCAAGTAATGGGGGCGATAGAGGTTCTCCAAAAGACACTGCACCCGGTCAAAGCCGCGAAGCACCTTGAATTCTGGCAAGCTACTGTCGTGGTCAGCGAGGAGATGGACCGCCCTCAGCGGTGCCGGATGTGGACAATAACCTTCTCCCATGGGCACCACAAATTTGTCCACATCGAAGCGTGCACCCTGCGGGGTACCGAGACGCTCATACGCATCGGCGCAGAGCCGAAACTGGGCCAGAGCGGGAAGTACCCACAGACCCTCTGGCGTGGCTGTTACGGCACAGACATCATCCGAAAGCAGGCGGTATCCCTTGCGATGGAACTGGGCAGCCAGCGTAGATTTTCCAGCGCCCTGTGCCCCAACAAAGATCATCGCACCCCAGGGCGTCTCCACTGCGCTCCCATGAAGCGGAAGCAACCCGCGCTGGTAAAGAAGCGCGCCCATGGTCGAACCCAGCAAAAACAGGCGTATCTTTTCAGCCGGGACATCCGGAAGCGGCGTGATGAAGATACGACACCCTTCCTCGACGCGGTACAGTGCCACTCCCGGCACCGCCAGACGGTAGGCCCCTGGCTGGACCTCATAATGGCCATTCTCCATGGATTCCAGTGCGCCTGCCGCTGGAGGCAGCAAACGGATAATAACATCGGGACTTCCCGCCTCGACGGGAAGAAAGGGAAGCTCGGGACACTCCAGGTCCGCATGGATGCGAAGACCATAAGCCCAGTATCCATTCAGGCCATTCAGGGACATTGCCAACCTCGGGGAGCGTGGTGGTCCATGCTATCTTCTTACTCCATGCCAGCGTAAGTGCCGAGACCAGAGAAGATCAATGACCTTCCGGCATTCGATGCACCTAGACTGAATTTCTCGTTGGTTCTAATTAGTATATGCGACGGAGCAAAATAGGGCAGGGTCAACCGATCAGGGCCAACTTGGACACAGGCGCTGGCATCGTATGGATGGAAGGCCCCCGGTCAGGGGAGATGCGTCGAGTGCCTTCCGGCCCATGGACGGTCCGCTTTATCAGGGTCCCGCAACAGGGTAACCATATATTTG
>JBMFGT010000048.1:0-7228 GCA_049977205.1 Acidobacteriaceae bacterium | reverse complement strand
TCCAGAGTAGCGGAGACCAGTCTCCTCCCGCATCCGTCACGCCGCCTGAGTTAGCAATTTATCTTGGACAGCAGTGGAGCAGACCCGGTAATATTCCCGCGAGCGCCGAAGTGTCTGGTAATCGTTCACGAATAATGCAGGCTATGCGCTTTGTTGCCCTGTATATTATAGTGGTATAGAATAATGGCAGATAAAAAACAAGGGCCCGAAAGCACAAGAGAAACACAGGACGCCACTCCCCTCAGGGCCGTGGGACTTAAGACCCTGGCAGATTATCTGGGGTTGTGCCCGGCGACCATATCAGTCGTCCTAAACAACGTGCCTGGCCGCTCGATCCCGCCAGCAACACGCCAACGCATCAAGGATGCGGCCCTCAAATTCAATTATCAACCCAGCCTGCTGGCGCGCTCCCTGCGCAACCAGAAGACCCTGACCATTGGGGTGCTCGTCCCGGAAATAGGAGATGGCTATCATTCCCTGGTGATGGGTGGGGTGGGTGATTATCTCATGAACGCAGGATATTTTTACTTCACCGCCCACCATCGCCACAAGATAGACCTAGTCGAGGAATACCGACGCCTGTTCATTGGACGCGGCGCTGAGGGCATCATCGCCATTGACACAGCGCTGGAGCACAAGTCCTCGGTCCCCACCGTTGCTGTGGCCGGACATAAAGCAATCCCCGGTGTGACGAACATCGTACTAGACCACCGCAGGGCCGCAGAGCTGGCCCTGCGGTACATCTATCAACTGGGACATCGTAAGATTGCTTTCATGCGCGGCCAGTCCTTCAGCTCGGACTCGGGAATCCGCTGGACCAACATCCTGGAGGTGGCCAAAGAGATGGGGATTGTTGTGCGGCCAGAGCTGACCGTGCAGCTCCAGCAGGACCTTACCTCGCCAGAACTGGGTTATCCAGCCATCCAGCAACTCCTGCATCAGCGGCGGCAATTCACCGCTCTCCTTTGTTTCAATGACATCGCCGCCATCGGCGCCATTCGTGCTTTGCGTGACGCTGATGTCCGTGTCCCCGAGGACATTTCGGTCATGGGGTTCGATGACGTCAAGAGCGCTGCCTACCACAACCCAAGCCTGACCACGATCCGCCAGCCCATGCACGATATGGGAGAGACCGCGGCCCGCATCTTGCTGGAAAGGATACGCGGTGCGCAGACCGCCACCCAGGAAATTGCGGTCGAGCCAGAGCTGATTGTGCGCGAATCAACACAACCACCCTGTAGCAGACAGGACAAATGACCCCTCTTTGCCTTCTCGAACGGGCCGACAACATTGGCGGACCTGCGTGGTCGGAGACCTATATCTACATGTAGTAGTAGTCGGCTTGTGACAGATGTCACAGGTCCCTCCATCCTGTCGTCAGGGCCCTTGGCAGGCCACCTGCGTCTCCGTCAGGCCCCCAAAGGCCCCATCAGAATATTTTTATTTTTCCACTAGACAAACGTTTGTTTATGTGCATATACTTTATTGTCGTGGGAAAACATCCGCGAGAAAAATGGAAAAACAGTCCTTGGACGCACCGGTGCAGGGAGCAATCTCCGCAAACGAGACGACCAAAATAATAAAACCAATGTTGATCCAACCAAATATAAGTGAGGTTAACAGTATGAAAATCGATGTAAATCGCGTGCGGCAAAAGACGGCCCTCCGCAGCCTGATGGCAACAGTGGCCTTGGTGGCCCTGTTCCTAATGCTCATTTCAACAAGGTCCCTTGCGCAAAATGCCTCTGCTGGTGATATCCGTGGGACAGTGACCGACCAGACCGGCGCTGTGGTCCCTGGGGTAAGGGTCACCGCGATGAATACGCAGACTGGCGTTACCAATGAATTCACAACAAACAATGCCGGCGTGTATGACACGGGTTCGCTCCTGTCTGGCACTTATACACTAACGTTCTTAAAAAGTGGCTTCCAAACGTATGTACGCTCCGGCATTATCCTTGAAGTTGGCGCGACCACTGTAAATGCCGTTCTGCGTGTAGGTACGACCCAACAGCAGGTGGTCGTTTCGGGGATTGGCACCCTACTAAAAACGGACACCGGAGAACAATCTACGGCGATCACCACCAACGAGATACTGCAATTGCCGGACGTGGGCGTGAGCTGGACAAATTACGTACAAACATTGCCCGGCGTATCCGGTGGAGGGACGCAATTCTCAGTGAACGGAAACATGCCGTATGAGGACAACTTCCAGCTCAATGGCGGTTCCATCACTTACGCAACCAGCGCCAATGTTGACCCAGATGTGCTGGAGACCGTGGCAGAAGTAAAAATAGATACGTCCAACTTCAGTGCAGAATATGGCAATGGCGGGGCCGTGCTCAACGCAGTCACCAAGAGTGGAACTAACCAGTTTCATGGTGCGGCATACGAATATGTACAGAATGACTTTTTCAATGCCAAGACATTCTTTGCCAAGAGCGTCCCCATGGAACGCTGGAACAACTGGGGCGGGTCAATCGGAGGGCCGATACTGAAAAACAAGATGTTCTTCTACTTCAACGGCGACAGGCTCCATAACAACAGCCAGTCATACGAAATATGGACGTTCCCGACCGACCAGATTAGAGCAGGAAATTTTTCTGCATCCACCTACCCGACCATCTACAATCCCGACAACGTGGTCAATGGAGTACGCCAGCCATTTCCTGGCAACGTGATCCCGACCAGCATGATTGATCCGCTGGCCGCCAATGTGCAGAAGTATTATCCTGAGCCAAACATGCCGGGAACTTTTAATAATTGGGATGGTGCTCTCCCAGACTCAAATCCTTCAACGAAATACACGGGAAGACTTGATTATAGTATTACAGATTCAAATCGGTTGACAACGTCCGTGGTCGAAATGGACTTTCCAATGTTTGACGGCACCCCAGACAATCCAATGGACGTATTTTCAGGGGACTCGGCAACGAACCAAGTCCAGATCACTGATTTCTGGACCATCAATTCTTCTATGGTAAACCAGGCACGCATGGCCTTTACACGTCAAGCAGGTTACTATATCCCATTGGACTACGGCCTGGATTTCCCGCAAAAACTGGGATGGGACTACGCAAAAGCAAATCTCTTCCCAAGCATCTGGATCAATGGCTCTTCGGGTAATGGCGGCGTGTGGATCGGCGCGGGAACGAATGCAATATACGTACAGAACATTTGGCAACCTTCGGATGTTTTTACATGGGTACATGGAAAACATATCTTCAACTTTGGTGGTGAGTACATAGCAAACCAGGTGAACAATACTCAGTGGGGGAATTTGCAGGCCGGAAACTTTACTTTTTCCGGGAACTATACGCAAAGCGCTCCATTTTCGTCTGGAGGTATAGGCTATGCTGACTTCCTTCTTGGCCAGGTGCAACAATGGAGCGCCACCAACTCACCTATGACAGGTCTACGTTCTAAAATACCTCAGTTCTTTGCCCAGGACGCCTGGAAGATACGGCCAAACCTTACCCTGAACTATGGCCTACGCTATGAGCACCAAACGCCATGGTCGGAAGTGCAAAACAGGATGGGCGATTTTGACCCAAACATAATCAATCCTGTTACCAAGACGCTTGGAGCCATCTGGTTTGCCGGAAACAATGGAAGAAGCACTCTGGAAGAACCTGTAAACAACTTTTTACCAAGGGTAAGTTTTTCTTATGCTCCAACGGACAAATGGGCGATTCGCGGCGGTTACGGATTGTATACGTACCAATGGAGTGTGGATGTTTACGCCCAGAATGCAAATGGTTTTGGTTCCACCAGTACGGGAAGCATGGCGAACTACAATCAGGTCGCACCGGTCTTTATCTTCTCGGCCACCAATCCTCCATTGAATTATGTCCAGGCGAGCAGGAACCCTGGCGCATACAACGGGCAATCTGTCCCGTATTATCCTGTCCACACCCCTGTTGCAATTATCAATGAATATTCCCTGAGCATCCAACGAGACCTTGGTTATTCGACGGTGGCTGAGGTTGCATACGTTGGAAGCCATGGGCAGGACCTCTCTTTTCCTGTGGACATTAACCAAGTCCCAGAAAGCCAGCTTGCACAACAAACACCTCCCTATCCCCAATACCAATCGATAAATGGCGACACGTTTAATGCAATATCCAACTACAACTCCCTGCAACTTTCCTTGCGCAAGAAGTACAAGAACAATCTTTCCTTTGACGTAAATTACACATGGTCCAAATTCATGGATGACCAGGATTCTTCCGGATGGGGGAGCCATGGGGGGCCGCAGAATTACCAGAATGCGTATGTGCCGTCTGCAAATTACGGGCCGGCAAACTACGATATAACTTATAATCTGAAGGGGGACATGGTATATCAACTCCCATTCGGCAAAGGACAGAAGTACCTGAATAACAACGGCGTGGTGCAATCGGTCCTTGGCGGTTGGCAGATGTCTGCAATTGCCAACACCCAGTCAGGCTCCCCTTACACAGTCTATGTTGGATCAGCAAATAATAGCGGGGCCGAGGGAGGTGCGTGGTATCCCAATGTGGTCCCTGGCGTCAGCCCACATGTCTCCCATCCAACAGTCAATCAATGGTTCAACCCTGCCGCCTTTTCCATACCTGCACCTTTCACCTTCGGAAACTCCAGTAGGAACTCCTTGCGCGGGCCAGGGCTCTCCGAAGTCAATTTGTCGGTCGCGAAGAACTTCCCGTTTGGGGCATGGCATGACCCCATGAACATGCAGGTCCGCATGGATGCTTTCAATGCGTTCAACCATACGAATCTGGGTAATCCCAATGGCGGCATCGGCACTCCGAATGCGCCGACCATTACATCGACTGTTACGTCTGGTCGTGTTGTCCAACTAGGCGCACGGTTCTCCTTCTAATTGCCCTGGACAAGTACTGCAAAGGTGGCCTGCATAAGGCCACCTTTGCAGGAAATCTCAATCCATATAGTGTCTGCCCTAACATAATGGATTGCATCTGCATGCCGCCATGTACGGGTGAGAACTTTTAACATTTAACGGGATGATGCAGGATGGAGAATAGCATGGTTACACGAAGGTCATTTTTGGCAGGGGCTTGCAGCACTGCGCTTTTACCATTTGTGGCGGGACAGTCGAAGGTCTTTGCCAGGGACCTGCCGCCCAAACGCATTTTTGTTTTTGTGACAAATGCAAAAAGGCGTCATTCCATATCGGCCCCTTTGTCCTGGGGTATTGAGGCCAACACTAGCAGCGCTTCCAATACCGTGGTCGTTGATCCTGCGCATCAATATCAATCTGTCCTTGGGTTTGGCGCTGCATTCACGGACGCCAGTTGCTACCTGTTGAGATCCATGAAGGAAGGCCCTCGTCAGGGGCTAATGGATGATTTGTTTTCTCCGCAAAAGATGAATTTAAGCGCTGGAAGGTGCTGCGTCGGGTCCAGTGACTACTCCCGCCATGTATATAGCTACGATGATGTGAAGGACGATGTTACATTAAAGTATTTCAGCATTGCACATGACGAGGAATATATACTTCCGTCCCTACGCGACGCCCGCTCCATCAATCCCGGACTATTTTTGCTGGCAAGCCCTTGGAGCCCGCCGGGATGGATGAAGACCTATGGTTCCATGTTGGGTGGATGGATGAGCGAAAAATACCTGGGGACATATGCGCATTACCTGAATGACTTCCTTACAGATTATGCAAAGGCAGGCGTCCATATTGACGCCATTACATCACAAAACGAGGTAGAGACAGACCAGGAAGGCAGGATGCCAGCTTGTTATTGGACGCCAGAAATGGAGGAAGTATTTGTCCGCGATCATCTAGGGCCACTCCTAAGAAAGGAACAAAAAAACACACAAATCTGGTTGCTTGACCATAATTACAATTTGTGGAAGCGAGTGAGCTGGCAAATGCGTGACCCGGAACTGCGCAAATATGTGGACGGGGTTGCCTGGCATGGTTACGCAGGGACGCCAGAGATGATGGGACTTCTGCACGATGAGTTGCCGGACCTTCCATTTTACTGGACGGAGGGCGGTCCGGACATAACAGACCCTGATTATGCCACCGAATGGACAAGATGGGGACAGACGATTACCAAGGTCTTGCGTAACTGGTGCCGGTCAGTCATTGCGTGGAACCTGTTGCTTGATGATCACGGGAGGCCCAATATCGGGCCGTTTTCTTGTGGAGGTCTGGTCACTTTACATGCCAACGGGCAAATGACGCATAGTGGACAATACTGGGCCATGCGGCATTTTTCGCAGCATGTGCGGAGAGGTGCGAAGAGGATTTCCAGCGAGGGTATTGCCGACCATCTTGCACATGTTGCATTTCGTAACATGGATGGGACCTATGTCCTTGTCCTTACCAATATGGCAGGAGACAGGGAAGTGACCGTAAAGACAGGGGACGCTTCTGTACGTGTCACTATGGAACAAAATTCCATAACCACATTAACATGGAGTTGATGCGCGCCTTTCCCATAGGCTTGGACCAGTATGTGCACCTTGGAACATCCAAAAGCGAAAGATGTCGTAGCCAAAGAGCAGCAGCCCGACCAGCTGCACATGGAACGCCGCGCGTTGGCGGGGGCCATCGACGGGAAGGCGTTGCGCGGGCAGAGCGTGTCAACGAGTTTAAGACAGGTGGAATCATAATTTACTGAACCACGCATAATATAGTGACAGTTCAGTCATATAGCAGTAAGCTATAAGGCATGACACGATCCAGTGCGCCGCGCCGTGACTTCGCCGCCATGCAAGAACGCCGCCGCCGTGCCGCGCGGATGTTTTCCGCGGGCAAGCGTTCGCAGGCAGAGATCGCCCGTGAACTCCACATCAGCCGTCAAAGCGTGAGTCGATGGTTCGAGGCCTGGCGACAGGGCAAGCCAAATTGGATTCGCGGCGCGGGGCGGGCAGGGCGTCGGCCAAAACTAGACGGTGCGCAGCTCAAGAAGGTGGACAAGGCTTTGCGTCAAGGCGCGCCAGCCCATGGCTTCGCAACTGCTCTATGGACATTGCCCCGCGTGGCGGCGGTTATCGAACGGGTCACGGGCGTTCACTATCACCCCGGCCATGTATGGAAGATACTGGCCGCACTGGAGTGGAGCCTGCAACGGCCGGCCAAGCAGGCGCGGGAACGCAATGACGAAGGGCGGCGGCTGTGGATGACGAAGCGGTGGCCGGCTCACTCTTGTCCAAGACAGCGTTTTTGTCGCAGGCGCGCGGTTGATTTCAAAGGACATACCCATTT
>JBMFGT010000047.1:3524-8295 GCA_049977205.1 Acidobacteriaceae bacterium | reverse complement strand
TGAGAAATGGAAGAATGTTGAAGGCTGCGCAGCTTCTTCATTCCATGGTAATCCGTGTTGGTTTTGTTCGTTCGCTGCATGCCTTGGCTTCTGGATTGCGAAATATTCTGACGGTAAAGATTTCTAGACTTCGTGCCAAGGTTGATCCTACGGTCCTACACGAACCAGCAATTACGAAGATGGATCATTCAAATGAATAGCAATGAGTTTATTTTGTTGCATTCAATAATCTAAATTTACTTTTCATATCATTTAGTTCTACTGCTGCCATCTCAGTTGACGTCCAGAATACCAAAGGGTTTTGAGGAGAAGATTAAAGCACACTATGATCGGCGCAATCATTGTTCTGTATCATCCAGACCTATCGTTACTTGACCGGCTTGTAGGAAGCGTCGTAGAGCAGGTAGAGAAGATTTTTGTAATCGACAACACTCCGGAACCGACTGCGGATGTTTCTTTATTCTTCGATCAATATCAGGGCAGCATCTCGTATCTCCCACTCGGAGACAACAAAGGCATTGCGACAGCGCAGAACGTGGGGATTCGCGCAAGTATGGACGCAGGCCATTCCCACGTGCTTCTTCTCGACCAAGACAGCGCACTGCCTGCCGACATGGTGCGAAAGCTACTGGATGCCGAAAGTGAACTTCTTCGGCAAGGCAAGCAAGTCGCAGCAGTTGGTCCACTATTTCATGACGAGAAGAACGGTAGACTCTGTTGTGCCGTTCAACATTCATGGGTGCATGTCAGATGGATTGCTGTCAATACTACCGTGGACGATCCATCCCCGACCGACTGCTTGAATGCCTCAGGATCTTTGATACGTACGTCAATCTTTGAGAGGTTTGGCCTGATGCTAGATGAGCTCTTTATTGACTCAGTCGACATCGAGTGGTGCATGCGCTGTAAATATGGAGGATTCGGAAGTTACATCGTGCCCAACGTGACGATGACACACAATATCGGCGATACCGCGATACGGATATTGGGAAGAGATATCACTTTACACGGGCACCAAAGGCACCGTTACATCATTCGCAATAAAGCCTATTTGCTGCGTCTCAGAACGATGGGAATCCGTTGGCGAATCGTGAATGCATTGGGCATTCCGAAGTATGTTCTTCTCTATTCCTGGTTCTCTGATCGTCCGGGGCGTAGTCTAGTTAGGTTGCTCCGTGATCTATTCAACGGCTTGCGTGGAAAGACAGGACGTCTTGAGGAAAAATGAGAGGATATCCTTTGTTCAATGATCAACCCGGTACTGCTGCACACGTACGAGGCCCACATTTATGAATATGAATCGCAAAATGTTTTCCGTTTGTATCCCCGCATTTAACCGTTCAAAGTATTTGCCATCACTTCTTGACTCTATTCTGTTACAGGATTTTGAAGGTTTCGAAATAATAGTTTGCGAAGATTGTTCGCCCGAGCGTCCAACGATAGCAGCAACTGTGAAGTCCTATCAGTCTAAATATCCGGATATAATAAAATATTACGAAAATGAGACAAATTTAGGCTACGATGCAAACATTCGGAATCTGATTGCTAAGGCAACAGGAGAGTTCTGTTATTTTATGGGAAACGATGACCTGATGTGTTCTGGTTCGCTCACACATGTAGCGGATATTATCAACCGCTATCCAAATGTTGGCTTCGTTCTCAAGAGCTATTCTGTCTTCATTACGCGGCCGGATAATATCATTCATGAATTGCGTTATTTTCAAAAGGAGCGTGAATTCGCTCCAGGAAAGGTCGCGATTACAGTCTGCTATAGAAGGTCAGGAGTGATTTCCGGATACATTGTACGCCGTGACGATGCGCATGCGTGCGCAACAAGTGAATTCGATGGAACGCTATACTACCAAATGTACTTGACTGCAAATATTCTTCTCAAGAGGAGCGCTGTATTCACGCCAAGAGTTCTTGTTCTCTGTCGCAGTGGCGAACCTCCGGATTTCGGAAACAGTACGAAGGAAAAGACGATCTATACACCAGGCCGGTATACACCTCAGGCACGCCTCAAAATGGTCGAGGGTGCATTATACATAGTGGCAGCTTTCGAGAGACGCAATAATATGCACATTCTCTCTGATATTATGCTCGACTATGCTAATTATTTCTATCCGTTCATCAAAGATCAATTGTCTCTTCCTCCCAGGGAGTACTACCAGCTATACAGAGGCTATTGGAAAATGGGTTTTGGCAAATTCCCGTTCTTTCATCTCTATTGCATCAGTTGTTACCTGTTAGGGGAAACCAATTTTGACAAAATAACGCGAGCTGTGCGTAAACTGCTTGGGCGTACCGTACAGATCGGGGCGGTTTTACGATGAGTATTCACATTACGAGAATACCCAATAAGCTTTTCTGGATTGGTCTCCTCTTCTGCACTCTTTACTCTTCGTTTCGATATCCCTTGCAAATGGGAACCAGTACTACAAGTCCTACATACTCAGATACTCCTACAGCAATTGAGGCTCTAAAATATATCGTAATCGTACTTATTGGTGTTGCGTCTAGCCTGTGGACATTGAAAAGACCAATAAAATATAAGCACATGATAATATTGCTAAGTGTTCTATTCTTGACAACTTTTTCTATGTTCAAGGCCTTGGTTCGATTTGATGTAGAATATATCAAGTTTGCGTGCTGGCCCATCGCAGCACTAGCTCTCGTTTTGGGCGTGCGAAGAATTAAGATAAGGAGCCTGGATGTCTTTATGTCATTCTTGCTTTTCTATGCGGTGGTCACAGATTTGATAGAACTATTTCTATTCATTGTATATGATAGGCTACCTTCACAGGCTTATCCTAATTCTATCGTTGTTCGCTTCGGGGGTTGGCTTGATGCGCCGAACGATTTCTCCTGTGTCCTGTTTCTTTTGATGGGATGGGTGTATTTTAAGTTCGAGGGTGGTAGACGGTTTTTGCTTGAGGCAGTGCTCTTTGTGTGCTTGATTCTGACCCAGTCGCTCACTGCATACGGGTTCCTAATTCTGCTTATTTTTGTATCTGGAATGGCACATGTTATCCAACGCCCAAGATCGGTTGTATGGATTCCCGCCCTTCTGATCCTGCTTATTACGCTGGTGATCGAGCTTCCAATATCGGGCCTGTTGGCTTCCATCCTTTCAGAAAAATCTGGAAGCATATCTGCGCATCTCATTAGTCCCGTAGATTTATTGGGAAACTGGAGCAAATGGGTCTTGTTGGGATATTCCTCTTACGAGTTCTACGAAGACTGGTGGGTTAGCTCATTGCTTAGCTTTGGTGCGGTATGGTTTATTGTTTGTGTCTTCATGATGTCTACTCTTGTCGTTTCGGTCGTCGCTAAATTTAGAAAATGTACTAATAGAGACGACAAGGCGGTTCTAGGAGGCTTTCTTGTGTTGTCTGTTTATTGCCTTTTCGGTTCCATAAATCTCCCGTTTCTGATGATGTTCCCTGTTAATTTCATGTTTTACTTATTTTGCTTTCTCGTGTATTTTGAGAGGCTCGAATCGGGAATGGGAGCAGAAATACTATCAAGTTTGCCGTAGGGGATTAACGGAGAGTCATAGGAGGACTTAAAAGATTCGAAGCTAAAAATAGTGGACACAGCCGAATAACACGTATAATCTACAGCTCGACGGGGATTGACTATTCGGAAAGAAGCGATGCAATGGCTCTATGGTAAAAACCTGTTAGGTAAAAGTGGGTTTTAGAGGATATAGCCCCGTGGAACCACGCGGATTACCAGATAAAACATGAGATTTTCATTATTGTAGAAACGAAGACGACGGGCTTTTCCTGTGAGCTTGAAGATATCCATAAAACAGGGGTATTTACAGATTACCGAGCAAAGCTAAATATACTTGATGTTATAAGCGGTTTCTCGTATCACTACTGACGTCCAACAGACCCGTAGACGACTGGGGAAAACTGCTGGGCGACAGCGCCGCTGTCACCGCCATGCTGGATCGCTTGCTGCATCACGGACACGTTCTCAAGTGTGGCCCACGCAGTTGGCGAACCCTTCGGCGCTCACCAAGAATTTACCGGGTCTGCTCGGCAAAAATTTACCAGACTGAGAACAGGCTTAGGAACAGCAACAAGGACAGCAGGGCCGATAAAACAACATCATCATCCCTCCTCGCCGAAGGCGTGGAGGCCGGTCTCGTTCGTCCAGAATTGTCTGTAGTGGTGTTCGGCGAGGCTTTACCGTTTTGTTGGGGCTGACAGCGGTGCCGGAGCATAGCGCTCGATCTTGTTCTGCAGGTAATGGAAGTAAGCAGGGTTGACGTCGAGGTGAAGTACTTCGTCGATGACCGGAAGGAAGTAGGCCAGGGAACGCACGGTGGCCAGAGGAGGGGCACCCTCCGGCCTAAGAAGGCGACGGGCCGCAGCCAGGAGCAGGGCATTTTGGGCCACCGTCAGAGGGACCTTTTGTTGATAGAGTATGGCCGCTTGAAGGCGGTCTTGGCGGCGGACCTTTCCTGTCGTACCTGGGGTCTTTACGTAAATCAAGAGTAATTCCCGGACATATTCTTGTTGGCTGATCGTGTCCATCGGCGTGTCCATCTTCTCAGCCTTGCGGATCGCGCAGGGATGGTCCCTGGATGCGGACGGTATGGCAATAATGGCGGACGCGGCTCAACAGTGCCTCCACCATGTGCGGGCTGCCCAGGAAATTGCCCCATTCCGAGTACTCAAGATTTGTGGTGATGACGGTAGGATGGCGGTGGTAGCGCTCCTCCATCAGTTTGAAGAAGATGTTGGACTGTTCGGGTCTT
>JBMFGT010000047.1:0-3426 GCA_049977205.1 Acidobacteriaceae bacterium | reverse complement strand
ATTTGTGGTGATGACGGTAGGATGGCGGTGGTAGCGCTCCTCCATCAGTTTGAAGAAGATGTTGGACTGTTCGGGTCTCAGATTGAGATACCCCATTTCGTCAATCAAAAGTAAATCCAGGCGGGCCAGACGTTGGAGCAAACGGCGAGTGGAGCGGTCGGCCAGAGATGCGTACATTTCGTCGAACAGGTCCTGGGCGCGAATGAACTGGCCGCGGTGGCCGTTCTCCAGGGCCTTGAGCAAGAGACCGGAGGCCAGTCCGGTTTTGCCGACCCCGGTTGGGCCAATCAGGACGATATTTTCCGCTTTGGGGATGAACTCCAGTTCGGCCAGGGCGTTGAGGAGTTTGCGATTGACCCCGGGCTGGCGTGCAAAGGGGAAGGTCTCCAGAGACCAACGTTCGGGCAGGTTGGCGCGACGGATGCGCGACTCCAGTGCGTCCTGCTGGCGGTGGTGCCACTGGGCGCGTAGCAGGCGGGTGAGGAACTCCGAGTAAGGGACGTCCTGCTGTTCGGCGGCCTGCAACTGTTCGTCGTAGATGTCCCGGATGTGTTTCAACTGTAGGTTGTTCAGTAACTGTTCCAGATCGTCATGCATGGTCTTTTCCTTTCAGAAGGAAATATTCGCTGGCCACATGGCGCAGTACCATACGTTCAACCCGGTCCAGGTCGTAGAGTCCATATTGGGCAGCTTCACTGACGGCCGCCAGCAGTGGTCCCCTGGGATACTCGCGCACCATGCGCAACAGTTGGCGCAGGGCAAGGACGGCCAGCTTGCGGCTGTGTTGTTTCAGGGCCGCGACATAGTCGGAGATTTCAGGCACGGACTTGAGGATGAGCGCTTCTTCCGGATGCGGGTCGGGACGATGGACGCCCCGCGGCGGGCGATGTTCAGCCAAAAGGACGTGCCGATGTTCCGCATCGACCAAGCGTTCGTGGGTCACTAAGTGGCGGGCATCCAGTTGGACCTCGATCTTGTTTTTAGTTTCACGCACCTCAACACGACGGCCGATCCAATCGACTGGTACTGAGTAGCGGTTGGTGTTCACTGCCACGTAGCCTTCCACATCCACCATCCGTTCGTGCAGCCGATAGACCTCGGGTACCCAGACCGGCAGCGGACGCAGATGTTGCTGCTCCAGTACAAACAACTCACGCGGAATGGCCCGGATGTGCTTTTTGTACGTCGCGTTGACGCGGTCGCACCACTGGCGTGCCTGTTGGTTGAGGTCTTGCCAACTGGTGAAGCTACGCCCCGCAAGGAAGTTGTTCTCTATGTGCCAGAACTGTCTCTCAACATGGGCGGAACGGTTGGCATCGCCCAGTTCATGGGCCACGAACTCAAAGCCGAAACGTTCGGCAAAGGCGGCCATTTCTGGCACCGGGACCATCTGGCGTCCGGTGCCGCGCAGCACTACGACGTGGGTATTGTCGATTTCCACGCGTTTCGTTGCGCCATTGAAATAGCGCAGCGCCTCGGTCAGAAAGACCTTGCAGTCGAAACGCTGGAAGGTAGGGGAGCACTGGAAGAACAGCATCCGCGAGTAACACAGCACGGCCGATGCCGTCTGGATCTTGCGCAGTTTTCCGCCCACCTGGGCCTCGTGTGGGGACGTGTCGTGTTGTAGCTCGTCGCCTGGCTGAAACGCATAATGTCCCACCGGGACAGGAGGTGTTTGTCCGATCCCATGCCGACGGCAGAAGGCCGTCAGTGTCTGGTACGAGAGGACCGCCCCACTGGCCGCCAGTTCTTCCTGTACACGGACCAGATTGCCCTTGCATCTGGACAGCAGTTCCAGGACCTGTTGCCGGTAAGGTTCGGCCTTCTCGGAACGTGGCAGCAGCGGCACTAAAGCCGAGTTCTGTTGCAGGACCTTGCACACCGAGGGCCGGGAAATCCCCAGGGTCCGCGCAATCTCGCGCTGGCCCACTTGCCTGGCATGCAGTTCCAGAATGGTGGTCCGTTGGTTTTGACTCAACATGTCCTTGCTCCCGTTGGATTTTTTCTTGCAGTTGGTAAAGTTGCTCGATGGCACGATGGACCTCCTCCAGCACCTGTTCGCACTGGATGGGAGAGATCTCGACTGCGTGCTTGCGCCAATGCCGGGTGGCCCTCTGCGTCATGGCCACCACGGTCTGCAGGTCTTGGAACAGTTCGGCGGCGGCCTGGTGGGGGCCGACCTGCTGTTGTGCCTTGAAAAACAACTCTGGTTGTTCGAGCACCCGGCGCCGGACCTCGGGCGTGGCCCCACGCCAGGCGGCATACAACTGCCCGGCCTGACGGCTGCTGCGAGGGTGCTTGGCCAGGGCCTCCGCCATGCGTTGGCAGTCCTGCGGATGGGCGCGCGCCATGGGCACCAAAAACTTCATGGCCACATGGGCCGATATTTTGCCCTCGCGCACCTGCTGTTGCACGCTCTTCGGCAGCAGCTCGACCAGGGCCAGCCGCCGCGACACCCAGCTCACACTGTGGTCCATCCGGCGTGCTAACTCTTCCATCCCGTGGCCGTGGTCCTTTTCCAGTTCGGCCAGCAGCCAGCCTTGTTCCAGCGCCGTTTCGCGCTCACCCCAATGCATGGAACGGTCCAGTAAGAGCGCCCCGGTCTCCGTCATCGGCCAGACCACCGCTTCCACCGTGTCTTGGCCCAGTTGCTGCAGGGCCTCGATCCGCTGATGGCCGTTGATCACCAGGTATCGGTCAGCTTGCTCAGCCGCGACCACGACAATCGGCGTCTGCTGGCCCGTGGCCGCCAAGGAGGCCAGCAACTGCCGCTGCCGTTCCGGATGGCGCGCCCGCAAATGCCCCCACCGCTGCTCCAGTTGATGAAATTCCAGTTGCATCGTCTGCCCCCGCTGTGCTGTTTTCCGGTATAGGGGCTGGAGGGGCCAAACGCCATAGGGTTGTTCTTTCAAGCCGCATGGACGTCCTTGGTTTCTGGATCAAGTGGTTGAAAAATCAACAGTTGCGCGGAAGCCAAGTTGTTCTTTGCAAGCGGCGTCACCCCCGGCCCGACCAGCCAAACCCCTGCCAGCGAACGCTTTAGGTCCAAAGCCAGGTTGTTCTTTGCAAGGAACTGCAGACGCGGCTTCTGGTCGCGCACCCGCTGTAGCTGGCGGTTGCGGGCGACCGCCTCGGGGTGGGACGCGCGATACTGACGCGCATACCCCGGATGCGCGTCGCGCCATTTCTTCTGGCTGTCCCGCGCCACTTGTCGATACACCGCGTCGCTGGCCAGCTTCCGCCGGTGATACTCCCGGCGGCGGCGCCGCTGACATTCCGACTGACTACACACCGTTTGCTGGGGACGATACTGCGAAGGCACAAAACAACCCTGACAATAGGGGCAGATTCGAGACGGGGGCAATGCGACTCCTCGGAGACCCAATGGGGACTCTCAAGATAAGTCTCAAGGAATCAATGTACGGG
>JBMFGT010000046.1:0-8349 GCA_049977205.1 Acidobacteriaceae bacterium | reverse complement strand
CTGCCGTTGTAGGGATCGGGGCGCAGCCAGCGGGCCTGCCCGGCGGAATAGTTGCGGTACCAGGCCGCGTGGCCGCCGTACTCCGTGTCCTGGTACAGGCCCGCGTACAGATACGGGTCGCTGGTGTTCGAAGCCATCAACTGCCCATACGGCGCCAGCAGGTTGCTGCTGTTGATGTTGCCCGAGTTGTCCGTAGTCGCCACCAGTGACCCTTCATGATCCAGCAGCCGCCACGTCGGCGTGGCTGTCTGGCTGCCCGGCACCTCGGCGATGATGTTGTTCCCCGCCCAGATCAGGTCCGTCCAGACCCCGCTCGATGGATTGTAAAGCGCCACCGGCCTGCCGTTGAAATAAATCATCTCCTCCGGATTGCTGCCGCCGGTCTTTTCTACCCGCTGCTGCAATGCGTCATAGGTATATTGCGCGCTGCCCGCCGCGGTCAGCATCCCTTCCCCGTCGTAGGTGTAGTTGTTCATCCCATCGTTCAGTGCACCTTCGCTGCCTGCTTTGAGCCAGCCTTTTGCGGCGCGAAGGCTTCAGGGTCAGCTTTGCGCAGCTCTTCAAGAAACTGCTGGTACTCCTTCTCGCCGCGCTTCAGCTTGCTGTAGTCCACGTCCTTGTAATACTGGCTGATGTAGTTGAACGCATACGCCGCGTACCAGGGAATTTCCTTGTCCGGGTCCTTGGAGTTGATGATGGGATTGTTCACCGGCTTTCCCTGCGCCACCGCCCACGCAAACGGCGCTTCCCGGATGTCATAGCCCGCCAGGTACATCTGGCGGATGCCAGCGCGAAGCACCTGCTGATTGATCTGCAACATTTCATCGAAGCGATGCAATCTATCATATTGGTCGGTGCCTTCAACAGCAATGGCTGATTTCAGGAGGCTGCCCTGCAAGAAAGATACAATTGAGTAAGATAGCAAGGCTGATAGCTGTGCTTGGTTGTGCAAGCGAGATAATACCTGGTCCGGAATGAGAATTAGCCCGTTTTGCATCGCAATGGTGTTGTCTGTAGCAAGGTCATAAAAATTAGACTTTTTATAGGTGTATTCGCCCCTACCCCAATCCGAGAAGTTATATGGCAGTGCGCCATCGACAGTTGAAAGCTTTTTCATACTAAGCGCATGCGAAGATCCCACAACATAGAAGCGAAACGCTATCTTAGATTTTCCATAACGGGCCGATTCCGGCTGACATTGTTGCAGCAGTTTCATTCCGAGCTCATATACGAACTCCTGCACCGGTTGGCTCTGTATGATTGAAAGCGGCTCTCCATATCCAACGCTGATCAGCCTTGGAATTGTGTTCTTGTAATCGCGCTCCTTGGTCTTTGCATTAACTCCGCCAAGCATATCCGTGTGATTGGATGACGTTGTTAGGCTGGCAGCAATGCTCTTATTGTTAACTGAGGTCGGCCTGACGGTGTAAATGCGTAATGTTTTAGCCTGTAAATTTCCAGCGGCCTGAATGTTCCCTATCACATGAACGCGGGTCCCAATCGCGATTTTTCCTATCTGACAAGGAATCGAGGTCGAACGCTTTGAGGCAATCAAGCCTTGTGGTAAATAGGAAATCTTAGGCTGCCCCCTATATTCACTTGCAGGCTCGACTCTAATGCTGGTTACTTTGCGATTGCTGCACACTGTTTGATTATTTGTAATGATCAACAGTCTACCGACGTTGAACGAGTATTGAGAATCAACCTTGGTCACAAAGCCATCTACAGTCGCGCCAAGCATTGATAACGATGTCAGCACCAAGACAGCGGGCAAGAGCATTAGCCGCCGAAATAGATGCTGTATATCATGTTGTGTATTCCGATCAATTTGTGTTGAGCTGCTCATGGAATGTTCATTCCGGGCGATGTCACCGTACCGTGCGATGACTGACCGAGCATGCCCTGAATGCTCAGATTCTGGTTGGGGATGCCAATTGGAGATGTTCCGAGGCCGCCAAGGTCAGACGGGCGTGGCAGCAGGCTACCCGTAAATTGCGGAGGCCCAAACAAATCCCAGAAAACTGTAAATAAATCGTTGGCGACGGTATAAATGGCATACCCGATGCATCCTGGACTGGTCGGACCGCCAAGGGCACATAATGTTGCGCCGATCACCGCAGTCGTGTCTCCCACCACCTTGCTTGCCACGCTTCCGTTGCCAAATGCTACCGAGGCCCATCCAGATGAACCACCACAGGCGGCACTGTTGAAATTATCAATGCTACAAGCTACTGTAATTGCTGCGGCAACAAAAGGCGATATTTCTCCTGCCTGAATTGCGGTACCCCATATTCCATTAATAGTGCCTTGTATGCCTACGGCGATCAGGGATGCGGCTGGATCACATGGATTAATGTTGCCAATTGGGGTAGATATGTTTATTCCACTAAAAGAACTATCGCCAAGGGTTCCATTGGTGTTAGAACATACGCTTCCTCCCACCCCTGTAAGCCAGCCATTGGCCAGCCCGCTCGGGTCAACATAAGTGAGTGGATTGCCGTTGACATACATGTAGCGGTTGAAGCTCTGGGGATTCATCAGGTCGTAGCTGCCGTTGTAGGGGTCGGGGCGCAACCAGCGGGACTGCTCAGCAGAATAGTTGCGGTACCATGCATCATGGCCGCCGTATTCCGTGTCCTGATACAGCCCGGCATACAGATATGGGTCACTCGTCGATGTGGCCATCATCTGCCCATACGGCGTCATCAGGTCCGTCCCTGTCACGTTGCCCGCACCATCGGTGGTGGCGACCAATGACCCTTCGTGGTCCAGCAGCCGGTAGACCGGCGTGGCCGCCTGGTTGCCCGCCACCTCCGCCAGCAAATTGTTGCCCGCCCAGATCAAGTCCGTCCACGCCCCACTGGCCGGATTGTACAGCGCCACCGGCCTGCCGCCAAAGTATACCGCCTCGTCCGCATTGCCGCCACCAATTTTTTGCACCCGCTGCTGCAAGGCGTCATACGTGTATTGCGCCCCGCCCGCCGCCGTCAGCATCCTGGACCGTTTGGCCCACAACGCCTATCGTATCGAGATGAACGGCGAGTCGATGCGCAAGAACAACAAGCCCAGGGACGCAGCTCCGGGGCCAATTGGAGACCGCCCATGAGCGCCCCACGAATGGCCCTCAAACAACCGACTGGCTGGTTCGCCGCAGGACGGGAATTTGCCCAGGCGCTCACCCTGCTCTCCGATGGCGCCTTCAAACTTTACGTCTACGCCTGCTTGCGCGCCAACCGCCATACTGGCCGCTTAGGGGCAACGCTCCACGAACTGGCAAAGGCCTTGAACAAGGCCCCGGAAGATATAGCCAAGGACATGGAGGAAATGAAGGAACGGGCCATCTGTTGCGTGGTCCGAGACGGAGGCCCCAATCCCGTGCTCGAAATCTGTGACAGCTTCTGGCCCTATCAACGGCAGCCAGCACCCGGCCGCACCCTTGGGCCAGAGACAGAGTTCGTCCAGAAAATACGCGGCCTGTTCCTGGCCCAGGCGTGTGTCCAGGCCAGCTTTTCCTCTGTCGATGAGAAGCTGGCGGCAGGTCTTTATCGCCGAGGGGTCTCCATCGAACAGATCACGCGGGCCATCCTGCTGGGATGCGCCCGAAAATATGTCTCCATGATCAACTCCGGGACCCAGGCCCCGATCACCAGCCTGCAATACTTCTCTGACATCATCGAGGAAGTGGCTGGGGTGGCCGTCCCAGAAAGCCACTGGGGGGGCGCTGCGCTCGAAGGTGGTGCGGCTGGAGCAACAATGGCAGAAGGCCCGTCCAGCAGGACCATGATGCACGCCCTGTGGGGCAGTCCTCGACCGCTCCACATCCCCGGAATCCTGTCCCACATAGACCGGAATTCTGTCCCGCTTCCCGTGGAATCACTGCCCCACTTCACCGGAATACGCACTCAGCAAATCCGCAATCGCCCGCCGCCTCAACATCGGCTGCACTTCCGTGCGCCGTATCCTGGAGGACCCTCCAAAAAAAAGACCGGTTTTTTCATTTACGCAGCGTTGCGGAAAAGACACACAGGACTTCGGAATACAGGACAAATTGTTCACGGGGCATCGCCGTGCGTACCAATCAACGATATATCGCAAATTGGTCTGGACTATTTTACGATTTACAGGACAATGGTCATTATGGATCGAGCGCGCGTTTATACGGCAATTCTGAGGGAGCACTTCGAGCGGAACCGCCAGATGGCGTTCGTGCCCGGCCCCCGCCAGGTGGGCAAAACGTGGGTCAGCCGTTCGCTGGGAGATGCCTACTTCAACTGGGACAACCTCGACGACCGGCGCATTCTGCTGCGTGGACCGAGTGCTCTGGCTGGAAAGCTGCCCAGAAAATCCGCCTGGCCGCTCTGCAAAATCAAACTCCGCTCCCTTGACCCAACCTGCGGTCCACGTAACGCTCCCGACATTACAACAATTCCTGATGGTATACGGGGCCAGTTTCCAATATCTTCGCGCGGCCACGGACCAAGGAAATGATGCCAGCCAGCACTGCCAGGAAGAACAGAAACAAGACCGCCCCGTGAAATGCCCCGCCCACGCGGTAAAGCGCCGCATTGCCATTTGCCGGGCGCCATCGTAATTGGTAGACCTGCTGCCGCCAAGTAAGTACAGCACCGGTCGTCACCACGCCAAGCGTAGTCCCAAGGCCGCGTGTCATGTTCAGGATGCCGCCAGCAACGCCAAGGCGGTGCCGAGGAGCTGCGTCCATGATTGCGGCATTGTTCGGCGGGGTGAATGCGCCCAGTCCAATGCCAAAGAGCGCGAGCACGCACATCAAAGACACCTCCGATCCCTCCGGAATTTTCTCCAGCAGCAACAGGGCCACGGCCGCGATGGCCATGCCTCCTGCGGTGAGGCCGCGCGACCCGTAACGGTCAGCAAGCCGGCCAGCCAGGGGCGCGACGAGCGCGAGGGCAATCGGTACGGCGGTGAGTGTGATGCCGGTGGTCTCGGAGCTGCGGTGCAAGGCACGTTCAAGAAACACTGGGACCAAAAAGAGCGCCCCAAACAGGACAGCGTAGGAGAGCAGACCGGCCAAGATGCCGGAAGTGAACAAACGGTCTGAGAAAAGCTGGAGATCAACCATCGGGAAGTGCGCGCGTCTCTCTTGCAGCCAGAACAAGCAGAGCAGCAATAGGGAGAAAGAGGAAAGAGAGACGATCTCCGGCGAACTCCAGCCGAGCGCGTCCCCTTTCGTGATGGCGTATACCAGCATGGCAGTGCCCGGGGAGAAGAGCACGAGTCCCAGCCAGTCAAACGGCTCAGACTTCGCAGATGCTTTGGACGCCGGTAGGACCAGCAAGCCAAGTACAGTGCCGACAATCCCAACTGGAATGTTGATATAAAAGGCCCACTGCCAGCCCAACGTGTAAATGAGAAAACCACCCAGCGCAGGCCCCACCGAGAGCCCGACAGCCTGCGCTGCGCCTTGCACTCCTATGGCGGAACCTAGTTCGCTCCGGTCTACTGTTTGCGTGATGATGGCGACCGAGTTGGCCTGTAGCATGGCTGCGCCCAGGGCTTGCGCGACGCGTGCAGCAATGAGCGTACCTAGGCCCCCGGCGGCCCCGCAGACCGCCGAACCTGCGGTGAATACAACGAACCCCAGCGTATAGAGTTCTTTCCGTCCGAACATGTCAGCCAAGCGCCCGAACATGACCACCAGGCTGACCAGCGCGAGCATATACGAGATGGCGACCCATTCAACGTCTGCAAGATGGTCATGGAAAACCACGCGCAGCGTGGGGATCAGCAGCGTGGCGATGGATGCGTCGAGCTGTCCCATGAACGCGCCCAGACACACCGTGCCCACCACCCACCACTTGTACTGTGGCCGTGTACAAAACCAAGGCAGCGGAAACTGCCCCTGGAGCGCACCCAACCATCCTGATTTTGCGGGCTTTAGATCAGACTTCTTGGAAGACGGGCCTTGGCATAAATGGGGAGAATGTATCAACACAAGACATCTCCAGACCGGTCGCCCGGCCAGATCAAACGTCGTGGTAAATGGTCAGCTCATCCAAATCCAGTTCGCGGATGCCAGGGACCTGGCTGGCCACGCGTTCCACCTCGTGGATGCCGCGCTGGCTGCCAACAAAACCACGGACATGGATGCTGCCGGATTGGCCCCAGACTTCGACCTCAAGCGGCGCGGTCCCCGGATCGAGTCCAAGCGCGGCCCGGAGACGGTTGACAAGAGCGAAGTCTTTCATTGCTGTGCGCTGACCGGGCGAGAATGCAAAACACTCGAGCCGCGCCATATCGGTGATGACGTTACAGGCCCCTTCAAGGGGGACCTGTTTTAGGTTGAGCACCACATCGTAAATGGAGGGATCGCCCCACTCAGCGTCGAAAAGAAAGTGGGTCCACTTGCGCCGTTCCTCGTCCTGCTGCTCAATGTAAGCAGTGGCTTCCGCCGGGCCAAGACCCAGCCGTTCTTTGGCCATGGCGAGTCTGGCCTCAAGCGGCGCGACCACGCGCACACTGAGGACAGGGCCTGCACCCATGAGCAGCAGATGGCCAGCGTTGCCGTGGAACACCGCCTCGCCGCTGGCAACTTGCTCGGCCAAGAATGCCCGGAACAGCAAGAGATAAAGACGCTTCTTGGGGTGCAGACGCTCCAACACACCTGGTGATTTTAGCAACGCCTTCCGCAACTCATCTTCTGATATCCCGGCTGCAGCAGTGAGATGGACCAGTTCCTCCCTGTCAATGCAACGGTAGCCGAGGCGCTTGGCCACACATTCCGCAAGCGCTTCGCCGCCGCTGAACACACCCCGCGAAATAGTGACGACAGACATGTGCTGATGTCCTTCGCTAAAAGCCGGTCAGTCCAGAGGTGAAATAGACCAAGACCAGGTCCCGTCGCCCGGACACGCGAGCAACGCCCTACGTTTTGCGTCCACTGCATGGCGCCCGGCAGCTTGCTCGTTACAAAAAGCCAATGGCCAAAGATCTATTGGTCCCACCCTTGGTTACATCGGTTACATCCATTGACGGCCAGGAAACCTAATCAGCACAAACCGAGAAGGCGCGCCAGTGGACCATCCTCTGGTCTGTTTGAGGTCAAAGAGGCCCGAATGGTTGCAAGGAGCAGGACAGCCCCTGCATTTCGTATGGCCGAGAATTGCAGCAGGAAAGCTGGCCGCACGGCGCTGCTGCATGGAACGGGCAAGGGTGCGTGTTTTCCCCCTACCCGGATTGATTACGCCGCGATGTTTCGACGGCGGACGGTGCCTGGGCGTCCTGCGTCCAGCATGCGATGGAGGACGGCCACGCAGGCAGCCGCTTCGGCCTGCTGGCCGGAGAAGCTGCGCTCCCGCAGGCATGGACCGAGGACGGCTTGGTATCGGACCCTGGTTGTTTCAACCAGGGCACGTTGGCCGTAGTTGGTCTCCTTCTGCCAGTCCGGCCTTCCTCGTGCAACAATCAAGAGAATGTGCTGGCCCAGCGCTTTTTTTCGGTCATGGCAGTGGCTTGCATGGCCAACATCAGGCAGCCATTGCGATTAGGCCCATAGGGAACGATCTTGTATTCATTTTAGGGCCCTACTTTCTTTTGCTTGCCAGGCTTAAACACAAGGCGAGGGGGTCCCCCTCGCCTTGCATCGAGTAAGAATTACTGGATGGTAAGGGAGATGGTTGCAGTCTGAGTGACAGCGTTTGCCCCGGTGCCGGAACTTGCTGTTACCGTCACCGTGCTGGTCCCGGCAGGCGTCCCTAGATTGCTGGGGGGCCTGGAAGCACTCCCTCCGCCGCAACCGATGGCCATGCCGCCAATGCCCAGCAATAGCACCAGACACAGGAGCGCAGGCAGCCGTTTCCTCTTCCCCAGGAAAAGCAGGCCAAGCGCCAAGGTAATTCCACCACCTGTGAAGGGCCACGGGTTGCTGTTTCTACTGGACGAGGCCGCAGTGGTCGTGATGGTCATCGTGGTGCTGCTGGCCGTGGTCCCATTCGGCGTCACGGTCGCCGGAGAGAAGCTGCAAGCTGCTTCACTCGGCAGACCGGAACAGGCAAACGACACCGCCTGATTGAAGCCGTTGGATGGCGTTACATTGAGCGTTGTCGTCCCACTCTGGCCTGGCATAATGGAAAGGCTGGTAGTCTTTGCTGCAAGTGTGAACGTAGGCGCTGCGTCGATCGTTTCTGTAATGGCCGCAGAAACTGACGCGGCAAAGTTGGTGTCTCCGGGATATTGCGCCGTGATCGTGTGTGTCCCCACGCTCAAGCTACTGGTGGAGTAAGTCGCCACACCGGAACTATTCAGCGTCCCAGTGCCGAGCGAAGAAGTCCCATCCACTTCGGCGCTCGCGGGAATATTACCGGGTCTGCTCGG
>JBMFGT010000045.1:0-8370 GCA_049977205.1 Acidobacteriaceae bacterium | reverse complement strand
TTCAGGGTTTTGGCCCTCTCATCGATCTCATGCCGGTATACCTTGTATCCCGGCCAGCCAAGGATCTTGCTCCAGTCAGTCTCCTTCATGCCTGCCAGAATAACCGGAATGGCCATTCCTTAAAACCCCAGCAAAAACAGGGGGTCTTACACTTTCTCGCAAAGAGCCCATAAATCAAGGTGGTGATCGGGACAATCATCACAAGAGTCAGAATGGAGAGCGGAGCAGCGATGGCGTTGGTGGCCCAGATCACATTTTCCGTCAGCGCGACGAGTTGAGCACGATGGTGTTGCAACCGGGCAAAGGCTGGCATATAGAGGCGCTGAAGGACGTACAAAACCAGTACAGGATAAACTGCGATCATCAACGCCCATGTTACGTATCCGATATCCGCAGTTCCTAGAAGTATCCCAATCAATACGGGCGTGATGCTGTCTTTCAGTAGGGAGGTCACTTGAATTCCCTGGTACGAGAGGCCAAAGGACAAGTGCGCTCGTATTAGCGACCAATCCCAATGCCAGCCGATCCGCCAAGGGCTGATCCAGTTGGCAAGCACAGTCCCGACCAGAGAGCGAAGAAGCATGGCCCATACGAACGCATACGCTCCCATGCCACGCCAGGCGAAATAAACGGCCAAGACGTTAAAGACAATGGCCTGCGCCGATTCAACGACGGCCACTTTATGGAAGGCGAGATGGCGCTCCAGCCGGACGAGCGGGACCACCATAAAGGACGTTGTGAAAAACGAGAGCGCCACCAGACGGAAGAGCCATGCGTCCTGTATTTTCAAGTGATATTTCGATGCAATTAACGGGGCAGCCAGCCACATCGACAATGTGATTACAAAGACCAAAATCTGTTGGATGGTAAAGATGGCCCGGTAGTCGGCGGTCTGCGGCTCCTCATGCTGGCGGACCAAACTGGCCGCAAGACCAGCGTCGCCGAATGCCGTCAGAAATGTCTGGAGATACAGGACAATGGCATAGATTCCAAACTGGCCCGGAGTCAAGAGACGGGCAAGGAAGATGCCACCAAGAACTCTCGTTCCTTGGACAAGAACTTGACGAACACCCAGCGCAAATGCGCCATGCACCGTTTTCTGCGCAACCCCCTCCGGGACAAGAGGTGTGAACACAGGATCGCTCATATATGCAGCCCTGCGTTATAGCAGAATTTCTTAGAGTGGATATTCGAGAGCGTCCGGCAGGGGCCACAAGCTTCTCTACGCTCTCGAAGTGACCTTTCAGCAGATCTTGTTCGTGACGAAGAAAGGTCCTGGCCCGTCCGGCGCCTATGAGGGTGAGCCGTAAGTAAAAAAGCATTCTCACAAATGGATTTGAGGGAACATCGTGCTCCATCATAAGGAAGGTCCCCCCAGGCCTCAGAACACGAACGATCTCCTGCAACGTCCGTTTCTGCGTTTCCCTCTTAAGTTCGTAGAATGCGTGGGAACAGGTGACCGCGTCGAAAATCCCAGACGTAAAGGGAAGACTGCCCACATCCGATTTCACCAGAACGACATTGGGCAGGTCCTGTATCTTTTTCCGGGCCATTTTCAACATACCGGGTGAGAAATCGACACCTACTACATGACCACGCGGACCGACCTTTGCTTGCAGGTATGGGAGCAGCGTGCCCGTACCGGTGCAAAGATCGAGGACTGAGCCACCGTCTTGTACGGGGACGTGTTCAGCCAAGAACTTCCTGGCCGCCCCCTGCGTGTCGCGGGAATGGAGGGCGATGAACCCATCGTAAAACCTCGAAAAGATGTCGTAATAAGCCCGCCTCATGCGTTTCATCAGTCCTCACTCATCCGCAACGCGGCATCACTGCTGCGATCTATTCCTTGTCGCTGTTGGATATTTTTCGCTGTACTCAACCAGGTCCCATTTCCATGGTCTGCGGCCCAACCTGTTGACTGAATTGTCCTGCTGTCGGGCCGTCCCGTCCTCATGCAGTAAGTGCTTGTGGAGAACCGACAATAATTTCTATTTTGGAAAAGAACGATGTTCCGCGCGGAACAAAAACACTGGCAGGCCCGCGAAAAAGCAAAGCTACCGTCGGACCCAACGTCTTCCGATCAAAACCGTCCATGTAAGTTCTCAACCGGAGCAGGGGCCATAGGTCGCTGGGGCCGGCGAGTATTTTCATTTACAGTGTTCGGTTGCTGGAGGTGAGGTCCGTGGCTTGAGGTTTCCAGCCATCCCGCAAGCACCGCGACGGCAATGCCCGCCGCCAGCGCGAGCGAAAGCTTGACGCGGTCGTGGGAATGAAATTGCACTTCCGGCAAAAGCCCGGCGCTCGCAATGCACAGAAACGTGCCAGCGCAAAACGCCAAGGCATCGCCCAAGACCACTGGATTGTCCGCCGCGAAGCGGCTTATGCCAACGGCAAACAACACCGCGCCAAGCGGCGTGACGAAAGCAAACAGGGTATTGATCAGGTGCCGGGCAAATAGCGAGCTGCCACTGGCTGTCATTACCGTCGTGACCGCCATCGCGTCGAACGGCTTGTGGAGAATGATGACCAGTGCTGTGCCCAGTCCCAGCCAGCCGACTGAAGCACGCGGCCCAGCGTTTACTGCGGCGGCCAGGGCCACCCCGCCCATCAGCGAGTGCAAGGTCATGCCCACCGTGGTGGCGATCCATGAAAGCTGGTCGGCAGACTGCTCTGCCAGTGTGGGCGCTGGGAGGGCCTTCGTGGACGAAACATTACGTTCCGGTGCGCCTGCTGGAACATCATGATGGTGGTGCGGGAAAAACCGCTGTAGAAAAAATACCATCAGAAATCCGCCGAGGACATAATGCACCGTCTCTTCCACCGAATGATTTTCCTGCGCGGCGCGCGGCAAGAAATGGAGCAGGGCCATGCTCAACATCAACCCAGCAACAAAGCTGCCGGCCAGTTGCAGTCGTGCATGGGTCGGTCGCAGGGCCAGCAGAAACCATCCGCCCGCCAGCGAAGCCAGCACGACGAGCACACAGTAAATCGCCAATTGCGCTGACGAGGAAAAGACGAAGTGGTTCATGGTCGAGGCCGTAGCTTTTCAGCATCTGCCGGTAGCGTGGTCGCCCCTGTCAGTGCGGAATGAACAAGGTACGGTGCGTGTCCCTTCTCACTGAGCAATCGCGCAGTCCTGCGGTCAAAATGCTTCGGATTGCTGGCGCCCAACTTGGCCATGTTCGTTGCGTTTCCTTTTCTAAAGCAATTTTTCTGCGCCGCTGTAAGCTTCCTCGACCCGCAGAAGCACCGCCGCCACTCCCGGATGTTTCGGGTCATGCCAGGACTGCATAAATTCAAAAATTGGGCCTTCGGTATGGGAACTCAAGGCCCCTTTCACCTGGAACGATTTACGCTCTTTGGTGAGAAACAAGATCGCCCCTCTCGACCCAGTTTGGATGTTGGCCCGTGTTTTATGAAAGTAATTTTCTGCAATAACGAAGCCTTCTCCAGGAAGATAGCGGACTTCCGTAACGTAAATGGCGTTAGGGGACCTGTTTATGTCCACCGTAGCGAAGACGGCGATTTCTTCCCTGTTTTCCCAGGCCTGCGTGACAAGGCCCATTCCGCTGGAAAAGGATGAAGCTTGGTTGGGCTGATTTTGTTCCATGATCATATACCTTCTTTCCGCATTTGTATGATGGCCATCTCGGCTGCGTTCATCAAGTGATATGTGCCTGGAGACGCCGTCAGCGTTGGATGGGTGCTCACTTGGAAGGCGGCGATTGCATCGGCAGACATGCGTTGTTGGATGCAGCCAGACACAATATTGATCATCTCACCTACGGATTCGTTGCCGCGTGCCTGCCCCCCAAGCAGAGTTCCAGTCTTGCGGTCAAAGACCAGCTTCAGTCTTGTCATCGCGCTCCCAGGCATGGTCCCAGGGTGCCGGTTCGGTCCTTCAACCATACCAGAGACCACGTCCCAGCCATTCTGCTTTGCTGTACTTTCAGTCAGCCCGGCAACTGCCACAACAAGGCCCCCAACCGTCGTGGCAGAAACACCAACTGTCCCAATGTTTTCGCGGCGCGTCCTATATAGGTTGGCGCCAGCTATACGTGCCTCCATGGCGCCAACCGTTGCAAGACGTATCGTGCTGGGATGACCATCAAAAAAGGAAACTTTCTCAGCACAATCGCCACATGCGAAAACATGCTTGCTGGATGTTTCCATGGTGCGGTCTACTGCAATGGCCCCGGTTGGCCCAAGTTTAAGGCCAGATGCTTTGGCAAGTTCGATGTTGGGCACAGCCCCAACGCTCAAGATGACCACGTCGGCGGGAATGATGGTGCCATCGTCCAAGCGTACACCTTTTACGCGTTTGTCTCCCTGGATTTCCATTACTTTGGTGCGTGTACGGATGTGTACTCCACGCTTCTGCAACACCGCTTCTATTTCCGTACAAAATTCCTCGTCTAAGGCCAGGCCCATACAATGGGACATCACTTCTACTATGGTGACTGTTTTCCCGCCCATCTTTTGTATCTCGTCTGCGAACTCAACACCAATATACCCTCCACCAATCACTACTACATGAGTGGCGGCCTGGAGTTGTAGCTGCAGGTCCCCTAAAATGACCACATCTTTATAAATAGAAAAAACGCCTTCCTTGTCCGCTCCTGGGATCGGAACGTGGGCAGGTAGGGACCCCGTGGCCAAGACCAATCGGTCATAGGATATTTCACCGCCCGTTGTCCGTACTGTATGCCTCGATAGGTCCAACGCCTCGGCCTTTTCAAAGATGAACCTTACACCTTCTTTTTCCAGCATTCCATCGGGTCTATGGTCTTTGTCTACGCTGCCCAAAGTGCCGTAGATATAAGGGATGCCGCAAGGGATGGGGGCCTTGGTTTCTTGGCGGAGTAGAATTGTTTCTTTCTCTGGAAAATGACGACGCGCAGTGATGGAGGCCGCGGACCCGGCCACATTGCCCCCTACGATCAGGATGTCTGTCTTAATCATGCTGTCTTCTCCTTTCTAAGGTCCATTCTATATTAATTTACTTTCATTTACACGGACATAAAGTGTACACCCTGGATCCAACGAGTCAACTTTGCGGACAATAGCACAGTCCGATCCAACACCTTGCTCATACTAAGGATACCCGGCCAAGCTTGTGACAATGGGTGTTGCCATGGTAAAGACATACGATTTATTTATGTTTCCGTGTTCCGCTAAATATTGTTTTCTGTTGACCCTCCACTAGCAACATTACTGGCACCACCCACAGCCGGGACCACCCATGCCACGACAGCCGCACCCGCCCCCGCAGCCACCTCCTCCGCAGCCACCGCAACCGCAACCACCTCGGCCATGATGCCAGCCACCCATCCCTTGGCCGGCCCAAAGTGGAAATCCATCGGCATCGCGCAAGGTGAGGACTTTACCATTCTTTGTTATCTGTTGCGCTATGATTGTGCTGGTCCCGTTGAAGGACATCTCTTGACCTATAACTTCGATCTGGTCGCCCGTGGAGAACTCAAATCCGTTCTTTGTAATAAAGTACGATGGACCTACACGCACGTCGTATAGCTCGTCCTTGGTTTTCAGGGTAAGATGGGTGCCGTTCCAACCACGCCCATTAGAGACCTCTATTACTTTCTGGACTGTGCCTTGGCTCGTGGTTTCCGTGTTTGACTGGGGGGCCTGTTGCGCTCCACTTACCTGCTGGGCAAACATCCAACCGGCCATACTGACGGCCAGCACCATTGCGATCAGCAAAAACCCTTTTTTGCTTTTCATCGAATTACCCCTGTTCCGTGTTTTCGTTCCGTTCCATGGTTTGTGTGCCGCGTCCGTTCGTCTGTCACGCGGCACACTCTGCTCCGGCAATTGTTTTTATTTTGACTTGGCTTCGAGCTCCTCGGCCCTCTTGCTCATTTGTTCCAGTGTGGCCTGTAGGGACCCTATTTGGTTTTTCAGCGCAATAATTTCCTGCTGCTCTGTGGCCGCAGTTGTCACGGGCGCTGTTCCAGCAGCGCGCTGCCAACCACGCAAGCCGGTGGCAAAGAACTGGTTTCTCCTGCCCCGGCCTCCTTGGCCGCCTCTACCCATGCCCAAACCCCGGCCTGCAATAGCGCCGGTGCTTCCAGAGGACCTGGGGCCGCCGCAGAATCCTGCGCCCCATCCGCTCCTGGGACCTTGCCCCAAAGGGCCTGTTCCGTCTCTAAATGGCATATACATTCTCCTTTTTGTACAAATTGTTGAAGCTATATGGTGCTTACGATCGCGTCATTGGCCCACCGCATTTGGGGCAGGTCTGTTGCCGACAGGGAGATCCTACCGTGTGTGGGACCTTCTCTCCGCATAGTTGGCAGACACAGAAGTCCGCCAGCTGGCCCGTGGAAGGCCCGCTGCCCCTGCCTGTACCCATACCTTGACCTCTTCCCTGTTCGCGTCCCCGGCCTCCCCTGTTACTTTGGCCTGTACCAGTTCCAAAAATCCCTGACATGGCGTTTTCTCCTCTCCAGCGGCGCCACCGCTGACAACCTGGCATTACGAATGCGCGTTTTGCGGTGCCTCCGTTCAAATACGCGGTCAATACATCGTCCACCTGACCGCAGGTAAATCCGACCACCTGCACGCCAGCGGCGGCCAGTCTGGCCGCAATCGGAGCGGAAATCGCACCGCAAAGGAGGGTCTCCGCCCCGCAGCGAAGGAACTCGGCCGTGCGGGCGAATGGGTCTGCTCCAGAGAGCTTGCGTTCCTCGCGCCGGACCTCGTGGCCACTCTCAACATCAACCAACAGGAGATTGGCCGCAACATCGAAGACGGGAGAGACACGCCCTTGCCACTGTGGGATCGCGATCCTCATAGCAAGGGAACGAAAGCACGCTGCGTACCAAATCCGCAACTGCTACTGGCTGCAAGCGGTTGGCGGTAGAAGCATTGAAATGTTTTGCAAATTGCAATCAATGAGGAAAATACGCCTTGCATATTGCAACAACACGACGTATTCTGGATCGTGGCGAACCAACCCAACAGCGACCCCATCCTCGATTCGATCAATGAGGGCGTCTTCTCCGTCAGCCCGGATTGGCGGATCACGGCCTTCAATCATGCCGCCGAACGGATCACGGGTGTGCGCAAGCAAGACGCTCTGGGACAGATTTGTTCGGATGTCTTTCGCGCCAGCATCTGCGAAGGGGCCTGTGCTCTGCGGCGCACGCTCTCCTCCGGCAGGCCGGTAGTTGGCGCAACGGCCAATATTATCAACACCAATGGCCAGAGGGTCCCCATCCGCATCTCCACGGCATTGCTGCGCGGTCCGGACGGCACGGTCATTGGCGGGGTCGAGACCTTTCAGGACCTGAGCCACGTGGAGCAACTGCGCAAGGAACTGGAAGCGAGATACACCTTTGAGGACATCGTGGGGCGCAGCCCCGTGATGCGGGGCCTCTTCGACATCCTGCCGCAGATTGCGGCCAGCAATAGCACCGTCTTGATTGAGGGAGACAGTGGCACTGGCAAGGAGTTGTTTGCCCACGCCATCCATAATTTGTCCTCCCGCAGCAAGAAGCGCTTTGTCGCAGTCAACTGTGCGGCCTTGCCGGACGCTTTGCTGGAATCGGAACTCTTTGGCTACAAGGCCGGTGCATTTACCGATGCGCGGCGGGACAAGCCTGGCCGCTTCGCCTTGGCCGATGGCGGCACGATCTTTCTGGATGAGATCGGGGACATTTCAACGGCCATGCAGGTCCGTTTGTTGCGGGTGCTGCAGGAGCGGTGCGTGGAACCGCTGGGTGCGACCGAATCGGTCAAGGTAAATGGTATTTGTTTAGCGTGTAGATACCTGTACCCGCGTAGGCACTGGTTTCGAGCGGAAGTGGCGCTATGTTGAAGGCATGGCGCCGGAGACCGATGCCGAGAAGATCGCCCGCCTGGAGCGCAGGGTTGCGCAACTGGAGGCGGAGAACAGACGGCTGCGGCGCGAGGTGGAGCGATTGCGGAGCCTGCTGGAAGAAGCCTTGCGCGCCGCCAAGCGCCAGGCGGCACCGTTCTCGCGCCGGCGTCCCAAGGCCCACCCGGCCAAACCGGGACGTAAGCCGGGTTCCCGGTACGGGCCTCGCTGCCGCCGCCCCATTCCCCAACGCATCGACGAGGTGATCGACGTGCCGCTGCCGGCGCGCTGCCCGCATTGCGGCGGCGGGGTCAAGGAAAGCGGAGTGGTGAGTCAGTACCAGACAGAGATTCCCGAGCCGCGTGTTGAGCACATCGAGTTTCGCATTCACGTGGGCAGCTGCCGCGCCTGCGGGCGGCCGGTCGCAGGACGTCACGCACGCCAGACCTCGACGGCGGTGGGCAGCGCGGCTTCGCAACTGGGACCACGGGCGCTGGCTCTGGCGGCGGTGTTGAACAAGCAGTTGGGCC
>JBMFGT010000044.1:0-8505 GCA_049977205.1 Acidobacteriaceae bacterium | reverse complement strand
CCCGTACGGATCTGCGTGGGGGGCCGTTCGTGAGAGCGGTCCCTACCGCGACCCGCAGATCAAACGGGCTGCGAAGCTTGCCGGGTTGGAGATGACATTGGGTGGTATACGTTCCGCCACACGTATCGTTCCTGGCTCGACGAGACAGGTGCTCCGATGAAGGTGCAACAGGAACTAATGCGTCATGCTTCGATCCAGACGACGATGAATGTCTATGGGCGTGCCATGACGGAAACCAAATGCCGTGCAAACAGTCAGGTCGTGGGACTGGTGTTCGGCCCAAACTCGCAGGAATGAGCCAGGAATGCTGCTACTGCGACCGTCCAGTAAATTGCAGTTCGTTCCGAATGGGGGACAACGGGGACTTGTTGGAAGCGCCAATCTTTGTAAGTTGTTGATTTAATTGGTTGCGGGGGCTGGATTTGAACCAGCGACCTTTGGGTTATGAGCCCAACGAGCTACCGGACTGCTCCACCCCGCTTCTTTATGTTAAATGGAGGATGGCTGGCGGTCAAATGTGACTCTCTGCCAATATAAATTGCACTGTATGTTGCCCATGGATCCAGCGCAAGATGGTACAGCAAGCGGCCTTGGGAGGAAGCACCTTTCTACCTGGGGCCGGATAGCAGGCGGAAATCTATTGTTTGCCTACGTTCGGAGTGTTATTTTCTGGATGGGCCAGCGGGACATACGGTTCAGCACGCATGAGGTTTTCCAGTATCTGACGTTCCTGGTCAGAAAACTGGCCTTTGATCTGGGCCGAGGACAGGATTGATTGACGCTGTTCCGGGGGCAGGTCACGCAGGTCGCGGAAGGTCTTACGCAGCATCCGCTGGCGGTCCACAGGCAACTGGCCTACTTGTTGCAACGCACGGCTGATCTGCTGGCGTTGCGCCGGGCTAAGTTTTTCCAGCGCTTCCATGCGCTGGAGGGTGCGCTGCCGCTGCAACGGGGGCATGGAATTCAAATCACTCAAACGATCTAAAAGGCGTTGCTGCTCTTGCGGAGGGAGACGATTGAACCCTGGCTCTTTGCGCAAGGCCTCTTGTTGCTGGGCCAGGGGCAAATTCTGATGGTCGCGGAGCCATTCGCCCAGGTGCTGTTGGCCTTTCCGGGGTTGTTGTTGCATCTGCTGCTGTAAATTGTCTTGGGCGGCGCCACGGTGATGTCCCCCACCCCCGCCGGGATATGCAAGGGCCGTCACCGTACAAGCAAGCAGGCCAGACAATACCAAGGTGCCGATGGGGGCCAAGCACCCATGCAAATAAGAACGAAGGGCCCGGCCCGCGCTGGGGGCGCATGGGGCGGTCAAACGTCGGATTTTGTGTGCGTAGGCCATCTCTCTATTGCATATACATCCGCGAAGTTTCCCCGCAGGGCAGTTCCTACCGGTGGGTGACGGAGGGACCCACCGGATCCCTCGATTACTCGTTGGTTGTTACGGACCCTCCCGCGGTCATACTGGCGTTACTATCGTCATCGAAGGCGTTCAACTGCTGGATTGTTTGATCGTTGGCATCCAGGACTTGCAGGTCCTGGACCGTTGCGGAGGTCACAGGCGACTGTCCCAAGGTACGGTCCATATTGAGGAACCCGACATAGGAGCCTCCACCGACGATGACCGCCAGGGCCAGCGTGGCCGCCATGGCCGGACGCAACGTAAGGTGGCCGCCATAGAGCAAACGCATACGCACCCGCTCCCAGAAGCCAACCGGCCCTGCCTCTTTTTCCTCGCGCAGACGCGCCGCCATACGGACATCAAAATACGGGCCTGGTTCCGGGGCCTTCCATTCATCCAACAGGCGTATGGTCGCCTGCAACGACCCCCATTCCTGCTGGCATGTGGCGCACCCTTGCAGGTGGTCCCGGACCGAGGACGGCACGCGGGCCGGATCAAAAATCAAGTCAGGCAGAAAGGACTTCAGCTTGTTGCAGTCCATCTTCGCACTTCCCTCTTCAGACGAATTCTTTCAGTCCCTCGCGCAACGTCTGATATGCGCGAAAGAGCAGCGACTTGGTTGCGGACTCACTGAGTTTGAGTACGGCCCCAATGTCTTTATAGTTGAGTCCCTGGTATTTGTGCATCAGGACCGCCATTCGTTGCCGTTCCGGCAAGGCCATTACATGGGCCCGGATCTGGCGCATCCGTTCCTTTTGCAGAAGGTCCTGCTCAGCGGTGGGCCGGGGATCGGCCACGTCCGGGGAGGTCCCTGTCTCTTCATCCACCGTGTCCAGATAGATGCTGGAAGCACTCCGTTCGTACTTGGTGTCCCGTGCGTGGTTCACGGCCAGATTGCTGGCGATGCGGTAGAGCCAGGTGCTGAAGCGGGCCTCGGCGCGGTAGCTCTGCCGTGACCGGTAGACGCGGAGAAAGACCTCCTGCGCAAGCTCTTCCGCGATGGCCTGATTATGCACCATGCGGAACATGAAATACACGATGGGCCGACGGTATTTGGCAATCAGATACTCCAGGCAGGCATCGTCGCCGGCCCCGGCACGCTGCATGATCTCAGCGTCGGACAACTGCGACCAGTCCTTGGCCCGCAACGATACTGGCATCGGCGAATGACTTCCCTGGAGTGGCGTCCGGTCAAGCGCAATCGTACCCATACCATCTGGAACCCCATCGAGGTCTGCAAGTTGCGCTTCCAGATCAGGATTTTCTTCTTCCGGCAGGGAAGAGGCAGGCCCCGACATTTCTTCCGGGTTGCCTCTATCTTCCACAAAAGAAATCCCTGGCGTTCCGAGCAGCGGGCCTTCCTCGGCAGGAAAAACCACTGCCTGTCCCTCTGCCTTTGAGGCAGGGTCGTCCCCATCCCTGGCGCCGGGCTTCCCATCGGCCCGCCTCGGCTTGTCGTCATGCCCCATCATGGCCTGCTCTAGGGTATACTTTTTCCATACCATACTGGAAGCACGGACGGCGGTCTTCCAAGATGTTTTTTCTGCAATGTACCCCGCATTGTTGCATCCGACGCAAGAGCGGCGGTCAGGGCGCTTAACTCAGCGGTAGAGTGCCACCTTCACACGGTGGAAGTCGCAGGTTCGAATCCTGCAGCGCCCACCATAGAATCAATAATTTAAGCCCATCCAAATCCAGAAACGGGCACAAAACCCCATATATAAGCGGGACCGATCATGACGCCACCGCCGCAGGTCCCCGCGGACAGGGTCAGGGGGCCATCGCTGCGCACATTCGCGCGGTCGCTGGCTTCCATGTTGCCTTGCACCACCACTTCCCGCGCCGTCATCTTCGCCTTCACCCTGGCATTGTGTACCACGATGACTCGGTTGCCCGGCATCCGCACCGTGCCTTCTACCTGTCCATAGATGTAAAGCATTTGACTGCCGGTAATTTCCCCCGGATGACCAGTGTCTTGCCAGTCATGCTGGCCCCACGCGGGGTCTGTGGGGCCACGCACGCTGGGCGCCGCGATGGTTCGGACTGGGCGGATTTCCCTGCTTCCCAGAAACAGGTACAACTTTTCGCTATGACCCACCCGCGCCGTGCTATGCTTGGTCCGATGCAATACAGGAGTAGGACCACCACGAGGGCCTCTCTATGCCAGCTTTCGACTGCGATTTCCTCATTATCGGATCGGGCTTCGGCGGCAGTGTTGCGGCGTTGCGGCTTACAGAAAAGGGCCACAAGGTCCTTGTAGTGGAAATGGGCCGCCGCTGGACACCGGAAAACCTGCCAACTACAAACTGGAAATTGCACCGCTATCTCTGGAGACCCAAGCTCGGCCTGCGCGGTTTTTTCAACATCCGGTTTTTCCGGCATGTCATGGTCCTGCATGGCAACGCCGTGGGGGGCGGCTCGATCACTTACGCCAACGTCTTGCTGGTGCCACCCGACACGGTTTGGGACCACGGCACATGGGCAGGCCTGGATGATTGGAAGCAGGTAATGCCCAGGCATTACGCCACCGCCAAACGCATGATGGGGACCGTCACCAATCCCATCCTGGGACCCGCTGATTTGCGATTGAAAGAGATGGCCGAGGCCGCTGGCGTGGGAGACACTTTTTACCCTACGGACGTGGCCATCTTTTTCGGCAAAGATGGCCAGGCCCCCGGCACTTCCTGTACCGACCCATATTTTCAGGGCGAGGGACCGGAGCGCCAGAGTTGTATCGCCTGCGGGGGGTGCATGGTGGGCTGCCGCCACAACGCCAAAAACACTTTGGACAAAAACTATCTCTACCTGGCCGAGAAAAAAGGCGCGCGGGTGCTGGCGGAAACCAAGGTGGTGGATGTAAGACCTCTCAATGGCAAGGCGGACGGGGCCGATGGATACGAGGTATTCACGCAGTCCTCCCTGGCCTTGTTCGGGGGCGCAAAGCAGCGTTTCACCGCGCGCGGCGTGGTCTTTGCCGCTTCCTCACTGGGCACGCAGGAACTGCTGTTCCGGCTCAAGCAGGGCGGATCGCTGCCGAAGATTTCAGACCAGCTTGGCAACCGCGTGCGCACCAATGCGGAGTCGCTGATAGCAGTGCGCTATCCGGGCAGCGCAGAGGACATCTCAAAGGGCATCGCCATCGGCTCCGGTATTTACATCGATGCGAACACGCACATTGAGGCCACCCGCTATCCGAACGGCTCGGACGCGCTCGGCCCGCTGATGACCCTGCTCACCCATGGCCGCCCCGGTCCCACGCGCATCTTCACCTGGCTGGGGACACTGGGACGCCAGTTTTTTAGGTCCCCGTGGCGGACCCTGCGCGCCATCCAGCCATTCGGCTCCGCCAAAGAGACGCTGATACTGCTCTGTATGCAGGCCCTGGATGGCCATCTTAACATGCGGTACAAACGGCCTTGGTACTGGCCTTTTACCAAGGTGCTGACGACCGAAGGAGACCGCATCCCCACTTACATCCCGGCAGCGAACCGCTTTGCCGAGTTGGGGGCCTCGGTCACGGGCGGCGTGCCTTGCACCACCATCACGGAGGTCCTCTTCAATGTCCCGATGACGGCGCACTGCATCGGCGGTGCGGGGGCCGCGGAGACGCCTGAGCACGGGGTCGTCGACCGCTATAATCGCATCTTTGGTTACAAGGACCTTTATGTCTGCGACGGTTCCGTGATCAGCGCGAACCTCGGCGTCAATCCTGCGCTCACCATCATCGCACTGACCGAACGCGCCATGGAACATGTTCCACCGGCCATAAAAAACGCAGTTGCCACCAGAAACACCCAAGGATGAAAAAAAATGGCCCCGACCTCTTCCCCAGACCTCGCCGAAAATTTTCCATCCGAAGAGTTGCGGCGCATTTTCCAGACGCAGCGGGACGCTTTTAACCAGCGGCGGCCCCGCAGTTACGCGGAACGTATGGATGCCCTGGACGCGCTTCTGGCGGCCATCTTGCACCACAAGACGGACCTGGTGGAAGCGATGAACGACGATTACTTCCACCGCGCACCGCAGGAGTCTTTGTTGATGGAGATGTTCCCCGTGGTGGACGAGATACGGTACATGAAACGGCGCCTCAAGCGATGGATGCGCCCAGAGCGCGTAAGCACAAAGTGGCAGTTATGGCCCAGCCGCGCCTTTGTGGTCAAACAGCCGCTGGGTGTTGTGGGGATACTGGGCGCGTGGAACTATCCGTTGTATCTCACGATTCTGCCACTCGTCGATGTGCTGGCCGCAGGCAACCACGCGATGATCAAGCCTTCGGAGCTGGCCCCGCGCACAGCGGAGTTACTCCGCAAGTTACTCGCGGAGATATTCCCTCCGGAGTATGTAAGCGTCGTCCTCGGCGGGGCCGAGGTGGCGTCCCAGTTCTCATCTTTGCCGTTTGATCACATACTCTATACCGGCTCTGGACGTGTGGGCAAGCTGGTGATGAAGGCGGCCTCTGCAAACTTGACGCCTGTAACTCTGGAGCTGGGAGGCAAGTCACCGGCGCTGGTGCATGAAAGTTTTCCCATGTCTGTTGCCGCGGACCGCATCTGTTCCGCCAAGTTCTGGAACGCCGGGCAGACCTGCGTGGCCCCAGATTATGCGTTGGTGCCAGAGGCGCGGCTCAACGAGTTTGTGGACGCTGCCAAGGCCGTGGTGGCGCGGCGGCTGCCGCATCTGGCAACCAATCCTGACTACACCCGCATGATTGATCGCGCGCACTGGGAGCGCATGGCCGCCCTGGTCGAGGACGCGCGCAGCAAGGGCGCCCACATCGTTTCGACCGGCGCTGACTTAGAGACTTACAACGCCGGGGACCGCATCTTTCCTCCGACGCTACTTACGAACGTCAACGACGACATGAAGGCCATGCAGGAGGAGATATTCGGCCCCGTCCTGCCGGTTTTTACCTACACGTCGTTGGATGCGGCCATCGAATATATCAACCGGCACGACCGCCCGCTGGCGCTGTATTACTTTGACCACAGCCATGCACGTGTACGGTACGTGCTGGAGCGGACCACTTCTGGGGGCGCGACCATCAACGATTGCATCTTCCACCTCTCGGAGGGCAATCTGCCCTTTGGCGGCGTAGGTGCTAGCGGCATGGGCGCCTACCACGGCCTGGACGGGCTGGACACCTTCAGCCATCGCAAGGGGGTGCTGGCAATGCACCGCGCCGTGGGCTGGAGCTTTGCACGCTTCCTGAAGCCGCCTTACACAAAATGGACGGACCGCATTCTCCGCTTTCTCCTTGGCCGACCTTGATAGAGGTCGTTTTTGAAATGGGCCTTTTCCTATCTTCATGTCGCGTAGCCGCCATGAGGTCCAGCACCCATACTTCGTCGGGACACCCTTAGTGCCGCAAGCCAGGTTGAAATGTAAGCCTCAGAGAGAACCATATACAACGGGGGGGGGATGGATGGGCCGCCCAACTGGCTTTAGGCGCTGTAAACTAATAACATTTACAACTGATTGTCGATGCTGGGATGAATCGTGTAGTTCCATTCGCCATGGAATCTGTCGGGCTTCAGATTGACATGGGCAAACTCTTCATCCGTGACCTTGCGTCCAACGGGGTACCTGCGGTGGTCCAAACGACAGGTCACTTTCAAGCCCTTGGCCGTCGTCGTCCCGGCGATCAGCCGCACCACCGTCTCGTAATCGCGCAGTGGCTCGCCGCGCCAGTTGGACGAGATGAAGGAAAACAACCGGTGCTCCACCTTGTTCCATTTGCTCGTGCCCGGCGGGAAATGGCAGACCGTCAGTGTCAGCCCCGTCTGGTCGGCCAGGCGCTGCAACTCCCACTTCCACAGCCGCAGGCGCCAGCCGTTGCTGCCACCGCCATCGGCGGTAATCAGCAGCCGCCCCGTGCGCGGATACAGGTGGCGGCCTTCGGCGCGCCACCAACCGCGGATCGAGGCCACCGCGAACGCGCCGGTGTCATGGTCCGTGCCCACATTGACGAAGCCGGCGTTGCGTCCCAGGTCGTAAACTCCGTAGGGATAGGCGCGAGGCACCTCGGGACCGGGAAAATCATATCCGTTGACCTTGTCCGCTGTCCCCGCTTTGCGCCATTGACGGCCCTGGTTCTGGTAATTGCCGATCAATTCCTTTTTCTTCGTGTCCACGGAAATGACGGGCTCGCCGGCCCGCAAAGCACGTTTGATGGCGCGGTTGATATGCCGGAACTGCGCGTCGCGATCGGGATGATCGTCCCCCTCCTCGGTCTTGCGGTTGCCTTGCAGGCTGTAGCCCCCCTCTCGCAGCAATTGGGTGACTTTGGTGTGGCTGACCGGGTGACGCCGGGACGTCAGTTCCGCCGCCAGTGTGCGAGCGCTCTTGCAAGTCCAGCGGAGCGGCGACTGAGGGGCGCCGCGCGCCGTCGGCTCGACTAGGCCGTCCAATGTGGGTGCCAGACCGGGGTCGTTGGACGTCAACGCGTGTCGTCCGCCGCCCTCGTGGCGAATCAGGCCTGGAACCAACGGCGCGGCCTGCAATTCCTCAACGCACTTGGTCAGCGTGACGCGCGAAAGCCCGCAGGCACGGCTGACCCGCGAAATGCCGCCATAACCCAGTTCCACGGCTTTGCTGGCGGCCACCAGGCGGCGGGCGTGTTCGTCCAGATGGGGCCACATACCAGCAAAGTACTGGGCGACTTGGGTATCACTGTCCATACCTAACTGGATAGCATATCCAAATAACAAATATAAATGTTATTTATTTACGCTGCCTAAGGACCAGTGGAAGCATCTCCAGGCCGTGCGCCTAAGTAACATGGACTATCCAGCCAACTGCCCCTCGTAGCCCATGTACTTCACCTACCGCTCACGGGATCGTTGTACTGCATTTATAACTATTGATCCGGGCCAGAAGTATTGCTACGCGGCGGCATAGCATACATCTTTCTGTCCGAAGTAGCTTTCCACCCTTTCGGGCTGCTTCTGGATGCTGCGCAGGGCGCCGATGGCGGTACGCGTCAGCTCTATCTTTGTCCTTGGCGGGGCGGCCTTGGTCACGCACTGCTTGAGGTCGGCGTTGAGCAACTCATCCGGATTCAACTCCGGCGAGTAGCTGGGCAGATAGAAGACTTCGATCTTTTCTGC
>JBMFGT010000043.1:0-8532 GCA_049977205.1 Acidobacteriaceae bacterium | reverse complement strand
CCCGACCGGAGTACGGTCCTAATGTCGTTGGATTGGGCGGGTGTATTCATTCACAGTGTTCGGTTGCTGGAGGTAGGCCCTGTGGTTTGCTGGCTCCAACCATCCCACGAGTACCGCGACGGCAATGCCCGCCGCCAGGGCGAGTGAAAGCTTGACGCGGTCGTGGGAATGAAACTGCACTTCTGGCAATAGCCCTGCACTCGCAATGCACAGAAACGTGCCAGCGCAAAACGCCAAGGCATCACCCAAGACCACTGGATTGTCCGCTGCGTAGTGGCTTATGCCCACGGTAAACAACACCGCGCCGAGTGGCGTGACGAAGGCAAACAGGGTATTGATCAGGTGCCGGGCAAATAGCGAACTGCCGCTGGCGGTCATTACCGTCGTGACCGCCATCGCATCGAATGGCTTGTGGAGAATGATGACCAGAGCGGTGCCCAGTCCTAGCCAGCCGACTGAGGCGCGTGGCCCGGCGTTCACGGCGGCGGCCATGGCCACACCGCCCATCAGCGAGTGCAACGCCATGCCCACCGTGGTGGCGACCCATGAAAGCTGGTCGGCGGACCGCTCCGCCAGCGTGGACGCTGGGAGGGCCTTCGCGGTCTGGACGTTATGTTCCGGTGCGCCTGCAGGAACATCATGGTGATGATGGGGGAAAAACCGTTGCAGGAAAAATACCGCCATAAATCCGCCGAGGACATAATGCACCGTCTGTTCCACCGAATGATTTTCCTGTACGGCGCGCGGCAAGAAATGGAGTAGCGCCATGCTCAACATCAACCCAGCGACAAAGCTGCCCGCCATTTGCAGCCGTGTATGGGTCGGGTGCAGGGCCAGCAGGGACCATCCGCCCGCCAACGAAGCCAGTAGAACGAACGCGCAGTAAATCGCCAATTGTGCCGACGGAGAAAGGATGATGTGGTTCATAGCAGGTGACCGGACAATCTTCCCTCATTTTTGGCTGTGCTAATGTGCTTCAGTTGGAAAATAGCGGCCTGGGACCAACGTGGAAACGGCGTATAATGGCAGCCTGACCTTGCATGCCGCTCCCGTTTGCCAGAGCAGAAAAAACGGCCTGCATGGTCTGTCCCCTCGCGGAGCAATCGCATGGCCCTGCAATTCAAATGCTCCAGCTTGCGGGGGGCCAGCACGGCCATGTCCGCTGCGTTACCTGTCCTAAAGCAACTTATCAGCGCCGCTGTAGGCCTCCTCGACCCGCAGAAGTGTCGCCGCCACGCCCGGGTATTTCGGGTCATGCCAGGACTGCATAAATTCAAAAACCGGGCCGCTGGTGTGGTAACTTAGGGTACCTTTCACCTGGAACGATTTACGCCCTTTGGTGAGAAACAAGATGGCCCCTCTCGTCCCGGTTTGGATGTTGGCCCGCGTCTTGTGAAAGTAGTTGTCTGCAACAACGAACCCTTCGCCGGGAAGATGGCGGACTTCCGTGATGTAAATAGCGTTGGGGGACCTGTTTGTGTCCACAGTTGCGAAGACGGCGATTTCTTCGCGGTCATTCCATGCCTGGATCAAGGTGTCCATTCCGTTGCTGGCTGATGTGGCCTTGCTTGGTTGGTTTCTAGTTTCTGGTGTGTCCAAGAGGTGTGCTCCTTATGGTTTCATTATAGGTCTTCTTCAGCAAGTGGAATGGTGCGGCCATCCAATTGGGCCTTAACAGCCGTCCAAAGGCCACGAATGTCCGCAGCGCACCCGTCCGTTTGATACTCAACCAGGGACTTCTGTTGTATCTGTGCTTCAGTCACAGCACGGTCGTAACGGACCTTACCCGCCAAGACAAGCCCGCGGTCAAGGACGGCTGCTTCTATTTCTCCACTCATTTCCCGATTTATGTCCCACTTGTTGATACAGACCATGACTGGGATGCCAAAATGCCGGGCCAGATCAGCGACGCGGTCCAGATCATGCAGGCCGCTGGGGGTTGGTTCGGTGACTATCAGGACCATGTCTGTGCCTGTGATCGATGCAATTACAGGGCAGCCGATGCCGGGTGGGCCATCAATGATTACAAGGTCAGCGCTGCTTTCCTCTGCGGTCTGTTTCGCATTTCCCCTAACGACACTTACAAGCTTGCCTGAGTTTTCCTCGGCGATGCCAAGTTTGGCATGGACCATGGGGCCAAAGCGCGTCTCAGAAATGGACCATTCTCCGTTGATCGCGGGGGAAAACTCGATGGCGCCCTCAGGACAAAACCAGGCGCACACGCCACAGCCTTCGCACGCAATCGGATCAACGCGGAAGGTCTTTTCGACGCTCCCATTGCCGGGGCCATCGGAGCGGACCGCATCAAACTGGCACAACTCTTCGCATTTGCCACATGCCATACACTGTTCCGCATTGATACGGGCGCGCTTTCCGCCCATAAATAACTCGTGGTGGAGAACGCGTGGGCCCAATAGTAAGTGAAGGTCGGCGGCATCTACATCACAATCAGCGACCACAGCATTGCGCGCAAGCGCAGCAAAGGAAGCCACGATAGAGGTCTTTCCCGTCCCTCCTTTGCCACTGATGACCACCAGCTCTTTTGCCTTGCGATGGCCCAGAGGGAGGATGGGTATAGGCCGGCTCATTGGGCAACCACCTGCTGTTTTGTTTGTTGCTCGGTCAAGTCCCAGTCCCGTAATCGGTCTAGTATCTGTAGCAACACCGCGCGCAATTCCGGCACAACATCACACGCTAATTCGCCACGCGAATATGCTTCAGCCACGCGGCGATCATCGGGGATTTCCGCCAGCACACTGATACCGTCCTGTCTGCAATGTTCTTGCGTCCGCTGGTCACCCACCCCAGCGCGGTTGATGACCACCGCGAAAGGAAGTCCCAAGGCCCGTACCATTTCCACCGCCAGTTTTAGGTCATTTAGACCAAACGGGGTGGGCTCGGTAACTAAAAGGACCATGTCCGCGCCACGCACACTTTCAATTACCGGGCATGATGTGCCGGGTGGGGAATCAATGATCTGCAAATCTTTCCCCGCCGATTCAGCCTTGACTTGTCGCACCAGCGGCGTACTCATCGCTTCGCCGACCTTGAGCACTCCCTGGACAAAATGGACCGGTCCGGCCATACCAACTTCAAGCTTGCCTGCTTCACGGAAGACATCGGTGATTGCTCTTGGGGGACAAACCAGCGTGCAGCCGCCACAGGCATGGCAGAGTTCCGGGTATACAAGGACTTTGGGGCCAACACAGACAATGGCGCTGTACTGGCAGATTTCACCGCAGAGGCCACAGTGTATGCACTTTCCTTCATCCACCTTTGGGTACGAGCGTGCGATCAAACGTGTAAGGACGTTCACCGGCTTGAGAAACAAGTGGCCGTTTGGCTCTTCCACGTCACAGTCCAGATAGGCAACATCCAGCCCGCTTTGTGCCGCCACCCATGCCAGATTGGTCGCAACGGTCGTCTTACCAGTCCCGCCCTTGCCGCTGGCTATTGCAATCTTCATCGCCCCTCATTTCATTTTCCATGTCCATCCTTCGCTTCCGGAAAATAGGACAGAAACAACAGCTCCCTACATGATGGCCAACCAGGTTTTCTGTTTGTAATTACCTGGCCCCCTATGTTTTCTGTTGGCTATCTACCGTCAACATTACTGGCATCCACAGCCGGGACCACCCATGCCACGACATCCGCATCCACCGCCGCACCCACCGCATCCACCGCACCCACCACCACAACCTCGGCCATGACGCCAGCCACCCATCCCTTGGCCTGCCCAGAGAGGAAATCCATCTGCATCGCGCAAGGTGAGGACCTTTCCCTTTTTCGTTATCTTTTGCGCAATGATTGTGTTGGCCCTGTTGTAGACCGTCTTGGCCCCTGTAACTTCGATCTGGTCCCCCTTGGAGAACTCAAATCCGTTCTTCGTAACAAAGTAAGACGGCCCTACGCGCACGTCGTAGGTCTGGTCTTTGGCTTGCAGGGTGAGATGTGTCCCGTTTCCACCCCGTCCACAAGTGGTCGAGAACACTTCCTGTACAGTGCCTTGGACATAGGTCCCCGTGTTTGACTGGGTGCCCTGTTGTGCACCACTTACCTTCTGGGCAAACATCCAACTGGCCATACTGACGGCCAGCACCATTGCGATCTGCAGAAAACTATTTTTGGTCCTCATCGAATTTCCCCTACTTTCCTGGCGCCGTTCCGTTCCATGGTCTGTGTGCCGCGTCCGTGCGTCTACTACGCGGCACACTCTGCCCCAGCAATTGTCTTTATTTTGACTTGGCCCCGAGTTCCTCGGCCCTCTTGCGCACCTGTTCCAGTGTGGCCTGTATGTACTCCACTTGGTTTTTCAGCGCGACCATTTCCTGCTGCTCTGGGGCCGCAGTTGTTATGGGCGCTGTTCCAGCGGCGCGCTGCCAACCGCGCAGGCCAGTGGCAAAGAACTGGTTTCTCCTGCCCCGTCCGCCTTGGCCACCTCTACCCATACCAAACCCCCTACCCGCAGCGGGGCCTTGGCCTCCTGGCAATTGAGCACCACCGCAAAATCCTGCTCCCCGTCCGCTCCTGGGGCCCTGCCCCGAAGGGCCTGTTCCGTCTCTGTATGGCATTTTCTTTCCTCCTTTTTGCTTGAAATGATGGAACTTACGATCGCGTCATTGGCCCACCACATTTGGGGCAACTCATTTCCCGGCAAGGAAATCCTACCGTGTGTGGGACCTTCTCTCCGCATAGTTGGCAGACACAGAAGTCCGCCAACTGGCCTGTAGAAGGGCCTCCGCCCCTGTCTGTTCCCAGACCTTGTCCCTTGCCTTGCTCGCGTCCCCTGTTCCCTTGACCAGCCCCAGCACCGAAAATCCTTGGCATGGCGTTTTCCCCTCTCCACCGGCGCCACCTCTGACAACCCGGCATGACAAATGCCCGGCCCGCAGCGCCGCCGTTCAAATACGCACGCAATACATCGTCCACCTTGCCGCAGGTGAATCCCACCACTTGCACGCCTGCGGCAGCTACTCTGGCCGCAATGGGGGCGGAAATCGCACCGCAAAGAAGTGTCTCCGCACCGCAGCGAAGGAACTCAGCAGTGCGGGCGAATGGGTCTGCACCGGAGAGCTTGCGTTCCTCGCGCCGGACCTCGTGGCCATCCTCAACATCAACCAACAGGAGATTGGCCGCAACATCGAAGACGGGAGAGACGCGACCTTGCCACTGTGGAATCGCGATCCTCATAGCAAAAGAACTAAGGCACGCTACATGCCAAAGCCGCAACTGCTACTGGTTGCACGCGGTTGGGTGTAAGGAGGCCAAGACATCTTGCAAATTGCAACAAGGGAGAAAGATATACCTTGCATATTGCAACAGTACGGGGTACTCTGTAGCGTAATGGACCATCCAATACATCCCAACAGCGACCCCATCCTCGATTCGATCAACGAGGGCGTCTTTTCCGTCGGCCCGGATTGGCGGATCACGGCCTTCAATCGCGCCGCTGAACGGATCACGGGTGTGCGCAGGCAAGACGCCATGGGGCAGATATGCTCGGATGTCTTCCGCGCCAGCATCTGTGAAGGGGCCTGCGCTCTACGGCGAACGCTTTCCTCGGGCAAACCGGTGGTTGGCGCAACGGCCAATATCATCAATACCAATGGGAAGCGGGTCCCCATCCGCATCTCCACGGCATTGCTGCGCGGCCAGGATGGCACAGTCATTGGCGGGGTCGAGACCTTTCAGGACCTGAGCCATGTGGAGCAACTGCGCAAGGAACTGGAAGCAAGATACACCTTTGAAGACATCGTGGGACGCAGTCCTGTGATGCGGGGCCTCTTCGACATCCTGCCGCAGATTGCGGCCAGTAATAGCACCGTCTTGATTGAGGGAGACAGCGGCACCGGCAAGGAGTTGTTCGCCCGCGCCATCCATAACCTGTCATCCCGCAGCAAGAAGCGCTTTGTTGCAGTGAACTGTGCGGCCTTGCCGGACGCTTTGTTGGAATCGGAACTCTTTGGTTACAAGGCCGGGGCATTCACCGATGCGCGACGGGACAAGCCTGGCCGTTTCGCCTTGGCCGATGGCGGCACCATCTTCCTGGATGAAATTGGGGACATTTCAACGGCCATGCAGGTCCGTTTGCTACGGGTGCTGCAGGAGCGGTGCGTGGAACCGCTGGGCGCGACCGAATCGGTCAAAGTAAATGTACGGGTGCTGGCCGCCACCAATAAAGACCTGGTGCAACTGGTCCGGGAAGGCAAGTTCCGGGAGGACCTCTTCTACCGCGTCCGCGTGGTCCATTTGAAGGTCCCCGCCTTACGGGAGAGGCGGGAAGACATCCCATTGCTGGTAGACCATATCGTGGCCAAATTCAATCGCCTGCAAGGAAAGGACGTTGCCGGCGTCTCCCAGGAGGTCATGGTGCGTTTGATGGACCATGATTATCCAGGGAACGTGCGGGAGTTGGAGAACATCCTGGAACAGGCGTTCGTATTATGCAGCGGCGGCCTGATTGAACTGCACCACCTGCCGGTGGAACTTCGCCCCGCAGCAACGTCCGGGGCCCCATCCAATGCTGCAATGAGCCTGCGTATGGCAGAAAAGCACATGATCGAAAAGGCGCTGGTGCGGAACCAGGACAACCGTCAGCGCACGGCGCGCGAATTAGGGATCAATCCGAGTACGCTGTATCGCAAACTGAAGGCGCTGGAAATACTTCCTTCTTCACAAGACGGCCCCGGCAAAGAGCAATCGTCTTGAGTCTTGCATTTTGCAATGTCCCGTCCCTCCGCAGATTTGCTTCTTCCTGCCCCACTTCGAGATGGCCCTATTGTTCTGCGCAAGATAGCAAGGCCAGCATAGGGCAAAAGGAATTGGCACGGAACGTGCATTCTCCTGACCAGAGGGCAATATGAAACTGGCAATAACATCCGAAGGGGAAACTGAGCAATCGCCCGTAGACCCACGTTTTGGCAGGGCGAAGTTTTTTATCATTCTGGACACGGAGAAACAAACATCCGTTGCTGTCCCCAACACCATCAACCTGAACGCCGCGCAAGGCGCGGGCATACAAGCGGGCAAAAAAATTGTCGAATCCGGGGCCGATACGTTGATAACCGGACACGTTGGGCCCAAGGCGTATGCCACGCTCCATGCGGGAAACATCAAGATATACACCGGCGCGACCGGGACCGTGGCGGATGCAGCCGCGCAGTTGCAAGCAGGCAAGCTGAAGGCCGTCCAGTCCCCCGATGTCGAGGGACACTGGTAAGGAGGGCGTACACTGGTCCAACGCAGTATCCGACGTTCCTACTTGGCCCGGCCAAGTCAACATATAGAAACTAACTTTAGGAGATAAACAAATGCGGATTGCAATTCCACTCGCGGAAGGAAAACTGGCCCAGCATTTCGGGCACTGTGAACAGTTTGCACTGGTTGATGTAGACACTACGGAGAAGAAAATACTCAAACGGGAAGACGTACTGGCCCCACCCCATGAACCGGGCCTTTTGCCGCAATGGTTGGCTGAGCGTGGCGTCAATAAGATCATTGCCGGGGGCATGGGGCAACGCGCTTATGACCTGTTTGTAGCGCGGGACATCCAGGTGCTCGTGGGCGCATCCGAAGGTGTACCAGAGGACCTAGTGTTGGACCATTTGGCGGGGAACCTGCACACTGGCGAGAACCGCTGCGACCATTAAAGCGGGATGCTATTGGGGACGGGAGCGTCCCGTCCCAAGACATTCAATACCGGGGTCGGCCTACTACCTGCGGCCTACTAACCGGGTGCCAGAACGTGCGTTTCAACCAATGGTGCCAGCCATAAAAATGTCCGGGCAAACCATAACAGCTCTTGTTTAAGGCGACCACCATGTTTGGTGCTGATGTGAAGGAAGTTTCTCCTGAGGATTTCTGCTCCATCCCACAAAAAACGCCTACGCAAGGCAGACCAAGGGGGACAAGAAAATGAGTCAAGACCTGCATGCTTCATCTACTCCAGACGCCGAGCGCCTACTAACGGGACTTACTGGCTACGACCTGCTGAACAATCCCCGGTTAAATAAAGGGACAGCATTTACGGTGGAAGAACGGGACACATTGGACCTTCACGGGCTGTTGCCACCCCATGTTGGCACGCTGGACGAGCAGATGGCCCGCCGCATGAAGGCCTTCGGGTCCCAGCCGAACGACTTTGCCAAGTACAGGTTCCTGCGCGACCTGCAGGACACCAACGAGACGTTGTTCTACGCCCTGGTCACACGCAACATTGAAAAAATGCTGCCCATCGTCTATACGCCGGTCGTGGGCGAGGGCTGCCAGCGTTTTAGTGAAATCTGGCGCAGGCCCCGCGGCCTTTTTATCAACTATCCCAACAGGGACCGCATCCCCCAGATACTTTCCTACTCCCGCTCCAGCGACGTGAAGGCCATCGTGGTCAGCGATGGCGAACGCATCCTCGGCCTGGGCGACCAAGGGGCCGGCGGCATGGGCATCCCCATTGGCAAGATGGCCCTGTACACCGCGCTAGGAGGTGTCCATCCTGAACATTGCCTGCCAGTACTGCTGGACGTGGGCACTGACAAC
>JBMFGT010000042.1:0-8603 GCA_049977205.1 Acidobacteriaceae bacterium | reverse complement strand
CGACCGACGTTCAGCACAGGGACCGCTGCCCAAGTCACGTACGACCGAACAGTCGCACGAATTCCATCGTATACAAGTGAAGAACCCAGACGCTGCTGGCCTTGTCTACAAAGCGCAGACCGTCTGGGTTCTTCGTCGCTGCGCTCCTCAGAATGACATCTTCTTTATTTGTGGCTTTCTCTTTTTCTGGCGGATTTGCGCGATCTCCTGCATGCGCTGCTTGAGTAACTACTCCCGCCAGTGGTCCATTCAAGCCTGTTTTTGGCTTGCGTGGGGAAACTTCCAGCACGTAAGCTGGTCCAACGTCCATCCCTGCTAAAAGACCATGCCCGCCCCCGCCCGCCCTATCGGGCGCGTGGGTGGGTGCGGTCGTAGACGGCGGCGACCTGGCCGACGGTCAGGTGCGTGTATCTCTGCGTGGTGGAGAGCCGCGCGTGGCCCAGCATTTCCTGGATGGCGCGCAGGTCCGCGCCCTCCTCCAGCATGTGCGTGCCAAAGGCGTGGCGCAGGGTGTGCGGATGCACGTCGGCGGGCAGGCCGCGCCGCGTGGCAATCTGCTTCACAATGCGTCCCACACTGCGCGTGGTCAGGCGGCCATTGCCCTTCAGCCGCGCATTCAGCAGCAGCGCCGGGGTCTGCTTGCCCGCTGCGGCCAATTTCCCCTCACGCGACGGCAAATACCTGCGGATGGCCGCTGCCGCCACGTCCCCTAGCGGAACGTAACGCTGCTTGCGCCCTTTGCCACGCACCAGCAGGGACCCGTTGGCCCACGCAATGTCGTCCAGGTCCAGTCCCACCAGCTCAGCATTGCGGATGCCGCAGCCATAGAGCAGCTCCATGATCACCGCATCCCGCTCCGGCCAGGTCGCGCCCTCACACTGGTCTCCAGCTTGCAGGCCGTCCAGCACCTGTTGCATCTGCTCCATGCCCGGCACGCGCGGCAGGTGCTGGGGCAGCTTGGGAGTGGCCACCAGCCGCGCTGGGTCCTGGTCCACATGCCCCTGCCGCGCCAGCCAGTGGAACCAGGAACGCACCGCCGCCAGCGCCCGCGCCACGGAGGACTTTTGCAGTCCCCTGCCGTACAACACGCCCAGATATTCCCGGACCAAAGTATGTTCCACCTGCCGGGGCGTGGCCGTTGCGCCCAGTCGTCCCGCCACAAAAGCGAGGAAGCCCTTCAGTTCCCGTTGATAGGCACGCAGCGTATGTTCGGAGCAGGCCCGCTCCGTGGACAGGACCTGCATGTATTCTTTTGCCAGTCGCTCCATCTCCGGCGCGCTGACCGGCCCCTCAACCGGCGTGCTGGCGCCCTGCGCCTCTGCGGATGTGCGGGCCGATGCGACCGTCTTCACGCGTGTTTTGCCGGTGGCCTTCATGGCATGTTCTCCGTGCGTGCTCCCACCTGCTCAAGCCGCTCTTCGGATTTCCCATACACTCCGCCGTGGTCCGTGCCACGGGGATGGCAGGCGCGATGCACGGCCTTCAGCCGTCCCAGCGCCAGGTGCGTGTAGACCTGCGTGGTGGCGATGTCGGCGTGGCCCAGCAAGACCTGCACGGTGCGCAGGTCCGCGCCATGTTCCACCATGTGCGTGGCGCAGCTATGCCGCAGCATGTGCGGGCTGGCGCGATGGTTGCTCTTTTTCACCAGCATCCACACGGCCTGCCGTGTCAGCCCATGCCCGCGTTCGGAGAGGAACATATCCGCCACGCCGGGACGGCGCAGCAGTCCTGGCCGTCCCCGTTCCAGGTACGTCTCAATGGCCGCCAGCGCGGGGCGTCCCAGCGGGACGATGCGCTCTTTGTCTCCCTTGCCGCGCACTAGCACCTGGCCTTGCTGCAAAGAAAGGTCCTCCACGCGAAGGTCCACCAGTTCTGACACGCGGACGCCGCCGCCGTACAGCAGCTCCAGCATGGCGCGGTCGCGCAGGGCCGTCCCCTTGGCGGACGGATTGTCTGCCATTGTCTTGGCCTGGTCCAGCATGGCATTGACTTCTGGTTCCGCCAGGGACTTGGGAAGCACCCTCCAGCCGGAGGGCGATTCCAAATGCACGGTGGGGTCGTATGAAATCTGTTTGTCCAGCAGCAGCCAACGATAGAACCCGCGCAGGCAGGAGAGTTTGCGCGCGCGCGAACGCATGGAAACATGGTGCGCCTGCAAGTGCTGCAAAAAGCCGGAGAGGTCCTCCTGCCGCGCCCTGGTCAGCAGGCCCTGGCCCGCTTCCAGATGTTCTGCAAACTGCAACAGGTCCCGCCCATACGCGGCGCAGGTGAGCGGACGCAGCCCTTTTTCCACGCGCAGGTAATCCAGATGGGCACGAATGACATCGAGATTGCGTTTGGCCTCCACGGTGCAATGCCCCTGCATGGATTATCCGCGAGAGACCACACCCATGGGAACGCCGAAACGTGCATGGAACCTACTTGGTCAGCCTTGTGCCGCAGGGTGTCGGTCTGCTTTTCATCCTGGGCAGTGGCGGCATTGTCTTCCATCCTGCAAAATAAGAGCAAGGGGATTTTTCCTCCCTATTCTGTTCCCAAAGGTCTTGTGCATTTGCAAAATACGTCCCTTCCCTCCCTCACCCGTTTGTCCCCGCAGGAGTTCCGCAGCAGCGTCCTGGCGCTCCGTCCGTCCGTGGCCATTTTTGATTGCGATGGCACGCTCTGGGCCGATGATGCCGGTGAGGCCTTCATGCTATGGTCCATGGGGTCCGGTCTGCTCTCCCGTGACGCCTGCGATTGGCTCCGCGAACGCTACCGCAGCTACCGGCAAGGCAAGGTGCCAGAATTGGCCATGTGCGGCGAGATGGTGCAGGTCTATCGCGGACTGCGCGACGCTGAATTGCAGGCGGCTGCGCGCACCTTTTTTGGCATTTACATTGCACCGCGCGTTTTTCCCGTGATGCGCCAGCTTTGTTGGGACCTGAAGGCCGCTGGCACAACGCTCTGGGCCGTCAGTTCCACCAACAACTGGGTCATTCAGGCGGCCATGGGACACTTTGGCATCCCCACCGACCATGTGCTGGCGGCCTGTGTCCGCGTGGCCAATGGGGTGGTGACCGGGGACCTTATTGACATTCCCACCGATGAAGGCAAGGCCGTCGCTCTGGACCGCATCGGAATAAAAAATCCAGATACGGTCTTTGGCAATTCCATCCACGACGCCGCCATGCTGGCCCTGGCGCAGCACGCCTTTGCCGTCAACCCCACGCCGGAACTGGTGCAGCTTGCCGCCGCGCGGGGCTGGATGGCCTTTCAACCGGAGCTTTCCCATCCGGCAGACGGAGCGCAACGTTAGGATGCCAACCGTGCCACCACCGCTGCCACCATTGCGCATCGCTTCCCTGCAACCCAGCATTACGCTGACGCTGGAGAAGTTGGGGGCATTGGACATGCTTGTCGCCTGCACAAAATACTGTGTGGAAGCGGTCCCGCAGCTACGCACGCGGCCCATTACCGTGATTGCTGATGCGTGGTCTACCACGGCAGAGGGACTTCTTGCCACACGGCCCAATCTGGTGCTGGCCTCTGCACCCTATCGTATGGAGACATTGGCGGCGATCTTGAAGGCCGCCTGTCCAGTGCTGACGCTGGCCCCGCACCATCTGGCGGGGATTTATCAGGACATCCGTATGCTGGCCTCCATCGTTGGCGCGCCTGGGCGCGGGGCGGGCCTGATTGCTTTTATGCAGCAGGCCATTGACGGGGTGCGGCTGGCGGTCGCACCGCAAACGCAACGGCCCCGCGTTTACTGCGAGGAATGGGGCAATCCGCTGATACACTCGCAACCCTGGGTACAGGAACTGGTGGAGGCAGCCGGTGGCGTTTTTGTTGGCGAGGCCGGCAAAAAGACCAGCGCGGGGGCCGTTGCCGCTGCGGACCCAGATGTACTTCTCTTTGCCTGGTGTGGCGCCGGGGACCGTGTGCCGCTGGAGCGCGTAGTGGAAAAGCGCGGCTGGCAGGGCCTGCGCGCCGTGCGGGACCGCCGCGTTTTCTGCGTCCCAGACGAACATCTGAACACCCCGGCCCACACCCTGCTGGAAGGTCTGGCCTGTCTTTCCGCCGCCATCCATCCAGAAATATTTCCTTCGCACCCACGCTTGCGTCCATTGCGCCCTTCGCATGAGGGAGCAGAAGGCCCTATTCTGTAAGAGTATGGACAGTCACGCGCAACCAGCACCCTGCAATGCACCGGACCCGCGCCGCGTACGCGCCGTGGTGGCCGCCCTCATCTTGCGCGACAATGAGGTCCTCATCTGCCAGCGTAGACCCGAACAGGCCATGTCCCTGTTATGGGAGTTCCCCGGCGGCAAAATCGAGCCGGGGGAAACACCCCGTGAGGCCCTGCGCCGCGAGTTGCAGGAAGAACTGGGCATCGACGCCATCATCGGGGACAACATAGCGGAGCTGCAACACAACTATCGCAATGGCGGGGCCGTCCATCTACAGTTCTTCACCGTACACCAGTTTGAGGGCGCGCTGGAGAACAGGATTTTCAATGACATTCGCTGGTCCCCGCTGGAGGACCTGCCAAAATATAATTTCCTGGCTGCCGACAAGAAATTTGTCCGCGACCTGGCGCTGGGAAAGGTCCTTTAAGCGCAGGCGAAGACGGGATGGGCGCGTCCTTTTGACGCCCACACCTTCGGCGCCTGTCCCTGGTCCCCAACGCCTTTAACTGTTGTTGCCCGTCAATTGCATGGCGACCATCACCACCGTCAACGCAATCACAATGATCGCCGTGGCCCAGGCCAGCCCGTTGAACCAGTGCCCATTGGTGTGTTTCCCCATCAGCTCTTTTTTATTGATGAGCCGCAGCATAAAGATGAGGACCACCGGCAGCAGGACGCCATTCAACACCTGCGACAGGATGATGAACTTGACCAGCGGAAAATGGGGCCACAGGACAATGCCTGCGCCCGCGGCAATCAACAGCGTATAGAACCAATAAAAAAACGGGGCCTCGCGGAAGCCCTTGTCCAGCCCGGATTCCAGGCCCAACCCTTCGCAGACCGTGTAGGCCGTGGAGAGCGGAAGGATGGAGGCGGCAAAGAGCGAGGCATTGAAGAGTCCAAAGGCAAACAGGATAAAGGCATACTGGCCGGCCAGCGGCTTCATCGCCTCTGCCGCATCAGAGGGCACCTGGATGGTCCCCAGCCCATGCACAAACAAGGTGGCCGCGCAGGCCACCACAATGAACCAGGCGACAATGTCCGTGAAAAATGAACCGATAATTACGTCCAGCCGGGAAGCGCCATACTGCCGGACGGTGATCCCTTTCTCCACCACGGAAGATTGCAGATAAAACTGCATCCAGGGAGCAATTGTGGTGCCAATCACGCCAATCGTCATGTAGATGTAGGAAGAACTGCGCCAGACCGTGCGCGGCGGCATTTGCACAGTGGCCAGCAGTGCGGTGTGCCAACTTGGCCCGGAAAGCACGCCCGTGATGATGTATGCGATGTAAAACAAGGAGGCGCCAAGGAAGATTTTCTCGACGTTCTTGTAATCGCCCTTGACCACCAGCAGCCACACCAGCGCAGCGCACACCGGCACGGAGATGTATTTGCTGATGTGGAACAACTGCATACTGCCGGCAATGCCAGAAAATTCCGTCATCACATTGCCAAAGTTCACAATCACCAGCAGGAACATGGTGAAAAATGTGGTCCGCAACCCAAATTCCTCGCGGACCAGGTCGCTGAGTCCCTTGCCCGTCACCGCGCCCATGCGGGCGCACATCTCCTGCACCACGATCAGCGCAATGGTGATGGGGACCATGGTCCATAGCAACATATAACCAAACTGCGCGCCGGCCTGTGAGTAGGTGAGGATGCCCCCCGCATCGTTATCGACATTGGCCGTGATGAAGCCTGGCCCCAGCACGGCCAGGAACAGCAACACGCGGGTCTTCCAATGTCGCATCCGCATCGTCCCCTCACTCAAATGTTGTATGCTACAGGATTTACGTGAAAGGACGATGGACCGGGCCAGCGGTCGAATCGTCACCGGGCAAGCTGGCGCCCATGCGGAGCACCAACCCACTGAAGCGTTGCACTTGTTCGTTCCATCGGACGTCAGCCGCAGCGTGTACATTGGCCAGGATGTGCGCCGGTCTCCGCGAGGAAAACAGCACCATCCGTCCCGGCTGCCTGCGCAGCGCCGCGTACAGCAACAAAGCTACCCGTACCTGACGGTCCGCCAGGTCCACATCCACGGCACTGGACCAGAGTTGCAGACGTCCTTTGTCCTGCTCCAGTATCGCAGACAATTCCACAAAATGTCTCTGCACCACACGATGATGGATGAGAAAGGCCCCGGGAAATTGCAGGACGTCCACGCCAAATCCGGGCCATTCGAACTGGAGCACACGGCAATAGGCGCGCCGCTTCTCCCATAGCGCAGGGACCCTCTCGGCGCCGCTGCCCACGCCAAAACCGCCAATGCGTCCCTGCCGGACCTGCTCTTGCAGGAAATCCAGGAGCGCGCCGTCTGTTAGATCGTCCGCCGTGGCCTCGTGTAGCAGCCAAAGGTCAATCCGCTCCAGGCCCAGTTCGCGCAGACTGCGCGTGAGCGATGCGCGGGCCTCGGCAACGGAAAAATGCGCCTGGGTCTTCCCCCTGGCAGCGGCCTGCGCCACCCGCTGCCGCAGTGCAGGAAACTGCATGACAATGGGCCGCGCGCACCTGCGGGCCACATCCAAAAAACCACTGTGCCGTGGAGGGAAAATACCGTATTTTGTCGTCACGGTCACCTGCGCCTGTTTGCCGCGCAGGAACTTTCCCAGGCACCGCTCCGCCATGCCGTGGCCGTAGGACGGGGCCACGTCAAAATGACGGATGCCCGCATCGTAGGCGGTTTCCAGCAGCCGCAACGACTCGCGCTCACTGATGCCGCCCATCAGGCCGGAGCAGCCAAAGCCCAGCCGCGTGGTCATGCGGCCTGTCTCCGCCAACGCAATCCGTTCCAGCGCTCCCGTCTCAGGCATGGGGACCAGCTTCTGTCAGATGGTCGGCCAGGCGCAGCGCCAGCGCCAGCAAGGTATGCACTGGATTGGCAAAGCCCGAAGTGGGAAAAACAGAGAGCGAGCAAACGTATGTGTTGCCCACTCCATGTAGCTTCAGGTCTGTGTCCACCACTCCATCGGCGGCAGTGCGCGCCATCCTCGTCCCACCCATCCAGTGATAGCTGTCATCGAAGGTCACGTTGCGATACCCATCTTCCAGGGCCAGTTCCGGCTGCGCTTCCAGCCGTGCCAGCCCCGCCGTCTGCAATGCATCCTGCACCAAGCTGGTAAAACAACGGATGGTCTTCCATTCCAGCGGCGACACATGCCAGTCAATGCGCGAACGAAACATCCCCAGCGCGTCGTGTTCCGAGGAGAGCGTGATGTTGCTCTCTGACAGTGGCGATTGTTCGCAGTGCACGCGCAGCCAATAGGTGACGTCCTTGGGCCAGTAAGCGCGATGGCTGATATAAAAGCTGTAGGCCAGCCGCAGAAGGACCGGCAACCGCCGGAGCGCGGGCAGGGTGTCGCGCAGGCCCACGGCGGCCCAATTTCCGCGCAGCAGATTGCGCGCCGCCGTCTTCATCTGGCGCACATCCTGCTCCACGTCGCCAAGGCTGATGAAGGTGATTGCCCCGGCGATGTTCAGGATTTCTTCTTCGTGCTGCCGCTCCGCCGTCACGCGGAGTTTCGGATGGTATTTCCTGCCTTTGAGATAAATGTTGGGGAAGAGGCGCTCCAGCCGTTTGCGGTCCAGCGGGACCACCCGTGCGGCGTTGTAATCAATGTGACTTTGCACATGCCGCCCCAGCCAGGCATTTTGCTGCCACGGAGATGTTCGCCCGCACTCCAAGGGTTGCAACAGCAGGTTGATGGTCTCCACCATCCCCAGGCAAAGGACATAGCGGTCCGCATGAAAGAGACATTCGTTGCCGGACAAATTCCGACAGCGTACGCCGTTGATGGTGCTGCCATCCGCATCCAGCAACAAGGCGCAGACCGTCGCATGTAACACCACGCAGAGATTGGGCGACGCCAGCACCTCGCGATACAGGCGCGCGAAGTTCGTCTCCGGGCACCAGCGGGTAAAGTACGAGACAAGCCCCTCGCCAAAGTTGGGCGCGGTTGCGCCGATCTGCCGCCAGACCTCTTCGTCCGTCTGCAAGACAGGCGCCAGCCCTTCGGCCTGCAAGGCGCGCTGGTAGTACGGCTGCAAGGCGGCCTTGGAAATTGGCCAGCCGCTGCCCGGAACTGCGGGGCGGACCGCAAAATCCTGCTCCTGCAACTCCTGTATCTGCCCACCCCAATGTGTGGTGCTACCACCCAGCACGCGAAATCGGCCATTGTGCACCACTTGCAACGATTGGCCGGTCCTATCGCTCTGGTCCAACTGCTGCAAAACTTCTTCTTCCTTATTGCCGCCGCTTTCCAGCAAAAGCACTCGTTTGCCTTGGCGCACCAGTTCCGCCGCCAGCGTGATACCCGCCGCTCCAGCGCCCACAATGCAGACCTCCGCCGCAAAGGACGGAACCTGGCCGGAAGGCGCAAAATCAAAAACCATATAGTCTCCTGACGAATTGTTAAAAAAAATCCTCAATGG
>JBMFGT010000041.1:0-9577 GCA_049977205.1 Acidobacteriaceae bacterium | reverse complement strand
AGTCCCGCTCCTGGACTTTTCCACGCAGCGTCATCTTTCACCGCCAGTTCACACCCACAAATTCTGCTATAGAGCCAAAAAACGCAGCGTCCCATGACCTTCCAACTCCGGCAACGCGCCCTCTTCTGCCTGCACTGCGGAGCAACGGACATCTATGCCCGCGGCCATTGCCTTCGCTGTTATGCCCGTTTACGTTGGGACCGGCAACACTTTTCCGGACTGCGCGAGGCCGTGCTCTCCCGTGACTCCCACGTTTGTCGCATCTGCGGCTCCGCCGAGATGTTGGTCGTCCATCACCGCAACCCCGGCGTATCAAAACTGGACCGGATGGTAACCCTGTGCGCGGCCTGTCATGCCCGCATTGAGCGCACCCTGTGCCTGCGCCACACCCTGCCTCCATTGCTCTGCCTGTTGTGGCGGGAGATCCATCCCATGGCGCCGGAGCAATTGTCCCTCGTTTTTCCGGATTCGATCTGATCCACTCCGTAGTCAAAATGGTGCGACCGGCCCAATGCTGGAGAAGCCACCAGCCAACCTGTGCAGTACTAGCTGTCCATTTACGGTTCGTGCAGCACCGGTACCTGATTCTTCAGAGCTTGGTTGCCAACAAAAAGATAATAGACTATCCTTTCGTTACGCAAAAATTAACGAAAGGATACCGTGCCAAGTCCCGATCCCTCCGCCCGAGAAGGGCACTACGTCCTCAAGCAGTTTCAGGGTGAGACTGTTCGAGCTTTCGTGCCCCCGCCATTGCCGCCCGATCCGCCGATCGATCTCGCGCGCTTCCAAATCCTACTGGAACAAGCCAACCAAGCCATTGGCAGGCTCGATGGCATGGCTTCCCTGCTCCCGGATATTTCCCTGCTCCTCTACATCTATGTCCGCAAAGAAGCTGTGCTGTCTTCCCAAATCGAAGGTACACAGTCATCTCTCTCCGATCTTTTGCTCTACGAGAACGATGAGGCGCCGGGCGCGCCCATCGAGGATGTCCAGGAGGTTTCGAACTACGTCGCGGCAATGAACCACGGCCTGGAGCGAATACGTTCAGGCTTTCCGCTGAGTCTGCGTTTGATTCGAGAGATCCACGAGGTCCTGTTGTCCAAAGGAAGAGGCAGCGGCAAACAGCCAGGCGAGTTTCGCCGCAGCCAGAATTGGATCGGCGGCAGCCGCCCCGGCAATGCAGTCTTCGTGCCACCGCCCCCAGAACTACTGAATGATTGTCTGGGCCAATTTGAACTTTTCTTGCATGACGAGCAGTTTGGTTTACCCCTGCTCATCAAAGCCGGATTGGTGCATGTGCAGTTTGAGACCATCCACCCATTCCTCGATGGCAACGGCAGGCTTGGACGCCTTCTCATCGCCTTCCTACTTTGCGCAAAGGATGCGCTGAGAGAGCCGATTCTCTACCTCAGCCTTTACTTCAAAACAAACCGGGCAGCGTACTACGAATTACTCGACCGCGTCCGAACCAAGGGAGATTGGGAGGCTTGGCTTGATTTCTTCCTGGTAGGGGTGCGTGACACCGCGGAACAGGCGGCCAGCGCATCGCGCGAAATTCTGGCCCTTTTCAACCGGGACCAGGAAAAGATCGAGACGCTCGGCAGGCCTGCAGCCTCGGTTCTGCGTGTCTTCCAGCACATGCAGCGAAATCCGATCATTGCGATTCCGTCGGCAGCAAAAAGAATGGACATCTCAGCGCCGACCGTCGCCAGGTCATTGGGCCACATGATTGACCTCGGCATCCTCGAAGAGACCACCGGTCGCAAGCGGCACCGTCTCTTCGTCTACCGACGATACCTCGACATTCTCAATGAGGGGACTGAACCGTTGCGGTAATGCATTTCGATATCAGGAGGCGACAACAGTGAGTATTGAGAACAAAGGCCGCGAACTCTTTATCGTAGACAACAGCATCTCCGGCTGTACCGGCCTCCGGTACTTGGAGAAATGGTCCGGAATACGCAGGAACTGAAGAAATCCCGCAGTTTGGCCGATAGTATACCAAGGCGTGTATCATTGATACATGTAATACAGTATGACCACGAATGCTTGATTTCAGTGTAAATCTAAATGTTCCCGGCGGGCCACTAGCAGAGTTCGCGTATGACGGATGTAGTTTCTGTAAACACGTTCTTTCAAGCCGGTCAGCATCCTGGCCTAAGGTATTTTGCCCGACAACCCATCTTTAATTCTAAAAAACAAGTCTTCGGATATGAATTGCTTTTCCGTTCTGGTCCCGAAAATGTCTTTTCTGGGGACCAAGACGGTTCCACACGGATGATGCTGGACAATGTTTTGTGCTATGGTCTGGATGTCATGGTTGGCACTGGCAAAGCATTCCTGAATTGCACGCGGGAGTCGCTGGTTGAAAACCTGGTCGCGGTGCTCCCCCCACAGTCTGTTGTACTAGAGATATTGGAAGACATTGAGCCAGACGATGCGGTTGTAACAGCCTGTCAGGCATTGAAAAAGAAGGGGTATCAGCTTGCGTTGGACGATTACCAACCAAGAGAAGGCATGCAACGTCTGGTCGCGCTCGCCGATTATATTAAGGTGGATTTTTTACTTTCGGCTGACGCCCAGCAACGCAACGAGGTCTACCAGTCTTTACGCGGGTCAACTGCCATCCAGATTGCAGAAAAGATAGAGGATGAGCAGCACTTTCAGATAGCACGCAATGAGGGACACGGCCTCTTCCAAGGGTACTTCTTCTCACGTCCTGAGGTAATGGTAAAGCGCAACCTCTGCTCGAACTCAATCCACACGCTTCGCCTTCTTTCCGCACTATATCGTTCTCCGATGGACATGGACGAGGTGGAGATGGCCGTCAAGGCCTGTCCCGCGCTGACCTATCGCCTTTTGCGACTGGTCAACAGCGGTCTCTATCTAGTCAAGCAAGAAATAAAAACAATCAAAATGGCATTGGTCATGATAGGGGAAGAGCATTTCCAAAGGTTGGCAACCCTCGCTGTCCTTCCTGGAACGGAGCAGGGAAGGCCAACCAATCTGACCTCCCTGGCCCTGCAACGGGCATTTTTTTGTGAACTTCTGGCCCCCTATATTTACCAGGCCCCAGGTGAGCAATTTCTCTTGGGGCTACTTTCGCTCTTTCCATTACTGCTGGAGACACCGATGGAGCAGTTGGTTGAACTACTGCCCTTACGGAATGAGATACGAGCAGCGCTCTTAGGTCAGGAAAACCCTGTCAGCATATCGTTGCAACTATTGCACTGCTATGAAACAGGGCAATGGGAGGGATGTGCCGGTAGGGCAGGAAGAACGGGGCCAAAGGAAGAAGAAATTGCGCAACTGTATCTTACGTCCCTGCAAATGGCACATGAGATATTGTCTGTATAAAACCATTGCAAGCTGACATGGAGGGGTTTGCATGTTGGAAAGAAAGAATTGCGCGTCAATGGTTGCATTGCGCGAATTGTCCTATCAGATATTGACGAATGCCTGTTTTCCATCGGGACCTGTTCCCGCCATAGAGGACATATATCAGGAGTTGACAGACCTGATATCCGAAGAGCTGGACCTGCCCTGCGTTTGGATTGGATGGATGCCACCCCGCCAGGAGCTAATACGGGTCCGTGCCACCTCCGGTCCAGCCGCGTCCTATGCGCGGGAACTGCGGGTCCCTCTTGCTTCCCCGTTCTTTGAACAGGCGATGCCGGATGCAGGACAAGCGCGCTCCGGAAGCATGGTTTTTTTCCATGATTTCTCTGACCCAAAACTGTTGGAATGGAAGGAAAAGGCCGAGTACTTCGGCTTGGGTGGGAGCGCACATACACTGTTTCATGGCCCCTCTGGAGGACTGGGGGCCCTAGTCTTATGCCGGGGTGTCGGACAACCTTTTCCGGAAAATTTAATGGTCTTAATGGATGGTCTGCGGTCTGACCTGGAGAACTTTCTGTCGCAAAGGGAGGCGTCCAACGACCTGGTTCGGATGAACCAATACCAGGAAGCGGTCATTGCGGCCCACCAGCAATTCCTGCGCATGCAAAACCAGCAGGAGATATTTGAACGTCTGGTGGAAATCGTAGTGGAGCAGACAGATACCTTGGGCGCCTTTGTGGTGGTGCCCCAGGACGGGTCGGAATGGCTCAAAGTCACCGCCGCAGCGGCCAAAAGCGATACCCTGCGGCAAGCACTACTCCGCCTCACCCCGTCCCGGGACCCAGATAATTTCCCCTATTGTCAGATGGTTTCCAGCCGGGTCTTTCGAGAGAAAACGCCTGTCCTGTCCGATAGATTCCACAGTGATCCCGCTTTACGGGTCATCATCGAGGCTTATCCGGCATTGGCTGAAATCCACTCATCTATGGGTTGGCCCCTGCTGGAGGACGAGGGGAAAGGGCCGTCCGCGGCATTGGTCATTGAGGCGGAAGACCCACGGCTTTTCACATCGTCACTTCGGAAACTCTTGCAGCAATTGGCTGAGAGCCTCACGCTTGCATTGAGCGCACTGCGTTTACGGGAATCAGAAAAGCGCCTGCAACAATACCAGGAAGCGGCCATTGTGGTACAGCAGTCCTTGCTTCAACTGCAGGACCCGCTGGACATGCTGCAACATCTGGCGGACACCATAGTGGAGCGGACGGACGCCTTGGCCGTCCATGTGGTCATGCCCTTGGAAGGTACGGACGAACTCAAGGCGGTGGTTGCTAGCGCCCACGATCCAGCTTTGCGCAACGTCCTACTCCAAGTTCGGGGACCTAAAGGAGCTTTGCGTTTCTCTTCGGGTGAGACCCTCGCCAGCCGGGTCTACCAGGAAAAGTGCGCGGTGTATGCTGACGCAACCGAAGTCCCATGGATACAGTCGCGCTTGGAGCAGGAACCATCGCTCCGGGGCATTCGCGCATTTGTGTGCTGGCCCATCATGCTGGAAGGCGATGGGTCTCCATATGCGGTGTTGGTGGTCAATGTTGAAGACCCTAGGCATTTCACGGAGGGACTACGGCAGCTACTAAGACAACTATCAAACAGCTTCAGTTTGGCGATAGAGCAATTGCGCCATCGAAAATTAGAGAAGCAGCAGAACCAACAGTTGCGTCTGTATAAGGCGGCCCTAGATTCTGTAGACCACGGGATACTTATAAGCAACCAAGAAGATAAAACCCTTTATATCAACCCGGGATTTACGAAAATCACTGGATATGCAGAAGATGAAATGATAGGCAGGAATTGCCGGATACTGCAAGGCCCGGGGACCCATCCGGAGGCACACACCAACATCCGGTCTGCACTGGACGCGAAAAGGCCCTTCTGCGGGGAGATATTGAATTACCGCAAGGATGGTACCCCCTTTTGGAACCTGCTGACAATCAGCCCTATATTCGATGACAGTGGCCAGGTCACTCATTTTGTAGGACTGCAGCAGGACATCACCGAACGGAAGCAAAGAGATGAGGCCCTGCGTGCGAGCGAGGAAAAATTTCACCGTCTCTTTATGGATGCGCCTATTCCGCTGGTTTACACAAATAAAACTGGCAACATCTTGAATGTCAACCACAGTTTCACGAAGTTGTTTGGCTATACCCATGACGATATACCTACGCTGGCAGAATGGGGAAAATGCGCCTACCCTGACCCAGACTACCGGATGCAAGTACGTGATCGATGGAAAGATGCGGTGGCCCAATCAGTCGAAGCAGGGATGGACGTTCCACTGACCGAATATTGCGTAACTTGCAAGGACGGCACGAAACGCACGGTACTGATTGGAGGTATACCCATTCAGGAGAATTTTCTCTCCTCCTTTGTGGACGTCACCGAGCGTTACGCCCAAGAACAGGCCAATCGTGCCTTGAATGCAAAATTACAGACCCTGTTGGCCACAACCACGGCGGGGATCGATGTGGTGCGTTATCCAGAGCGTGTTTTTACAGAGGTAAACCAGGCATTTCTGGACATTCTAGGGATCAAAGACCGGGAAGAAATTCTGGGCCACTCCACAAATGAGATATTCGCGGACAATATCCAGGGCCAGCGCACAGCGGAAGTGGCGCAGCAGGCCATGGACGAAGGGCACTCTCGCCTTCGGGACTTAGAGGTAGTACGCAAGGACGGACGGAGGGTCTTTGTAGATGTAGACGCCCAGCGTCTAGAAGGGGGAGACCCTGCGCACCCCATGGTTGTCTGGACTTCTGTCGACGTTACGGAACGGAAACACCAGGAAGACGCCCTGCGTAAGCTTTCCTTGGCAGTAGAACAAAACCCCAGTTCGATTGTCATCACAGGATTGGATGGCAACATCGAATATGTAAACGGTGCCTTCTGTCAGGCGACAGGGTACACACCGGAAGAGGTCCATGGACAAAACCCGCGCGTGTTGCAATCTGGTAAGACCCCTAAGGAAACATACACTGACATGTGGGAGACCCTACTGCGCGGAGAGACCTGGAGGGGAGAGTTCATCAACCGGGCCAAGGACGGCAGGGAGTATATAGAGCATGCCTTGATTTCCCCTGTGCGTCAGACCGATGGAAGAACTACCCACTATTTGGCCATCAAAGAAGACATCACCGAACGGAGGAAACAGGAAGAGGCCCTACGTGCAAGCGAAGAAAAGTCCCATCGTCTTTTTATGGAAGCGCCTGTTGCGTTGGCGTTGAGCGCTCCAGACGGTACAGTGCTGGACATCAATTATCGATTCACAGAAATCCTTGGATACAGTAAAGAGGATGTTCCAACGCTCCATGCATGGGCGAAGCAGGCGTTTCCCTGGCCTTCTTACCGGAAGCAGGTCGAAGAAGAGTGGGTGGAAACGATTGCCAGGGCAAAAGAGACAGGGAAGGCCATTCCCCCAATAGAGCGAAGGGTGGTTTGCAAGGATGGTGATGTCCGTACGGTCATGGTGAGTGGGGACTTCATTGGGAAGGAATTCTTGTCTTCCATTCTGGACATAACCGAGCGCAAAGAAATGGAGATGGCCTTGCAGAGTAGCTTGCTGCACCAACAACGGCTGACCCAATTCAATGCGCTACTTGGAGAGGCCAACCAACTCATTGCGCGGACAGAAGAGGAGCATGTTCTTCTGCAGGGATTTTGTGATCTGGCCATCCGCTACGCCAATCTCCGCCTGGCCTGGCTGGGAAGACCGGATTCCGAGGGAAGGTTCCAATTTCTTGCAGCATCGGGCGCGGTGGGGTACCTGGATGGATTGTCCACCTCGATCAACACTGATCTTCCGGAAGGGAACCTAGCATCAGGGACCACTTGGCGGACTGGCAGACCGTTTTATGTACCAACGTTGGCCCATTCCTCGGCCACAGCAATCCGGATATCTCGTGCTAAACAATTTGGGATCGCTTCCGTTGCCTCTTTTCCCATTGTACGGGGTGACGCCGTATGGGCCGTCCTGGCCATTTATTCTAGCGAGGAAAACATCTTTGATGAAGGGCTCCGCGCGCTACTGGAGGAACTGGCCCGAGACATTGGCTTTGGTCTGGACCGTATCGACCTGGCCCAAAAAGAGAGGACAGTCAATGCCTTCAACGAGGCCCTTCTTAACAATATGACCGCGGGCGTAAGTGTAATGGCCTATCCAGAGAGGGCCATCCTCAGGGTAAACCAGCGGTTGATGGAGATATTTGGTGCTTCCACCGTTGATGATATTGTGGGACATCCTGCGCAGGAACTCTATCCGGACATGGAGACATACCATACCGTGAAAGAGTTGTCCCAGAAAGTCATGACAAACGGGAGTGGTATCTTGCGCGACGTACCTTGCTTGCGCAGGGACGGGAACGTCATATACGCTGACCTTTCAGGGCAAAGGGCCGATACTGGCACGGAAAGGACCCAGTACATCATCTGGACTTATGTTGATGTGTCAGAACGTCATCAATTGGAGAAGAAACTCATGATACAGGCATTTCATGATTCGCTGACAGGACTTCCTAACCGGGCCTCGTTGGAAGAGTATCTGGAGAAGTCCTTGGCGAGGGCCTTCCGTAACAAGAAAAAGCTTGCCGTATGCATGCTGGACATGGACGATTTCAAGTCCGTAAATGACACCTATGGTCATGATGCAGGGGACCGGCTTCTGAAGACCGTTGCGGAACGGCTCCAAGCATTCATGCGGAAATCAGACTTCATTGCCCGCCTCGGCGGGGACGAATTTGTTTTGGTCTTTGAAGAGATTGCTAACCAAGATGCCCTCTCCAGTGTTATGTCGAACGTGCAACATGCAACGGAAATGCCCGTTGCGCTGACGGGCCAGGCCACAGTCAGCATCCAGGCAAGCATTGGTGTCTGTCTTTACGGCCCTTCCCAGTTTGAGCACGCAGAGACCAGCGACTCTTTATTGCGCCGTGCCGACCAGGCGATGTATCAAGCGAAGGAGCATAAAGCGGACCGAAAACACGCCTGGTTCCTGTATGAGGGAAAGCACACCATCCAGACACGGGCACAGAAATTGCTGGCCGAGGGCGGACTGCGGGTGTTTTATCAGCCCTTATTGGAAGGTAGCAGCCGAAGGATTGTGGGGGTGGAGGCGCTGGCGCGGCTGCAGGAAGACGACGGAAGATATCTATTGCCAAAAGAGTTCCTGCATCGTCTCCAAAGCAAAGACCTTTTCGAACTCTGCGAGAAGATTGTGGTCCAGGCCCTGATGGACATGGAGCATCTTGGCCAACAGGGGCTGTCGATGAAGGCCGTTTCGATCAATGTTGCCCCTAGCAGTATGCATTCTGGGTGTGTGGATGCTCTGCGCCGGACACTGGCCGAAAGAAATATTTCCCCTTCCCTTATTACGCTGGAAATCCTGGAGAGTGATGAGTTTTCAGCCCCCGGCCCTGAGACGCTACAGGTAATGGCAGAGCTTAAGGGATTAGGCATACATCTTGCTTTAGATGATGTAGGCAATGCCTACTCTTCCTTGTTGCGGCTGCAAGACCTTCCCGTGGACACAATCAAACTTGCCCAGGAAAGCGTTCGAGGGTTGCAGAAACGTCCCCAGTACCTTCACGTTATAACGGCGCTTCAAGAGCTTGCCCAAGGCCTGGGAATAAATCTGGTTGTGGAAGGAGTGGAGACAGAGGAGATACTGGACGCAATGATGGTCTTAGGCGTGACATTGATGCAGGGCCATGCCATTGCACATCCCATGCCCATTGCTGAATTGGAAGAGTGGCTGCGGCACGCCCCCGACTGGAAGACCAGCCAGAACCCATCCACTCTGCTCGGTGTCTATGCCGAACAAATTTCCCATTTCGGCGCGCTCCACAAGGCCATTGCTTATGACCCGTCCATTCTTGGGGAATTGAAACTGGAAAAGGTCGAAAATTGCCCGCTCCATGAACACTTGCACCGCCTGGGATATGGTGAAGGAAGCGATCTATGTCGACATCACCAGGAATATCACCATGCACTCGGTCGGGCCTGGGCCAATTTTTCTCGAGGGCCGCAGGACGAAAAGAAAGAATGGAAAAATACCATAAATAAGTATAATCAGGCAATGCTCACAGCGATCCAGGAAGAGTTGCAAAGAAAACGTTACTCACTAGTCGTCAAGTAAGGCGACAATTATGTAGTAATCACAGCGACGATTTCGTATCATGAGTCATGCAGC
>JBMFGT010000040.1:0-10584 GCA_049977205.1 Acidobacteriaceae bacterium | reverse complement strand
GATCAAGAAAATGCCTCAATTGGTAAGGGCTTTTTTTAAAACCCCAAGTGTCGCCTATATTACCGACTAGTGAGTAACCTCAAGTTGAATCGCTGTTCTCCCCGGCCCGGTTGGCCACTGTCTTCTCAAACAGCAGACTAAACCGTACTGGCGGAGATCAGCGGTTCTTCTTTATCCTGGTCAAAGCGAATATTCAACCCGTCGCCGCCGGGGCGGTGGGAGAAGTGGAAATCCCGCCGCCCTTGCGGGATTTCCAAGCGCAGTGGAAAAGTCCCGCTCCTGGACTTTTCCACGCAGCGTCATCTTTCACCGCCAGTTCACACCCACAAATTCTGCTATAGAGCCATATTATTTTGCCTTCCCAGGTCATTCAATGGGCGACCTGGGGATGTCAGGGACATGTGGGTATATGGGACCTTGCCCTCTAGTTGGCATGTCGTTCAAGGGAACAGGAAATGCTGACAAAGAAGTTACGTCCAGGGTCCGGTAGAAGGAGCCCATTATTATTATAAGGGTTCCGCGAATACGACAAGAATTCCGTGTACTCACGGTCTAGCATATTGTTCAAACCGGCCTCCATGTTAATACGGCCTACACGATGGCCTGCCTTCCAATTTAGTATGGAGTACCCAGCCGTGATCTTCTCATTTTCATCTGTGTCTACATGGTCGAACCGGCCAGTAATGGTCCCCTGTAACTCTGAATACAAATTCTTGCGTTCATAGCGAATGTCTACCTGACCTGTAGGGGGCGGCACTTGGAAAAGGTTGCTGCTGTACATATTGTTTGCCGGTTGTGGGACCTTTGTGCCACGATCATAAGTAAAGCTGGCATATGCTACTAGGGATGGGCTGATTGAAGCACTTCCGGTAATTTCACCACCCCATTGATGTGCTTCTATATTGGCATATGTTTCTGCCGTATTCGACTTCACTCCAGTAACGGGTACCATCCTATAAGCACTGTAGAGAGTTATATAATTATCGAGATCGCTGAAAAATACCAATGGGGCCAGCGTATAGCGGCCACGCTTGGCGGTAATACCAAGGTCGTACTCGGTGTTTCTCGGGTGCGTCAGCAAAGGGTCCCCTACCCACCCGCCTTTGGGGGAATCTTTAATGAAGTACCGCTCCTCTGGATCAGGAAAACGGATGTTACTGCCCATGCCGACAAAGACAGACGTCCACTCGGATGTCTGCATGGTAAGCCGAACATTGCCTGAGACCCCTGAGTCATTGGCTTCGACTTTGCTCGTTCCGTGATATGCCTCGTAAAGCGCAGGGTTGGCATTGGATGCATTCGTATATGAGTAATCGTAACGCACTCCACTGCTCAGCAGTAGTTTTTTATTCAAAGACCTAAGAAACTTAAAATAGGCACCATTTACATTTTCCGTGACGCCTGGAAGTGCCTTTGAATAGGATGTCATGCTCCCTCCTGTGCCTCCCACGCCCTTTGAAATCATTACATTATTGGAGTTCCAATAACGACGGTAACTCTCAAAGCCAGCGGTCATATTTTGCGTCAGGTCAGCATCGATCCTGCCACCTGTCGTATATGATACAACTTGCGCGCTCATCGAATAGGGGAGTTCCCACGCGCTGGTACGTAGGCGATCGTCCATCAAGTGATTGATCTTATTTACATAGACCAGCCCATGTATGGAACGAAATAATTCATGTGACTTGATATAGTCATAACGTCCTGTAAAGCGGTCTGTGTGGTCAAATATGCCATCCATTAGCATAAATGGGTACAACACTTCACCGCCCTGTTGGCGAATATAGGCCATCTCGACCTGTTGGTCCTGATTGGGCTGAAAAGCAAGCTTTGTCCATCCAGATTGCGTGCGGAATGCCTGTAAGTTCTCATCGCCATTGCGATAACTGGCCAGCGTACTTACTTTGATGCCATTGCCATCACGATACATCTCAGATGTACTGAATGAGTATCCGGCCAGGAAGTGTAGAGTTTTGTTGCCAGCCTGCACGGTAAGAGACGGGTTGTAGTATCCATACGAACCTGCTAAAACATTTGCAGCCACCTCCAGTCCATTTTCATCTGGCGTTTTTGTCACCACCTTAACGAATCCACCTAAAGAGCCTTGCGTTGTGACGTCGAATGGCCCCTTGACGATATCGACGTGGTCTACTTCAGAAAGGTCAACGTGAGAGACTGCTGGGTCCATCTGGCTGGTGCAGGCACCGTAGAGATGTGCACCATCAATGGTTTTTGCCAGGTCACTGTGAAGCATGCCGCGGACCGCCACGTCATTGTTAATGCCAGCCTTACGGGCCATCTCGACGCCAGGCACATCCTTCATGGCCTCTCCAAGGTCACGTGCGGGGCTTTCACCTATCTGTTGAGAGTCAATACTGGCATCGACCGGCCCACTGTTAATGCTCATCTGTTGCACGATGGCAGCCAGGCCCAGGGTGATTGGCATGTTGATTGTGCCGCCCACGGGAACTGTAATGCTTTTGACAGATTCCGCAAAGCCCTCCTGGTGGACACGGACCTCATAATTGCCTGCGGGCAGGCCAACAATCATGTAGTCTCCGTTCGTGCCGGTAATGGCAAACCAAGTACGACCCGTTGTTTCAGAGTGGACAAGTACGGTCGCCCCTATTACTACGGCCCCAGTGTGATCAGTAAGGACACCTTGGATTTGCGCGAAATCATGGTGTGTCTGTGCTTCAACTGCAAGCAATGGAATAACAATGAATAAAAAACATAGATATGAGATCGCTGTCGTGACCTTATGTAAAAACATGCTGTCTCCTTCAACCCGATGCATGCAAGCACACTACAACGCATGGGTTGAGTTCTCAAAATCGTTGGTATTGTTTCAGGCGAGAGAGAAAAGAACGGGAGGTCCACGTTTTTGATGACTTCGAGCAAGGGAAATCCTGTAACTTGTTCCCGCCCTGGCATCTGGCATCACTTGATGGACGACCTTGGCATACAAGGTCTCCGTGCTCTCCTGGGTATAAGTAAGAACATGCACTGCAGCCGTACTTGCTGGGAAGCAAGGACACTTCTCTGTAACTTTTGTGACTTTGGCCTTCTTACTGGATGCTTCCAGCATCTTATGTATAATGCAATTGCAAGGGTGCTTGCCGCTTCTACAGCAGCATGATGGAAGACTTTCTCTGGCACTAGAGCTGAACACCGGCGCATTCAGCATACAGAGGGACATCAAGACCAGCGTAACTGCAATTGTGCGCCGCATATAAAATTATTCATTAGATTTGTGGTAGTTCCCTATAAAACCAAGCAACACTATTAATTTATATGCAAGATTCGAATATAAACACTGTTACATTTGCAACCTTGCCCAGTAACAAACAGGACAACGTTAAGCACTAGCAGACCCTGCCCCCCCCTTCGTTGTACTGGCAAGCTAACGTTGGCCTTATCGCGGCGCTTAATAATGATTTCCATTTACAAGCATCCTTACCAGAAATTGATGGCTTAGTGTGAACAGGCCCAGGCCGGACGCCAAAACGTCCTGTCTGCAGAATGCTTAATAAACCATCAATAATAATCCAGGCGTACCATACGTCGTAGGAGTGCTATAAATTACTTACTCAAAGATGTTATCCATCCAACCATCTTGAATGCATCTTCTTTTGATACTTGGTTCTGTGGTGGCATTGGAAATCCATGATAATCATTGGGCCATTTTCCCTTGCTTCCTTTTAATATACTGTCCGATAGTACGGTCTTGGCATCTGGGCTGTCCTTGTATCTCGTAGCTATATCTATAAAGGAAGGGCCCACCAGTTTACCCTTTACCCTATGACAATCAGTGCATCCGTAATCGAAAACGAGGTCTTTCTGGGTCTCTTGCGGTGGAACGTCGTAATCACCAGTCTTGGACAACTCTGATGGTGGTGTGGATTTTTTCTGACATGAAACGATCAATAAAAAACTGACCGCTAATAGTGTATACAATATGTTTTTCATGTATGGCCCCATCAGAAATCTTTCCCTTGGAAAAGATATGCCCCTATAATTGTTGGGACTACTGCCCATACGCTTAACATGCCAAATGATATTACCATGCCCTCGACACTACCAAAATAGTTGCTAAAGACAGCACCAGTATATCCCATTAGGGCAGCCACGTCTAGCTTTAGTAAAATCATCATCCTTGCAAGGTCTACGGGATTCATCAGCGTAAGGAAAAGCAAGAATCTTTCTAAAGGATATTGGGAAAAACTTACGGTAATTGCAAGTATAATTGCATCGTGAATTAGCGATAAGTAGAGCCATATAATTATACTCACTCCGAGTCCCTTAACTTTATCGTCAAATATTATGGACACCAAAAATGATATACCTGTAAACACAAAGCAAAGAAGTATACCACTAATCAAAAGGATGACGACCACAGAGAGGTCATTATTATGCTTAAAACCATAAAAGATGATGGGCGTGAATACCCCCAAAACAAAACCGGCAGACAGGGCAATGGAAAGACCAAGGTATTTACCGTAGTACACACTGCTTCTTCCGATGGGCTGGGTGAGGAGGACCTCTATGAATTCCTTTGAGCTGTAATAATTAAAACTACCGAATATTATTCCCATGAGTGGTAATATCAACAATACAATACTCAGCAAACTGGAAACGACTTGGGTCAGGGTCTGGGAAAACTGAATGATCCCAAGAGATACTGCAAAAAAGAACATTGTGTATCCAATGATCCACCTACTCCTTAATGTGTTTTGCAGCTCATAATATAGTATTTTCGAGGTATTATTCACAGTAGTCCCTTTGCATAATACTTGCTATCGCCCTTTCAAGATTCTGTTCACCACTCATGCCCTTGATCTCGTTTACAGTGCCCTGAACATATATTTTCTGGTCAGATAAGAATATAATATAGTCCGCCACTTCCTCCACCTCGCTTATAATGTGTGATGGCATAAGTATGGTCTTTCCTTTTTGTTTCTCCTTAAAAATCTTTTCTTTTAATCTGCCGCTTGAAATGGGATCGAGTTCTACTGTTGGTTCATCCAATATAAGTATATGTGGATCAAATAAGAATGCGAGAAAAGCGTTTATCTTTTGTCGTGTTCCGCCTGACAGTATCCCAGTAGGTTTTTCCAAATGTCCATCACGCTCTAGCTTGAAGGACCTAATCAATTCGTCGTCTAATTTCTCATGCTCCGCATTTCTCAAACCTATAAGCATTCCTTCCAGGTCTTTGGCGCTAAGATTTTCTGGAAACTTTGCGCTTTGAGGCATGTATCCAATATTTTCCCTATATTTATTGTCACGGTCTACTCGAGACCCGTTAATTGATATGTGACCATCCGATGGTCTGACCATCCCCAGGATACACTTGACTAGTGTTGACTTCCCTGATCCATTTGGCCCTAAAATGGCTGTTATGCTACCACTGTTTATCTTGGCATTTATATTTTTAAATACCGTAAACTTGCCATAATCCTTGGATAAATTATTTATTTCAATGGCTATTTGTTCCATTTTACGACCTTCATACTCGGGGAGTCATCTGATATTACACTAGGCGTTAGGGCCGGGACCATGTTTTCGGCAAAATCCAGGAGATTGACAAAAAAACTCTTCAAAAGTATGAGACTCGCTGGAAACTGCTGGGTATACAATGACATCAACCTAACAGGCTTAAATGGAACATCGCCTACTCCGTTTCTATCAAGGTCATACCCAGTATAATCAGACCAGTAATTATCCCTAAAAATATTATTGTTGTCCATAAAGCCATTAACAGAGACATCGAAAGTATTGGCGATAAAATTGTTGTACTCGAATAGGTTGTCCGTAGAGTTGGATTGAAAGAGCTTGATGGCTGTGCCGTTGTTTGTAAAATCGTTTTCCACAAACTTGGTACGCTCACCCTCATCCACGATGATTGCTGCAGTATTGTGATTAAATATGTTCCGGTATAAATAGCAATCATCCATGGTCTTCAATAAAAGCCCATAAGAGACCGGGCCCCAGCTATTTATGAACTTGTTGTATTCCATGTCTACATGATTTGAAATCATGACTGCTGCGCCGGTTTGATTGTCCTCAAATGTATTTCCCTTGAATGAGTCGTTAGAGGAATACATGAAATGAATACCATACCTGAGATTATCTCTACTGGTATTGTTAATTGCATCGCTGTAGGAGGCAAACTCAAAGTACATTCCATCCCTGTGACCGCTGATGGTATTACCCTCCAGCAGGAAATTCGTACAATGCCAAAGGTGGATCCCATTCCCTGAGAGTACTTCAGATTGGTTTGAAGGCCCTTTGATGATATTGTTCTTGATGGTACAGTTGCTTGCGTTTCCCGCCCATATACCAAAAAAATTGTTTATGAGAGTGTTATTTTCTATGTGACAATCCTGCATACTATAGTCTTGTCCCATGAGCTTTATAGCGGCCATGTCTTGAACATCACTCCTTCCACTGTTCCTAATCACAAAGCCCTCAATAGTAGTGTTTCCTGACGTTGACTTTATGACGTTACCACTATATTTTGCATCAATGACTGCACCATTTGTGCCTATCAGGGCCACCGGTTTATCTATTGATATATTTTCGTAATATGTACCACCATTGACGAGGACCGTGTCGCCTGGGGCAGCATACTCTACAGCACTCTGTATCGAGGAAAACCGGCACCCGTTTTGGCATACACCCACTGTTTTTGCATCTGCCATTAGAGAAAGCGCAAGAAGCAAAATAAATGGGTAAGTTGTTTTTTTAACCATGTACCTTTGACCACAGGGCAAGAACAGCGTCCCATGTTAATACAGTACCAGAGTATTTTGACTGTATTGCCCTAAGCCCTTCCATATCATTAAATGCAGAAACATTCATTCCCATCGGGCTTGGAAGATTTGGAGACTTTAGATAGAAGGCAGTCCTCGCATCTATTAGGGTCTTTGGTTTGCTGAAATCCGTAACATACAGCTTTGCCTTTGACCTGTCCGATAAGTTTCCCGTCAAATAATAGCCAGCCATGCACTCCACGGAGTCAAATTTATACACCTTTCCCGTGGAGCTGACAATTTCTGCTCCATATCGCGTGTCTGATATGGTCATACTACAACGGGCACATAGTTCATTACCATAATTTATTGGCGTTGGCCCACTCTTACATGCGGCGAGGGGCACAAGAAAGAGGAGGGAAAGCGTGATGTGCCTTCCCCTTACAGCCAATGGGAGAAACATTCAAGTGCCTCCTTATGCCTTTTTCCAAAGATATACATCATACAACAAGGCCACAAATCCGATCCCCAAAGCAGAGACCAGAAGCAATCCACCAGTTGCAGGAAACGATGTGGCCACAAAGTTTAGCAGATGTTTTGAGCCTATCAGGGGGGGCTGGTAGACCATGCCAGATATGACTATAGCTGAAGCTGGGTCCAGGTTATGCCCATAGTTATATTCCCACTTGTAGAAGTCCACCAGACCGGCAACTGCAAATAGTACAAAGATCCCTAGCCACACATATAAGAAAAGTATTTTTTTAGTAATGGCAGCCAACAGGCCCAACAAGGCAATTGCCCCGATCACATATGGCATTACATGTAACTCTGGTATGGAGTTTTCCTGTATGTCTTGCATGCCGATATAGTGGTTCAAGACGTTTATATTCCCTATGTCATAGGGCGTGCCACCTGTTAAATGGCCCGCCCAAATATACATATCCAGGCCTTCTGGATATTCTGGTGCTAGAAGTTGTATGTGCCATAGCGGGAAGAACAGACCCGCCATGGCAAGCAAAGAGGCCAGCACTATTAATGCTCTAGTTGTTATCTTCATTTTACACACCTTCCACTATTGCACTTATATATGCGGCCTTATTGTAGGTCTTTGTTTGTCCCCCAAGCCAGTTTCGTGTTGGAGTTGGCCGGGGATACCCTGACATATCCTTGCATCTCCTGGTGCAGCGCAGAGCAGAAGTCTGTGCAATAGAAGGAGAACACACCAGGTGTATTCGGTGTCCATACCAGGGTCCTGGTTTGGCCCGGCATAATGAGCAGGTTAGAGGTGTTCGCCCCGTAAACTGCAAATCCGTGTGGAATGTCCCAGTCCTGCTCAATATTCGTCACATGGAAGTAGACGGTGTCTCCGACTTTTATGCCCTCAATGTTGTCAGGGACGAAGTGGGACCGGATGGCCGTCATATAAACGTCGACCCGTTTGCCTGTTCTGACGACCTTGGCATCCTCTTCTTTGAGGGTTGCATACTTGTTTTTGTTCTCGTTTAGCGGATAAATCTTTACGTTGTTTTTGACAAGTAAATCTGCAGGAATGGCCTGGGCATAGTGCGGCTCGCCATCTGCAAGCGGTACATCCAGCAGCAGTTTCATCTTGTTACCAGTTATGTCATAAAGCTGTCCGGCCTGGGACTGCTCCGGGCCAGTGGGAAGATATAGGCCTTTTCTGATTTTATTAAGGGCCAGAAGATATTCACCCCAGGGCTTTGCAGAATCCCCGCCTGGAATCATCAGATGGCCCGTGGAGTAATAGGCAGGAATGCGGTCTTCAATCTGGCATGTTTTGTAGTCCCATTTCACTATTTCAGACGAAACAAAACACGAGGTGTATATGTTACCTTTCCCGTCGAACTCATCATGGAGCGGGCCAAGGCAAAGCTTCTGGGCCTCGCAATTCATGACAGAATCGTACTTAAGGACTGGAATTCCATCTACTGTTTTTTCAAAGTCCTTATTGTTAATGGCCTGTTCCAATTTTGCAAATGAGTATGCTGGATCGACTGTGGCCAGTTTGGAGCCAGCAATAAAGTAGTTGCCTCCTGGGCTGACATCGATTCCATGTGGGGACTTAGGGGCGGGTATATAGTACATGGAATCAGGACAATCCGCCGGGGTCATGACCCGGACCTTATGTAAGACCTCCGTTGTAGCTGTATGCGTAGTGTCGCTATAGGTGTTCTCATCATAGTCCGTGTTCCACACAGACCCTTTTCCCTGTGCGGCGCATGCTTCCTGCTTCTTCCAGTTAATGGCTATTATATAGTCTTTATCGTTCTTGGATGCGTTGACCTCAAGGAGCGTGTGGGCCTGTTCCGTGTTATAGGAAGTGAAAAAGCACCAATCTTTTGACGGGCCTTTACCGCAGTGGGACAGGTCATAATCAAACGGTGGCACCAAATCCCCCCACCCGATGCTCATGCCGCCAGATTTAGGGTCAATCTTAATAAAATAGAGCATGCCATTGAAGTTCTTAGCGTAGCTTGCAATTGCTACGTCCTGCTGTGGCATGGGGACACTAAACCGGGTGTCACCTGTTATATACTCGCTATTTTCCGTAATAAAAGGTGAAGCATGGTTGCCCTCAGCAAATGGGAGCTCCAATATCTGGCCAGTTTCCATGGTATTGAGATCAATTCTGGCAATCCTTGGGGTATTGTTTTCATTGATGAACAACCATCTCCCATCTGGCACCCCATTGGTCTGCGATAGCTCCGTATGGTGGGAGTCTCCCCCAGGGATAAAGCCGTGAGAGGTATTTAACATGGCCTTGGTTTCTTCATCGTACCCATAACCGTCTTCGGAAAATTGGGAAAATACAGGTATGGTCTTTAGCTTCCGCATGGATGGCATCCCGTAGACCATCACTTGACCGTTAAAGCCACCGGACAAAAACGCATAATACTTGTCCCATTGGCCGTGAGGGATATATACCTTTTCAGCGGCATTTTCCGCCGTAGCTGCCTGGTACATGTTCCCCTTGGAGCAACCGTGCATGACGATACCCATGGCAATGACCGCCCCTGCCATGATCGCCATACTCATCACTTTCTTGCCTTTTAGCTGCATAACCAACCTCCATTTCCTGTTTAACTTTGCCTATTAAGGAAGGCACGCCTATTTTTTAATCTGGGATGACATTCTAAGATATTCAAGGATGGCCCTTGCTTGTTCCTTGTTCACGTTGTCCGCCATCTGGCTGGAATATTTGGCAAGCTCATGTTGGGCAACCGGGTCTTTCTGGAGCATTTCCTGGGTGTTCAGCATCATGTTCATGATGAACTCCGGCGTTGTTTTGCTGGCCACATCACCCAGCGGCGGGCCGATGTACTCCTCCTGGAGCTTATGACAGGCAGAGCAATTTTCTGCGAAGAGCTTTTTCCCTTTGACGGCCAGCGCCTTATCAATGGGGCCAAGAGGGAGGGACGTGACCGGGCCCACGCCCTTGTCCGTGGCTGGGTCGACTTGTGCTGGGGTGCTGGCGCTGGATGAAGATTGGGCCGCGCCGGAAGCACTTTGATCATAATCTGCGGGCGGCGTTATGCCAGCACCAGAAGATGCCCCTCCGCCCTGAGAGGACTGCGAAGCCTGATTGTGGCACGATACCAAGCCGAACATGCCGACAATCGCGAGCAAAAATACAATTTTTCTCATAAAATCTCCATAATTCAAGATGTTTATACACCAGCATAGTAGTCCAACAATTAAAAACTAGCAATAAAAACAACGGAGTAGAAGGTAAAATCCGACCTGAAGAGAATTGGGCCTTGTAGAAGGCGACCCAGCATGACGTTCTTCCGCCCCGCGGTATCTCATA
>JBMFGT010000039.1:0-10870 GCA_049977205.1 Acidobacteriaceae bacterium | reverse complement strand
CATCCTGGACCGTTTGGCCCACAACGCCTATCGCATCGAGATGAACGGCGAGTCGATGCGCAAGAAGGAAGCGGGTGTGGCGCTGGAATCAAGTGGAGGCCGCCCATGAGCGCCCCTCGGTTGATTCTCAAACATCCCACCGGATGGTTCGCCGCCGGACGTGAGTTCGCGCAGGTGATGACGCTGGTCTCCGACGGGGCCTTCAAGCTGTACGTCCATGTGTGTCTGTCGGCCAACCGCCATACCGGTCGCCTCGACGCGACCGTGGATGCGTTGGCGTGTGCCGTCAAGCAATCGCCGGAGAAGGTCGCCACTTCGCTCGTCGAACTCGAAGCCCGCGCCGTGTGCGCTGTGGCCAGAAAAGGCAACGCAAATCTGGCCCTGGAAATCAGCGACCGCTTCTGGCCTTATCAGAAACAGCCAAACCCCGGCTGCCCGCGCGGTGCAGAAGCAGAGTTCGTCAGCAAAGTGCGGGCCCTGTTTCTGGCTCCGGCCTGTGTCGAAGCCAGCTTCTCAGCCGCCGACGAGAAGATCGTCGTAGAGCTTCATCGCCGCGGCGTCCAGTTGGAGCAGATGGCGCGTGCCATCCTGCTGGGCTCGGCCCGCAAATATGTCTCGATGCTCAATGCCGGGGCCCGGGCTCCCATCACCAGCCTGCAATACTTCGCCGATGTCATCGACGAAGTGGTCCGCTCGCCCATCCCGGAAAATTACTGGGAGCCGCTTCGCGCCAAGGTGACCCGCATGGAGCAGCAGTGGCTAAAGGCGCACGCTGCCAACCCCTGATACCGCAACCCGCGGGGCAGTAATCGCGCTGCCCCGCACCGACTGAAAAAGTGCCCACATCAGCGTAATTGCTGCCCACATCGCCGTAATCGCTGCCCACATCCAGCGGAATCGAGCATCGCTCCAGCAGAAAAAAGGAAACGAAATGATGCTAATGATTCGTTCATCTACTCGTTTCTTGACCTGATGTGGGCAGCTTGGCTACTGTAAAAGTAACCAGCGTCGCTTCGCTCCGACGTCCTGCCCACATCACCGTAATCTGGTGCCCACATCAACGGAATACGCACCCAGAAGATGATTCTCAATAACCATGTCGCTCAACGGGAGGAACTTTCGTGTGTTCCGATCAACCTTCTTCCGATCCTCCGGCCGGCTCGAGTTGATGGCTCTCCAATTCTTCAGCGCCGCTGGTGCGTATCCAGACCGGCCGTCGGGATTCTCCCATCGCCGCGCATAAACATCGTCCCTCCCACGGAACAGATTCCGAAAAAGCGCGATCCGTTTGCGAGCGCGCTCCTCCTTGCTTTCCACGGCCGCGGGCGTAATCGTTTGAACCGGACGTGCATCGTCTGGTGTGAACTGTGGGACAGGGATGCCGTGAGCGGCCAGAACACGGCGCAGCCCCGCATTCTCTTCCCGCAGCCGCTGGTTCTCCACGTCGCGCGGCTCGAATGAAACCGATTCTGAACTTCTGCTGGCCATCTCCGGCTCACTACTCCATGCCGCCTACCAGAACGTTTTCGAGGAATTCGCGCACGTTGTCGAAGACCGCAGCGATGTCCGTCAGCAGCCCACATTCCTTAGCGAGCGCCCGGAAGGGTGTTTGCCAATCCGGCGGCGGTACGCTCAATCTTGTTGGCAAAGCGTGAGTCCCCCTTCGATCAAAGGTCAAATGCAATGCGTTGATTACCCTCCGCCGGTCAAGTTGGTTGTCTGCGATCAGAAGAGCCAGATCCACCAGATCTTTCACCCGGCTATTCGGAGAGCTTCGGGGAAGCGTGTAAGCGTGAATCTTCTCGGCGAATTGCTGTTCCCGAGAGATCATCCGTACACGTGGCTTCTCGATTCCTGCAAACCCAAGCCAGTCATGGCACTCAATGGTTTCGAGAGGCTGTATCACCACATCGCCAACGCCTGCGTCGAGATGAAACCGGGCGAAGATCCTCCCATCCATACGCGTCTCGACCGAATAGCGAACGCCACCGTAAGGGGCCGCAGTTATATCCATAACGGGTGGTCCAATCGTGTACTCGAACCAATCATCGAATGAGACATCGGCCATCGCCTGCAACATCTCTCGTACCGCTCGAACTGGATCGCTACCTTCCACTGTCCCCACGACCCGCTGCAAGGTCAGGTCGATATCGATTGTGGATCGAGCGGATTTGAAGCGGAGTTCCAGTGCATAACCGCCCTTCAACACCCAAGGCGCAGGGTCTTCCCGGAATAACCTCGCCAGCAAGCGATCAAAGGATACCTGACGTCTGAGTCGATTGATGTCGATCTGATCAGCCTGGGACATGATTTTCAGGCGTTCTTCCAGGGCTCTGCGGAAGGCTCCCGCCGTTGCATATGTTCTCGAAATCGCCATTATGCAGCCCGCCGCAGTGCATCTTCGACCATCTTGCGTGCCGTCTCGCTCAGTTGTGCGTTCCGAAGTTGCTGGCGCGTGATCAGCCCGCGGTCAACAGCCTGCCGCAGCGCTTGGCGTATAAACGTCCGCTCGACCGTGCCGGCCTCTATCAGGTCAAGAATCGTTCGCAACGGCCGAGTGTACTTGTAGCCCGGTCCGATCTGTATGTCGCTCTTGGGCAGATCGCGGTAATGGAGCACTACCATGCCGGGAAGATCGCTACTACGCCGGAAGTTTGCCGGAACTGTCATATGGAGCTTTGCCGGATTCAGGTCCGACAGCTCATATAGGCTCAGCGCCGTCTGATGACTGTAAACCCCTTCGACCTCTTCCTTCCGGTTCCTAGACCAGAGCGACCAGAGGACAAGATCGGGCCGATCCGGCGCCGGGAACAGCGTCAGGCGGTAGATGCCGCGGTGCTCGCGGATCCAGTTCCCGGCCTGCACATGGTAGGGGTGTGTATTTTCGGCGAATCCGGCCGCCTTGGCCTGCTTCGTAGTGAAGAAGCCTTGCTGTTGCTCGGCGAGATCGAACAGACGCCGCGACGCTTCTCGGTGAGACTGGGCCATGACACAATACTACAACTTTCTTGTTGCTTTGTAACCGCTGGAAACTGACGCCCTCTCCTCCCTCGTAAACTGCGCTCCCGGCAAGGTTATGCTTTCAGCGCCTTGTCCCCGAAAACCTGCGAACTGTCGACAATGAAGGATTTACTGGGTTTGAAGTGGCAAGATTATGCTTTCCAAGCGGCAAAGATATGCTTTAAATCACATCAAGCATAATTTGGCCAAGTTGTGCCCTGCCTTTGGGGGAGCACGGCTTACTTCTTAGCCAACTATTCAGGTAATCAATCGAGAAAAGGTGCGATTGCCTCACCCCAAGACGCGAATGGGAACAGTGGGCGGTTGTCACTGCGATGGCAGCGGATATTCGCGGCACTCGATCTGATCGCCGTGATATTCAACTTCAATCACGACATTGACGATTTTGCTCTGTCCGATATGCTCCAACGCCGCTTGAAACAGTTCCTGCTGGCGGAGCGGCGTCACATTGGGGACGATAATGATGAGGCCCGCATGGACTGGCGCATGGCGGTAGAGCGTGAGGAAATCAGACCGGTTATTGGTCACAAAGGTGTAGTCGCGCTCCAGAATCGTGTCCATCAATTGCCAGTCCTCGGCGCTGCCCAGTCCGAGAAAGTTCACATGGTCCGCGGCATGGCCCGCAGCATGTGCGAGCTCGACCAGGGAAGTGTGCAGGCACTCGTCAATCAGGAATTAAGCCACAATCAGGCCACCGCGCGACGCTGGTGTGTAACGCGAACGGGCTTCTGCTTTGCCCACGGACGCTGGGCCGGGCGGCCCCGACGCGGGAATGCCTGCATGTAAAGTGGGGCCAGTTCCACATGCTCGCGGTTCAGGGCCGGGTATCCCACCAGAATTTCTTCCGTTGTGGCGCCCTGGGCGACCATCTCCGCTACCATATCCACGGGAATACGCGTTCCCTGAAAAACCGGCGTGCCGCGCAATATCTCAGGGTCTGAAATGACCATTCGCTGCACCTTCCGCAGCCGCTTCAGTTCCTGTTCCACCTCGCGGCGCGCATTCTTCACCTCAACAACCAAAGCCGAACCACCTGAGACAATGATGGCGTTGATATTTGGTTCGGACACGATGGCCCGCGCCACTTCGCGGCGCGCTGCCAGCGGAAGTAGCCGTACACCTTCCGCCTCGAGCCTGAGGTACACCACTTGTTCCGAAGAAAGAAGCCGCTGCATTTCCCGCCCCCTCCTCATCATCCTGGGACGAATCAGACGGCCATCGATCAGCTTTTGGACCGCCTTCAGGGGTAGCTTCGCCACAGCAGAGGCCTGGGCCGGAGTATACGAATTTTTCATCATGGGATAAGTCTACTCCAAACAGGAACGATTTATTAGGAGATTGCTGGACTGTCGATTTTGTAGCGGTCGAAGCATCCAAGAGCCACAAGGCTCAATAGGGCCAAGCGGGTAGGCGGTAAGCCGTTCAATCGAAATACTTATTTCCATTTATTTTTATGAATGATTCAGAAACATGGGACCGCTTCAAGTTTCCTACAGGCCTGTTTGGATAAAGTTCTCGTTGCTTCGTACCAGGAAGGTTATTCATTTAACCGCTTTGTCACATTTGCGGCTGAAGTACAGCAGAATTCAGTCCAGCAATATCCTGGAGTACGAACCTGCGGCTTCAATACGAGTATCGTCCAGACAGTTTTCTTTACGTGATCTACAACCAGGGGGGCCAATTTATTAGCACTGAGGCTGGCAATCCAAATCTTCCTTCACAGAAGACCTTTTACGGTAAAACTTACGTACTCATTCTTGCGTTGAGCAGGCTGTGTTGAAGAACAAGAAGTCATGCATGTTTTGATGTCCACAGTCTCACTGACGGGCGGCAATGCGAAGCCCAAGAGGGCAAGGCAAACGCAAGACCCAAAACTCGACGTACCCTGAGCGGTCCGCCGGGCCTACGCGTGTGCCGCCGCCTCGATCACATAACCAATCGCGGCATAGCCCTTCAGTCTGCGCTCGTACATCCTGGACAGCATCGGAACGTAGTTGTCCACATAATCGTAGACCTGCACAAATTGTTTGTTGTCGTGGAGCCGATGCAACCGCCCTACATACTGCTGCAGCGTGCCCTTCCAGGAGATCGGCATGGACAGGAACAGCGTGTCCAGGCGCGCGTCGTCAAACCCTTCTCCAATGTAGCTTCCTGTCGCCAGGATCACCCGCGATTCGCTTTCCGGCACTGCCGCAAGGGCCGCCGCTGATACCCGACGCTGCTTTTTCCCCATGCCGCCCTTGAGGACGAAGACGTGCTTGGCAACTCCCATAAGTCTGGCCGTGAAATACTTGAGATGCTCTGTCCGTCCGGTCAGAAGCAACGGGCAACGTCCCGATTCTATGGCGTGCATGATGTCGTTGGCGATCATCTCATTGCGCGCGGCATCGTTGACGAGAGCGGCGTAGATGTCCTGTATCGTGACCTCGGTGAGTTCGGGGGCCATTCTAAATTCCGTGTGACGGGGAGTGACCTTGTGCTCAAAGGGCGTTGTTTCGGTCATCGTCCGCGCGCTCATGCTGAACCGCACGGGGCCACACTGCATGTATATGATAGGATGGTGTCCGTCTTTCCGTGTTGGCGTGGCGGTAAGACCAACAACATACTTGGCCTTCACCTGCCTCATCACCTGTTCAAATGTGAACGCGGATATGTGGTGGCATTCGTCGACGATCACCTGGCCGTACTCAGCAACGAAGTCCTTCACCTCGTCTTTTCGGTACAGACTTTGGATGACAGCGACGTCTACACGACCGGTCCGGCCCATTTTGCCACCACCGATATGCCCAATCGATTTGGCTGGCATATCCAAGAACATCCCAAGGCGCTCCTGCCACTGATCGAGCAACTGCTGCCGGTGAACGACAACCAGGGTATTGACCTTGCGTTTCGCGATAAGCCACGCTGCAACAGCGGTTTTCCCAAATGCGGTCGGAGCACAGAGGACACCTTCGTCATGGGCAGTGATCTTCGCGACGGCTTCCTCCTGGAATGGTCGAAGGGCCCCCCGGAACTCCGCTTCAATCGCCGTGCCTGCGGACCGTTCGTCCCGGACTTCGGGCCGGATATTATGCGACTCAAGGAGGGCCAACGTCTCCTTCAGACATCCACGAGGCACAGCGACGTGCTGGGAGAATTCCTGGCCGCACGCGACCACACGCGGTTTGTCGTACGTCGAAAGCCGCATCGCCTGGGCCTTGTAGAACTCCGGGTTTTGAAATGCTGCCAACCGGAGTAGCCGATCCAGCATGGCTGATGGCAGGTCCTTCTTTTCCACGTAAACAAGGTTCGCGCGAACGATCTGAACAGTCTTTGGTAGCGGCCCTTCGATTGGCCGCTCCCTTCGCTTGCGGGAAGGCGGCAAGGTCCACGGGTCTTGTGCTCCCTCATCATCGGTGATGCTCATCCGGACCCCGATCAGGTCGCCTTTGCGTTGGGTTTCTGCAACGATCTCCTCCGCGGTGTCGGCCGACAAGGGTAGAATCGTCGAGAGGAACTGCCACTGGTCGGGGTACGGGCAAAAGTCAGAGTCAATGAACACGCTGTTGCCCGCTTTGCGCGGCGCAAACTGTAAGGGGAGTGCAATCAGGTTCCCGAGCCCTCCCTTGGGCATCGTGTCCTGGTTGGGGAAAAAGCGATCATAGGAATCGAGACCGAGTTGATGCCTGCGCTCCATGGTCCGCGTGAGGACCACGCATCCCAGTTTTCGCGTGGTGATCGCCGACAGCGCACAATCAAAGAATATCCAAATATGGCCGCCCTTCCCCGAACGAGAACGCTCCAGGGCAGCGGGCACACTCAGTTCCTGGCAGGTCTCAAGGAAAGCTTGGGTGTCATACTCCCAGGTCTTTTTGTCAAAGTCTACCGCGAGAAACCAGCAGGTTTCGTCGGACAGTAGAGGATACACTCCAACGGTTTCCTTGCCCAAGAGGTGGTCCTCGATGACGGCGTCAGTCACCGGGAGAAACTTTCGTGTCTTCTGGTCGATTTTCTTTCGCTGTTCTGGGCGGCCCTGGTTGATGGCTTTCCAGTCCTTTACGGCCGCTGGCACATATCCCGACCGACCATCGTCCTTCTCCCATCGCCGTGCGTAGACATCTTCTCTTCCGCGAAACAGGCTTCGAAACAACGCTATTCTTTTTCTGGCACGCTCCTCCTTGTCCATTGGTGGCGCGGCCTCGACGGATTTAGGTAGAGACGGATTCTCTGGCGCAAGTTGCGGAATAAAAATACTGTGGCCCGTCAGAAGCCGCCGCAGGCGAGCATTTTCTTCCCGGAGGCGAATATTTTCCAGCTCTAGCGGCCCGAACGGAATAGGTCCTGGACCATTCTCGGTCATACTGCGTTCACCCCTCTGTACGACGTGTGTCAGCACTTCTTCGAAATACTCCTGTACGTCCGCAAACACTGCGGCGACATCGGTCGGGAGGACACATTCTCTCGCCAAGACCTGAACGGAATCTGCCATTCCGCTGGCGGCGGGATCAGACCCGTCGGCAAATCGTGCGTTTCTCTTCTCTCAAAGATCAAACGCAAGGCGTCCAGGGTCCTCTCTCTATCCAGTCCACCGGATGCGATCAGGAGGGCGACATCCATCAAGTCCTTCACTCTGCTGTTCGCAGTGTTTCGTGGGAGCGTGTGGGCATGGATTTTTCGGCAAACTGCTGCTCGCGAGGGAGCAACCGGACCCGCAGCGTTTCGGTGCCAGCGAAACCCAACCAGTCCCGACACTCAATCGTTTCCAGCGGCTGCATGACCACGTCACCAATACCAGCGTCCTGGTGAAATCGGAATACTCCCGCTGTCATATATATCTTGGGTGATGGCATTAGGCAACTCGCCGCAGCGCTTCATCAACTATTTTTCGCGCAGGGCCGCTCATTCGCGCATTCCGAACCTGTTGGCGAGTGATCAGGCCACGGTCGACCGCCTGCAGTGGCGCTCGGCGAATGAAGTTCCGCTCGACCGTGCCTGCCTCGATCAGGTAAAAACCGTCCGCTGTGGAAAACGTAAAAATGGGTGTCCAGCCAGCCGTGATTTTCATGGCCACGATCTTTACCCAAAGACTGACTGTCGACATCACACACCTGTTTTTTGTAGGATGCTGGACCTGAAAAAAATATCCCAAAGCGTTTTTCTAAAAAATAGAACGCCTTGGCCATCGTAAAAACAGATGGTCGGGACGTTTCAACATTAAATGTATTGCATGTACCACGGGAAAAATCTCCCGTGTTCCTTTGGCGCGTCCACTTGCAAAAAATTCTTGGCCGTGCGGTGGGGGTGGAGGAATTGCATCCATCACTGACAATGTGTACCCTTGCACCCAGACCATGCATGGAGGGAGAAAACAGGGGCCCATCACGCAGGCGGCGTTTGGCCCAGACTTTGCTGGGCGTTTTCGATACTGCTACCGGATGTAACAAAAATGTGTCCAGTAATGGCGTCCCATCGCCCGGCACACCCCCTTGCATTGGAGCGACCATGGGCCTGTACACAAAAGTCGTTTTGCCCCCGCTGATCGATCTTGTGATGCACAGTGGGGACGCGTCCCACTTGCGCGCCGCATGGGTCCCTCTGGCCCGCGGGCAGGTGCTGGAGGTCGGCATCGGCCCAGGCCTGAACCTGCCGCATTATTCCTCCCTGGTGCAGCGCGTTTTCGGGGTCGATCCTTCCCCTTGGTTGCTGCACATGGCGCGCAAACGGGCCCGGACATGCAAGGTCCCAGTCGAACTTTTTCTGCAATCGGCAGAGACGCCACTGCCGCTGGGCGATGCCAGCATCGACACGGTGGTCATGACGTGGACGCTATGTTCCATTCCAGATGTGGCACGCGCATTGCAGCAGATGCGGCGTGTTCTGGGGCCCAGCGGACAGCTCATCTTTGTGGAACATGGACACGCACCAGACCCAGACGTGGCCCGGTGGCAGCGACGGCTCACCCCGGCGTGGAAACATGTCAGCGGCGGCTGCCACATGGACCGCCAAGTGGACACACTGATTACGGCAGCGGGATTTCAAATTACAGAGCTACAGGCCGACTACCTGCATGGCCCACGCCTGCTCACCTATACGTACCAAGGGTGCGCGCGCCCGCAGTAGATGTTCTGACAGAGAGTGCCGATATTGGCCCGGCCTTCTGGGCCCGCGCCAGCAGTTGCAGAATGTGTGGCTGCGTTCGCCGCGAACGGTCCCCATCGCGGATGCGGTGGCCGCCACGTTTCTGCCGCATGTGCTCCCGCAGCAGTTGGCCGGTGCGCGGGTCCAACAGGCGCACGTACATCGCGTCCCACTGCACCGGCACCTGGCGGCCAATCCATCCCGGTGGTGCGCCGTAATAGGCCGCTTCCACCTCCACGCAGACGTCCAGGTTCACCGTGCGATTTCCATACTGGTAGTAACGAAAGGGTCTCAGCGGCAGCGGCTGTAAAAACGGCCTCTCTTCGGCGAACATCGCCGCTACCTGCCGCTCTTCCCATCGGCCAGATACGCCTGCGCTTCGGCCAGACTTTCAAAGCGTTTCCCCTTCAGCGGCGTGTTTTTTGCATATCCGATGGCCGACTCGACCTTGCCTCTTCGGTCTGGGTCCAGGACGCGGCATGGCAAGGCTGTCACACCGTAGTGCTGCAGCACGTCGCGATACAGCGGGTTCAAAAGCGGGTCGTAGATGTTGGGCGTCAACACCCCTTCTCGCAGGTTGTCCAGGACCACGACCCGCGTCACCCCGCCCAGCCGCCGGAAGGGCATGTTCATGCAGCTCGGCCTACACACCCACGTGCTGGAGCGAAAGACCAGCAGCCAGACCGACTTGCGGCTATGGCCGAGCGTCAAAACAAACACCCGCGTGCGCAGCTTGCGCACAAAACGCTTCACGCTTTGATAGGCACCCGCAAAGCCGTGTCCATCCACCATGTCTTGCCAGATGGCCATCGCGTTGCGCTCTGTAACAACCCCTGCTCAATCAGTTCCCGGTACGGCCCACAGGCGCTGGCTGTACCGAGCTGCTCCGTCTCTACTGGGCCCGTTGACTACCTGGATTCGGTGCTTTCTTCCATGGCGGGTTTTGAAGTGTCAAGGCCGCTTCGGGTGACCCCCGAGGCCAAGGGACTGCCGGAGGAAGTTGGCGATGCTCAAGATCAATATGAATTGCGCCCGCGCGCGTGTTCAAAGACTTGGAATCCATCAAGTGGTATCTGTAGCACGGCAACGTGTTTAAGGCCTTGGATGAGATGCAGGACTTGGAAATGGACCTGGACGTGACGACGTTCGGAACCAAGGACGGGACCTCCAGGAAACTTCTGAAGGGCGTTGAGGAATTGCATATCTATGTGGAGCAGAACCAGCAATTCATCCCAATAGTGTCCTTTCGGCGAGCGTGCGTAGCTGCAAAATAAATGTGGAAATCTTGAGCGCGGGATACTGAACGAACAGGAAAGTTTCGTCCCGATAGCTTGTCGTGGATCGCTCGCGGATTTTCTGGCACCGAATGACCAGGCGCTGTTCTCCTATAGAGAGGGCGGGCCGCTCTCCTTGTTCAGCATGGCGAGGTAGTTCCACGGCATCCATTCCGCGGGACAAGCGGCCAGTTCCCGGGCGTGGCGCTGCATCTCGACCAGGTAGTCGAAGGAGTTGGCGCCGCACAACTGGCAGGTGTGGATCAGGCTCATGAACAGATCGCCAACCTGCGCGCCATGCAGGGTGCGATAGAACAGAGCGTTCTTGCGATGCAGAATCGCCCGTTTCAAGGCCCTTTCTGCGATGTTATTGTCCAACGGGGCCGCGGCCTTGCGGAGGAACAACGTCAACGGCCCGTGGTGTAAGTCGAGATGCCACAAAAACGTCCCTCGGCGGC
>JBMFGT010000038.1:0-11186 GCA_049977205.1 Acidobacteriaceae bacterium | reverse complement strand
ATCATCCGTGGCGTATATCGTCCCACGTCCGAAAGTCCAGACGTGGGGCGCCAGAGATACTGGAATGGAAATTTATTTGGTCAGTGTCGCATCCAGGCTGACGCTTGAACCGCCCAATACCATCAACTCCTTGCTCCAGGTCTGGTAGCCGCTACGGGAAATACTGATCGTGTGTTTTCCTGGGGGGAGTTTTAGGACAGCAGGTGCGTCACCCACAAATGAGCCATCTACGGAGACATCGCAGCCAGCGGGATTGGACCTCACATTGACGACCCCCTTGTCGCTTACATTCGTTTTTACATTTGCAAAAGTGGGTGGCACATCGACATGGGAAGCTGCAGGTCGCGCTGCCACAGGCTGTTTGCTTGCGTTTGCCAACTCTTCCTGCACCTGAAGGAAGAATTTATCGGCCATTCGCCCGCCAGCGTCAAAAGAGAAGCCGCTGTTTGCCTTATGCTGGACGTTGATCAGCAATTTCGCCTTTTCAGTACTCTCAGGTATCACGGAGGCGTTCGCTATGAAGCCACCGGAGAGTGCGGATATGCCTGTCTCGAACGTAAACATCAGGTTCTTCTCGTCAACGTATGTGACCACCTGCCGTGCCTGCGCAGTCTTCAATGCGGCCCGGAACACTTCGTCAGGCGTATTGTTGTACACCTTTGTTTTGGGCTTGGCGAACACTATTGCAGGCACCAGAAGAACTAAAGCCAGAGTAAGTAGCAAAGAACGCTTCGACATCGGGCCTCCATCTATCTTGTAACAAGTCAGGTCATGGATCGAAGTGAGTATAGCATGCCATCCCGTAGACGCAGCCAGCCGAACACCCGGTTCGCCCCGTCACAGTTGATACACTAACCATTCATGGCATTTACGGAGCAATACGACGTGGTAGTGGTGGGGGCAGGGCACGCGGGCTGCGAGGCGGCTGTGGCCGCGGCGCGTCTGGGCCTGCGCACGGCGCTGTTCACGCTGAACCTGGACCTGATTGCGCAGATGTCCTGTAACCCGGCGATTGGCGGCATTGCCAAGGGCCACCTGGTGCGCGAGGTGGACGCCCTTGGCGGCGTGATGGGCGAGGTGGCCGACGCGGTCGGCATCCAGTTCCGCCTGCTGAACACCTCGCGTGGGCCTGCCGTCTGGTCCCCGCGCGCGCAGTGCGACAAGCAGCAATACCGCGTGAAGATGCGCGAAGTGTTGGAGTCGCAGCCGAATTTGTTCATCAAGCAGGCGGAGGTGGTGGACCTCGTCCTTGAAGAGACGCCACTCGGCGCAGAAGATACGCCGCGCAATACGCCGCAGACGCGCACCGTGCGCGGCGTGCATCTGCGGGATGGCCGCACCATCTACGCCGGTGCCACCATCGTTACCACAGGGACATTTCTGAATGGGCTGGTCCATTGCGGCGAAGAGAGCTACCCGGCGGGCCGCAGCGGGGAAGCGCCCTCGGTGATGCTGGGCGAGGCGCTCAAGCGGCTGGGCCTGCGCCATTGCCGTCTGAAGACGGGCACGCCCCCACGGCTGGACGGACGCAGCCTGGACTGGTCGCAGTTCGAGGAGCAGCCCGGCGACGCTGAACCGACGCCCTTCAGCTTCCGCACCCAGGCCATCACGCAGCAGCAGGTCTCCTGCCACATTGCTTTTACCACGCCGGAGACGCTACGCATCATTCGAGAGAACGTACACCGCTCCCCGATGTATTCCGGCAGGATACAGTCCATCGGGCCGCGCTACTGTCCTTCGATTGAGGACAAGGTGGTGAAATTCCCTGATAAGTTGCAGCACCAGCTTTTTCTGGAGCCAGAGGGACGCAACACGCACGAGGTCTATATCAATGGCATGTCCACGTCCCTGCCCATGGACGTGCAGGCGGCCATGCTGCGCTCCATCCCCGGCCTGGAAAATGCGGAGATGCTGCGCCCTGGTTACGCCATTGAGTACGACGCCATCGACCCAACGGAGCTGGACCGCACGCTGGCCGTCAAGAGCATTGCCGGCCTGTACCTGGCGGGGCAAATCAACGGGACCTCCGGGTATGAAGAGGCCGCGTGCCAGGGCATCATGGCGGGTATCAATGCCGCCGCGCATGTCCAAGGCAGGCCCGCCTTCACGCTGGGCCGCACAGAGGCCTATACCGGTATCCTGATTGACGACCTGATTAGCAAAGGGACCAATGAGCCATATCGCATGTTCACCTCGCGCGCGGAGTTCCGGCTGCACCTGCGCATTGACAACGCCGACCGAAGGCTGACGCCGTATGGCCGCAAATTGGGCCTGATTGACGACGCGGCATGGGCCGAGTACGAGAGCAAGCAGGCGCGCATGGACGCGCTGGAGAAGTTACTGACCACGCGCAAACCGGACATGGAACGGCTGGCAGCGATTGCGCCGGAAATGGCAGGGACGCTGGACAGTGCCGCTGGGCAAAGCTACGCGCAACTGCTCAAGCGCCCGGAAGTGACGCTGGATGGTCTCGCCCCCATTCTGCGCGAGGAGATGGCAAAGGCGGCAGGCGAAGAAGCGGCTGCGCTGGAGGTCCTGTATCATGCATTGCAGGCCAGGCGCGTGCCCGCGCATCTGCGCAATGAGATGAAGTCGGTGGAGACGGAGATCAAGTTTGCTGGCTATCTGGACCAGCAACGCAAGTCCATGGAGCGCATGAAGAGGGCCGAGGAGCACAGCATCCCTGCATGGTTTGACTACACGGTTGTCAGTGGCCTTTCGCGCGAGATGCAGGAGAAGCTCATGCGCGTCCGTCCGCAGACCATCGGCCAGGCCAGCCGCATTCCTGGGGTCACGCCTGCGGCGCTCTCCCTTGTCAATATCTATATTGAGCTACAATGGAAGCAGCAAGTAGATAGACAGACGGCATAAACGGTCATTCGGAATGCCGTACAAGTCCTTTGCGATACAGGGCGTAGCGAAGGACGCACAAAAACCAAAGATGCCCTGGCCCGCCTTGGTCAAATAACAGAAACAGATGAATGGGAACACGTCTTCACGAAAGGCCCTCCTGGGGGCATGTGAGGGGTGCATCCTTAAAAAAAAGACAATAAAAGTTTCGGGCGCGCAACTCCTGCCTGGCTTCTGTGTCTGCTGTAGTAAGTTTCCGCCGCACATACACGACCTGTCGCGGCAAATGTATGTCCAATCTGGCAAGAAAAGGAATTGATGCCCAATGAAAACACAGCAATGGATCCGTGGATTGCTCGCATGTGCCCTCACCGCAGGCCTGGCAGGCTGCAGTGGTGGCTCCACTTCAACATCCCCAGTACAACCCAGCGCGCAGACGGGTTCGGTTTTCCTGGCCGGCACGGACGCGCCGCTACCCAGTATCGTTTCCTTCCAGGTGCAGATCACCAATGTCACCTTGTCCAGCGGGGGCAGCAGTACCCCTGTTTCCATCCTCAGCGCCCCACAGACAGTGGACTTTGCCCGCTTCAACGGCCTGCAAACGCTGCTGGACTTCAACGCGGTCCCGGCAGGCACCTACACGACCGTCAATGTGGCCCTGGCCAACCCGGTGATCTCGTACCTGAACACCACCACCACACCGCCCACCATCAGTACGGTCCCCAATGCCAGTTTGGTCAATTCGAACCTGACGATCATGCTCTCCACGCCGTTCACCGTGACCGCAGGGCAGAACATTGGATTGAGCATGGACTTCAACCTGCACAACTCGATCCAGATTGACGCCAACGGGCAGGTGACTGGGCTGGTCAACCCGAACATCAACTTCACAGTGCTCACTCCCAACACGCCAGCGGCAGAGATCGACGAGTTCAACGCCTCGGTGGTCAGCGTCAATGCCTCCGCCGGGACCTTTGTGGTGCAGGGGGCGCACGGACGCCAGTTTACCGTGCAGACCAGCAATACCACGGAGTGGGAAAATAACGACAGCATCAACAGCTTGACGCCCAACCAGACCATCGTGGCCATCTCCGGCCAGTTGCAGCCCAGCAGCCAGACCATCGCGGCAGATGACATAGCGGTCATCTCGCAGCATGGCTTCTATGCGGGCGGATTGGTGACGTATGTCAATCCAAGCAGCGGTGTGGCCAGTAACTTCAACATGCTCGTAAACGGCACATTGCCGACGGGGACAGGCATCACCCTGGGCCAGATCGCCAATGTGGATTTGACGGGCATGGAGAAGTTCTACTTGTTCCGTCACAAGGTCCATGACGGCTTTACGCAGTTCCTGTTCAACCCCAGCATGATGGTCCCGGCGCAAGACGTTACCGTTGGCGGCGCGAGCAGCGGGGCGCAAAATGCCCAGGCGCTGGCCGTGGACCGCGTGGTGCTGCGTTTTAGCGGCATCAGCGGCACGGTGGTCCCCGGTAGCGTGGACCCATCTACCCAGTCCTTCCAGTTGAATGCCGATGGCATTCGGGGCGTGTTGTTCAATGGACCGGTGACGGTCTACATCGGCGGCGACACGGGCTTCCGCTTTGGCTTCAATAATGGGATTGGCGACCTGAAGAATGTAGGGACTGCGAGAGTGCGCGTGGTTGGGTTCGTCCTGAAGGACCCGGCCAGTGGCAAGCCCATCATTCTTGGCCGGTTTGTCGATGACAAGCACCAGGTTGATATGGAAGACAGTCAAGGAGATAACAACCAAGGCGGCAATTAAGTTACACGTTACTTGAATGTGGTAATTCGGGCGGCCATGCAGGGTATTGCATGGCCGCATCTTATTGATAATGCTTTATTTGCTGGTATCTAAAGCCGATACAGAAACCGCGCCGAAAGACCGTATAGGCCTTAGCGGGAGGCGCTCCGTTCGTTGGGCTGTTCTGTCTTCGGTATGTTCTTCAAAATCATGAAAGCGTAAGTGTTGTAATCATTTAGGTTATACCCATACGTTCCCCTGTGTATTTTTCTGCATCAAATAAGTTGACAGTATTGCGCTCAACTGTAATACTTGTCACATACGGAAGTTTACGGCGATCATGCCGAACATAGCGAGGGCAGCATGGGAAAAATTATCGGAATTGATCTAGGCACCACAAATTCAGTGGTTGCCGTGATGGAAGGTGGTGAGCCAAAGGTCATCGCCAATGAGGAGGGTGGTCGGACAACGCCCTCTGTGGTTGCCTTTACCAAGAGTGGGGAACGGCTGGTGGGGCAGGTGGCCAAGCGCCAGGCCATCACCAACCCGGAGAACACGATCTACTCCATCAAACGCTTTATGGGGCGTCGCTTTAATGAAGTGAGTGACGAGATGAAAATGGTCCCCTACAAGGTGAAGCAGCAGGGTGACCACGTGGCCGTGGAGGCGCAGGGCAAGGACTTTACCCCGCCGGAAATCTCGGCCCTGATCTTGCAAAAGCTCAAGAAGGCCGCAGAGGACCATCTCGGCAGTGCGGTCACGGAGGCCGTCATTACCGTCCCGGCCTACTTTAATGACGCGCAGCGCCAGGCCACCAAGGACGCAGGGAAAATTGCCGGTCTGGACGTGAAGCGCATCGTCAACGAGCCGACCGCGGCGGCGCTGGCCTATGGTCTGGACAAAAAGAAGGACGAGACCATCGTCGTCTACGATTTTGGCGGCGGCACCTTCGATGTTTCCATACTGGAGGTGGGCGAAGGGGTCATTGAGGTCAAATCGACCAATGGCGACACGCACCTGGGCGGCGACAACATCGACCAGCGCATAGTGGACTGGCTGATTGACGAGTTCAAGAAGGACGAGGGCCTTGACCTGCGCTCCAAGGGCAATGAGATGGCCCTGCAGCGCCTGAAGGACGCGGCGGAAAAGGCCAAGATTGAGCTTTCCACGACGGTGGAAACGGAGATCAATCTGCCCTTTGTCACGGCGGACGCGGGCGGCCCCAAGCACATGGTAAAGAAGCTGACGCGCGCCAAACTGGAGCAGTTGGTGGAAGACATTTTGCAGCGTTCCATTGGCCCTTGCAAGCAGGCAATGGGGGACGCCGGCATTGACAACAGCAAGATCAACGAGGTGGTGCTGGTGGGTGGGCAGACACGTATGCCGCGCATCCAGCAGTTGGTAAAGGACCTCTTCGGCAAGGAGCCGCACAAGGGCGTCAATCCAGATGAAGTGGTGGCCGTGGGCGCTGCGGTGCAGGCCGGCGTGCTGGCGGGCGATGTGAAAGACCTGCTGTTGCTGGACGTCACTCCATTGACCTTGGCGATTGAGACCCTGGGTGGCGTGGCCACGCCGATGATCCAGCGCAATACGACCATCCCCACCAAGAAAACGGAGACCTTTTCCACGGCGGCGGACAACCAGACTGAGGTGGAGATCCACGTCCTGCAAGGGGAGCGGCCCATGGCCAACCAGAACCGTACCCTGGGCAAATTCAAGCTGGGCGGCATCCCACCGGCGCAGCGCGGCGTGCCCCAGATACAGGTCACCTTCGACATTGACGCCAACGGCATCCTGAACGTGACCGCCAAAGACATGGCCACGGGCAAGGACCAGAAGATCACCATCACCTCATCTTCCGGCCTCAGCAAGGAAGAGGTGGAACGGATGGCCAAGGAGGCCGAGGCACACGCCTCTGAGGACAAGGCCAAGCGCGAGGAGATCGAGGCGCGCAATGGTCTGGACAACCTGGTCTACAACATCGAAAAGATGTTGAAGGACGGGGGCGACAAGGTGGACGCGGCGGACAAGGGCGAAGTGGAATCGGCCCTGGCCGAGGCCAAGAAGGTGCTGGAAGGCCAGCCCAGCGTGGCCGAGCTGAACGCAGCGAAGGAAAAGCTGACCACCGCCAGCCACAAGCTGGCCGAGGCCATGTACAAGGCCAACGCGGCCACGGCAGGCGCAGAGGGTGCACCGGGGGCAACGGCCACCGAGGGCAATCCTCCACCAGCCGACGGGGCCAAGGACGGGGGCAAGAAGGACGAAGGCGTCATCGACGCAGAGTATGTTGATGTCGACGAGAAAAAGTAACTGATACGGTCACAAATCGCTGGAGAGGGGCGTCCTTGCGCAGTTTGCGGGACGCCCCTCTAAGGCAAGTGCGCAAACCACAGCCGCAAGGCGTGGAAATTGACCAAGGAAGGGGACTGCCATGATGACCGATACCGTTTGGAAATGCGAGCATTCGTTTGCTGGTTCCGTCTGTGAAAGCAACCTCTTCAATACGCGCGAAGAGGCCGAAGAATTTGTGCGCAAAATGCAGCGTGTTGCGCCGGACCTGTTTGTCCGCATCGAGAAGATGGACGTCAAGCAGGTCTGGAACTAAAAGGCGCCCCATGCATTCTTTGGGGGCGCTGCAAATATCCATGGGAATGTCATTCTGAGGGGCGAAGCGACGAAGAACCCAGACGGGGCCGGCGTAGCAAGTGGTATACAGGCGCAAATAGAACCAAGCCGAAATGCTGCACGGAGGATGTTCCATGATTGGTTGGCCCGCTACGATTGAAGCTATGGCGACTGTGGCGCTCGCTGTGACTGCCGGATTGCAATGGCGTGCCATGCGGAAAAACAACGAGACAATGGCTGCGCAGGCACAACAGGAGCGTGATCGCTGGAATGATGAAGATAAAATCCGCAAAGAGGCAAATAAGCCAAAGGCCGTATTCGGGTTCTCCGACCAGAATAGGGCCAATCTAAAACTGTCTTGCGCAAATCTGGGAACAGTCGGCTTTCTTGTTGTTGGAATGCAAGTCGCTCCGCTGGTGGGAGACCCAGTGAAGATTTTCTTTGGTAAAGGAAACGAAATTTTAGTTCCTGTTGGAGAGGAGAAGCAGGCTGTTTTTGATCGCGATAAATATCGAAAATTAAATGAGAAATTATGTGGAATCCTTCGGGATACTCTGATAGCCAGACACTTGGGAATCAAGCTGATCCTTCAAGGTCCACTGGAAACAGTAGAAACGAATTTTGAGGCGTATAGGCTTAATCGCCTCCAAGGTGATGGAGGTTTATTTTATGGCGTTAATAGCTGGCACATGATATCTTCGCCTTCGTCGTCCGTTCCTAACGAATTTGACCGAGTCTTGATATGTGAGTTTATAACATGCCCGAAATGCCAAGTACCCATCACTATTGACCTCGTTTCTGATCTCGGCATTGTATTTCCAGTAGAGGACTGCGGGAAGGTATTTGAGGCTGCTAGAAATAAAATGGTTGCTGTGATGCGAGGTGTAGAGCAAAGCTGTCCGAACCACACCTTTCAAGCGTAGCGCTTCTACAAGCAATATAACGCTGTCCGTGGTACGCTGGACGTGTGATTCGATCTTTTGAAGATGCCGAAACGCAAACCGTGTTCCTGACGGGTCGAAGCCGAAAGTATCCAGCAATTGCACGTATTGCAGAACGCAAGCTGGACGTGCTGGACAACGCGCGGTATTTGGATGATTTGAGAAGTCCAGCAGGGAACAGGCTGGAAGCGTTAAAAGGGAACAGGGCAGGTCAATACAGCATTCGGATCAACGATCAGTACCGACTCTGCTTCTATTGGAAGAACGGCGAGCCTTGGGAAGTAGAGATCGTGGACTACCATTAAGGAGAAAAATGTCGATTCCTCGCAAAGCCACAGACCGTATGCAGCCAATCCATCCCGGAGAGATTCTGCGCGAAGAATTTATGGCGCCGATGGGCCTGAGCGCGAATGCGCTGGCGCTGGCCCTGCGCGTTCCGGCCACGCGCATCTCGGAGATTACGCACGAGCGACGCGGGATTACTACGGACACAGCACTGCGTTTGGCGCGTTACTTTGGTACATCGCCGGAGTTGTGGACGAATTTGCAAGCCAGCTATGAATTGTCGCTGGCCCAAAATAATCTGGCGCGGGTCATTGAGAAGGAAGTCCAGAGGCGCAGCGCGTAATAGCAACAAAGACGTGCGGTAACGTGAAGAGCGAAACACACTATGCCCACACAGAGCAAAGATTATTACGGCATCCTCGGCGTCAAGAAGACGGCCACAGCGGAAGAAGTGCGCAAGGCCTTCCGCAAGTTGGCGCGCAAATACCACCCGGACGTGAACCCCGGCGACAAGCGGGCCGAAGAGAAGTTCAAGGAGATGTCCGAGGCCAACGACGTCTTGAGCGACCCGAAGAAGCGCAAGATATACGACCAGCTTGGCTTCTACTCGGACAACATTGATCCGGCGGCAGCCGAGGCGGCGGCGCGCGGTGGCTATGGCGCGGCTGGCGCTCGCGGCCAGCAACAGGGCGTCCCCTTCGATTTTGGCGGTTTTGATTTCTCTGATTTTTCCGCCCCGGCACAACATGGAGGCAAGGGGGCGACTGGCGCGGGCAGCCCCTCCTGGGGCAGCTTCCGCGATATATTCTCCGGCGTTTTTCATGGCGGCCAGCATGAGGACGTTGCGCAGCCGGGCACAGACCTGGAATACCAGGTGAATGTGGATTTCTGGACCTCCATCCGCGGCGGCACAGTGAAGTTACAAATCACGCGCAAGGACCTTTGTCCCACCTGCAAAGGCAAGGCCCCCAGCGGGGGCGAGAGCATTTGCCAGGAATGCGATGGCTCCGGCCAGGTGACGCAGATGGGCGGGCGGATGAAGTTCAATCTGCAATGTCCGAGTTGCGGTGGCACCGGCAAAGTACACCGCGTCTGCCCCACCTGCAACGGGGAGGGGGCGGTGACGCGCACCGAGAGCATTGAGTTCCGGGTGAAGCCAGGCACGCGCGACGGGCAGCGCATCCGACTGGCGGGCAAGGGCAATGCGGGCACGCACGGCGGCACGGCAGGCGACCTCTACCTGATTATGCGCATTGGCACACACCCGGTCTTTTCGCGCATCGGGGACGACATCCATCTGGTGGTGCCGGTGACGGTGAGCGAAGCGGCGCTGGGCGCCAAGATCGACGTGCCAACCATAGATGGACGCGCGCAGTTGAAGGTCCCGCCGGGCACGCAGAATGGCCAAAAGCTGCGCATGCGCGAAAAGGGCGTCGTCTCCGCTACGCGGGAAGGCGTGCGCGGCGACCAGATTGTTGAGGTGCAGGTGGTCGTACCCAGGGTGCAGGACGAGCGGTCCAAGGCCATCCTGCGCGAACTGGCGGCCCTCAATCCTGGGGACCCACGTGCTGCGTTGCTGGCACGGACCTAAGTTTGGCGGAGCAAGGGCCGGTACGTTTTCCTGTGGACTGGATGCGCGCCATGGCCTGCATGGGGGGTTGTCCTGGCACTGTGGTTTGCGTGGCGGTGGTGCCCGTGGCCTGGAGGCTGGTCCCATCGGCGGAGAAGGTCTCGTTGATGTTGGACTCCATCTTCCACTGCGCGGGGCCTGCTGCGCCGCTGCAACGGATTTTTACATTGTATCCATTGGGGATGGGGGCAACCACGGGGGCCTCGCACTGCATGCCGGGTTGGGTCTGTTTCCAGAAGTCCCCGGCCTGGTTGATGCATGTGGCGATCTGCGAGTTGGTCCGCCCGCCGGTGGAGAGTGTCACAATGGAGTTGATCTGCCACTCTCCGGGTTGGAAACGGGGCCTTTGGTTTTGGGCGTGAGAGAAGGACAGTGCCGCAAAGGGCAGGGACAGGGCGATAATTGCAATGCGTTTCATAACGTAACGTAGGGTAGCACAAATGGGCTGCGTGGCCACAACAGCATGGCTGACAGGCCACGGCCATCCAGGGGGCACAACGGTCATGGCGACAAAACGCAAATCGAAGGGCGCCTACATGATCTCTTCTGTGGCGGAGATGTATGAGGTCCATCCACAGACGCTGCGCATGTATGAGCGCGAGGGGCTATTGAAGCCATCGCGCACAGAGGGCAACACGCGGCTCTACACCGATGAAGACCTGGAACGGCTGGAATTCATTTTGAACCTGGCGCGCGATCTGGGCGTCAACATTGCCGGGATCGCCATTGTCCTGCAGATGCGGGAACGCATGGAGGAAATGAACCGGCAGATGCAGGGTTTTGTGGACTATGTGCGCACGGAGATGTTGTCGCGCGTACAACAGGCGACGCAAACGCCGACACCGGGCCTTGTCCCTCTTCGCCGTCCGGCCATTGTGCCGGTCACGCAGCGGGAGCAGGGGAAAAAGCGCTAAGGCAAGCTGGGACAGCGCGTGGGATGCGTGCCCTGCAGAGTGGCGGCCTTGGCCCTCTCACAGTGTGGTGCGGTATCCGATGATTGGAAGGCCGGAGGACCCAGGTCCCCCTAGCAGGACCTGGGGCCGTCGTGTATCGTGGGCCGCACCCCATAATTACGCGGTCTCCACGCTAGTGG
>JBMFGT010000037.1:0-11276 GCA_049977205.1 Acidobacteriaceae bacterium | reverse complement strand
GCCTCTGCCCCATCTGCAACGCGCCCGGCTTCCAACTGGCCGAGCGTGTTCCCGGCCTGCCTTGCGAGGATTGCGGCACCCATCCTGCCGCCCACACCGGCGCCACCCTTGTTGCCAGCACCAACTCCAACGATCTGTCCCGCTCCCCGTCCACCTCTCGCGCCGCCCCGAGCTGGAAAACATGACCGTCTCCCATCCTTTCCTGCAGCGCAAAGACAAATCCAAACTGTCTCTGAGACTGCGAAATTGGTGAACTGGAGCACAACAACGAAAGGCCACCTGGAAGGTGGCCTTTCAACACGGGTTATTAGGAATACACGGATTATTAAGGTAGTACAAAAACAGCATACCACAAATCGCGAAGGTCTTTCTTAGTCGACCGTGACGTCTACGAATTGCGTGTGGGTGAGACTGCCCGACGTGCCGGTGATCGAGATCCTGTAGGTACCGCGCGGTGTCCCATTCGACTGAAGATAGCGCAGGCTTCCGCATCCAGCCAGCACCAGCACGCTTCCAAGCAAGGCCAGTAGAATGACCGAGGGCCGCTTCCTCCTGCGCTTTTTCCCCATTACTCTGGGAAAGAGAAACAGAAGAAACCCTCCGGCGACCGTTGTTACCGTTGTGGCCGTCGTTGTGATCGTCAGGTTCGACGAGGCCGAGGCCGACGTTGCCATAAGCTGCTGGTAGGCGGGGGACGGCAAGGACAGAACCAGCGCCCTCAAGGACGGGGTGCATCCCATCAGCGGCCCCAACCCAGTACAAGTCAGATGGACAGTGCCGGTGAAGTTGTTGATCGAATGGACTGTGACCACGGTGGAAAGGGACTGCCCCTGCTTGATATTGGCGCTTGTCGGAACGTCGATCGAGAAGTCAGCAGGGGGAAGGACCTCGACCTGTTGCGTGGGCGATATGGCCGAAGTATAGTTGGTATCTCCCTGGTATAGAGCTTGCACGGTGAACAGACCGCTGGTTGTCGTTTTCATCGCCCAAGGATTCGGGTGAAGGGCCCCTCCGTTGGAGGACTGCGCGGACAGTGGAATTGGGCCGCTGGACAGGGAATTTGATGTGTTCGTGGTCGTTGCGGAGATCAGGATATCTCCGGAGGGAGCCGCGGCAGGGACTCCCTGCACGCTGGCTTGCCAGGTAAAGGTCTGGCCAACATTCACAATCCTCACAGGCGGTGACGGGAGCGTGATCGTAGGCGTGGCCTGCGCAACATTGACTGTCACATTGGCATGGATCTGCGCGCGGGCCGCGCCCACCGATAGCAGAAACAACATCCCGAGTAATAAAGTCTGTTTTTTCATCTCAACCTCTCACAATGGGCGCCTCTCGCAAAGAAGCGCCCATCCTGCTTATTGGTAGTTTTGGTCACCGCTATAGACCGCTTCGATATTATGGGGTCCAGCAGTGAGGTTCGAAGTGGTAAATGTGGCTTTTCCGGTTGGGTCGAGCGCCAACACGGAAAGAGAATTGCCAGTGTCCGTCAGAGTCAAGCTCCCCGTTGGGACGACCCCGTTGGTACCAACGATCGTCAGGGTGAAGGTCACTTGCTGGCCGAATACAGAAGGATTGGGAACGGCCACGATCGTGAGTGTCGCCCCGATCTTGTTGACGACTTGCGTCAGCACGCTGGAGGTTGCCGAATTGTACTGGGTGTTGCCTCCATATTGGGCGGTGATGCTGTGGGGTCCTCCTGCGAGCGCCGCTGTGGAGAATGTCGCGGTGCCGCTTGCGTTGACCGTCCCTGTTCCGATGGCCGAGGAGCCGTCATAGAAGGTCACGGTCCCTGTCGGTGTAATGCCGGGGCCGGTCACTGTGGCGGTGAAGGTCACAGATTGTCCATAGTTGGATGGATTGACGGACGAAGCCAGGGCCACTGCGGATGCCCCCTGGCCAATGACCACCGGAAGGACCAGGGAAGTCGATGTTTTGTAATTCCCATCGCCGGAATATACCGTGGTGATCGAATGCGTCCCGACCAGCAGTGTGGAGATGGCAAAGGTTGCGGTCCCGCCAGTACCGGAGGCACTCGCGCCATTTGTCAGTGTGTAGACACCGGGGGCCGCGGCCTGTTCGACCTGCGCTCCCCAAACGTTGATGGATTCCGCGGTCGCGCCCCAATCGCGGATATGGGCCACAAACCCGGTGCTGGCCGAACTTGGCATATCCAGGGTGACCGAGCACCGCTGCCAAACAGCCGAGACGTTGCAGGTCTGCGCGAGTTGGTTTGTGCCCGAGCCGTCCGACAGAAGCAGTGTGACGGTCCCAGGGGCCTGGGATTCAAGCCACACAGAGAAGGTCACTGGTTTGTCGGCATAAGAACCGGTGCCGGTCAGGTCTACGCCTGAGAAATCCGTGCCCTGATTGCCTGTTGCCGAAGTGTCCGGGAAAGCCACGAGGGTTGCGGAGTTCGGGCTTCCATCGGGCCCGTTGGCCGCATTTCCCGTCAAGGCCGGAACAGCGGTCCCGTTGGCTTCGGGTGTCCACTTGCTGAAATTGAGCGAGTAGGGAAGAAGGTTCGTATTGTTGGCTGTCGTGACATTGCTACGGCCAAGCACGTTCGACCCGTCGAGGAACTGCACGGTCCCGGTTGGCGACAGACTGGCCGTATCGACCAGCGCAGTGAAAACGAGGTCCGTCCCAACCATTGCGCCCGATACAGGACTGACGTAGACCTCTGAAACCGCCCCATCCTGCTCCACTACCTGAGACAAGGGCTGCGAAGTTCCAGGCTGGAAGTTGGCATCGCCGCTGTACTGCGCGGTCAACGCATGCGTCCCTGCCGTCAACGTTGAGGTCTGGAAGGTGGCTGCACTTCCGACCAGCGGGACTGTCCCGAGCGTGGTCGTTCCGTCGAGGAAGGTGACAGACCCGGTGGCGGTAGGCGGCAATGCCACCGTCAGGGTCAACTGATAGCTATACACAGAGGGGTTTGGGGTACTGGTCAAGGTCACAGTCCCTGGGGCCGCTGCCACGCTTTGCGCGATTGGGCCCGACGTGGAACCCAGAAAATTTCCATCTCCTGGATATGTTACCGTGACCTGATACGATCCTGCCGACAAATTCGACGTGATACTGGCTGTTCCTCCGGACAAGGGAGAGCTGCCAAGGGTCTGCGTACCTGCATAAAACGTCACAGTTCCAGTTGCCGACGCGGGCGTGGTCACCGTCGCGGTCAAGGTCACTGGCACAGAGTACACGGAATTTGCATTGGAGCTGGCCAGCATCGTCGTGCTGGCCGACTTATTGACGACCTGGTCGAGCGTACTGGACAGTTCCGCGGTATTGTTTGCGTCTCCACTATAGGACGCAACAATCGAGTTTGCCCCCACCGGGAGCGCCGTTGTCGAATATTGCGCCACCCCGTTCGAGATCGTTTCGGTCGGCCCGATTGGGGTCGACCCATCGAGAAACTGGACGGTGCCTGTTGCGTCGGTAGGAACGGTCGCGACGAAGGTTACGCCCGCCGTATAGGTGCTGGGATCCAGGGACGACGTAATGCCGACAGTCGGAGCAGCCTTGTCCACTGTTTGCGTGTAGCTGGCGGTTGTATGCTGCGCATAGACGGCGATGCTCGGCAGAAGCAACGCAAGAGTCAGTGGAATCCATTTAAATTTCATACGTCCTGCTCCTAGTGGTAATTAGAATCGCCCTGATAGGCTGCGGTGATAGAGTGCGTTCCGGCCACCAACGTCGAGGTCGTGAATGTCGCGACCCCGGAACTGTTAAGCGTCAAAGTGCCAAGATTGTTCACTCCATCAGTGATCTCAGCGGTGCCTGTGGGAACGCCGCCGCCGCCCACTCCATGGAAAATAAAGGTGAAGGTGACCGTCTCTCCGTAGATAGATGGATTGACGGTAGAGGCGATGGAGATGACGACAGCCGCAGTGCTCACAACTTGCGTGTACGGGGCCGAGGTGGAGGCAAGAAAATCTGCGTCGCCTGGGTAGCTGGCGATCAGCGAATGAGAGCCTGCCGCAAATAACGGGACGCTGATGGTTGTGACACCGTTACTCAGTGTGCCTGTGCCAACCGGATTCGCACCGTCGAGCAGAGTTATTGTGCCGGTGGCAGCGGCCGGTCCGGACACCGTGATGCTTACTGCTGCTCCGTACACGGATGGATTGGCCGAAGAGGCAATCGTGAAGACGCCTGTGGCCTTGTTGACTGTCAGAGAAGTCGTGTTGCTGGCGGAGTTGTAATCGGTCGAGTCGGTCGGGGTAAGCGTCACAGACAGGGTCTGCGCACCCGCGCCCAGCACTGTGCCGGACGCAGGACTGTAAGCAAATGTTCCGGCCACGCCGCCCGAGGTTGCGTTGAGTTGTGTGCTGCTGAGGGCCGTACCATAGGTGATGGCGGCAGGCGTTGCCCAGGAGATCGTGGGAGTTGCCTTGCTGACGACAACACTTTGCGTGACCTGGGGTGCCGCTGAATACTCAGCGTTCCCGGCCTGGTTGGCGGCGACGACGACCGTGCCTGCCCCAGTGATGGTCAGGGTGCTGCCAGAGACCGTGCCCGGGCCGGAGACGACGCTGAATGTCACCGGGAGTCCAGAGGTTGCCGTGGCCGAGAGCGCGATGGGCGAGAGCCCGTAGGTCACAGGCGAGGCCGGGGCGGGGAAGGTGATGGTTTGCGGGGCCACGTTGACGGTGAATCCGATACTCGTGCTGACCGGGTTGTTGTTGCTGTCGCCGCTATAACTTGCGTCAATCGTATAGCTGCCTGCGCCCCACGATGCCCCGCCGCTGCACGACGCCACTCCGCCGCTCACCTTGCTTATACAGAAGGCCGGTCCGTTGTTTACCTGAAAGGTGACCGTACCGGAAGGATTGTAGCCACTGTTTACAGTGGCCGTGAACGTGGCATTCGACCCATAAGTTACACTTGACGGCGAGGCGCTGAGCGACAAAGAAGGGGAGGCATTATTAACGGCAACTGTCCATGTATAGACCGGAGAATCGGCGTCAGGTGCGGTCGCATTTACCCATTGCGCCGTTACCGTATGCGTCCCAGGCGCAAGTGTGCGTGTAATAGAAAATAATTCATTGTAGGTATCACAATACGTATATCCATTAATGCTACCATCTGTATTGATGCATGCGCCCAGCGTGCCATCTGTTGTATAACTCTGGGTTCCTTGAGAGACCCCATCCACCCAATATTGCGGGCCGCCTGCGGGTACCAAATAGCCTTCAGGATCAGTACATTCACCTGTAGGCGAACCCATGCAAGTAAAAATAATACCAGTGTCAAGGCCAGATACAGTACTCATGGCCATTAAAAAGAAGGTCTGTGCAGTCCCATAATTGACAGGGCTGGTAGGCTGAAAAATATCGCCCACGGAAACAGGATATGTAGTGCCACTTGCATGTAAGGGCCGCGGTTTCACGCGGCCAGCATAGACCCCATACAACAAATGCCCCGGGCCTGGAGGTCGGCGCTGGAGACCCATGCCCCAACCTGCGAATTGCGGGACCAGGGTGTTGTCCTCCGCTGGGCCCCCCACTATGATCATCTTCGTTGCTGTCCAAGCCAAACTGTCTTGTCCAGCATATCCAGCACGCAAAGTCATGGGACCAGCAGGCAGAAGGACCTTGAGCACCGCCTTCCCGTTCATGAGCGGCAGCTTTTGATGGGCCTCTTTCCCGGCCCACACTATCACATCGCCGGAAGGCACAGTATTTCCATGTAGGGCGCGAACAGTGATTGGGAAATTATAAGGGTCATTGGGATGCCGCACCGGGGGCAAACCGATTTCAATGTCTGTCGCTGCCATGTTCGTCATCACGCCAACGCAGGGAGATGGGACACTTGCAGAATTGTTGCAGACACCTGCTGTTACCACATCGAGGGCCCGTACGGAGGGAGCTGCCTTACCGCGTTGCAGTGGCGCGAGTACGGCCGTACTCATCTCCCAATCTGAGGGAAGCTGGAATGTGGCCGCCTGGTTGAACGAACGGCCTGTCCTAATCTGCAACGCATAGACCCCGGCGTCACCCAGCACCAGCAGGTCTGAGCGTGAATCGCCGTCATAATCTCCGGCGACCACAACCTGTGCATCGGCAGGAAGAACGCCTTGTGGCCCAGTGAACGTTTTGCCGTCCACTCCCCAAAACACATCTCCGCGACGGCTGCCGTCTGTTCCCGCGCTCGCCACGGTGATGTCTTGGTGACCGTCATTGTCGAAATCACCTGCTGCAATCGATAAAATCTTGCGTCCGGTCTCCGTGGCAGCGACAGCAAAAGAAAACTGGCCGGTACCGTCATTTGTCCCGACGTAGATCACCCCTGGCTGTGAACCACAGCTCAGCGCCAGATCAGGCCTTCCATCGGCGTTGAAATCGCCGGAGGCCAGCAAGCAGACGCCAGAGACGCCGGAAGGCAGCAGTATCTGGACCGGGGGCCCGAACGTGCCATTTCCTTGATTGGCGTATAGGTAGAGAGAGCCATCTCCTCCATAGGGGGCAGCAATCATGTCATTCAGTTGCCCCCCCGTGAAGTCATTGGCGACAACAGCGCCAATATCGCCCTTGATCAGAAGCGATGGGGACTTCAGCCCCCCCTTTCCGTCTCCGGCAAGGCCCCACACGCCGGAGTCCATCGCCACTAAAATATCGGGGGCCCCAACGCCAGTAATTATCCCAGCCGTCACACCGCGAACGGATGTGCCACTGACGGGAAAACCCGCCGCAGAAGACCAGGACTGCGCGGAGGCAAAAAACGGGCAGGCAGGCAGCAGGCACAAGGACAAGACCAATCGGCAGGCATGACGCATGTATGGCCCCAAAAAGGAAGATGTTGGCTACAAACATAATATACCGCATATTGCCTGTGATGTCAACCAGAATAATAATTATTGGTTGCGTGCATATTGCCGCGAGAGCGGACCGTTGCCCGCGCCAATCATGGTGCGCCCGGCTGTCAAGCGCGGCCGTCACGTCCTATGGTGATGACTCCACGATAATGTCTGGTTGCCGGTGTTGTACGCCCCATTATGATATTGCTGATATTGCCTAGAGAAAATAGTTACCAAAGTGCAGGATGATAAGGAAGGACGGTCATCAATATGCACTACCTGTGCAATAATCTGATATTGTTAAACGTTCAAATCCATACCTTGTTGCAAACAGGAGATGCTGCAGTGCCAACATTAGAAGACGAAATACATATCCAGACCCTCAAACTATTGCCAGTGGCCCATCCGCTGGTGCGCCGGAGAACGGCCCGCCATTCACAACGAATGAAGAACAATCTAGAATTGGCTACAACCCACGCCAGCAAATCCGGGCAGCCATCCTCCTTACTGTTCAAGCAAGAGGACCACGGCCCCTCCAGCGGGCATATACCCCGTCGCACATAATGTGCTTTACCTATAGGGTATAATGTGCTAAAGTTGTAATAATGAAGTTGTCGCCGTTATATTCCGAACATGGGTACAAAAATGAAGATCAAAGTCACGAAAGTAATGCCCAAGGGGGGGGAGATGAGACCAACGGTACTCTCCCCTCAATACCGGAAAAGCAAGATGGACCCAGGTAAGAACATCATAAAAGTGTGCACCAGCGCGGATGAATTGACCTGGCAGAACATCCGGAACCTCAGCATTAATCTCGAGATGAACAAGCTGGAATTGATCGCGAACTTGATCGAGACGACGTACGGAAGCGATGCTTACCGCATGGAATTAGGCAAGTTTTATACGGACTTCTGGCTCCGCAGGGAGGAACCGTTCAGCGGGCCTGTCACTCAGAACCGGATCAATCTCCCGGTAGGGCACCTGGAGATGGTCCGTCAAATGGGTTGGGCCATTACAGGCACACGGAACCGCAGTGAGTTCCTCCGTCTTCTGGTGGCGTTTTGGGCCTGGAAGCGGGGCCTGCTCAAATTCACAAAATAACGGGCCCAGGGCCCTTCTCGATACGTATAGAGTGTAGTTGCGGTCCGGGCTTCCAGGTGGTGTCCTCTCGGCCTCAAAAATAAAAGAGGGGGCCGCGAATGACTACGGCCCTCTTTGATTAAATTGCCTATTCCGCTTTGCTGGCAGTGTCCGTCTGTTTTTTAGGGCTGCCATACCGCGTGAGCCTGTAGTAGACGGGCGTGACCTCAAAAGGCAGTTTGTCGAACGTTCCGCTGGGCGCATAGTGGGTTGCGTCGATGAGGTGTACGCGGTCTGTCCATGGGTTGGTGACCGTATTCGAGCCGAGCGGAAGCGCCGCTACCTGGGACAAGTTGGACGGCATCAACTTTGGGGCCCCTGTTTCAAGTGCAGCCAGCCACGGTACGCCGTCATGATTCAGCAGGGAATCGCCAAGCTGCGCATCGGCGAGGCCATGGAGCGCCTTGGCGCTCACGGTCCATTGCTCATAAAATAGTCCGGCGTTGACGAGCTTTGTTGCATAGATGGAGTTCTTCAGCAGCTCTACGGCCTTGGCCGCCGCTGCGGTGTTGTCCTTATCGGAGTGGCGAAGTTTCAGGCGCAGATAGGTCGCATCGTCCTGAAATTGAAGCCGGTCGCTGAAGGCATAGGCGGTGTCGACACGGTGACCCAGCTCTAAATGCGCAAGCTCCATGGCAATGATGGACGCCAGGGATTCCTCGTTCGGCATGGAATCGATCAATCCCTTACTGAGCAGGATCGTATCGCCGACCGTGGTCGCTTCCAGCGGCGCCGTCAGGATGACGCGGCAGTAGACCGGGGACGAGAAGGAAATGTCGTTGGGCACCATGATGTTCGTGGCGATCTGCTGCAGTACTGCATCGATGCTGCTGTCCGGCGCGACGACGCCGCCGGTCGTAAGGCGATTCAGGATGTTTTTCTCCGCCTGCGAATACCAGAGGTGCGAAGCCTCGATTGGAGACACATCCGGGGAATCCTTGCTCATGTCTTGTGCATTGACCACATGGACCGACGTATTGTCCGACGCATCCGCATCGACACTGCGTGCATTGACGAGTGAATATCCCCAGAAGTGAGTTAAGGCCTTGAGTTCGGTGCTTTCGACCGTATCTTCCGTGAAGATTGTGCTGGGCAGCCACAGCCCGGGCTGGACATTGGTCCGCCAGGAAGCAAAATGCAGATATCGTGGATGTTTTGGATTGTGGTCGCCCTGAAATGTCCCATCGAAGCGGACGATATTTCCGCCTTCATCTTCGATCCAGACCCGGCCCGTAAAGCTGCCTGGAAACGGCTTGATGGCCGCAACGTCGAAGACGCGGGTCCGCACAGAACCCAGGAACTCACGACCGGAGTAGGAAAACGTGTAGTGTTTCAGGTCGAAGTGTTTTTGGTCCGGCGTCACCATATCGAGAAAGCCGTCTGCCTGATACACGCCGTTCTTGGTCCGCACAAGCGTCGAGATGTCGCCGATTCCTCGCTTGACCTGCGTCTTCTTTTGATCGCGGCGGATGAAGATATCGGCGTTCAGCGTTTTTTTTACTGTAGCGCGGCTGATGAAGTAGTAATCCGAGACGGGAGCGTCGGGACCGCCATCTCCGATAGCATCCCGTTGGATGTAGGTCTCGACAATCGGAGTCGATTTGCGAATTTCGGACAGGATGGCGGTCTCGTGCTGGACCGCTTTGGCAACCAGGGCGGCATCTTGCCCATTCAGGGACTTGTTGGCCTCGGTACGATTGCGGGCATGGAGCGAGAAGGGAACAGCAAGTAGTAAGACGATCGCAAGAGCTGTAGGGCGCATGAATGATCTCCAAATTTAGCGTTGTGACTCAAAACGGAAAAAGATGCCGGCCCCTGCGGACCAATAGACGGACCCAGAAGAGCCGAACGGAAGGTACTGGTTTTCGACGTAACCGCGCGCTCCCCAACGAGGAAGCAGGCGGACGTCGACGCCGCCAGTGAAAATGGAAGCCAGGCCCGTAGCAGGGGCCGACAGCAGGTACTGGTCGCCTGTGGAGCTCGTATGAGAGACCCCAACCTGGAGAGAGCCGAAGGGCGCATACCGCCCGAACTGCCGCACATATCCCACGCCGGAAGCATAGGTGACGAGTTTTTGTCCCAGGGGATTGCCGGACTCGTTGCGGTACGAGCCAAGAATTTCCCAGGGACAGAATTTGCGGTATGCGTATTCGAGATTGAAGCCGGACAGCGTGATACGCTGCCAGGGGATGGAGTCTGCCTGCTGTTGTGTGATAGAGGCACCAAGGGGAACCAGTCCTGGTTGGGTCACCAGCCCATAGTCGACGCGGGTATAGATCCAGGATGCGGTGATCTGGTTAGGCATCCAGGAATAGCGGACCGGGGCTGTTTCGGTGCGTTGTGCGCGGGCCGGGACCGCAGCGCAGCAGAGGAGAAGAATCCCCAGCATCCATTTCTTCCTTGTTGGCGGTTTTGTGACCATATGGTTGTCTCGTACCTCATCCGCTTGGCGTCGGCTTTCCAGGTGGGTCGTGTAATTGCGCTGGAAAGCCGCTTGCGAAGATGGGAAAATGCCGGCGTTGTTTCAAGGATGTACCCATGCGTGCAGTTCACAGGTGGCCCCACGCCGACACATATAGATATACGCCATATACCCCATGTTGTAAAGTAGAGTCATCGGTTCCGAGGAGGCAGCATGGCCCGATATTCGCAGAAGAAGCAATTGGGTTGGCAGAACCCGAACACCCAGATCCAGCGGGAGGCATATCCGGACTGGGGAAGGCCGAATCGCAACCCGCAGCGGCAGGTGTATCGGTGCCCCATCTGCAACAACCCGCAGATCCGCAGTATGGTCTCTATCTATGGGCGGGGCGTATATACGTCCGTCTCGCGGCGCGGACGTTTCCTCAAGCGCGGATATACCACGAGGACCTCAAAATCGCTCCTCGCGGACAAATGCGCCCCACCGGAGAAACGCCGGTATGCGTTCGGCGTTTTCTTGGTCTTTTTTGCTGCCGGGATTGAATTGGTCGCCATGGGGCCGCTCCAGCAGTCCATCTCGCAGGAGTACGCGACCATGGCGGCAATTGCTTTCGGGTGGCTGGGCCTTTACATTGTCACGCGGGCCTGGTGGTGGAACTTCCGAACGTTCCCACGGCTTTGGGACAGATGGCAGCGTTCCTATCTCTGCGAGCGTTGCGGGACAATAACGGCAATCTAAAACGGCAATCTAATGGCGAGCTGCCACGTAGCTGGCTGGCACGTTTGAAGGGTTCCGGCGGAGTTTAGGCATCCAGTGAGGCGATGCCGGCCAGCCGGACTGCGGATTCCGGTGCATGTGGGCAGGTGATTCCAGAGGATGTGGGCACTGAAAACGCTCTGATGTGGGCAGCTATTA
>JBMFGT010000036.1:0-11508 GCA_049977205.1 Acidobacteriaceae bacterium | reverse complement strand
GTTACTCACTAGTCGTCAAGTAAGGCGACAATTATGTAGTAATCACAGCGACGATTTCGTATCATGAGTCATGCAGCGAGATGGGCGCAGTTTCGACCATAAGACCCTTGAATCGATACGCATGATGGCGGTCGAGCGGGTCCGGGAAGGCGAGCGGGCATCCTCCGTCATCGCTTCTTACGGATTCAACCGCACCACGATCTACAAGTGGCTCGCTGTCTCCTCTTGTGCCGGCAAGGGCATGAAGGCGTTGCGCTCGCGACCGGCCACCGGGCGTCCGCGCACGCTCTCGCCGCGCCAGGAGAAGCAAGTGTTCGCCTGGGTCAACGGCAAGGACCCGCGCCAGTACGGCCTGGATTTCGGTCTTTGGACGCGGGCCATGGTCGGCAGTTTGATCGAGCAGAAATTTGCTGTCAAGATCGGTCTTACGGCGGTTGGCGAACTGCTTGCCAAGCTCGGACTGACTCCGCAGAAACCGCTGGAACGCGCCTATCAGCGCAATCCTGAAGCGATCGAAAGATGGAAGTACGAAACATATCCAGCCATAGCCAGCGCGGCGAAAGCGCAAGGTGGCGAAGTATTTTTCTGGGATGAATCGGGCTTTCGCGCCGACCATGTACATGGCAAAACCTGGGGCAAGAAGGGCGAGACCCCGGTGATTGCGCGGCCCGGCCAGCGGCAGTCGATCAGCGCCGCATCCGCAGTCAACGCGAAGGGCGCCTTCTGGTATTCAACCTATCAGGGCGGCCTCAACGCACTGCTGTTCGTCAAGCTGCTGAAGCAAATGATGCGCTATCGCACCAGGCCCGTGTACCTGGTGGTGGACGGACTGCCAGCACACAAAACCAAGCTGGTGAAGGAGTATGTGGCCGCAACCGAAGGGCGGCTGACGCTGTATTTTCTGCCCGGCTACGCTCCGGAACTGAATCCGGATGAACTGGTCTGGAGCCATGTGAAACGGACAGGGGTTTCCAGAACGCCGCTACGCAAAGGAGAAAAGCTGAGCGAGAAGATCGATATGCAATTGGCCGCGATCAAGAAAATGCCTCAATTGGTAAGGGCTTTTTTTAAAACCCCAAGTGTCGCCTATATTACCGACTAGTGAGTAAAGGCTGTGGTTTTAGACCGGGTCATGTTAACGATCTCTATGGACAATGCATTCTGTCAGGAAAGTATCAAGGGCGGAACTGGTAATAGGACATTTGCCCGGAGACTCGCTCCCCGAAATTGATACGTTCCAGCGTTTCATCCAGGCCATAGGTGGTCTCGGCCCCACCCAGGACAAGATATCCTCCGGGCCTTAAAACATTGGGGACACGGGAGAGTATCAGCTTCTTTTTTGCGACCTCGAAGTAGATCAGCACGTTCCTTAAAAAGATGATGTCAAAAGACGGAAGGTCGTACCACGAATGGAAGAGGTTTCGCTGTTGGAAATGTACCCTTTGGCGGATAGACGTGTGGACTTGCCATTCATTGCCACGCGGGGAGAAGTACTTTTGCAGTTGCTGCGCGCTAAGTCCCCGGCTGACTTCCATCTGGCCATAACGGGCCTGGCGGGCACGTTGCACCGCCGCCTCTGAGATGTCGGTACCGAGTATCTGGACCTCCCAGTTGGGTAGACCTCCGAAGTCGTCTTCCAGTAGCATGGCAATGCTATATGCTTCCTGGCCGGTGGAGGCAGCAGCACTCCAGATCGACATCTTCCGGCTGTCCGCGTTTCGTTCCAAGACCTCCGGGATGATCCTTTTGCGGAGCGCCTCAAAGGGGAGTTGGTCCCGGAAGAACCATGTTTCATTGTTGGTCATCGCGTCCAGCACCTTGGCGTGCAGGTCCGAAGCGGGGGCCACACGCAGGAGATGCAGGAGCTCCTGTACCGACGCCAGTTTATTTTGATAGGCAAGGTCCGCGAGCCTGGATTCGACCAGATACTCCTGCCCCGGCCCGATGATGATCGAGGAGGTCTCCTCCACATACTTCTGGAGATATTCGAATTCTGCCAGGGCAAGCGCCATTTTCCAACCTGATTCGAGTTACCTGGTTCCGATTGCGTGTTCTCCCTGTGCCGTGCGAAGACCTGTGCCAAGGGAGACCCGGCGCACAATCTCTCCTCCGATCTCCGTCAAAGGCAAGACCCGGTCGGCCAGCCCGGCCTTGGCGACAAAACCGGGCATTCCCCAGACCACGGAGCTGGCCTCGTCCTGGACAAGGATCTGCCCGCCTGCGCGCCGGACCTCTTCACATCCGCGCAGACCGTCCTGGCCCATCCCCGTCATCACCACTGCCAGCATGTTTGCCTTGTACACTCTCGCGACCGAACGAAAGAGCACATCGACCGAGGGACGGCAGGAATTTTCGCGTTCGTCCTGATTGGTCTCAATGCTGACGCCGGTGTGGTCCAGCTTTACCGTCATGTGAAAATCACCCGGAGCGATCCATGCTTTTCCCGGTCCCAAATGCTCTCCCGCAACGGCCTCGACGACTGGAATGGCGCAGGTGGCCGTCAGACGCTCGGCCAGAAAGCGCGTAAAGGTCGGTGGCATGTGCTGCACGATGAGGACAGGGACCGGCAGGTCTTTGGGAAGCAGCGGAACGACCTCCGCCAGCGCGTTCGGCCCTCCCGTAGAGGTGCCAATGGCGACCACATCAATCCTTGCGGGTGTTCTTGAAGGGAAAAGAAGCGGCGGGACTGCTTCCGCCAAGGCCCCTGAGGCCGCTGTGCTGATTGTTCCGCTCCTACGGGACAGGGGCGGAAAATTAACATCGGCGGAGGTACGGACCTTTCCATCGCCGGCAGCAGCCCCGTTGGCGCTGGACGGACCTGGGGGCAGGCCGCAGAGGGCCTTCAGCTTGGGGACCAGTTCTGAGCGGATCCGCTCCATGCCTTCCGCCAGATTGTTCACGTTGGCGGGCTTGGTCACGTAGTCGTCCGCGCCCAGGGCCAGGGCCTCCAGTGTTATTGTGGCCCCGCGTTCACTCAAAGCGCTGAACATCACAACCGGAAGTTTGGGGTAACGGACGCGCAGCGCTTTCAGTGTCTCCAGTCCGTCCAGTTCGGGCATTTCAATGTCCAAGACCACCGCATCGGGTGTCACCTGTTCCAGCATGGACAGCGCAATTTTCCCATTGGCGGCGACCCCGGCAATGGCAATTTCGGCGTCTTGGGAAAGCGCATCGCGCAGCATCATGCGCATCACCACCGAATCATCCACAACCAATACCCGCAGCAACTTCATGAGAGGTGTTCCAGCCTGTTCTTAATGTTCCGCTTCGTTCCATGAAAAAAAGCGGCAGAGATCAAGATTCGTTGGCCCCTGCCGCCACTGCTGAGAGAGGAAAACTGCTAGACCTTGAATTGCGAGATCAGGCCCTGTAGTTCCGCTGCCGTCTGCTTCAGGCCCACCGCCGATTTCTGCGTGTCCGAAGCGCCCGCGCTGGTCATTTGCGCGGCCTCGGCGACCCCGCCAATGTTCTTCCCAATGTCGGTGCTGGCCGTGGCCGCCTCGGCCAGGGTGCGGCCCATCTCGTTGGTGGTGGCGCTTTGCTCCTCAATGGCGCTGGCGATGGTGTTTTGGATATTGCTGATCTGGGAGATGACATTGCTGATCTCCCCGATGGCAGAAACGGCCCCCTTGGTGTCGCCCTGGATAGCTTCGATCTTGCGGCTGATGTCCTCGGTGGCCTTGGCGGTCTCCTTGGCCAGTTCCTTCACTTCGTTGGCGACCACGGCGAAGCCTTTGCCTGCTTCCCCGGCGCGGGCCGCTTCAATGGTCGCGTTCAGGGCCAGCAGGTTGGTCTGCTGGGCAATGGATGTGATGACCTTGATGACTTGGCCGATCTCCGTGCTGCTCTGGCCCAGTTTGGTGATGGTCTGGTTGGTGTCGCTGGCGGTCCTGACGGCCATCGAGGCCACGCGCGTCGCTTCCGATGTGCTCTTGGCGATCTCCTTGATGCTGGCCCCCATCTCATCGGACCCGGTGGCGATGGACTGGACGTTTTTGCTGACCTGCAAGGCCGCGGCGGAGACCACATTGGCCTGGGTCGAGGTCTCGTCCGCGCTGGCGCTCATCTGCTGGCTGACCTGTTGCAGTTGCGCGGAGGCGTCCACCAGGGAGTTGGCCTCCTGCACCACCTTGCGGATGGTGTTGCCAAACTGGGTCGACAAGGTGTTGACAGCGGTCTTCAGGGTGTTGAAGTCCCCAACATAATCGCGGGTGATCTGAACGGTCAGGTCGCCGGTGGCCATCTTCTTTAGAACCGCATCTACCTCCTGGATGGGATGCACCAGCAGGTCCAGCGTCTGATTGATCCCCTCCACGATCTTGCGGTAATGGCCTAGATGGCGCTCCGCTTCGGCCCGCGTGTTCAGCTTACCCTCCGCGGCGGCCTGCGTTAGCTTACCAGCATCGTCAACCAGCGCATTGATGGCGCTGACGCACGCGGTCAGCGATCTGGCAATGGTGTCGAAGGTCTCCTTGGTTTCCTTGGTTTCCTCATCGGCATCGGCCACAGTAAGACGGATGTCTGTATTTCCCTGGGAAAGTTTCCCCAAGGCATTGACCACCTTTTCTGTCTCTTCATTCTGGTATTTGGCCACCTTGGCCGCTTTCCGCGCCGCTTTCTTCACCGCCGTCTGGTCCGTGACGACCTCAAAGGCGCCGATCACCTTGCCCGCCTCATTGCGAACGGGGATGCCTTTGTAGGCAATGTCCAGATCGAGCCCGGCCTGCGGATGGGCGTCCGCCTCGCTCTCGCTTAGTTGGTTGTCCTGCATGGCGCGGGAGCAGGCACAACGGGATGTCCTGCAATCGGAGGTCTTGAAGTGGTCATAACACTTTGTTCCAAGCACGCTCTGGGAAGTACGTGACCCGACTTTGGCCCCTACTTCGTTCATGTAAAGGACGTTGTAGTCCTTGTCTATGAGCATGGCTGGTGTTGGCATGGAATCCAGAAGGCCCACTATGCGGTCCAGCGTCTGATTGAACCACTCGACGAGCTTGCGGTAATCACCGTTGTGCTTGCTGGCGTCGACTCGAGTTTTGAGTTTCCCTTCCACGATGGCCTCAGACAGCAAGTTGATGTCCGCTATGAGTGCGCTGATGCTCTCCATTATGTGGATGATAGAAGGAACCAGTTCATCGTTATCAGAACGGTGTCCGATGGCCTTGTATTCCGCAAGCTCTTCAATGTTCCCTTTCGAGATATTGCTGAAGGTATGTATCACATGGTGCATCCGGGTACGTACCAAATTTACAGACTCCGCCAGCTCAGAAAATGCGCCAGCATAGGCCCCTTCTACACCTTTACTGTAATCATTTACGGCCATTTTTTTCAAAATGCCACTTGTCTCAGCCACCGGTTGTGCTACTACATCCAAAGTCAGGTTGGCCTTTTCTGCAATCTTGCGATAATTGCCCTTGTGACGGCCCAGGTCGATCCGGATATTCAGTTTCCCTTCCACGGCCGCATCTGCGAGCATGGTCATGTCCGCCATCAGGCGGGACATTTCCTCTTGGGCGCGGACCTCGTCTTGAAATTCCGGTGCATCCAACACTGCGTAGGCAGCGCCATTCGTGCCGTGTTTTCCGTTCAGGCCCTTGCCAGAGTGCGCTGCCTCAGGGGCCGCAAGATACTGCATGGTTTCCGGGGAATTCTTTGTCCTTCTTGCATCGGTCATACGATCTCTCCTTAAGATTTGGGGTGAAGGCCCTGTCAAGCAGTGGCCAGTTCTTTTTCGTTGGCTGTCCTGTCCAGGTCCACGGTCTTTTCCGTGTCGAGCACGAGCAGCAGTTCTTTTTTCAGCTTGATGACGCTCTGGACCAGTTCCTTTCCGGTCCCGCTCATGGTCTCCGGCGGCGGGCTGAAGGCGCTTTCCTCAACTTCAATGACGTCCCCGATCTCATCCACCAGCAGACTGACCAGCCCGTCCTTGGTCCGTAAGATGACGTTCATCGGCAACATTTGTTCCGCGCGCGGGGCAAGTCCAAAGCGCCGCCGCAGGTCAATGGCCAGCACAATCTGGCCGCGAAGATTGATCAGCCCGCCCACATCGTCCATTGCCAGCGGGACCGCAGTGATCGGTTGATGGCGGATCAACTCCTGGACCTCTTCAATGCCCACTCCCAACATGAGGCCCTGGATATAAAAAGTACAAAACTGGCGTTCAGTTGACATAGGTCCTGCTTTCCTGGCCTGCGTCCACGCTGCGCGCGCGTCCGGCCACAATCTGACGGACATTCAGCAGGTCCGTGACATGCTCTTTGAGGACCGCGGAGCCGAGCAGTTCGCTGCTGGCCGCGTTTTCGTTGTAGACCACATGCTGGTCCACAATGTCGAGGATCTCGTCCACGGCAAGGCCAACGTCGCGCCCTCCCTCGGAATAGACCACCACCTGGATGCGCTCCTTGTCCTCGCGCACCGAGGGCAGGTGCAGGGCATCGGAGATGAAGATGATGGGCATGATGCCGCCACGATATTGAGTGACGGGACGATGGTCGGAGACCTCGATGGCCGAGAGGTCGAACTCCTCCAGGCGCGAGACCGCAGAGAGCGGAATGGCCAGCCTGCCCTTTTCCCCAACGCGGAAGAGCAGCCAAGACTCCGTGCCGGTGGCAGCGATCGTCTCCTGTTTCTTCTTTTCCAGCAAGGCCTGCGCCTGGGCCTCGCGGGAGAGCTTCGCCTGCTGGGCCAGTCCGGGAACGTCCAGGATCAGCGCCACGCAGCCATCTCCCAGGATGGTGGCCCCGGCAAAGCAGCGGATGCCCTTGAGCTGCTTGCCCAGCGGCTTGACGACGATCTCCTCCGTATCATGGATTGCATCGACAATCAGGCCAAATTGTTTTCCGTCCGCTTGCAGCACAACAATGTTGACGACGGGGACCTCGCCGGCCTGCTTTTGCGCGGTCGTCAGCTTCAGTTCGCCATTGAGCGAAAGCAGGGGCAGCAGATTGCCGCGCAGCCGGTAGACCGGCGCGCCGTAGATGGACTCAATGCCGCTTGCCGCCGCTTCGCCTTCCAGCCGCACCAGTTCCACCAGGCCCACCTGAGGGATGGCGAAACGCTCGCCGCCGCTCATCACCATCAGCGCCGGGATAATGGCCAGGGTCAGCGGGATCTTGATCTTGATGGTGGCGCCTTTGCCCACCGCGCTTTGGATGTCGACCGTCCCGCCGATCTTCTCGATGTTGGTCTTCACCACGTCCATGCCCACGCCACGCCCGGAGATGTTGGTCACCTTCTGCGCGGTGGAAAGTCCGGGAAGGAAGAGCAGTTCCCACACCTGATGGTCTGGCATGGCCGCAATTTGTTGCGCGGAGACCAGCCCCTTTTCCAGCGCCTTCTGTTTGACCTTTTCGCAATCGATACCACGGCCATCGTCGTGGATGACAATGTTGACCTGGCCCCCTTCGTGATAGGCGTGCAGGCTGATCGTGCCTTCCGGGTTTTTCCCTTGCCTCTTCCGAATGCCCGGCAGCTCCATGCCGTGGTCAATCGAGTTGCGGACAATGTGCGTGAGCGGGTCCTTGATGGCCTCGATGATCGTCTTGTCGAGTTCCGTCTCGGCCCCTTCCATCTCCAGCCGCACCAGCTTGCCGCAGCCCAGGGAAAGGTCCCGCACCAGCCGGGGGAAACTGTTCCACACATTGCCGATGGGCTGCATCCGGGTCTTCATCACCCCTTCCTGCAACTCGGTCGTAATCAGGTTCAGCCGCTGGGCCGTGCGTTGGAAGGTGGCGTCGCCAATGGTCGAGGTGTACTGGAGCACCTGGTTGCGCGCCAGCACCAACTCCCCCACCAGGTTCATCACCTTGTCGAGCAGGTTCACGTCCACCCGGATGGCGCTGCCCGTCACCGAGTGGGCGGCCCCATTGCCGCGCTCGGACTCTGGCCCTCGGGGCGTCTTCTTGCCCTCCGCCGGCTGTTCCGGCACGGCTTCCAGACCCTGCGGGACCGCTTCCACTGCGGGGACCGGAAGAGGTTCCGCGGCGCTGTCGAAAGAAGGGCCGTCCACAGCCGTCTCCGGGGCCATCGCAGATTGGGGTGCTTCATTGTTGCTTGCCGTGTCCTGCAAAATGGCCTGCAAACTCGCAATGACACCGCCTGTCTCCGCCTGTCCCTCGCCTTCTGTTTCCTCAATGGAGGTCAGCATTTTGCGCAGAAGGTCGGTCATGGCGAGCAGGGAACTGGTGATTGTGGCGTTTAAGAGCAGCTTGCCGTCGCGCATGTGGCTCAATAGGCTCTCACCGGCATGGGCGACGGACTCAATCTTGGTGTATCCCAAAGAGCCGCTGTTGCCTTTTATGGTATGGATGGCCCGGAAGACCGTGGCCAGCAGTTCTGTGGAAGTGGGGTCTTTTTCCAGCTCGACCAACTCGCGGTCCACGCTGTCCAGCGCCTCGTGGCTTTCAATCAGATATTCCTTGATGATCTCGTCCATAGAACAATCGCTTCCTTCCATTCCAGTGCAACCAAAATGTTGCTGGTTCGAGGGTCCCTGCCAAATTTGACAACGCATTCGGCCTTGCATGAAGAGAGTAGCGTCTCCTGTCTTATCGGCGCCAATCGCTGACACTTGATTGCGTACCGGGGAAAGGCAAAATTCCCGAAAGGGGGACCTGGACCGTAGCGGGAAAGCGGAGAAAAGAGAAGGGATGGAGAGCAGAGAGAAGGCCAGGCCGCACCGCCGCCGGAGTCAGCGGTCCTTACGCCCCAGTGCTTTGCGCACGGGGCCGTGTTGTATTGTAGCGCGAAAAAATGTGATTTATGGTCCGCTGGGACCGTTGCGGTGGTCCGGTCCCAAGGCAGGGCAGAGTGCAGTCAAGACCTATTATTGGTCCGGCCCGAAAGATTTGCATCGTGCTCTCCCACTCTAACCGCAAAAAAACGCGGTCAGAGCGGAGCACCCCAGTTCCATCCTTTGGGCCGGACCAATAGAAAGCGCCACACTACTGGCCCTGCTGCTCACTCTGTCAACGGAAGGACTGTGTTAGCGCAGCGACTCCATCACTTCCTCCAGCACCTTCTTCGGTGGGCGCGTCATCGATTCCGGCAGTGTCGCCAGCGGTTCCGGGACCATGTTCAGCAGGTCGGTGAAGGTCGGCTTTTTGGGGTCTATGTATAGGACGCCGGTCAGCACTTCGCCGCGCTCGCTGGCTTCCATCAATGCCTTGATGGCGCTGACCCGGTCCGTCGGGTCGTACTCCTCGTGCAGTTTCCGCAACGTCAACCGCGAACCATCGTGCAATTTGACGTCATAGGCCTTGCCTGCATCGTAGTCCGCCGTGATCTCGTCAAAGCCCGGAACAAAGTCCGCCTCGGCGATGACATCGTCATGGGCCTGCAGGTATTTGTAGCTCTTGGTGGAGCCTTCATGGTCATTGAAGGTGACACAGGGCGAAATCACGTCCAGCATCACCGTGCCCTGATGGGCAATGGCCGCCTTGAGCATAGTGAGCAACTGTTTTTTGTCGCCAGAGAAAGAGCGTCCTACAAAGCTCGCGCCGAGTTGGATGGCCAGCATGCGCGCTCCCATCGGCGCCGGGTTCTGCATGGCGGCGTAGGCGGGAACCTCGACTTCCTGGCTGCGCGGCCCCTTGGTCCGCAAGCGCGGCCGAGCCACTTCCAACTTGCGGTCGCTCAAAAACACCTTGCCGGCCTGGCTGCCGTAGAACACCACGTCGCCGCTGCGCCGCCTGCCCTGCTGCTGTGGGCCGCCCGCGGCTTCCATGGCGGACAGTTGCAACACGGCCTGGATGGTTGCCCGGCCGGTCATGTCGATCAGCTGGTCGCAGGCCACCTGGCACTGCTCGATCAGATCCACCATGGGCAGCAGTCCCTGCCCGTTCTTGACCAGGAAGCTGGTCAGCTCTTGTTCGTTGATTTTCCCTTGCTTGCAGATGGTGCGGTATGCTCGTTTCACGGCGGTTCTCCTTGTAAAAAGGTTGTACAACCCGATTCTTCCAGAACCGGGTCGAACCGCCGCTCCACTTTCAACTACAGCCAGGACATCCTCTAATTTCGTCCATGGAAAATTCTTCCTCGTTGACTTGTGCGTCCCCTCATCTTTTTAAGAAGAACTGGCCCTGAAACAAGGTAGACCTTGGATCGGGTCAGTCAGGTCTTGCACCGCTTCCTTTATCGGCGGCATCCACACAGACCTTATTCGACAATAAAAAACATGACAGGTTCCCCAATTGGTACTCTGTCATACACCGAATGTTGATGGGGAAATACAAGAAGGCAAAGTACCAAAACGGCGTTTAATAGCAAGGGGGCGCGACCCAATCAGGGCATATTCTATCAGAGCGGGTCGATGTCCCCGCGGATGGCCACCTGTATTTCAAATTCGGCAAAACGATAACTCCGCTTCACCAGTAGGACGCTACCGCCAGATTGCAGCACGTAATCGGAGCCATAGACAATACTTGGAACGGAAAGGAAACACCCCGAATCCAGGCCCTGAAGACGGCCCTTCCATCCTCCGGCAATCATATTGCCCAGTTCCCCAAAGGCATCTAGCATCGTATTGCTGAGGCTGGCCGCGTCCTGCAACATGGAATCCATCGGCGGTAGCGGATATGCCTCCAAATAGAGGGAAATGGCCATAACGTCTGCTGGACGTGCGCTGAGCGTGCAGGAACCGGAAAGCGCCCCGGTCAGTCCGATGATGGCGCTAACTGGCTGCGACATAGTTTTAAGGGGCTGCTGCTTGCATTCGACGCCCAGCATCTGCTCAAATATTTCTTTTACGGCCGTGTCCAGGGCCTGCATGGGACCGGCAACCAATATTTGAGATGTCCCCCTGCCGTTCGTTCCAGAAGTAAATATAGCGTCCGGCGCCATCCACTTTCCCTTCCTGTAGATAGAAATTGCGTGGCGATGCTCCTTGCATGGACATGCAGGAGTACAGTCCCCGTGTTGTAAGCAGGCCAGATCAAAGGAAATGTTGACCTTGACCCTGGATGGTCTTCCATACGGCTGGATCACACCTCGGTGACCAGTGGCAAAACGCGCTCCTTTATCTGTTCCGCGGTAAAGGGCTTGCGCACATATCCCTGCGCGCCGTACATCAGTGCTGTTCGGACATGGTTTTCACTGCTCTCTGTGGTGATCATCACCACTGGCACCTTTTCTGTCAGGCCTTCCTTTTGCATCTGTTGGAGCATTTGAAGTCCGTCCATGACCGGCATATTGATGTCACAAAGGACTAGATCCACAGGGCGTTGACGCAGAACCGCCAACGCCTCTTCCCCATTGCCGGCCTCTGCAACGGAAGCAAGTTGCATTTCACTTTGGCGTAGTCCCCGTTCCACAATTTTGCGCATCACGGACGAATCGTCGACGATCAACACTCTGACACCTGGCATCTATCGCGGTCCTCCTGCCGAATGGTTCATCGGCACCGTTTTCCAATCCTTGAATCAGGACTTTCCCCCACTCTTGTCCAAGACAGCGTTTTTGTCGCAGGCGCGCGGTTGATTTCAAAGGACATACCCATTTTTTCCCGCTGAC
>JBMFGT010000035.1:0-11634 GCA_049977205.1 Acidobacteriaceae bacterium | reverse complement strand
ACCGCGCGCCTGCGACAAAAACGCTGTCTTGGACAAGAGTGATCGTGGCCTGCAACCTGCCTCGCCACCCAGGCCGCGGCCCACGCCCGCACGCGCCCTCACGGTGCCGGAACGTCAGGCGGTGCTCGCCCATCTGCATTCGGAACGCTTCTGCGACAAGGCCCCGGCGGAGGTCTACGCCACCCTGCTCGACGAAGGGACGTATCTCTGCTCGGTGCGCACCATGCACCGCATCCTGGAGGAAAATGCGGAGCTGAAGGAACGCCGCAACCAGCTCCGGCATCCGCAGTACAAGAAACCGGAGTTACTCGCCACAGGCCCCAACCAGGTATGGTCGTGGGACATAACGAAGTTACTGGGCCCGGCCAAGTGGACTTACTTCTATCTCTACGTCATTCTGGACATCTTCAGCAGGTACGTGGTGGGCTGGATGGTGGCCCCGCGCGAGAGCGCCGAGCTGGCCAAGCGGCTGATCGCTGAGAGCTGCGAGAAACAAGGCATCACTCCAGGCCAACTGACCATCCATGCCGACCGCGGCAGCTCGATGACCTCCAAGCCGGGGTCCCCATGGACAAGTCCTTGTCCATGGGGTGGAAGCCGGTGGCCCTGCTGCTGGCCGACATGGGCGTGACCAAGACCCACAGCCGCCCCTACGTCTCCGACGACAACCCCTACTCCGAGAGCCAGTTCAAGACCCTGAAGTATCGGCCCGAGTTTCCGGAGCGCTTTGGCTCCATCGAGGACTCACGTGCCTTCGGCCAGACGTTCTTTCCCTGGTACAACCAGGAACATCATCACAGCGGTATCGCCATGCTGACCCCGGAGATGGTGCATTATGGCCTGGCCGGGAAGGTGATTGAGCAGCGCCAACAGGTGTTAAACCTCGCCTATGCCCGGACACCGGAACGGTTTGTCGGGGCCTGTCCCAAACCACAGCCGCAGCCCACCGCGGTCTGGATCAACCCGCCGGTAATGGCACCCGCAAACGTGGAAATTCGACTCTAAACTCTCATGACACCTGTCTCAAACTCGTTGACACGTTCCGAACAGCATGTAGATAGCCGCCAAAGTCAGCACTTGTAGTAGTGGAAAATGTTTGGGAAAACACGCCAGAGGAACCCGATCCGGTACTGGTCGGTTCAACGAGCGTAAAGCTACAGTCCGCCTGACGCTGGATCCCCAGTACCCCACCTCCCGCAGGTAGTACTGTGCTCGATGTAATATACGTTCCATCAATAGGAATGGTTTGGTCAAAATTTACTGTTTGTGCCAGTCCATAAAGCGGCGGAGGAAAGGAAAGCAGGGGAGAAGGCAGTGGTACGGTTGTGGTAGCTGCATTCGCACGAAGAGTGTGTGCATTCACTGCCCCTCTTCTGTAATTATCAGAGGCACCTTCATAAAATTGATTACTGAAAATATCATTATTATTAAAAGATAAACCTTGCGTGTTCTCTGTCGACGAGCAGTTTTGAGTACAACCGCTTGCTACAGTCGGCGCTGGTGGCTCCTGTGGGCAGTCGTCGGCTGAAAAGCAGGGGGCGCCGTTGTAGTCCTCATCACAGCCAGATATCATCACGGCCGACAATGAGATGAAGAGGAGCGCTACTGTAGACAGGTTTCTGAGACGCGAAAGTCCAAGCAAAAACCGCTTCACGGACACAAGAGAGAATTTGTTCATCACAGCCTCCAGACAGGGAAATCAACTGCTTCTGACTATCAGTGTCAAAATCCTCCAATCCATCACGCATATTTTTATTTATTTTTTTGTGAGCAGATCGCTACCGCAAATGTGAACAAGGATTCACATTATGGGGGCAGGTGGGCGAAGGAGATGGGCGCGGTCCAACAGGTCTGGTTCAGCGAGAGATGCGAACGGAGGACTCCGCGATGGGCGTGTTGGTGGATGCATTGGCTGCGCGGAGCCGGAAGATATACTGACCGCCTGGTAATGTATTGGCGGGAAGGAGAAAATTGGCCACACGGAGATCATCCACTGGGAAAAGCGGGCCGTGCTGCGGCAGAACAGCGAGGACCGACTGGCCGGAGGCGATCTCCAGGGTGTATGCAGGGGCCGTGGGACCGGGCGGGAGGGGCCATTGCACCTCGATTTGGCCGATGCCCGGATGAAGCTGGAGCGGGAGTGGGGCAGACCCACGGACCGTCCCCACGGGCATGGCGACGACCAGCACCCCCGTTTGCCTCAATGCAGAGTGGGACGCCGAAGAAGGGCCTCTCGGCGGTGGCGGCAACTGCGTTGCATCCGGTCTCTCCGGTACTACGCCCTCAGCCATTGACGATGCAGGTGGTACCTGTGTCTGGGCCGTCTGGCGCACGGTCTGCTGGCGCAAATGGAGGAAGCCGGAAGCCAGCAGAAAACAGGCCGCCAGCGTCGAGACAAACAGGGCAACACGCACCTTGCGGCCCTTGACCGGGACCGCCGCGTGGCCGACGCTGACGGCAGACAGCACCGCTGCGTCTCTCTCTTTTGGCGTGGCCTTTCCGCTCTGCATTGCAAGCGCCATGGACAGCGCCTCTTGTCCATCCTGTGTGGAAAGGATGGCCCGCTCAACGCGCAGGCGGACCTCTTGGGACAGTTCCTTGGCGACGTAGGCATCCACCAGGTCGTACCGGGCCTCCTGAAATGAATCGGAAAGCCCCTGGTCCACGATCAATGCCTCGTCCACCTCTGCCCGCTCATCGGGCGAAAGCTCATCCAATAGATAGCGCAAATACAATTGTTGCGATTCAGCGGGGGAATTCATTGGCTTTCTCGTCTTAAAATTTACCGTACATCTTATGTGACAATTTCCGGCAATATATCACGCGTGCCAGGGTCATTTTTTCAACCGCAGCAATAACTTACAATTCCTTTCCAGTTCCATTCTGGTCCGCAATACTCGGTTCCGTAGCGCATTGGGCGATATCCCGTACTCTTCAGCCAATTGCTGGCGCAGTTGGGCCTGCGTGCGTCCTTCCGCGCTGAAATAGCGTTCGATCAGATTGCGGCTGGGGCCAGGAATGGCCTGTAAACACTCCTCCAGCACTGTCATCCGTTCTTCCTGATGGGCAGCTTCCATCTGCCGCTTTGCAGCGTCGTGATAAGACCCGGCCATGGCCGAAAGCGCCGCCTCTTGGCGCTCTCTTTCCCGCCAGTGCTCTTTGAGAAGCAACCGCGCAATCCCAGCGGAAAACCTGGCAGGGTCGAGGACCTCGTCCCCATTGGCGGCCAAACGATGCGCCAGCCGGTCCAGGGTCTCATCGGCAAGCTCTTCCGGGGTGTCGGCACGGTTCCATTGAAAAAAGCGGACAAGGCGCTCCCGCAACGCTTCATAAGCATGGCCCGCCTGTTCCCGGTCTGGATGGAGGGTGTCCAAGAGACGTTCCAGTCCACCCCGGTCCAGCGTCCATCGCATTTTTTGGGAAGGCCCCTGCACGTTCCTGTCCATGAGAAGCCCAGTTTAACGCGCCTGCCAATCTCCTTCCAATACAAATCCGGCCCAGTAGTAGGGCGCCTGATGGCTGGGGTCTGCCATGACGTGCAGTTGCGCTTGGCGGAGGGCGGCGGCAGAGGTAACACGCTGGTCAAAAAATGCCCGATAAAAAACCTGCATCAGCTCATTGGAGCTGCTGTCCTCCACATTCCAGAGCGTACCAATGACGCTGTGTGCCCCGGCATAAAGAAAGGCCCGCGCCAGCCCATTGATGCCTTCGCCGGGGATGGATTTGCCATCGGCGGTTTCGCATCCGCTGAGTGTAACGAGAGAAACGGGCATGTGCAATCGATAAATATCATGGAGCCATAAGACGCCGTCGGCGGGCGTGCCGTTGCGATGGACCATGGACAGCACAATGCCGGAAAACTCCGGGCGCTCTGTGTCCACGATGGCATGGACGGCAAAATGCGCCACGGCATAGGGGCCCCAGTCGAGTTCTTCGACCCTCTGCGGGGACGCATCGAAGTCAAGAAACACGGACGCATTCGAGGCGCCTGCAATCTGCGCAATGGCCTTGGCCTCTTCACGGGAGGCTGGCAGCCGCGGCAGGCCGGACATGCCCGCGATGGAGGCCGCACGCAAGACAGGCTGGGAGGTGCTTCCGTTGGGCCTCGTGGTGGCAGGGTCTGTTCGTGGGTCTGTACTGCTGTATACCGGGTCGGCAAAGATGGCGATACGCATGTTGCCTGGATGCATTGCTCGATGGGCAAGCAGCGTCTTGATTGCAAATGCGGACGGCCCGTAAACGAGATCGTAGTGTTGGATAAGGTAGTTGGGGGCGGGTGTCTGGGGACGCGGCAACTCCAGCGCCGCAAACGGCATGGACAGAAGGCCCCCATCAGGGACAATCAAAAGCCGGTGGACATGGGGCGGGAACCGGACAGGAAGTAAGATGGCCGCCAGTTTTTGTGACTGTGCCGAGAGCTGCGCGTCTGCTTGTTGGGCCCTCAACTGACGGGCCTGCATGTCTTCGCCTGCTACAAACCTGTCGCGCGCCAACATGGATTGTTGGTAGGAATGTACAAGGTCGTCGAGTGTCTTGCGGCCAGGCAGCCAAAAACTGCGCACACCATCCCGCGTGACAATCCATAGATAGCTCTCTGCTTCGCCGGTCCAGTATTCAACAAGTGCTGTCCCATCGCTGAGCACGGTAGGCCCCAATGTAGATGGAGACATTTGCCCTGCCTCGAACACAGCATGATAGGAGGGGTTGGATGCGCGAATGCGCGCCTCCAACTGGTCTTCCTGTAACAGCATGTCATGGACATTCCGTTGCAATTGTTCGGCCCGCACAATGTCAGTTGGAGTAGGGCCAAGGCGTGACAGTTGCTCTTCTGTATCGTGGATATTCAACTCCAAAGCAGCACTTTTCTGCCGGAGTTGTCGATCGGGATTGGGGCCATCTACACCGCCACCTTCTTGTAATTCATCCAGTAAGGTGCGGGCACGGGCCCTCTCTGCGACGGCCCACGCCTGTTCCGCGTACCCATGGTGGGGAGACACCCGGTCCAGTTGCATCAGGATGTCTACGGCCAAGCCATAGTAACTATGCTTGGAGGTGAAGTATGAAGTCCGCAACCTATCGCTGTCGATATTGGCGCGAGAAGACCCAATTGCACGGAGCGCCTTGTTGATTTCAAGCCGCGCTGTTTCCAACTGGCCACGGCGGAATTCCAGACGGGCCATATCGGCCTCGACCGCAGCGAGTTCACTGGGGTTCGGGACCTGCTGCCATAGTACAGCCGACTGGGCGTATGCCTGCATCGCCCCAGCAGCATCATGCCGCGCGGCCAATACGTCTCCTATAACTGCGTCAATGGCGGCCTCTCCGTCCATCTGATGGATTTGCTGGGCGTCATGCAGGGCCTGCGACAATGTCAGCAGAGGGTCTTCGGCGCAATGGACCTTTAGACATGTCTGGGCCAAACCGGCCCTCAAGAATGTCTCCTCGCGGACCAGCTTCTGGGCCTTTGCCTGTGCAAGTCCTTGGCGGAAATACTGCTGCGCTTGCCGGGGGTGGTCGGAGTGCAGCGCCAATTCGCCGAGATGCCCCAGGACTTCAATCCCATTGATGCTGTCGCCATCCTTTTGCAAGATAGGCAGCGCGCGGGCATACGCATACTTTGCGCGTTCTTTGTCGTCCAACTTGGAATAAAGCAGTCCTAGGTCGCTCCATACTTCGCCTTCCACTTGTGGGTAATGCACAATGTTCGCAGTGGCGAGTGCCGCATCGTATGCATCAATTGCCTGCTGGTATTGTCCCCGTCCCTGATAAATCTCTCCTATTGTTGCTTGTGTGTAGGCCGTCCCATAGTCGTCGGAAATCTGTCGCGCCAACCGAAGGGCCTCTTTCGCGGCCCCAAGCGCCTTCCCAGAATCACCAATCTCCTGGTACGTGTATGCAAGATTGCCAAGTACGATGCCTTGCCAATAAAGGTCCCCTGTTTTTTGATAGAGCGCAATTGCCCGCTCAGAAGCAGCGATGCTTTCGTTGTAGCTGTCGACGAAGGCCAACGCCGAGGCGAGCGTCTTCCACGCGAGCGCCTGCTGGTCGATATCTCCAATTGAAGAAGAAAGTTGCGTCGCCTGCGCCGCGGTCTGGGCCCCTTGCTGATACTCTGCTATGCGGAAGATCTGATAGCGGGCCTTGCCGGTCCAAGCTTCCCGTTCAAGAGTGGTGTCCCCGGACTGGGCGGCCAAATGAAAGGCACGATCATACAGCGCCAGAACATCCGCAGGGCCTCGTACGTCTGGGAACAACTTGAAATTGGGCCTACGACGGACCCACTCCGCCTTCGCCAAGCAGCTTTCCGCCTGCACAATGTCGTCATCGTGGGCCTGCGGGGCCCGCTCCGGCAGCAGCGTGACGCTAAATACCGCCGCAATGTGCCGCTCACGCGATTGAATGCGTAGATGGAAGGTCCCACTCTGCGCTGGGATGATGGAGGTCCGTTCGACCGACCCTATGCCGCCGTCATTGGTGCGGGGTGTGGAGGCGTGGCCCTCTGGATCGAGTAGAACACTCTCGGTCATGCCCTGAATTTGCCGTACATCGATTTCGCTGTACAACCCAGCATGTAGCTGCAAAGCAAGCGTCACGCTGTCAGTCGGCCCCAGGGTCCAGTCGACGGAATTCCCTGGAACCAATGTAGGGATGGACTGATGGACAAGGGGAGCGTTGGCTTGGGATTGGGTTTGCGTGAGACAGGCTGCGGTTGCCAGCGCCACGCTGACAGCGGACATTAAAGTCCGGACCACAGCACATCGGGCAATGGATGAAATAGTAGGAGCTGCGGGTCCCCTGCATTTGTTATGGGCAACACAGGCCATCAGGTTTCCAGTAGAACAATTACAATAGTACAAGTTACTGGGATGCATGGCCATAAGGCATTGATAACGGGTGGAGCCAGCCGTGGCCATGGTATTTTGTCCGGCCAGCTATGCAAGGGCAACGTCAATCAGAAGAGGGTGCGGACCGGGGCCTCGGGTGGTGCGAAGCAGGACATTTGTATGGGGCCGACAAGAGGCAATCGACATTCAATCGTGGCCCTGATAAATCCATGCGCGGGAGAGGGTTTCTGGCAAGGCCGGGACCTTGTCGTAATACTGGGCAAGCGAATCAGGCCACCTCGGTCTGGTGTTTTTTATGGGTGGAGTTCGCGGCGTTTGCGATAGACCACGCGCAACTGCTCGCGCCAGCGTTCGTCCAGCGCCACCAGCGTCCACTCCACCTCTGGCGCAACATACTGCAACACCACTTCCGTGGCGGGATGGATGCGTAGCGACGGGGCCACCAGATACAGCAGCGGCGCGTCTGCTTGCAGCGTATTGCCGGGAAAGTAGCCGAAGCGCTGCAACTCCGTCTGCCCGGAGATGGCGTCGCGCTGCATGTTGTGCCAGCGCACGCGCACCCAATAATCCAGCGCCTGCAGGGCCAGGTGCAGGTCTTCTTCGGCCTTTAGTTCCAGCACCACCAGGCGGCCATCGCGACGTACCGCCAGCAGGTCCAGCACGGCGCGGTCCGCCGCGGAAAAGGCCGGGACCTGCGCATAGACCGGCTGCATTTCGATCTGCGCATCAATGGAATCCAAAGACTGGCGCAGCACGGACTCCAGCCATCGCTCCGACTGCAACCGGTAGAGCGCGTCGCGCTTGTCGCCATCGGCGCGGCGGCGGTCCACAAGCTGCTGGAGCAGCTCCCGCAGCGCAGGCGCGGTCTCTTCGGTCAGCGGCGTTTCGCTGGCGCCTGTGCCAAAGGTGGTCTCCTCCACGCGGGCAAAGCTGTTCGCGGCCAGCTCCGTGCGTGTGCGGGCAAACTCCAGCCCATGCCACAGGAAGTCCACCTCGCCGCCATTGCGCACCACCACTTCCATGCGCCCAGCAAAGGAGGGCGGCAGCATTGCCTGCACGCGCCCAATGGCCGATGCGAAGCGCTCCCGCGCGGTATCGGCATTCGGCGCATGGACCAGGTGTGTTTGCAAATTGCCCTGGTCGCGGTGGTCGCGCAGGCAAAGTTCTTCACTGCGCTCGTCGAGTCCATACAGCTCCCACTTGGCGGCCTTGGGATGCATCCACGCCAGCCGCGTCGCGGTCGTTTCCGTCGTGCCCGCGGGCAATATCAGGCGCAGTCCCTCCACTACGCGGCGGCCTGCATGGCGCTCGCGGCAGTGGTGCAGCCACAGGACGCCCAGCGTAAGGCTGCCATCAATAATGGCCTGTGGTTCTTCCGCGTTGACAGCAAGGACGGCCCAGGCCACGCTGCCGCGCACCAGCAGCCCTCGCGCGTAGGCCGGGCCAAAGCTACGCTCCAGGTCCATGGCCGTGCGCAGGCCGTCGATTTTCCACTCAGGGAAATGCCTTGCCAGCACGCGCTCCAGCAGATGCAGATATTTTGTGCGTGTGGCCCCACGCTCGCTGGGTTGACGGCGGTCGCGGTCCGGCGCCAGCTCCAGCGTCTGCGGGCGCGTCTGGCCCATACGCAACACGCTCAAGCGCAGCGCGCCCTTGCGCTCGGTGGTGCCCACCACGCGGCGGACCAGGTTGCGCTCCTCTGACCACAGATGCAGCACGCAGCGTCCATGCTCGGCGGTCACGGAGTAGCGCGCCGTGCGCAGGTCAAAGAGCAGCTTGCCGTCTTCCAACAGCGCCGCCGCGGGATGGTCGGCGAGGAAGGCCGCAATCCGCTCGGTCAACTCCGCTGGCGTGGGTGCGTCTTCCATCCTGCTGCTATCGTTCCATGCGCCCATGCATGCCGGTCAGGTGCGCCATGTGGTGACGGCTGTGCCAGGCGTACAAAGCGGCCACCTGTGCCAGGGACTGCGGTCCATACTGTGGGTGCTTGAACCCACACCCGTCCCACTGCTTTTCATCCAGCGTGCCCAGCAGCGCCACCCAGCGTGCGTGCGCCGCTTCCAGCAATTGCAAAGACGGCCCCACGGGCTGGGTGCGGGCGTCCTCCAACTCGGCCCAGGCGGCCTCATTGTACGCGGTGATCACGGGCCAGTCTTCGGTGAGTGCCATGCGGGTGCGCGCGACGGCCTGCAAGTGGCTGTCTGCCAGATGGTGCACCACTTGGCGCGCCGTCCAGCCGCCTTCGCGGTAGGGGGTGTCGAGTTGCGCGTCATTCCATCCACCAACGACGGTGCGGAGCGCCTGGGGGAAGGCGGCCAGCACGGCAATCGCGTCGCTGCGCTCCTGCGCGGTCAGCGTTTGGGTACGGACGAACTTTCCGATTGGGTATCGAATGTCTGTTTCCATGCCATTCACGCTATCACAGACAAGAACAAGTAGTGGGTCAATTTGAGTTTGACTTGAAGGGGACGGGCTTCAGCCCGTCCGGTACCTCTGCAAAAATTCTTCGGGCTTCAGCCCCTGAGGGAGGGTCTTTCCAACTGCACCTCTACCAGATTTCAAATTGGCCCACTACACAAGAACAGGGAAGTTTGCCGTGGCCTGGCCGCGAAACCTACAATCGAACAGCGGGCCTTGAAATGCGCGGCCCAGTAGGAGATGTTGCGTGGCCCTTGCACCCAACGAAATACCGAACGATATACCCAACGAAACACGGCAGTTCTTTTTTTCGCGCTTTGGACTGGACGAGCGTTTGCTGGAACGCTGTCTGGGCGAGGCGCTTTCAGCAGGCGGCGACTATGCAGACCTGTATTTTGAGTACGTCACCTCCAGCGCGCTGGGCGTGGATGAATCGCTGGTGAAGTCGGCCAGCCAGGGCATCAGCGCGGGCTGCGGCATTCGCGTTGTTTCTGGTGAGCGCACCGGCTACGCCTATACCGACGACCTCTCCGCGGGCCGCCTGCTGCGCGCCGCGCGCATGGCGGCCCACATTGCCAGCGGACCGGCGAAGCAGCCGATTGCGGGGTTCCGCGAGGCCCCCTCACCGGCTCTATACGCCATTGCCGGTGCCAGCGTGGATGCGGATGTTTCCGCCAAGCTGGGCCTGGTGATGCGTGCCGACCGCGCGGCGCGCGCCTACGATGCGCGCATTGTGCAGGTGCGGGCCAGCATTGCCGACGAGCTGCGCCGCGTGCTGGTGGTCGCCTCCGACGGCAGCTTTGCCACCGACACGCAGCCGTTGGCGCGCTTCAATGTTTTCGTCATCGCCAAGGAGGGGGACAACACTACGCGCGGCACCTCTGGCGGCGGTGGGCGCGTGGCGCTGGATTTCTTCCTGACCGAAAAGACCCCGGAGCACTTTGCCGTGGAGGCCGCGCGACAGGCCGTGCTGCAATTGGACGCGGTGCCTGCCCCGGCAGGAGAAATGGAAGTGGTGCTCGGCCCCGGCTGGCCCGGCATCCTGCTGCATGAGGCCGTCGGACATGGCCTGGAGGCGGACTTCAACCGCAAAAAGACCTCGGCCTTTACCGGCCTGGTGGGGCAAATGGTCGCCAGCCCCAAAGTCACCGTGGTCGATAACGGCATCCTCCCCAACCGGCGTGGCTCGCTGAACGTGGACGATGAAGGCTCGCCCACGCAAGAGACCGTGCTGATTGAAAACGGCGTGCTGAAGGGTTACCTGAGCGACAAGCTCTCCGCGCGGCTGATGGGCATTGCCGACACTGGCAACGGACGCCGCGAGAGCTACCAGCACGTCCCCATGCCGCGCATGACCAACACCTACATGCTGGCCGGGGACGATGCGCCGGAGGACATCCTACGCAGCGTCCAGCGCGGCCTGTATGCCGTCAACTTTGGCGGCGGACAGGTGGACATCACCAACGGAAAATTTGTCTTCTCCGCGTCCGAAGCGTATCTGATAGAAGACGGCAAAGTGACAGCCCCGGTGAAAAACGCCACGCTGATTGGCAATGGCCCAGAGGCGCTGAAATATGTTTCGATGGTGGGCAACGACCTGGCGCTGGATGAAGGCGTGGGCACCTGTGGCAAGGCCGGCCAGAGCGTCCCCGTCGGCGTCGGGATGCCCACCATCAAGCTGGACAAGATGACCGTCGGCGGAACGGGAAATTGAGGAAAAACATGGCCATATGCGATCTGTATTCAAAAAAAAAAGAAGCGCGAATCAGGCGAGCAAGCCGATGTTTATCGCTATGATGTAATTCGCAGGAGCTTCGCGTACAAGTTATTCACATTTTGAATGACACATTGGGAACAATATCCGATAGGGAATTGTCGACGAGAGAGAAAATTGACTCGATGGTTAGTTATAGAGTTGAATGCTACGGTGCAGTATTCAATGCCCTTTGCCGCGAATATGGGGTAGTCCATCTTGTTCCCCCTCCATCCGCTTCAAGGCCACTAAATCCATTTTACCAACTAGCCACATTCCTTACGGAGTCACAGGATGTGGATAAAGTCTTAGATGTCATTCAGTTATCTTTCTTGAAGATTGAGTCATCGCTAGGGAAACCAATTAGACACACTCTCTTATTACAACCAATAATGAGTGCTGCGGAGGCGATTCAGGAGCTGAACATTCGATTCAGGGAACATGCAGTCGGCTATCAATACGAATCTGGCCAGATCATTCGTCTGGACTCAGAATTTATACATTCTGAAGTGACCCGACCGATTATTAACCTTCTTTTTGAGGTTCTTTGCGAGAATCTGGGAAAGTGTGCATTTTACGCGGCTTTCTGAAAAGCGACGAGTTGGGTCCTCGTGGCAG
>JBMFGT010000034.1:0-11821 GCA_049977205.1 Acidobacteriaceae bacterium | reverse complement strand
TCGCCGTGGGCAGTGTGGTGCGTTTTTATGGTCTGGTCTTCAACGACAATGGTGCCCTGCGCATGGATTGCGCCCAGGTCAACGATGGTGTCCCTGAGTAGCGATGGCCTGTGCGGGGTGGCCCACACAAGCCTTTCCTTGCCTTGTGTGGGCCAGAATGGCCCAGCCCTACCTACCCAGATAGGTGCGGTACTGTTGTTCGAGGACGCCCAGGTCCCAGGCCAGTCCCAGCTTGGAGCGGTTGAACTGGTACAGGCTGTTGACCAGTTGCGCCTGCGCGGCGGTCAGGGTGGCCTGCGCTTCCACCACGGGCAGGGTATCATCCACGCCGTTTTGGAAGCGGTCTGTCGCGTCGTTGAGCGACTGCTGCGCCAGGTCCACGTTGCTGCGCGCCACCTGCACCAGTTGCCGGGTGGAGGCAATGTCCAGCAGGCTGTCACGCAACTGGCCCTCAATTTTGGTGCGCAGGTCGGCAAGCTGTGCGCGGGCCTTGGCCAGGCCAGCTTCGGCCACGTCCCGGTCCCCACGCAGGGACGCCTCTCGAAAGAGTGGGACGCTCAGGCTGCCAGCAGCGATAAAGGTCCCGTGATAAACGCTGCCCACAGTCCCGGTGACGCCGTAATTTCCCTGGAAGCCCAAGGTGGGCAGGCGCTCCATGCGCACCGCGCGGCGCTGGTGCTCTGCTGCGCGCGCCTGCGCTTGCAGGGCCAGATAGTCCTGGCGGTGCGCGTATGCCTGCTGCCGGGCCTGGGCCAGGTCCATCTGGTCCAGATCGGCATAGGGCGTGGCGTCGGTCAAGCGGATGGGCTGTCCGGCAGGCAGGCCAATTTGCCGCTCCAGGGCGATTTCCGCCTTGTCTAGGGCGTTTTGCGCTGCAATGAGCGCCTGATCTTGTTGCTGATACTGCACCTGCGCGCGCAGCACATCCAGGTGCGTGGCCGTGCCTGCCTGGTTGGCGTCCCTGGCCTGCTGCAACAGCACTGTGTCCGCCTGCAACAGGCCGCGCGCGTTGTCCACATTGGCGGCATCGGCCAGGGCCAGCAGGTAGGTGTTGGCAATCTGCTGGATGGTGGAGTCCCGCGTGAACTGGGCGTTGTAGTTTGCCGCGGTCAATCCATCTTTGGCGGCGCGGTACTGCTCCAGCGCGCCCAGATTGAAGAGCGATTGTTGCAGATTGGCCTGCGCCGAGACGATGTTGATTGTGACGATTGGGTTGAATGTTGGTCCGGATGGCAGAAAGCCCGGAGGAAATTGCGCCAGCAACCCGGGACGGAAGCCCAGGGCCTCAATGTTGAGCTGGTTGCGGCTGCGCGTGGCCTGCGCAGAGAGGTTCGGCAATAGGAAATCCAGTCCCTGCAACTGCCTGCCGCTGGCGCTGCGCTGGCCCTGCCTGGCCAGCACTACGGCCAGGTTGTGCTCCATCCCGCGCCGGATGGCGTCATCCAGTGACAACGGAATGGTCTCCACTGTGGCCCGCGCCGTGGTCACGCTGCCCGCATACGGGCTGACCGCTAGTCCGCTGCCGGTGCTTTGTCCCCGTGCCTGCGTACAGGGCCGCATTGCCAGCAACAAGAGGCAGACCACGGGCGCAGCTTTATATTTCCCAAAATGCACGGGTACTTTTCCTGTCTTCTTCAGGATAAATTAGGGGGGCCTTGCAGGCCATCGTCTCCCGGCTATCCGGTATTGCGCAGGCCGGCGGCAATCCCGCTGATGGTGGCGGCGATGGCGCGTTCGACGGACGGTCCGGCATCGCCCGCGCGCTTGCGGCGCAGCATCTCCACCTGGATCAAACTCATCGGGTCAACATACGGGTTGCGCAGCAGAATGGAACGGGCCAGTACGGGATTGGCCTCCAGCAGGGTCGTTTGCTCCGTGACGGCCAGCACCATCTGGCGCGTGCGTTCAAACTCGGCCTCCATCCGGCCAAAGACGTCTTCGCGGATGGTCGCGTCCTCCACCAGCGAGGCATACAGGCGTCCGATGCCCAGGTCGGCCTTGGCCAGCGCCATTTCCACGTTGCGCACCAGGTCAAAGAAAAGAGGGCATTCCTGCACCATCCCGCGCAGCAGTTCCAACCCGCCCTGCCGCTGCGCGTACCCCTCTAGCGCATGACCGACGCCAAACCAGGCAGGCGTCATGTGACGGTTTTGCGTCCAGCCGAAGACCCATGGGATGGCGCGCAGGTCGGCAAAGTTGTTCCCCATGGAACGTCGCAAGGGACGCGAGCCAATGCGTGCGCTGTCCAGTTCATTCACCGGCGTGGCCGCAGCAAAGTATTGCAGCACGGCGGGGTCTTCCGGGATGTTCTGGCGATAGAAGGCATAGGCGGTCGTGGACATGGCTTCCAATGCCTGTTCCCATTCCTCGCGCATTCTGCCGGTAAAATGTCCGTCGGGGATGCGTGCTTCCGGGCGGGCCAGGGCGTCCAGCGAGGCAGCCAGCATCAGTTCCAGGCTACGTTCCGCCAATACCGGGTCAGAATATTTCCAGTGCCGGACCTCGCCTTGCTCGGTCAAGCGTATCTCTCCCGTAAAGGCGCCCATCGGCTGCGCGTAGATGGCACGGTGCGTTGGGCCGCCGCCGCGCCCCACGGTCCCGCCACGGCCATGAAACAAGCGCAGCTTCACTCCGCACTCGCGCGCCACATCATGCAGGGCGCGATGGGCCTTGAAAATCTCCCAGGTGCTGGTCATCATGCCGCCGTCTTTGTTGGAATCGGAATAACCGAGCATGACCTCCTGCCGCCGTGACCACGAGTTGAGCAATGGCTGGTACGCATCCAGTGACCACAGTTCGCGGCAGACCGCCGGGGCATTCCGCAGGTCTTCAATGGACTCAAAGAGCGGGACGGGCATAAGTCCGTGGTGCTCTTCCGTGGCGGCGCAGGCCACCCCCTCGATACGCGCCAGTTGCAATACGTGCAACACATCGTCCACTTTGCTGGCCCCGCTGATGACGTACTGTCGCAGCGCCTCCGCGGCCCCTGTCTTTTGCAGGTCGGCAATGGTGCGGAAGGTCTCCAGCACATCGTGGGTCTCCGGCGACAAGGGGACAGCATAGGCGGCCAGGCCGGCCACAGAGGACGGGCAGGCCAGTATCTCTTTCAGCGCGCGTGTATGCAGGCGGGCATGTTGGCGGATGTCCAGGGTCCGCAGATGCAACCCAAAAGTGCGCACCTGTAAAATCAGGGGGTCGACCAACCTGAGCGCCAGACGCAGACCAGAATTCTCCGCCAAACTGGCGCGCAACAGGTCCAGGTCTTCCAGGAACTCCGCCGCAGAGTGATAAGGCGGCAACGCAGTGCGGAGGGGGCCTTCTTCGCCCATTGCACGGGTGGCCTCCAGACGTGACCGCATGCACAAGGCAAAGCGCCGGTACATCTCCCGCTCATAGCGCCCGCCGAAGCCATGCCCGGAGCGGTCCAGTTGGTCGCTGTAATAGGACAGCCGCTCTTGCAATGCACCGCTGAGGGCCACGCGGTCCACGGCGCTGGTAAGCAGATCGAGGACCAGGCCCACGCGCCGCAGATAATGTTCCAGCAATTTGACGCGGGCCATCTGGAGGGACTGCCGGGTCACTTCCGGCGTCACGTTGGGGTTGCCGTCGCGGTCCCCGCCAATCCAGGAACCGAACTCCACAAACTGCGGCAGGTCCAAAGGCCCCAACGCAACGCCGTACTCTGCGGTAAAGGCGGCAGCCACCTCTTGAAAGAGCAACGGCAGGGTCTCAAAGATGGCAAGCTCGTAATAGTCCAGGCCCATCTTCACTTCGTCATACACGGAGGGACGGCGGCTGCGCACCTCATCGGTCTGCCATAGCGAGGTGATCTCGGCCAGGATGGACTGCTCCAGTTCCAGCAAATCTTCATCGGGCAGGGGGACCCGGTCCAGGGCCTCCAGACACTCCCCTATGCGGCGGCGCTTGAAGAGGACCGAGCGCCGGGCGGTCTCAGTGGGGTGCGCCGTAAAGACCGGCGTAATGTGGACCTGGCGCAGGAAATCCAATGCCTCTTCTGCGGAGATGCCCGCCAGCCGCATCCGGTGCAGCGTGCCGCGGATTTCCCCCGGCTGCGGCCCGCATTGGTCGCCTGCCAGCAGGCGCGCCCTACGGCGGCGTTTGCGGTGGTTGGTTTCAGCCAGATTGATCAATTCGAAATAAAAAGCAAAGGCGCGGGTGAGCTGGCCGGCAAATTCTGGGCCCAGCCCTTGCACCTGCTGCATGGCCTGGTCCAGCAGGGCCTTCGCCGTGGTCCGGTCTTTGCGCAGACGCGCCTGACGGCTTTCTGTCGTCCATCGGCGCAGCTCTTCAACGGACTGGAACAGCGGGTCCCCGGCCTGCTCGCGCAACACCACGCCCAACAGTGTCCCTAGGGAACGCACATCGCGGCGCAAGGGGGCCTCTTTGCGCGCACCCTCCTGCGCTTGCACTTCTGCCAGCCTTTCCTGCCAGCTTTCCGGTTTCCAAAGAAACGTCATGGGTCCTCCGATATAAGATGCATAAAACCGCCGCGGACTTTCTGCATGGACGCTAAGAAGGGTCTGATTTGGCCATCCGGCATTCCCTCAGCGGCCGAGGCCGCGCTTATTTTGCATCCGTTACGGACGGGCCGAAACCCGCCCCCTTCAAAACCAGGACTGAATCAGGGTTTTCCTAAGAGAGCGCCGCCTGCTCTTCCAATAGCAACATCAGTTGTTCCCATTCCGCCAGCGCCGCAGCGTGGCCCTGGCGCAACTGCTCCAGTTGGTCGACCAGCATTTGCGTCTGCCCAGCGGAAACAAAGACCGCCAGTCCCTGCTCGGCGGTCCTGATGGCCGCCTCCAGACGGGGGACCTCTTCTTCCAGTTCCGCGCAGCGTTCCTGCAATTGGCGCAATCGGATGGGGTTCACGCGCCGGACGGGCTGTGCGCCGGGGGACCCTTCCTCCGATTTTTCAGCAGACAGGGTCTCCGCTTCTGGCGCCGATGCGCGCGGGTCTTTTTTCTTCTCTGCGGCCACCGGGGCCTCGCCGGCCTGTTGCCGCATAAAGTCCTCGTAATTGCCGCTGTAAATGCGCAGAGAGCGGTCACGCACCTCGAAAACGCGCGTGGCCAGTCCATCCATAAACAAGCGGTCATGGGAGACGAAAAGGAGGGTGCCGGAGAAGTTGCGCAACGCCTCCAGCAACACCTCCTTGGCCCGCAGGTCCAGATGGTTGGTCGGCTCGTCCAGCAAAAGAAAATTTGCCGGCCCCACCAGCAGCCGCGCCAGCGCATAGCGGTTGCGTTCCCCGCCGGAAAGCACACCGAGCGGCTTGAAGACCTCCTCGCCGGAGAAGAGGAAGCATCCCAGTAAGCTGCGCAGTTGCACCTGGGCCACGCGCGGGGCCACGGCGCTGATGTCATCCAGAAGGCGCGCCTCCGGGTCCAAGGCCTTGTACTGGTCCTGCGCAAAATAATTCAGCGTCACGTTGTGCCCCAGGCGGATGTCTCCCCCGCTGGGCGCCAGGATGCCAGCCAGCAGGGCGATCAGCGTGGACTTTCCTGCCCCGTTCGGCCCGACCAGGGCAATGCGGTCGCCGCGTTCCACGGTAAAGTTGACGCTGGAGAGGACATTGAGATCGCCGTAGCTTTTGTCCAGATTGCGTACCTCGGCCACGGTGCGTCCGCTGGGCGGGGGTTGCGGAAATTCAAAATGGAGGAGCGGTTCTTCCGGCGGCAACACAATACGCTCAATGCGCTCCAGTTCCTTGATGCGGCTCTGCACCTGTTTGGCCTTGGTGGCCTGGGCGCGAAAGCGCGAGATAAAGGCCTCCAGGTGCTCAATGCGTTCGTGCTGGTTGCGATAGCTTGCCTCCAGTTGGGCCTTCCGTTCGGCCTTCTGCAACAGATATTTCTCATAGTTGCCGCTATAAACATGCAGGCGCTGGTTCCAGATTTCCACCGTCTTGCGCACGGTGACGTCCAGGAAATAACGGTCGTGGGAGATCACAACATAGGCATAGGGATACTGGCGGAGATGGTCTTCCAGCCAGTTCCTGGCCTCAATGTCGAGGTGGTTGGTCGGTTCATCGAGCAGCAGCAAGGTCGGCTTTTGCAACAGCAGCCGGGCCAGCGCAATGCGCATCTGCCAGCCGCCAGAAAACTCCTCGGTGCGGCGTCCCCAGTCCTGTTTGCGGAAGCCGAGGCCGGTCAGCACCATACCGACCTGCGCTTCCAGTGTGTATCCATCCTGCACATGCCATTGCGCCTGCATGTGGGAGAAGCGGTCCGCAATGGCAGCATATTCCGCGCTGTTGGGCGGCAGGGCGGACATCTGCGCGCTGAGCTCTTCCATTTGCGGTTGCAACGCGCGCGTGGCCGCAAAGACGGACAGGCACTCCTCAAAAACGGTCCGCCCCTGCACTTGCAGGCCGTCTTGTGGCAGATAGCCGATGGTCATGCCGCTGGTCTGCTCCAGCCTGCCGTGGTCCAGTCCTTCGACCCCGGCCAGGATGCGCAGCAGCGTGGATTTCCCCGTGCCATTGCCCCCGACCAGGCCTGTCCGTTCGGCGGGCGTCAGTTGCCAGTTGACGTCCTCAAACAGCAGCTTTGGTCCAAATCTTTTTCCGGCGTCTACAAGTTGCAGCATGTCTGTGTGGAATTTCCTGCGGAACTTCTATTGTTATTGTCGCATCTATGACCGTACATAGGGCCATACAATCCAGCGCGTTGCCCCTGCCCAGCGTCCGTCGTATGGCGGGCAAGCGGGCGGACTGTTCCTGGTTGGTATACTTGGCAGGAAAGCACCGGTCCGGGACCAAACAATCTGCGCTTTGCCCGGGCAAGAGTACGACAGAAAACGGGCAACGCCCAGCAACCAAAGAAAGAGGTCTTGCAATGACAAATTATCTGGAGCTGCCGCTCGGCGAAAAGGCCCCCAATCTGGTCACCATCGTGGTGGAAATACCGCAGGACAGCGTGAACAAATATGAGTACGACAAGACGCTGCAACTCTTCCGGCTGGACCGCAATCTATACAGCCCGGTGCATTATCCGGGCGATTATGGATTTATTCCGCAGACACTGGCCAAGGACGGCGACCCTTTGGACATTTTGGTCTTGGGCGACGCGCCGAGCTTTCCGGGGTGCGTGCTGACGGCAAGGCCCGTCGGCCTTTTCAAGATGCTGGACCAAGGCGTCGAGGACGAGAAGATACTGGCCTATGCTAACGGCAACCCAACCTTCAGCCATATTGAGAGCTACAAGTCCTGCTACCCGCAAATACTGCGGGAGGTGGAACACTTTTTTTCCATTTATAAGGACCTGGAGGGAAAGCGGACCCAGGTGGTCGGATGGGGGGACGCGGACGAGGCCAGAGAGATGATTGTCGAATGCCACGAACGTTACCTTGCCGCTACACAAGACAAGGAGACGAAATAACAGGGCGTCTTACCATGCACATCCTCGCACCATACGGGGCCTGACCGCCCCTTCCCTTTATGCGGCTGCCATTTCCAACCCGGCTCAACATGTCGTATGTGTTGATAGGACTGCTGCTGGCGCTTTTCGCCCAGATACTAAATGGCACTGACCCGCTGTTTGCCTTTCTGGATTGTGTCACACTGCTGTTTACTGCGCTCGCCTTCAATGTCCTGGGTGGCCTGTCCAGTGTGGGCGGCGCTTTTGTGGTTTTTCTGGCTTTCTCCACCTACGCCACCCTGGTTTTTGTAAAGATATTCAACTTTGAACCAACCAATCGGAACTTCCACGACCCCCTCACAACCATTACGGCCACCACCATTGCATGGTTCGGATTGCTAGTCAGCGCATGGCTCAGCCGTAAATTCATTGGCCGCAGGCCTTTGGTGCGTTTTTCCCCACGCGACCTGGAAAACCTGGGCAACACCGCAGGGGGCCTGGTCTTTCTTGGCCTGTTGAGCCAGTTCCTCATCTCCACCTATGGGATCAAATCGGGGGGCGTGGAAAATGGCTCCTTCTGGGCCGCCCTGAACCAGATGAACAGCTTTATCCCTCTGGCAATTGTGTTGGGGACCTATTACACCATCCACATGAGCAAGGGGGAAAAAAGCATGGGATGGGTTGCGCTGGTGGCCATTCTTTATTCGTCTGGCATTGGATTTGCAGCAGCGTCCAAACAGGGGATGTACGCACCTCTTGTCTCCTATTTTCTGGTTTGTGCTGGTTTGCGTTATCGTTTTCGCGCCATACAGGTTGTGCTGATTTTCCTCTGGGTGGTCTTTGCCGTTGGGTTTTTGTTCCCGTGGGCGCAATATGCACGCGCCTATACCCGCCAGCCCACACTTAGCCAGACCCTGCTTACCACTTACAAAATGGTCATAAACCCCGATACCTACTCTGATATGTATCGCTGGTACCAGGACTCAAAGGTGCTCGGCGAAGATGTCAACCAGGTCCAGTTGTGCTATGACCATCCGCAGGGGTTGATTGATCGCGAGTCCCTGGTCTGCGCCGATGACGCCTTGATTGACCTGACACTCCACACCAGCACAGTGGGGCCTGAGTATTTGATAAAAGGTTTTATCATGGTCATTCCGCATTTTATGTGGCCCAACCGCCCTTCCATCTTCCTGGGCAATGTATACGGAAGGGACACGGGGATCGTTGGAGAGGCGGACGAGACCACACAGGCCGCTTTTGCACCCGTGGGAGACGCTTTCCGTGAGTTTGGCTGGTCCGGCGTGGCCGTGGTCATGCCGGTGATGTTTTTCTTCACCTTCCTTGTCCTTGACAATATTTTTGGGGACACGCGGAACACCCCCTGGGGCCTGATGATGACATCGTATGCGGCCCTTGCCGCGCCGGGGCTTTTGTTGCCGGTGCAGCCTCAACTCTGGGGCCATACCATTCCCATGGTGCTTGCATTGGTGTGGATCACCCGCTATGTGGCCCCGCAAGTCGCGGTCATGTTTGGCCTGCGCAAGGTGCGCACAAAGATCATTCCTGTTGAAGAAATAGCAGCATGAAAGTAAGAGGTCGCTTTGCAACGTAAGAAGGTCCTATTGAGTTGGAGTGGGGGGAAAGACAGCGCGTGGGCACTGCACACGTTGCGCCAGGACCCACGCTATGAGGTCGCCGCGTTGCTGACCACGGTCAACGAACACTTTGGCCGGGTGGCCATCCACGGCTTTCGCGAAGAGTTGCTGGACCTGCAAGCCGCCGCCGCAGGTCTGCCCGTATGGAAAGTGCCGCTGCCTTGGCCCTGCTCCAATGCGGACTATGAAGGGCGCATGAAGGGCGTGTGCGAGCAGGCCGTGGAGCAAGGCCTTGCTGCCGTGGCCTTTGGCGACCTGTTTCTGGAGGACATCCGCGCCTACCGCATTGAGAAACTGGCTGGCACAGGGCTGGGGCCGCTGTTCCCCATCTGGGGCATCCCGACGGACCAACTGGCGCGGCAAATGGTCACAGCCGGACTGCGCGCGCGCATCACATGCGTCAATCCCAAGCACTTGCCCGCCAGCTTTTGCGGGCGCATCTTTGACATGGACTTCCTCGCCGACCTGCCCGCATCAGTAGACCCGTGCGGCGAGCGCGGCGAGTTCCACAGCTTTGCCTACGCCGGCCCCATGTTCGCGTACCCCATCCCGGTGGAACATACCCTGACCGTGGAACGGGACGGGACCTTCTACGGGGAGATCGTGCATACGCCGTCCACTTGATCCGCACTTGTGATAGCCTGCCTTCAGTCCGCGATCTTTGGTCCATTTCGTTCCAATTCAGGGCACTGCACGGAGAGGTCTGGGATTTTTCAAGGGGAGACACATCATGTTGTTTACAAATTTTTCTCGCGTACTTCTTGCGAGTGCTATGGCTGCTTTATTCCTGGCGTCCAGCGCCAGCGTCCACGCTTCCAATGCACCGGTTGGCCACCAGTCCAATAGGGCCACAGCGACCGCGCAGGGCCCGTCCGCGGGAAATCCATGGTGGAAACATGCGGTCATCTACGAGGTATATCCACGCAGCCTGCAGGACTCGAATGGTGACGGCATTGGCGACCTGAACGGCATCATCGAGCGGCTGGATTATCTGCAAGACTTGGGCGTGGACGCCATCTGGCTGACGCCCATCTATCCTTCGCCGCAGGTGGATTTCGGCTATGACATCTCCAATTATGAGGCGGTCGACCCCATGTACGGCACGATGGCGGACTTTGACCGCCTGGTGGCCGAGGCCAAGAAGCGCAACATCCGCGTCATTATGGACATGGTAATGAACCACACCTCGGACCAGCACCCGTGGTTCCTGGAAAGCCGTAGCTCGCGCAACAACCCGAAGCGCGACTGGTACGTGTGGCGGGATGGCAAAGGGCCGGGGCAGCCGCCCAACAACTGGGAAAGCCTCTTTGGCCATTCTGCCTGGACCTACGACGCAAAGACCCAGCAGTGGTATTACCACAAGTTTTATCCACAGCAGCCGGACCTGAACTGGAACAATCCAGCGGTGGAAAAGGCCATGTTTGGCGCGGTGCGCTTCTGGCTGGACCACGGCGTGGCCGGCTTCCGCCTGGACGCCATTCCGGCGCTCTTTGAAGACCCGCAGTTCCGTGATGAAAAAATCCTGCCCGGAAAAAACGCTTATGGCGACCCCAACGAAGATGATTCCATGACTAACAACCTGCCCCAGGTGCATGACGTGTTGCGCGCCCTGCGCAAGGTGACGGACAGCTACCCTGGCCAGCGCGTGCTGATTGGCGAGACCTATATGCCGAACATCCACGAGCTTGCCAAAATGTATGGCAGGAACAATGACGAACTGCAATTGCCGATGGACATGCAGGTGGGCTTCATTGACAAGCTGGATGCGGCGGAGTTTCGCAGGCGCATCAACGAGGCAGAGACCGGCCTGCACGGGGACCAGCCCCTTTTCGTTTTTGACAACCACGACAATCCGCGCAGTTGGGACCGCTATGGCGATGGCGTCCACAATGCCGCCATTGCCCGCATCCTCGCGGCCATCCTCTTCACCACACGCTCCACGGCGATGATGTATTACGGCCAGGAGATTGGCATGGTGACCACACCACCTAAGACGCGCGCCGAAGTGCAAGACCCGATTGGGAAAATCGGCTGGCCCAAGGAAAAAGGCCGCGATGGTGAACGCACGCCGATGCAGTGGACGCCGGGCAAGGACGCAGGTTTCAGCACCGCTGCCAAGACCTGGCTGCCCGTGGCCCCAAACTATAAGACCGTCGATGTGCAGGTGGAGTCCGCGCAGAAAGATTCACTGTACCGCTGGTACAAGACGCTGATCGCCATGCGTCGCAGCAACCCGGCGCTGCGTGACGGGGCCAACATCATGTTGAACACCGCGGACCCCAACGTGCTGTCCTACCTGAGGAAAGGTCCCGGCACAGGGCCGTCCGTGCTGGTGGCGATGAACTTTACCGCGCAGCCGCACACTGTGTCCTTTGATCTAAAGGCCCAAGGCATCCACGGCACACAGGCAAAAACATTGCTGCAAAATGGCGGCGTGGCCAGCAGCGTTTCCCTGGACCATGTGGAGCTGCCTCCATTTGCCGTTTTCATCGGCGAGGTACAGTAGTGGACAGTGAAGGACCCAGAGCATCATCGCTTACCGAAGACCGTCTGGGTCCTTCGCTGTGGTCAAGAATGATCCCTCGTTAGGGCAGCTCTGGTCCAGTCCTGCTGCTGGCCCTCAGGGACTGAAGCCCACTATTGTTTCAGGAACTTAGGCGGGATAAAGTCCCGTCCCTTCAAAACGTTGACTGATTGAGAGGTTCCTTATCAGCCCGTGGTGAAAGTCGAGATGCCACAAAAACGTCCCTCGGCGGCCAAAGCCGCGTTGATTTTGCGGCCCTTACG
>JBMFGT010000033.1:0-13379 GCA_049977205.1 Acidobacteriaceae bacterium | reverse complement strand
AGGAGGACAGGACCAGGACGCGCACGGAAGGGGTGGGTTGTGTCGATCACTTCTCCTGGAAGGCCGAAACGCGGTCCTTGCCCGCATTTTGGCCCCATCGATTACGAGGTCTGCCGCCCTGTCCAGCAGGCCCGGCCGCTCGTAGGTCACAAGAATTTGTAGTATCACATTGCATAATGTACTGATGTTTCAAGCGTGGCTCGAGAGTACAGAGGGCCACGATCGTACCATCCGTCATGAATTTGATGGAACTAAAATATGATCACTACGCAGGGCAGGTCAACGATTCAGAGCGAACACAAGATGCAGAATGTGCCGACAATCCATGGCAGGAAGCCGAGACTGGTTTGCGTGGTCACGGTCGCCATGAGTACGAAATTCTTCGAGGGCCAGCTTGCCTATCTTGCGGCGCACGGATTAGACGTAACGATGGTCTCCAGCCCCGGGCCTGAGTTGGAGAGCATGGCGCAGGAGGGTCTGGCGACGTGGGCGGTCCCCATGGAGAGGGAGATTTCGCCTCTGCGGGACCTACGCTCGTTATGGGCGCTCTGGAGGCTCTTCAGGAAGCTGCGCCCCGATATTGTGAATGCCGGGACCCCCAAGGCCGGTCTGCTTGGTACGCTGGCTGCCAGGATGGCCGGTGTGCCCTGTGTGGTCTATACATTACGAGGGCTTCGGTTGGAAACTACTTCTGGATGGAAGCGGTGGTTGTTAATGGCGACAGAGGGGACCGCCTGCAAACTGGCGGATCGTGTTCGCTGTGTCAGCCGTAGCCTGCAAAAAAATGTGATTGGTCTCGGAATCGCACAACCTCGGAAGACGTGTGTCATAGGAAATGGTACATCGAATGGGATAGACACCGAACGTTACATACCCCTGAGCAAAAATTGCACAAATGCAGAGAATATACGTTCAGTATTAGGAATACCGGCAAAAGCGCGCGTCCTTGGATTTGTAGGACGTTTCACCCGTGATAAGGGTGTTGAAGAACTGTATCGCGCATTTACCAGATTGAAATCTGACCATCCAGATTTGAGGTTGCTCATGGTGGGTGACTATGAATCCGGGGACCTGGTACCTGCTGACCTGCGCTCGTCGATTGACTCTGATCCAAGCGTCATCCAGACAGGATTTGTCAGCGATGTCGCCCCTTATTACTCCATTATGGATGTTCTGGCATTTCCATCGCACCGTGAGGGCTTTCCAGGCGTCCCGCTTGAGGCGCAGGTTGCCGAGGTCCCGGTTGTGGCGAGCAACGCTACCGGTGCAATCGACTCTGTAGTAGACGGCATCACTGGGTCCGTGGTCCCTGTCGGCGATGTTGATCAACTGCAAAGTGCAGTCGGTCGGCTTCTCGATGATCCCAACTTAAGAAAGCGCATGGGACGTGCTGGAAGCGATTGGGTGGTGCAGAACTTCCGCCGTGAAATCGTCTGGGAGGCGCTGTTGGCGGATTATTCGAATCTCCTGCGGGAATTTGTTACAACCAAACAGCGTGGATGGAGAAGATTTGTAAAGTCTGCTTTCGATCGGACCGCAGCGTCTATAGTGATGATACTCAGTTTCCCTGTGTGGGCATTGTCTGCTCTCCTCATCCGCTATCGGCTCGGCACGCCAGTGTTATTCAAGCAGGTCCGTCCGGGCATTCACGGGAGGCCGTTCACGCTTTACAAGTTTCGCACCATGAGGGACGCTCGCGACGCCAACGACGAATTGTTGCCGGACGAACAGCGGCTCACGCGGTTGGGACGCATCCTGCGTGCCTTCAGCATTGATGAGCTTCCGCAGTTGTGGAACGTGCTGAGGGGGGACATGGGCCTTGTAGGCCCGCGGCCACTGCTGATGCAGTATTTGGACCGATACACCCCGGAACAGGCCCGCAGGCACGATGTGCTGCCGGGAATTACAGGCTGGGCGCAGGTGAATGGCAGAAACGCAATTGATTGGGAACGGAAGTTTGCCTATGATGTGTGGTACGTGGACCATTGGAGTTTGTGGTTTGACATTAAAATACTTTTCCTGACGATTGGGAAGGTGTTTCGCCGTCACGGAATCTCCAATGCAAATCACGCCACGATGCCGGAATTTATGGGTAACAGCCACAGTATTGGGGAGCAGCAAGCCTTCCCCATTTCATCTGGGCCGCAAAAGGAGGGACGATGAGACGCATTGCAATTATTGGCGCTGGCGGATTTGCACGCGAACTCCGTTGGCTGCTGTCTGAAGTGGCCGCCGACCATAAGCGGCAGTACGAGGCCTTTGATGTTGCAGGTTTTCTGGTGAGCGATCTTGGAAAACTTGGGCCCCATGACAGTGAAGTGTTGGGCGATTTCGATTGGCTGGATGCCAACCATGTCGATGCGCTGGCGATGGGGATCGGTACTCCGGCAGCCCGTCTAAAAGTCGCGGAGGAACTAAAAGGGCGCTTTCCAAAGCTGGAATGGCCGACCATTGTGCATCCCTCGGTGCGGTTCGATGCTGCGACGTGTAAGTTGGAAGAAGGCGTCATCCTTTGTGCCGGTGTGATTGCCTCTGTGAATATAGTGTTTGAAGCATTCTCTATGGTAGATATACTATGCACCATTGGCCACGAATCCAGAATTGGGGCTGGTAGCGCCATCTACCGCTCTTCAAATATCTCTGGAGGAGATCAAATAGGCAAAGGTGTTTTGATTGGAACGGGGGCGCAAATTCTACAGTACCTCACGGTCGGAGAACACGCGATTGTCGGCGCAGGCGCAGTGGTAACTAAAGACGTAGAACCGATGACAACGGTGGTCGGAATCCCAGCAAAACCGCTTGCGAGGAATGCAAAATGAATACTGCGGTGAATCCCGAAACGGCAACAACCATCGCTCCTTCTCCTGCTCCATGTACGTTTGCGCCGTGGCCATTTTTTGACAAGGACGAGATTGAAGCAGTCACACGCGTACTTCAGTCAGGAAAGGTCAACTATTGGACTGGAGAGGAATGCAAAAAGTTTGAGCAAGAATACGCCGGGACCATTGGCGTGGAACATACAATTGCCTTGGCGAATGGCACAGTGGCGCTGGAGCTTGCCTTACGCATTCTCAATATTGTCCCCGGAGACGAAGTCGTCACTACGGGCCGCACCTTTATCGCATCGGCAAGCTGTGCGGTGAGTGTGGGCGCGCGCCCGGTCATGGCGGATGTCGACCGGGACAGCCAAAACTTGACCGCAGATACGGTCCGCGCTGTTCTGACTCCCCGGACCAAGGCAATTATCGCGGTGCACCTTGCAGGATGGCCCTGCGATATGGATCCAATCCTCGATCTGGCAAGAGAGCATGGCCTAAAAGTCATTGAGGACTGCGCCCAGGCGCATGGGGCAACATATAAGGGACGACCGGTTGGGTCGATGGGCGATGTGGCTGCATTCTCGTTCTGCCAGGACAAGATCATCACCACAGGGGGCGAGGGCGGCCTGTTGGCCATGAATGATGAGGCACTCTGGAAGTCCGCCTGGGCCTATAAAGACCATGGCAAGAGCTATGATGCGGTATACAACCGCCAACACAAGCCAGGCTTTCGCTGGCTGCACGAATCCTTCGGAACAAATTGGCGTATGACAGAAATGCAGGCTGCAATTGGACGGGTGGCCCTCCAAAAGCTGCCAGCATGGGTCGCCAGACGCAGAGAGAATGCCAAGATACTCAGCGAAGGCCTTTCCGGGCTTCCGGCCTTGCGTGTCCCGCTTCCGGATCCATCTATTGGGCATTCCTACTATAAATTTTACGTTTTTGTTCGCCCGGAAGGGCTGCGGGCCGGTTGGTCACGCGACCGAATCATGTCGGAAATCAACAACGCAGGCGTCCCCTGCACGGTTGGCAGTTGCAGCGAAATCTACAAAGAAAAGGCCTTCAAGAACTCTGGATGGGAACATCCGACCAGGCCGGTAGCAAAGGAACTTGGGGAGACAAGCCTCATGTTCCTGGTTCACCCGACGATTACAGAACCTTCCTTGCAATACACGGTTGACACCGTGAAAAATATTCTCAAATCTGCGTCGTCATAGATGCACTAGCGCCATTATTGGTTGCCCATCTGAATGCGTAGAGGGCGTGGTGGCCGTGTGCATGGACAAAATTGCCCTGCTGGGGGCATGGTAACCATTTTTCGGTTACTAAAGTTCCATACCATTCCTTTGCCTACACGGTTACACTGGGGCTTGCTTTTCTTCCTTGTACCTTAACGTCATCTACCACCAGCAGTGTGAAGTACCAAGGGGAAGCATGTCACGCCTGAAACGATATTGGAAACCTGTTGCCGTTCAAGCAGGCGCAATCCTCGCATCGATCATTTTGTCATGGCTGGTCCGGTTCGAGTTCCACTGGCGCTATACAGCGGTCCTGTGGTCAGCCATACCAGTGCTGCTGCTTGCGAGATTCACCGGCCTCTATCTGTTCCATTCGCTGCACGGCTACTGGAGATACACTGGGCCGATCGACCTGGCCCGGCTCCTGCAAGCAACCGCCGCTGGATCAGTGATTTTCCTGGTGGCGGAACGCTATATTTTATCGATCAAGGCCTTCCCGCTTTCCATCTACATCATTGAATTTGTTTTTACTACGGCGTGCCTGGTTGCAGTGCGTGCGGCCGCTGTACTGATGTTCAATGGCGAAAGAGCGCACCACCCTGTCAATGGCAAGTCGCGGCGGGCATTGGTTGTAGGCGCCGGGTTTGCAGGCTACATGCTCGCAAAAGAGATGCTTGGGTCGAACACCGGATACCACCTGGTAGGATATGTCGATGACGACCGCAGCAAACTTGGCACCAATGTGCATGGCATTCCTGTGCTCGGCACCGTGGACCAGCTTCCTGAGTTGACGCAACACCACGACATCCACGAACTGCTGATAGCGGTCCCCTCCGCTACCAAGTCCCAGTTGAACCGCATCGTACAGCTATGCTCGGATGCAAAAGTAAAATTCCGCAGCGTGCCGTCCCTCAGTGACATTCTTTCGGGGCGGGTGCCGGTGAACACCTTCAAAGACACAGACGTGGATGACCTGATAGGCCGGGACAAAGTGGAACTGGACCTGGCGCCTGTGATCGAGTTCCTGGCGGACAAGGTCGTGATGGTGACAGGGGCCGCGGGGTCCATCGGTTCGGAGTTGTGTCGGCAGGTCCTGCAATGTGGCCCAGAAAAATTGATCTGTATCGACCAGGATGAGACCGCGCTCTTCCATCTGGGCGAGGATCTTGATGCAGTGTCGGGGCCATCCCTAGAAAAGCGGTTCCGTCTCAGGATGGCCGACGTAGCAGATGCAAACAAGATGCGTAAAGTGCTTACAGAGAACGGCGTGCAGGTGATATTCCACGCTGCGGCCTATAAGCATGTGCCGCTGGTCGAGGACAACGTGGCCGAGGCCACCAAGAACAACGTGATCGCACTTTGGAAGCTGCTGGAGATTGCCGACGAAGCTGGTTGTGAGCGATTTGTACTGATCTCCTCTGACAAGGCCGTAGAGCCATCGAGCTTTATGGGCTGCACAAAGCGTATCGGCGAGCTGCTTGTCGCCTCGCGCCCGGCCAACACGCTGACGTCCATATCTGTGCGCTTCGGGAACGTTCTCGGATCACAAGGAAGCGTGGTCCCGACTTTTAAGTCCCAGATAGCGCAGGGGCACGCCATCACGATCACACATCCCGACATGACACGGTTCTTCATGGCCATCAGCGAGGCCGTATCGTTGGTCCTTCAAGCATCTGCCATTGGGGGGAACGGGGACATTTACGTTCTAAATATGGGAGAGCCCATAAAAATTGTTGATCTGGCGAAGACGCTCCTTCGCCTTTCTGGTAAGTCCGATGCGGAGATACCAATCCATTACACCGGACTGCGGCCAGGAGAGAAGCTATACGAAAAGTTGTTCTACGACGATGAAAGAAAAATGCCCACATCCATTGATGGGCTACGCATGGCCAGAGGCAAAAGCGTGGACTGGCCCACGCTAAGAAGCCAACTCAACCAACTGGCTGGACTTCTGAATGAGGGCGATGTTACGATCCGGCAGATGGTGAAAGAGATCGTACCGGAGTACCAGTTGCCATATACGAAAGGGCCACAAAAACAAGAGGTCTCGACCGTACTGCTGGCCGCAAAAGGCCGGGAACACACGGACCCGTTTGCGATACCCCGTGAAGCAAACTAAAGGACATCTGCACGAAACGCTGTGGTCTGCCTGAAGGACCTGCCTATCGGAAAAGGCCCCTCTTGGGGACGGTTGTTCTATGGGAAAATTTACGCCCTCTGGTACGCAAAAAGTCCCCTCCTTCGGTCTGTTGCCGGAGCCGAAGAGCAGAAGTGCCGCGTATTTTGGGAGCGCCGTCCTGAATGTTGTCGTGCTCGCACTCTTCGTGCTTTTTTCATGGAGCAACTGGCGTGAGAGGGTCGTGGCCAGGGAGCAGGAACAGCTCAGCATTGCCTTTCCCGTCAAACAAGCAAATCCGTCAAGGCCCCTACCAAGTACACACATAACGCCCCCACCCCCTGATATTTTGCGTAACATTGCACCTAGAATTGTCCTGCCTCCGCGTGAGAAGGTAGAAAATGCCCCGAACATGGTGCAACTAAAAGTGGACGTTCCGAACACGCCTGCCCTGCCGTCATACAGACCTGTGGCTGCTACGCAGCCCCCACCGCAACCGAAGGTGGGACTGTTCCGAGAGCACATGCCCACAGAAGGGGCCAAGTACACAGGGGTGCCCACCACCCAGACAAACGGTTTTGGTGACCCCACAGGCGCGCGAACCAATCCCAACTCCAACAGCAATCGAGTGGCCGCATATGGCAGTTTCCAGGGCACCGTGGGGGTGTCAAATGGTACGGGCGCGGCGCACAATGGGAGCGTCCACGGCGTGGCCTTCGGGCCCAGCTATTCCAGCAGACAGCCCGGAGGGACCGGGCATGGCAAGGTCAGTACAGCAGGGTTTGGCGGCAATCCTGGGATGGCCGGGGGTGCGCACGCGCAGCCAGGGGTCGTCCAGCAGGGGGCCTTCCATAATAACGTCGTGGCCCAAAACGCGGCCACCAAGATCGCCAGCGCAGACGCGGACTACACGCCGGTACAGATACTCTTTCATCCCAAGCCAGAGTACACAGCAGAGGCAAAACAAATGCATATCCAAGGCGAGGTGGTCTTGGAGGTGCAATTTGCCGCCAATGGAAGCGTCCGGGTACTCCGCGTCGTGCATGGACTCGGCCACGGTCTGGACGAACAGGCCATCCGTGCTGCGGAGCAGACCCGCTTCAAACCTGCCATGAAAAACGGCAGGGCTGTGGACATGACGACGTACTACCGGATTGATTTCCAGTTGGCATAATGCGGGAAGAAGGCACAGAATAGAAAAGCAGGGAAGAGAAGTAGTACACTGGAAAACCATCATGCGGTCCCAAAAAGCCACTTCGAAACGTTCTTCGTGGAACAGAGGATGGACTGTCGCCCTCCTGCTGGTCTGCGCGGCCCTGCCCTCGCTGGCCAGCGAAAACAAGAAAGCGGCCCTTACCCCGACGCCGTTGACGCCGGAAATGGTCCGGCTGATTGACCAGGCGTCGCTGCATGAAAAGAACGTGCTGAAGGTCTTGGAGCAACGCACCCCGGTGGTGGAGACATACCTTCAGGACTTTGTCCCCGACCAGCAACTCAGGGCCGTCCCCATTTCCGACCGTTACTTCCTAGGAAGGGTCGATTTCGGAAGGGTCATTGAGGACAAACAGTATGAGGAACCGGGCGCCAAGAAGCGGTTTTTTAAGGGATCATCGCTGTTTGTCGGTCAACTGACCAAGATTTTTAAGGTCGAGTACATCTCCCAGGGCTTTGTGCAGATGCTCCTGCTGGATGCATATGATTTTGACCGCCAGCATTATGAATTCAGGTTCGTCCGCCGTGAATTCCTGGGAAATGTCCGCACGTATATGTTCGACGTTGCACCACAGGCAGGGAGTGGGACAGGGCGGTTTTTAGGACGCATTTGGATTGAAGACACTGGCGGCAACATCGTCCGCTTCAATGGTACGTACACCCAATCCAAGGGCCGCGACCTCTATTATCACTTTGATAGCTGGCGCACCAACATACAGCCTGGCCTGTGGTTGCCCTCCGCTGTATATGTGGAAGAACATGGTTCCGGTGTTGCGGACAAGGCAAGTTTCTTCCGTGCGCAGACCTGGATATGGGGCTACTCCCTGAAACAGCCTGCTTCCATCAGCGACAATGCGACCGTAGAAATCGATGCGGTCAAAGACCAAAGTGAAGGGGAGCAGGACATCAGTCCCTTGCAGGCCTCGCGCATGTGGGCCGACCAGGCGGAACAGAACATTCTGGAACGGCTGTATCAGGCCGGGCTGTTGGCAGGGCCGAGTGATTTCGACAAAGTGCTGGAAACCGTCACCAACAATCTGCTTGTTACCAACAATCTGGTGCTCCCAGAACCTGTCCGGTGCCGCGTCATGCTGACGACGCCTTTGGAGTCGCTGACCATCGGCAACACCATTGTGCTCAGCAAGGGGCTGATTGACACTCTGCCTACTGAAGAAGACCTTGCCGCCGTATTGGCCTTCCAGTTGGCGCACCTGGCGCTGGGCCATCAGGTTGATACGGAATATGCCTTTCAAGACAACCTGATGTTCCAGGACCAGGCGGCTTTCCGCCGTCTGGCGCTCCACCACACGGACGCAGAAAACGAGGCCGCTGCCAAAAAAGCCATCGAACTGCTGAAGAACTCTCCCTACAAAGACAAGCTTGGCAATGTCGGCCTCTATTTCGAGGCGCTGGAATCGAGAGCAAAGGCGTTGCCATATCTGATGCGGCCTGAGTTGGGGGATTCCCTCTTCCGTTCGCCCGCCGATGACCAGGTATGGCTGAGTGCTTTGATGAAGGGAGCGCCAAAATTAGACATGGGGAAGCTAGACCAAATTCCCGCACTGCCATTGGGGAGCCGGTTGCACATCGATTCCTGGACGGACGCAGTCGAACAGACCAACGTAAAGCCCGTACCCGTAATCAGCCCAGGCGACAAAATGCCATTTGAGGTGACGCCGATCTTCTTCCATCTGCGCACCTATGAGCAACCACAGAAGACGCCCACGGCCACGGGAACATCCAGCACGCCAGGCGCTGTCCCCAATGCTTCTGGCACTCCGGCCCCACAGTAGCCATGTCCAGTAGCCTTGGTCTCGACCGTACCGGGACCGTCGTCTTTGGATGGCAGCCATTAGGAAACAGCATCTGGATTCCGAAGATATGCCTTTTGCTCAGATGCGCGATAATCATAGTTGGTATGAGCCGCATTTCCCGGGATGCCCTTTTACGCGCTATTGTTGCCGTTCAGAAAATGGACAACACACAAAAAACCCAACTTGCAGACGAGATTTTCGTCAGCCAGCCAAACATGCTTGGTTCATTCCTTGTTCTTTCCACGCTGGGCGTTCCGGCGGAAAAGACCGGCCTGGCCTTAAATGTCCTGCTTCTCTGTTTTCAGGCGATGAAAGAATCCGGTTTGACGTGGCCGGTGATTACAGAAGATGACTTGGAGCGGCAGTTGGTGCGCACAACGGCAATCCTCAAGTTCTACGAGTCCTTTTCTGACGAGGACTCCAGAATGAATTCGGTCCAACAATATATCGACGACCACACGGAGAAAGAACTGCTTGCCTGGGTCGTAACGATGTGTAAGGCCTGGTTGCAGTCGGTCTCTCCGGAAGAGACCGACAAGTATGTCATCCAAGTTGCTGTCAATCTGGTGAACTGCGTCGCTTCCGTCCCTATGCAGTGAGACGCTCATGTCCTATCTGCCGCCAAAACCTCCGTCAAGGAAACCGAGCAGATGAGAACGAGCTTCGTCTGATGCCGGGAGTTTGCTGGAAACGCGCACCGTTACGCCGAAGGATTCCATGAGCGGGGCCAGGCTGTCCTTCAACTCTTGCTTGCGCACCCTGACTTCCTTCGGCAGTGTCCGGCTGGCTTGGATCGCCTTGAGAAACACCCTGGCCAGCGTGTCTCCGGCTGGAACGCTGGCATCGGTCACCTCCGGGGCAAGGACCATTCCAGTCTCCGCATCGACAGCAATCGCAATCGAGGCGCAAGAGTTGCGCTCGTTCTTCTTCCCGATCGCTACACCACTGTATGTGATGTCGAGTTCCATCACTCCGCGCACGGCATAGTCCTGGGCGCGTACCGCCAACAGCGTCTCTTCCGCCAACCGCACCGGCGCAACTGGCGGCCCCGGGGGAAGGACCGAATGGAACATTTCTACGTGGTATTGCGGCTCCGCCCCCTCCATGCGGGTGACCATCGGATAGGTATCGGCCCTCTCCCAGAATTCTGCATTCTCCTGGCTGGCCACGGCTGCGCAGACCACGATCACGGCATGAATGCACTCGGCCAGCGTCCGTGCTTCCTCTGCGGTGACAAACCAAGGGAAAAACCCTGGGCGCATGGTGCGGAAGATGGGCGAGGCCAGGCCCCTGCCCCGCGGATGTCCCAGCGCAGCAAGCAACTCCCGGTCTTGCCGTAGCAACTCCGCTCTGGGTACGAATTCCACATAAACACAATGCGTGGATGCAAGGAATTCGCCGGGATCGGCGATCTCTTCGGTTTCCATTTTGCGCAACTGGCGAAGTCCCTCTGTGCCGATATAGGCGTGCATGGAAAGGACCTCGCCGAGCGCGCCCATGACCGAGCAGTAGCAGAGTTCGCCGCTGACGCTGTCACGGGCCAAGATCAGGTTGTCCTCGTCCAAGATATGCCAGGGCCGTAAAGCAAAAAGGTCGGAGGCCAATCCATAAAGCCGTTCCATTGCCTGGAAAGATGGAGGGGTCTCACCTGCTAGCTCTTTGACAAAGCATTGCTTGGGCGGCACTGGGACGGAGGAAGTTCGTTTTTTTGGCATGATGGTGGGTCAACGCTCCTGTGAGGACAAATACCTGCACCCATTTCGCTGGCCGCACAGAGTGCTGCCTGAAGTGCTTCGGCACTTTGGTCCTTAGTGGATTCCTTCACGACCAGTCTACACACAATGTTGCCCGCGGAGTGGTTCGCTGGAGACGGCAGGCTGTTCGGGCCACTCCAGAGTATCCAAGGGACTGGGTCCCAGGCCGAGGGGAAGTGGCCCAATCAAGTTACCAAACGAAATGCCACCGCTGTCTGGTCGTACCCGCCCCCCGGGGCCAACCAGCACAACCAGGCCGCCCGCCTTGACTTTATGGTGCAGCCGGGCATCATGCAGCGCCATGCCCACGCGCGCCCACAGCCGCCCCATCAGGTGGGGAACGCCGTCCAGGTCTACATACACAAAGGTTTCTTTGTCCATCACTTGTCTTTCGTGCGTTTCGGTTTGCGCGCCCCGTGAATGCGCTGCGGCAGGTTTTCCTCTTCGAGCTGCTGGCCCACCGGGTCGTTCTTCAGGGCCGCGAGGTCGCCCAGCCGGTCGGCCATGCCCAGTACATAAAGGACCGTGGCGTAGCTGGCGATGGAGACGGTCGGATCGCCGCGCTCCACCTTGATGAATGTCGGCTTGCTGATGGAGGCCCGCTCCGCCGCGATCGCCGAAGGGCTCTTCGCCGGTAGCGACTGTAGCGGAAAATGTAGTGGGCTGATCGTGTGGGATCAGCCCTGAAAACCTGTTGTTCCTTTCACGGCCACAGCTTGCCGCTCGCCACCGCATCAAGAAACTCTTCTAGGGGCCACACTTCGATTCCTTCCTCCGTGCGCAAACGCTGGTCTCCGAGGTAAACAAGGATCCGGCGGACCAGACGATCCAATTCGCCGATAGCTCGGAGCCCGGAGAGTAAGCCGGACGAGAACCTGTTGCTGGATTTCACTTCCAACGCAAGGTAGCTGCGGCCACGGCGGAGCAGAAAGTCAACCTCCGTCTGACGGGCCTGTGCCGGTGCCCAGTACGCAATCTCCTCGAAGATGCCGCTCTGTTCGTTGTGTGCGCGCAGTACACTGAGAATCCAACCCTCAAACAGGCTCCCGCGCTCCTCCGCGCCGACTGGTCCCAGTTGATGCTTGGCGGCTCGCGCCAAACCAGGATCGACCCAGTACAGCTTCGGATGCTGGCGCTCTCTCACTCGCAGCCGGGGCGCGAAAGCGGGCAGTTGTGTGGCGAGCAGAGTGTCCTCGAGGATGCTTAGATGTCCTTCAACGGTGCTGCGGGCGGTGGCGGCGTCCCTGGCAAGACCCGCAACGTTAATCACTTGTCCGTGAAACAGTCCCGCCACGGGCAGAAAGCGCAAAAAGCCTGGCAGATTCCGAACCAAAGCCTCGGCACGGATTTCCTCCTTCACGTAGAGTTGGACGTAGGCTTCGAGCGCTGCCCGTGGTTCCTCAGCCTGCCAGATGACCGGAATGCTTCCAAAGCGGAGAATCCGCTCCAGGTCGAAGTCACCGCCGAGTTCTGCGGGCGCAAGCGGGTGCATGGTGCGCATCGCCGCGCGGCCGGCCAACAGGTTGGTCGTAGAGGTCTTCAGGCGGCGGGCGCTCGATCCGAGGAGGACAAACCTTCGCCGCGAGGTTTCGATGGCACGATGCACTTCGTTGAGCAGTGCCGGCACGCGCTGCACTTCATCCAGCACCACCACGCGCCGCGCAGGCAGGCCGCGCATTTCTGCCGCCAGGAGTGCCGGGTTGGCCAGCAACGTCTGGTATCGCGCTTCGTCCAGGAGATCGACGAAGTACGCATCGGGAAACTGCTCTCGCGCCCAAGTGCTTTTTCCGGCTCCGCGAATTCCGAGAAGGAAGAAGCTCCCTTTGGGGGGCGTGGCCAGGCGGGGATATCGAGGGTTGTCAACCATGCCGTCATTATACAGTGCATTATTACGGCAAGGTGGCAAAGTCATTGGAGAACTTTGAAGATGTCCGCGAATAAGCATTGAGCCCGCCGTCGGCTTCGGAGACATCTTGAGTGCGGGATTTCTTGCATGTAAACATTGCCGGTCGTCTGGATGTCGGCATGCCGCAAAATGCGTTGCGCATCTTTCATGCTTCCAAACCGCTGCAGGTCCGTACCCAAAGTGCGCCGCATCACCTGGAAGGTGACCAGCCGCTTGGGGATGCCGAGCTGCTCGGCAATCGGGTAAATCCTGCCCCGCAAGAAATTATTGCCATCGCGCGGGACCATCCGCGAGCATCCGTGGCCCTTCCGAAGGGTCACGCGCTCCGTTTCCTTTTAGGGGAAGACGTCGGCCTCTGTATGAGTTGAGAAGTGACGAGGACGACCGGCTCCTGATCGGGAAACGTCGCAATCATGGTCAGGTGGCCACCCATCGCGGCGACCGTGCGCTGCATGGTGGAGAGCCGTGGGTCCTTCCGTTTCTCCAGACGCGAAATTTGCATCTGACCAATCCCAAGCGC
>JBMFGT010000032.1:0-16445 GCA_049977205.1 Acidobacteriaceae bacterium | reverse complement strand
CTGTTTGGCATATATTTTATCGGCTGGACGATTTTGGGCGTCTGACCGAGAGGCATATCGCGTATTGCAAGGGGAAGCAGTCACTTCCCCAAGGAGACCCAACTATTGACTCTCCTGATGAGAAGTATTCTGGGGAAATAGCAGAGATGCCACCCGACCGGTTCCGGCGGGAAACCTCACAGCCAATTCCCCAAAAGGTGCCAGTCAATAAAGAGGTATTGCCGCAGACGGAACTTTCAAGGGCAACTCGCCGTACAAACACAAGGAAGGAAATATGAAAAATAGTATTTTTATCGGTATAGTCCTGTTTGTGCTCATGTCTACAACCGGAGCGGAAGCAGACCTTGGATGTGGACTCGAACCGTTCAAACCTCCAGTTCCCCCTGGATGCCAGGACCTAATAGCGCAATGCCAGTGTGATGCTGACGGGAATTGTCAGTGGATTTGGGAATGTGTCCCGTCCCAAAACGAAAAGCTAAGCATGGTGCGCCCACTGGACCTTGACCTCTTGAATGTTAAATTTGTAAAGGGAACGGTGCAGAAATGACAAAGGGGCAGATGGACGTTTTCCTTGGCATCCTTGACCGAGCAGTGAAAGTAGCCGAGCGATGGGCGGAAATGGAGTATCCTAAAAGTGATGAGACCCCGGAAGCCACAATCTCCCGCGTTGGAGGCCTCCCTAAAACCAGGGAAGAGTACGAAAAGATCGAAACAGAAAACGCAATTGGCCGATTTGAATCCAGCCTCCGTCATCAGACCTAGCCGGTCCCGTACCTCTGTAATGGAGAGGCTGGACATCTCACCGGAGGAAGTGGCGAAAATGCCCACCGAGCCAAGGGAAATCCTATGCCGCTGTTTTGGGGTCGGCGAAGGCCACGCTTTCCCCACCTCCCGCGTCTTTTCATTTATATCCGCTTCCAATTCTGTCTGCTGCAAGAAGTTCATGGCGGCCATGCAAATGATTTCACCGTCCGATTTGGAGCGCTTATCGTTTGAAGCGATGTGCGTCTATGCCCGCGTCAGCCCTATGGAGTTGCTAGGGGAAATCCTGGTGGCAGCCAAGTCATTGAAGGGAACAGAAAGCGCACTCAAGGCAATTCTGTCCCATCCAGAGGTTGTACAGTCCACCATAGACTCCGCCAATTTGCCTGGGGCGGCGGGGACTGCGGACAGGAAGATGATGCACGAGGCACTTGGATTCCTTCCTACCAAAAAAGGTGGTGTCCAAATAAATATGGGATTTGGCCGCCCCCCAGAAGATAGGACGGAAGGCGACGAATCCGAGGAAGCATGGGATGCTTGTTTCCCTAGCCTTGGTGCTCAGGTATCAGAATGGTCTGTGTCGAAGCATAAATTGCTGGAAGAAGTAAAGTAAGATGTACAGCGAAAAGGTGATTCAGCTAACAATCGACGACTTTGCGCGCCGAAATGGATGGGAACCAAAGTTCCATACTGTTGCTGAATGCGATGAAATGACCCAATATATCAACAGCTTGGGGGATGTGGAAACATCCAAGTCCGGGTCTCGATCCTATTGGTACTGGAAGGACGGAAAGGCGCCTTCCCAATCTAAAGTAAAATACATTCAGCGCTGGGTCCAAAACGAGCGGTTTCTTTGTTCTGCCTCTGCTGAATACTTCGTGACCCGTTACGTCTATATTCGGGCGGCCAATACCCAATTGACCCATTTTGAGTTGCGTATTGCCCAGAAAATCTTCCTCTCTTTTCTGGCAAAATGTGACGATTTGCAAGTGGCAATCCAACTTTTCATCCTCAAGGCCCGGCAGCTTGGAATTTCTAGTGTCGTTGCCGCGTTTTTTTTACATCGCATACAATTTATTGCCAACACTTATGCAATCATGGCATCAGTGCAGGTAGAGCAATCCAAGAAATTGAAGAACATGTTGGACACGGCGCAGGAAAAACTTCCATTCTGGCTGCGCGTCGGACAGACATCCACCAAGGCGTCCGAACCACGCTGGTCCAACGGTTCGCTTCTCTCGGTACAGGCTGGAGGCCAGGAGGTAGGGATCGGACAAGGGACCTCCCCTAGCTGTTTACATATCAGCGAGGTAGGGGACTATTTGAACCCAAAGAGGACCTTGGATGAGGGCCTTTTCCCCGCCTGCCATCAACTTCCAAGTTTGTTCATGGTCCTTGAGGGGACTGGGTCGATGGCGACCACATGGCAGAAAGAAAGCTGGGACTTATATTCATCTAACAAGGGACGCTTCACTGCGTTCTTTATCCCGCCTGCCTGCGCCACTGACCTCTATCCTCCAGAATCTTGGCTTAGGCAACATCCCGTCCCTGAACCTTGGGAGTCCCATATCACGGAACCCACCAGAAGGATGAGGCGGCGCGGACAGTTGTTTGTCCGTTCGACAGATTACCTGTGGCAGTTCCTTGGGCAAGGATGGGAAATGCCAAAAGAGTTCCAGTGGTTCTGGCAGTATGGATATGAGGAGGCCATAGCAAAGCACGCTGAGCGGGAATTTCTTTCACAAAATGCAGTAACGCCGGCAGACGCATTCCAATCCAAAGATGATCCGGTCTTCACGGGAGAGACCATCGAACTGATTACCAAGGCGAAGGAACCTGCATATCTTCAGTATGCCATCACGGGCAAGACCATCTTAATGGGAAACGATAATGTCCCATACCAGCCCCAGCCAACAGACATTGATCCCAATGGGCAGCCCATTGTCTTGGATTGGAAGGGATACGATGACAACGAATATCGCTGGACATTGGTCCCGTTGCTTCCTTTTGATGATTCGACCGATGAAGCGTGCTTCGATAAACTTCTGGTCTTCTTCCCTCCAGAGGCCGGAGCGGACTATGCCATTGCCATTGATACTGCTTCTGGGTTGAATAAACCCAATGAAGACAGGGCATCGCTGTCCGTCTCAAAAAATGGGCATGGCAAGGAGCCAGACATCCAGGTCGCTTCGTTTACGTCCCTGCGCGTCAATTCCCCACAGATGGCCCGAATAGCCGCAGCCGTTGCAGTTTTATATGGTACGGATGGAAACGGACATATCACATCCGCGAACCCTATGGGAGTGAAATTCGTCATTGAGCAGGTCCGTAAATCTGGAGATGAATGCCAGAACCAACTAAAGATCATGGGGTTTTTGGACCATCATGTGATGCTCCGAATAGACAAAAAGGGGAATGTTCTGCCCGACGGGGGGACAAGCGAAGGGTGGTTTACTCGGGCATATTCGCGCCCATATCTATTGGACAGGTTCGTTGATGCCGTGAATACTGGCTGGCTCCGGATCAATGACCCAATTGCAATCCGACAGCTTGGCACCTTTGTCAGGAAATATATTGGAGGGGAAGGCCGTTCTGAGATGATCCACTTGGTCGGACAGCATGATGACAATTTGTTCGCCTTGGCAATGGGATGGACAACATTCCATGAACTTGAAAACAGCGCCGTGCGCATCCAGAGCCGATGGCCTACAATCAGGAAAGAGGAACAGGCCCAGGATGATTCATGGTGTTTCCGAGGATTTTTAATTCCTTGAAATCAAATTCGTGGTAAGGTGATATTGATGAAGAATGTTCAGCTAACCGGCAAGGAACGGTCAATCGTTTATCGGGAAATTGGGACCAACAGGATTTTAGGTTTTGGGATTGATGGCGCTCCACCCATCCTTCCCCCTGCCGGTGTCCGATATGAGTCCATCATCCTGTACCATGCCAGTGATATGGACCGTTATATGGAACAATATCGGGAACAATATGCCAGAGACGAGGAACGGGGGGCCATTTCTCAACTGGAGCGGGACAAACAATTTAGACAATCTGTGCGAGATGCCGTGATTGAAAGGAATAAGCATCTGGACGCTTGGAACCGAGATATCAATTTGCGGCTTCTCGATGCCCAGGACAAGCTTTACAATAAGATGATGGAAAGGAAATTGAAGGCCGTCCCACGATTGACAGCAGAAATGTATGAAGAAGGTGGAGATGATGCCCGTATACTAAAGGATTTGGCGAAAGGTGGCCTTTCCAGATGAGCACCCCCCCTTGGGTCAAGGAGCAAGAAGACCGCGTATTGTCATGGCAAGCCCCCCCGAAGGAAGAGGAAGGACATCGCATCGCTGGTTGGTTTTCTGACCTGGTTGCGCAGGGAGATGATTGGGTAAGATCGCAACCTGGGATTTCCAGTCTTGGAGTTGACATCCAGCTTTTGATGGGAACCGGCCAAGACCGGGACGTCCCATCCAATCTTCTCCAGCCGGACATTCGATCTTTTGTCGAGACCATCACCGACCTGCGCCAGATTGCCACAATGGGTTCCAAGGCAAAACAGAGCAAAAAAACTGTTGCCCTTTATAATGATATTTTCAAATTCGTATTTTGGGACTCCCATTATGTTTCCAATACCCGGAAGGCCCTGCAATGGGCAATCATGGGACGCGGGTACAAGTGGCAGAAATTCAGTCGGCCTTGGCATGGAATTGGGAGGCCCAGGATTGTTTTCGAGGCCCTTGGGCCGAGGGAGTTTCTTCCAGATCAATTGCCACACAATAATGACATTGGCAATGCCTATGCGGGTACAATTGTCTATCCAATGGGGCTGGCAGAGGCACATTCCCGTTTCCCTCGTTTCCAGAAGTGGCTGTCCCCAATCTCGCAATATGCAAGGTCTGGGAACCTGACCGTGGGGATGGCAAGGAGGTACGACTTCTATGACCGGTTCCGGTTCCCCGGCAATAATGGGACAGATTGGCCCGACAAGTTCTGCGAAATACGGTATCACTTTGTCCACGACTTGCGTATCAATGATACTGGCTACACACAGCAAATGGGAGTGGATGGATCGACATGGGGATATAAGGTCCCCACCCTTGGAGACTTGATCGTCTCTACAGACCCGAATACTGGACTACCGAGATCAAGGAAGGCCAGCGTGGATGATTGTCGAATGTATCCACGCATGAGACTGGTCATCACTTCGCCGAGTTGTCCTGTCCCGCTGTATGATGATACGGCCTTCGATATGCACGGCATGATTCCCATTACACAGCATGATGTAAATGATTGGCCGTGGTCAGCGTTGGGATATTCGTTGGTGCATGGGGTAAAGGCCTTGGAAGTGGCACGCCGCGATCGTATCTCTGAAATCAATACCGTGCTATCTGTGCGCAAAGACCCCCCTATGGGGACAGATATTTCCACTGGCGTTTCCCGTACACAGATGGACCACCTAGACGTGCTGCACGCGCAGGGCATCCGTATTGGTGGAAAGGGTGACCCATCGAAGTGGTCCCGTTCCCTTCTCCCAGAGGGTGTATCGGTGGACAACGCCGATTTTGAGGGTGTCAAACTTCTGGATGGGGCCATCAAGTCATCCCTTGGACTGTCCGATATTGCATCCCTTCGGGAAGTCAAGGGAAATCTGTCCGACAATGCAATGGACAAAATCGTGGAAAATCTTGGTCCGGTGGCGAAAGGCATAGCACTGAACCAATGGATTGCCAACTCCAAAGATGCCAACATGCTAAAATACAATATCGCCCAGTATTTTACTGTTGACATGCTGATGGACATGATTGGGCCAGAAGGTGTTGGAATCGAGACCTTTGACAATGACCCTAACACCCTAGTCCCTTCCCATGTTCCCGGAGAGAACACCACTGGGGAAAGCGCATACTCAAGAATGGAAAGGGCGCAATGGTATTGCGAGAAGATGAAGGTCATCAATACCCCGGCACAGCTTCTCAATGTGACACATATCCAAGAGCGGATGCTGAATATGTTCCTCATCCAGCAAAAACTCCCCGTTGATATGGAGCAAACAATGGAAAAAGTTGGGGTCCCGGATTACGGCATCCGGCATGAACGTTGGAAGGAAGAGCAATTGGAAGACGCAATCTGGAAGCTCGAAGTGGAAAAGACACTTCAGGAAAAGATGAAGTCCTTGGGCATCCAAGCGCCGCCTCCAGAGGGAAAAGAGCAAGGCAAGGGGGGCGGAAGAAAGCAATCTGGCGAAAAGGGCATGAGGCCTTCTCAAAAAGGGTCCAAATCTGGAAATGTCAGGGTTGTGAATAAATCCAGCTAAGGGGAAGAAAAAGTGATATTAAACACTTCGGGCACAGAACCAGGATTAGAGGAATCCCTTGGAATCAAGGTAGTCAAGAGGGAACAGTTTGTCACCTTTCGCCAGACTGTCCAATTGACCAAAAAGGAAAATGTCCAAGCGGCATTGGCCTATCTTCAAGAGCGTTTCCATCTGGCCAAGGTCACTGGAAGGGTACTCTGTGCCCACATGGGGCAGGGGGCCGTCATGGCCGTGACGACCGAGCAGGTGGCAAAAATCCCCATTGGGGGCGAACTGGAAAAGAGCACGGACCAGGCATTCAAAAATAATGCTTGACAAATAATTCGTTTTTATGTTGAATCGTAATTGAGAGTTTCGAAAGCGCCCCTTGGGGAATGCAGACGGCTCATGTCGGAAACGGCGTGGGCCGTTTTCTATTGGACCGAAAATCAACCAAGGAGAACCATCATGGCAAAACATCACAAGGGTTTCGTGGTAAAGGGGACCAGCACGGAGAAGGAAGTTCGTGCAGGCAAGCGCAACGGTAAGAAAGCCCGCAAACACCACACCAAGAAATCCCACAAGTAGTCGGAGAGAGAATGGCAACTTCGATGCCCAACCCGCAAGCATCCGCCCCTCAACAGGGAGCGGGTGCTGCGCCTTCACAAGAGGCGAACCCGCTCCAGCAAACCTTGGGGCAGGTCGCCCTTCTACTCAAAAGAATTTCCACCCAAAACGTTTCCGTACAAGAACCTCTCAATGCAGCCATAAATTCCATTGTGCAGGCGATCCAGATGGCGCAACAAGCTGGCGCGCCTCCGCAGCCACAGCAAGCTGAGGCCCCGCCTCAGGCTTAATAAGGAGAGATAATGACGGTAGAAGAGATTCTTGAGAGCATTGGCGTTTCAGTTGATCCGCAACATGCGGCAACACTCCAGCAATGGAATGGGAAGATTTCAGCCATTGAGAGTGAGGCGCAACGCCGTCTCTCCGCAGCACAGGAAGCTCTCGAACAGGCACAGGCCCAGAACCAGATTATTCAATCTGCCATAGAGCAATCTGGGATGACGGAGAAGAACCTTATGGAGCTGAGGGCAAATAATGCTGCCTTGGCTGCATCGAATGCAGCGTATAAGGCGGCCTTGGAGAATGTGAAGAGTCAGGGTTTGGATGGAATCACAATTGCTGATCTTCCGCCCGTCCCTGCCAAGGCAGCGCCGGATCCAATACAGACATTGCAGGAAACCATGATGCGTGGCTTTTCGCAGGTTGGGCAGACATTCAACGAGATGAACCGCTATCAAAGGGTATTTGGTGCTCCGTTGCCTGTAGACCCCGCACAACTTGGAGATTTGGCGGCACGGGCGAACCTTTCCGTCCACGATTATATGGAACGTACATATCACGTTGGCGAGAAAGAAAATGAAAAGAGATTGGCCGCAGAGCAGAAGGCCCGCGATGAATACGCCGCCAAAAAGATTGAGGAATATAAGGCGGCTCACCCCATTGTGGCCGGAAACCCGGAATTGGGGTATGGGTCACCATCGGACCATCCGTATCTCCCCAAACCGATGGACGCGAAATCCATATCAGAGTTTTCAGCATTGTCTCCACAGCAGAAGATACAGGTTGCAAAAGAACGTGTAATGAAAGAAATCCAATCGCGGATGGCATCCGCATAGGAAAAGGTGATTACAGATGAACGATCCTCTATTTAATATACGCGATGCGGCTTCACGAGAGATGCTACGCAAGGGTACTATCGTTAACTGGTTTGGAACTAACTATCCCTTGATGACGCTGCTAAAGGAAGCTGGGATCGTTTCCCTGGACTTCCAAGGGACTGGGGTCCGTACACCCGGTATTTATGATTATGCCGACGGCGCTGTGACACAGCCGGGAGCAACAGTCGTTACTTCGCGCAAACAGATACTCACGAACACTACCTATGACATCCGCTTCCTTCGGGCAGCCATGGAGATTGAGCCGACGGAATACAATCTCTACAATGCTCCAGGGGACACGCGCGTAGTCGATCAGGAATTGGCTGACAACTATTCCATGACCGAGCGGATGGAGATGATGGTGGAAATGCAGGCATACCAGCATGGTCAAGTGAACTCTGGTTCGCCTGGCGGCTCTGCTTCGGGTGTAGCGCAAGATCGCAGTCAGGCGATCAATGGATTCGACGAACAGTTCAACAATGGTGTCGATCCAGGCCCGTTTGGTAATTACTACACTACGACGGGTGGTATTACTCGCAATGGAGTAGTCGGGACGGTATACAACTCGACCCCCTACTATTGTGGGACGCCAACCGGAGCTGCGGGTTCAATCAATTATTCCCATTTCCTGTTGGCGAATGCAAGACTTGGGACCCTTGGGGCAAAATCCCGTCTTGGCATCACAAGTTTCTATGGCTGGGGCGCAATCGCTCTTGCCTTCCGCCAACAGTCCGTAGTGTTGCAGTTGGATGTAAAAGAAGGGACAGACTTTGGATGGCCGTCGATCAACTTTAATGGCATAAAAATCCATGCTGATCCTTTGGCCCCATCCTCGGCTGCATGGCAAACACTTCCCGGTGGAAACCCTGGGGCCTATGGGCAGGCAGGCCCTGCAAAGTTTTATGATGGTGCAGGCGGAACAACGCAGCTTTCCCCCTTCATGACTCCAACATTCAAACTGAATGGGGTGGCGCTATCTCCCGGATCGCTGTCTCCGACAGGGTCCAACATTCCTTCGGCGACCCTCATCAATCCGGGCGAATCGTTGTATTTCTTTGACCCTCATTCCATGGTCCATATGAGGCCAAAACCTGGCTCTGGATGGGACATGGACATGGAGACGCTGCGTATTCCAGACAACATTTCTTCAAGCATCCGTTATTTGCGGTATGCCACCAATCTTTTCCCAGATCAGCCAACACACGGAATGATTATTTACGGATTCAAGGGAGTAGGTCAATAATGGCAAAAGTACCGGCACAATCCTTCTACAACGGGCCTTTCGCGGTCTATACTTCCGCTACTGGCATGACCAACCCAAGGACAGGGCTGCCATATCTAGGTGGCACGCTCCACGAGGGGGACTACTGCGATTTGTCCCTTTCAGACGCGGCGGAATGGAATGTCCGCTTTGGGGTAAACCTGAATACGGGGCGCTATCGCTTCGTGCGCGTTCAGCCAGCATCCACGGCATCCACCATTAAGTTTGGCCTTCCCGTGGGCTGGGGCCTTGGAACGAGTCTCTCTATGGTGGCCATCGCTGGCAGTGGTTCTGTTACCGGGGCTACAAATGGTCAATATCTGTGTTCGTCGAGTGCTTCTGGTGGGATTCCAGCGACGGCCTTGGTCACAGTACAAGGCGCTGTAATTACCGCCGCACAGCTTGTCTTCCCAGGCGCAAACTTTACCTCTGTCCCCACTTTCGCGCTGACGGAAATCACAGGATATACGGGTGGTGCAGGTCCATTGCTTGCGCAGATGTACTATAGTCCGAACCTGGTTGGCTCCTTCGATACGACAGCCAGCGGCCAGATTTCGATGGTCCGGGCAATTGCCATCGTCTCTTCGATCACCACTGCGCAGATACAGGCAGGCGCATGGATTGTGGTCCAAGAGCTAGGCATTGCACCAGTATATGTGACCACTGCTACGGCCACCGTACCAGGTTCCATCGCGTCTGCGGCCACTGGGGGTGTAGTTACGACCACCACAATCTCCACCCCGATTTACAGTGGCTATATCGGCCAGACACTCGATACGGCTGCCGCCGATACGAATGTACGTGTGGTTCTTGATCTGCCAGAAGTGCAGGGATAAGGGGAAAGAATGATTACTTCCTACGTCTATCAATCAGCGCAGGTTGGGGAATATCGCCAGGCATTGCTCTATGCTGTTGGGCCAGCATCGGTGAGCGCCACCGGAGACCCCGTATACAATCCAGGGGCGAATGAGTATATCAACTTCCCAATGTCTACTTTGACGCAGAGCGGGAACTATCGAGTTGAGTTCAATCCAACGTCAACCGGGTTGAATATCAGCCGGGCAGGTGCCCCCTCTCCGTCGCAATCTGGATGGACTGCAAACTGGACTTATTCAGGGCGTCAAGGTGTGACTGTTGTCCAGAACGTTGCCGGTTCAGGAATGACCCCAGGGAATGTTGCGCCAATTGTTTTTTCTGGGGGGACAGGCGGAGGTGCTGCGGGACAGGTTACCGTGCTTACAGCGACCACCATTGCTATAACGATCACCAATACAGGAAGCTATACTGTCGCTCCCACGGCCACCGTTACGGGGACTGGCGGTACAGCTCCCACGCTGACTGTAGGTCTGATGCCTGCCGCTGGGCCAGTTCCGGTGGGGACGAACCTGAGTTCGGAACAAGTACAGTTTGCCGCTCTGGTTTCGAGTATGTAAGATCATCGTTGCTGATGGTCAAAAGGGGGTCGGGGAGGCAATAGCCGCCTCGACCTTTTTCTTTAGGAGGTGTATTATTTCCCTGTATTCCGTAGCTTTTAACTTGACGCAGTTGGTCCCTGGGACACCTCTGGCTCGCGCGCAGACAGTCACTTCTAGGGCCTTGGGAGACATCTATGACCAGACCGATTGGTCCTTTCAGAAAGGGTTTGCTGGATGGCTGGCCCCTGGTGTTCCATTTCAGTCTGGGACATTCACTACCACGCCGTACTCGAACCAAGTGGTAGCGGATGCAGTGGCAACGGCGGCCCTGACAGCATATACTGGACAACCGTTGATTACGCAATTGCAGTTCCGGTGTCCGTCCTATGCCATCTATTCGATCATTGGATATGACTACAATACAATCAATCCAGGCTTCGTGACCCTCACACTGGACAGACCTTGGATGGAACCTCCTACCGGCCCAGGTATGCCCTTTATGATTTATCAGGTATATTTTCCGGCCCCGACCCAGGATTTCAGGAAGTTCGTCTCAATCCAGGATTTCGTTAATGGTCAGCCTATAGATTTCTGGTCTAAGACGGAGGCGGATTTGGCGAACGATGATCCACAGAGGCAGAATTTTTCTATCCCGCAATATGCGGTCCCGGCGGGGATTGACCAGCGTCCTAATTCTGCAACCTACGGATGGCCATGGTTTGAATTGTGGGGACACCAGTTGAATTATTCTCCGTACACTTTGAACTTCCGTCGGCGTGGGCCATTGCCACAATCCGTTTCTGATTGGATGAATATGGCCATCCCGGCTCCAATTACTGAAAATATGCTAGAGTTTAAGGCAAAGGAGATACTGTATCAAGACAAGGCGGCACAGATGGAGTCACAATCTCCTGGATCGTCCCAAGGCATGATGACCTTGGCCGCCTTGGCACAGAAGCAATACATGTATTTGTTTGGACAGGCATTGGCCATCGACCTAAATCTCGATGGCGAAAGCTTGGTACATACTCGTCAACCCGGTAAATGGGGACAAGGTAGTCCATTTGCCACAATGAATGGCGAATTATTTATCGGCGGTTATCCAACCGGAGGAGGGGTCTAGAACATGCATATTATACAACTTGCGCCAAGCACAACGGGTGTAGTCCCTGTTGTGGCACGGACGGCATCCATTATAACTCCAACCGTGCCCTTCCAGTGGGCCACATTCCAGAACAACGGGACGAACGCCATGAAAGTTGGAGACGCTTCAACCACTTCAACCAGTGGAATTACAATAACTTCAGGTGGTGGTTCACTTACTTTTGGGCCGTCCCAGCATGAAGGGCAAGACCTCAACGAGTGGTATGTATACATCGTTGCAGGCGATGTTTGTACTATTATGTATCAGGAGTGAGATTTTGTATCCTTATAGCTGGTTGACGCAAACCGATGCAATCAATGCGCTTCTAGGGCGCTTAAACAACAGTGCGTTCTGGAGTGCATCGGAGGCATGGGTTTATTTGACCGAGGCATTGAGGCATTGGAATGGCCTGACTGAACAATGGAATGCCCAGTACTTTCTGGAAAATGCAAACGGGCAATGGGTAAATACGGGGACACAAACAGGTTCTCCACGTCTACGCACTGTTACGGACCAATATCTTTACAACCAGATGTGTTCGATGCTGCTTGAACCTCAGTTGAACGCCGGGGCATGGGCAGGCTCAAGCCAGTTCAATCTAGGGAACTTCCAATCCGCCCTGCAAAAGAGGACACAGGAAGTCATTCAGGCAGCATCTACGAATCTTGTCGTACTGCCTCCAATCCAGTCCAACCTTGGTCCAGGGACACGGTTTGTTACATTGCCCGACACCGTATTGGAGCCGCGTCGCATACGCTTCATGGCACTCATGGCGCAGACCATTGGAAATGCCCCCATTGGGTCTACATCGGTAACACTTTCCTCTATGACTGGCATCCAAGCGGGGTATGTTTTGGAGGGTGCTGGAATACAGTCTGGGACATTTATCATCGGAATCCAGGCCAATGTAGCAACCATCAGCCAGCCTACAACGGCCACACTTTCCCAGACACAGGTCCAGGCATATTTCCCGATTACATTGACGCGCGAAGACCCAATTTCCTTCCAATCGTTCGAGCCAGAATATCTCCAGACTGTAGCATTTCCTAAGTCGTGGGCCATTGCGGATGAGCCGCCCCTGGGTTTCTATGTTGACATAGCTCCCACAGTACCAGGATATTATGAGGTACTCGCACTTGTAGCGGGGCCCACATTTTCACCTCCAAACGCTTCGCTTCTGGGGGTCCCAGATGACTGGTCGATGTTGCCGATGTATGGCGCTCTGGCGGATGTACTAGGGATGGAGGCCGAATCAACGGACCGGGCGCGTGCGGCGTATTGTCTGGAACGCTATACCCAGATGCTCGAAATGGTCCGAGATGCGAACTGGCTCCTGCAAACATTCCTTGGAGGGGGTGTTGCCTATACCACATCACTGGCCCAGATGGATGGACTTGCAATTGGATGGCAGGAGTCAAACAGTAACCTTCCCTCAGTCGTCTTGGCCGGGACTGACATGCTGGCCCCTGTTCCAGGGACCTCACAGTTGATGTCGGCGATGTTGGTGGGGAATGCCCCACTTCTCGATACGACGGGGGTGTATGTTCAAGTAAGCAGAGATGATTTTGAGGCAGTATTGAACTATGCCCAGCATATTGCGACATTCAAAATGGGCAATGATAGATTCCAAGCCACGATGCCAATGTTGAAGGATTTCTATCGGGCTGCCGTTGCAGTGAATGCTCGCTGGGCCACCTACGGGATTTTCGTGAGATTACTGCGACGGGAAGGTGAGAAACAGGGACTTACCGAGCCGAAGGAGCTAAAAAATGCCATGGCAGGCTAAAGATGCGGTGCGGCATACGCACCAGGCGAAGTCTTCCAAAAGGAAACGCCAATGGGCCTCTGTTGCCAACTCTGTCCTAAAGCGGACTGGAGACGAAGGAAGGGCGGTCCGGGAAGCGAATGCCGTAACCAAAAGAGGTACACTCGTAAAAGGGAAGGGCAATGGAAAATATACGAGACGCAGCAAGTCGAGAACATACAAGAAAAGGAGAGGACATGCCAAAACTGACAACAGAAAAACGTAGGAAGCTTCCAGCAAAGGACTTCGCTTTAGGGAAGGGGCATTACCCCATTGAAGACAAGGCACACGCGCGGGCGGCCTTGGCCCGTATCTCAGAGTTCGGGACCCCCGAAGAGAAGAAAGAAGTCGAAGCCAAGGTCCATCACAAGTTTCCTGGCATGACAATCAAGGCCAATGGAGAAAAGAAGGGTCGGCTTAGGACGAAAAATGTCCGCCGGAAGGCACGCGGACGCAAGAGGTAGATTTTGGGAAAAGGCATAAGGCTCGACATTGCAGGTGGAATCAATACGATAGCGTCGCCGGACCAGATACAGGAAAACGGGGGCGGGATGCCGTATCTCGCCAACGTGCGCAGGAACCGCAAGTCGATGACTGTTGCGCGCTATCCATTAGGGGCGAACCTTCTTACGTCGGCACTGGCCACTGGGGTCGTGTCCGTGACACGTCTCAATGATTCCTATAAACAGCCTCCGTCGTACGCATATCTGACCGGAACGAATGGCAGCCTATATGTGGGAAACACTCAGGTGGCTTCCGGCCTGAGCGGGAACCCTTTGTCTTTCCTCCCTTACCGCCCTCCAGACAGTCCACAGCCTTGGTGCTATGTTGCCGACCCATCGCTTTCAGTAGAGATTCTGAATCCTCCCTATACGTCCTATGGAGACGTCTCAGGGATGCTGAAAGTCCGCTCGGACGGGAGCTGCTTCAAGGTGGGGATCATGGAACCACAGAATGCCCCAAATATAACATTGACTTCGGCAGCGAGTCCCTACTGGGTCACATATCGCTACGTGTATAGGTCAAAGACGACCGGAGCAGTCTCGAATCCATCCCCTGCATCCGTACCAGCACAAGTGGCGCTGCAAAGTGCTTCCGGCACCTACACGATGGACCCGACTTATGCTTCGTACATTACTTATAATACCTCACAATATGAGCCTGCTAATGGGAACTCATCAGATGACCAATTGCGCACCGCTTCAGTCCCCGCTGGGACGCTGACTGACTACGTCATTGCCCAGAACCTTCCAGGACTTGTGGGAGGGGTCCCTTCGGGGGTGACTATCAGTGGGGTAACAGTTGCACTCTTCTGGAATGGGCAGCAAAATGGAACGGGCGTTTTGGCGAATGTTGCACTCTTTTATCAAGGTAAAGTTATTGGCCAAACCAAGTCCCCCGGAACAGTAAATACACTGTCCTACTTGACCACCCTACAAGGAGGCCCTGGAGACAGTTGGGGTACTGTGCTGACACCAGAAATTGTGAATGATACCACCTTTGGGTTTGGTGTACAAATCCTCACAGAGGAATCTGGGGGGACAGACCGCTCCTTTCTTTACAGCTTTACGATTACAGTCTATTACGCAAATTACACAGCAACCGGGACATGCACACTTTCCACTGATCCACAGGTAGACACGATTGATGTGTATCGACAGACCCCCGCATTGGACAATTTCACCTATACACTGTCAATTGAGAACTCCGGTACAGGTTCTTTCCAAGACAGCCTGAGCGACTTGACAATTGCCAACAATCCCATCCTTTCCTACGACAACTATGAGCCATTTCCTTCCATTGATTTGCCGCGTTCAGGGACCTGCAATGTAGTTGGCGTGAGTCAGGAAGTAACGGCAATCAGTATTGACGAGCCAGGGGCTTCGCAAACGAATGGGACCTACACGATCTCTGCTTCTGGAGGTGGTGGCACCGGGGCAACAGTGCAAATTGTTATTTCTGGTGGAATTATTACGTCCGCTTCGGTAACAGCCGGTGGGAGTGGCTATACCTCCGTCCCTACATTTACCGTTGCGGAGGGCGGCACGCCGGGGACACTGACTGCGACCATCAGCCCGATTCTCCCCTTACAGCCCAATGTGCAATGGGTTAGCGGGGACTATTTCAATCCGCAGTGGCTTCCTGGGACCGACATTCTGATTTCCGATTCCACAGGGGCGCAAGTGGCCTATCTACTGTACAATCGGCCATCTTCCCCGAACAGTATGTTGGTCTATAATACCACGACAACGGTAACGGGATTTATCACGTATGGATTTCCACCTCCCGGAACAGGACTGACATGGCAGATTGTATCTCCTGCCCTTGCCGCACAGCCATCACCTGTCATCTGGGGACCTACCCCAGATAGCGGAGGCGGCTCGTTTATGATGGGCCTCGACCCATTGAATCCAGGGGACTTGCTGACTTCGATGGGCAACAATTTCGATTCTGCCCCCATGTCGCAAAGACTCTATGTGTGTAGCCCTTCTGAGGGGCTGGTCAATGGGATTGTCACCTCTGAGTTGCATGTTGTTTTTTCCCCACAACGGTTCTGGCTTTTATATCCAAACTCTTTTGATGCCGTGGCAACAGTGACAGGTACGACAGGGCCAATATGGACCCCGGTACAGGCGGGATCCACGCGGGGCCTCTACATGCGCTATGCGTTAGGTGGGCTGGGAAGCCTGATTGCATGGAGAGGAATGGACGGAATCTTCATTTCACAAGGTGGTGGACCAGAACAGGACATCTCAGCCAATATCTACAACCTGTTCCCGCATGGAGAACCAGAGGGACCTTCCCCTATCACGGTGGGGGGCCAGACGATTTATCCGCCAGACGATACGAAGCCGAATGCCCAGACCATCACAATTGTTCCTGGCTATATCTTCTACGACTACCAAGATACAACAGGTACACCACGCACTCTTGTATTCGATATGGAGGCGAAGGGATGGATTGTCGATTCCTATGTCCCTGCGGTGAACTGTCATGGGTCTGTGGTAGGAGTGAACCAGATTCTCTGCGGGTGCACAG
>JBMFGT010000031.1:0-16942 GCA_049977205.1 Acidobacteriaceae bacterium | reverse complement strand
AGGTCGGCGTTGAGCAACTCATCCGGATTCAACTCCGGCGAGTAGCTGGGCAGATAGAAGACTTCGATCTTTTCTGCGTTTGCCTCAATCCATTCGCGGGCCAGCTTGGAGTGGTGCACGCGCAGATTGTCCAAGACCAGAAATATCTTTTTCTTTTGCTTGCGCGTCAACCGCTCGAGAAAGTTGATCAGAATCTTCGCGTTCAGCGCGCCGGAAAAGACCTTCCAACGCATCTGGCCTTTGTTGGTCACCGTGGAGATCACGCTCAAGCTCTGGCGGGCCGCGTTGGCGCGCACCACCGGCGTCTGCCCTTTGGGGGCATAACCGCGGCCACGCACATCATCCGAGCGCAGCCCGGTCTCGTCGCCCCACTGAATCTCGGCCTTCTCCTGCTTGGCGCGCTGAGCAATCGCCGGGTAAGTTTCATTGAGCCATTTCGAGACCGCTGCCGGAGATTGCTCATACGCTTTCTTGAGTGGCTTCTGCGGCGTAAAACCCCAGCGCTTTAGATACTTGCCCGTATTGCGCACGGTCAGCCGGATACCGAAGCGCGCCGCGATCAGTTCGCTGACCGCCTGGCGGGTCCACAGGGCATAACTCATCTTCAACTGGTCGGGCGTGCGGTCCTGAATCAACCGCTGGATTAGGCGCTCTTGCTCGACCGAAAGCTGGCGGCCGGAACCCTTGGGCCGCCCCGTGCGCTTGACCTTCACCGCAGCCCAACCGCCCTGTCGAAACGCCTTGTGCGCATCCACAACCGTGTGTGTAGATAGTTCGCACTGCCGCGCCGTCTCTCGCACCGTCACCCCGGCTTCGCGCAGCTTCACCGCACGCCGCCGACGTTCGTTCAACACCGCATCTGGCAATCCCCGGGAATCACTCTTCTCCATGCTCCTTTAGATGCATGAAAGTCAAAAATGTTGCATATATTATAGGCCGGATTAGTAAGGGCGGGTTTTGATGGGCCTATGTATAGGGGCATAAAGTCCCGTCCAGGCGACCGCTCCACGATCTATTTCCGGGACAATGAACCTCACTCGACCATCCGATATGGTCCCAGTTATGGTCTTGGGAGTACCAAGGAATGGTAAAAAATGGAGCTTCGTACCGTCCCGCAAAGGCGCAAAGACCACCACATTTCTATCTGGCTTCGGCGCGGTTGCTGCTCCCTTCTTTGGCCCTTTGAAATCCGCGAAAAACCAATGGTCTTGATGGTCCACCGTCGCTATGTATACCACCATATCATCAGGCGCCTGGACAGGGAATTCAGACGGCCCCTTCAATGACTCCAGAAAAGTTGATTGCGTGTCTGGAGAAGCGCCTGCAAAGTCTTTATTGGCAAGCGCCAAATATTGCTTCCCCGGGTCATCAACGAAAGAGGTGACATTCGGAAGAGAAGATACCCGGTCGTCCTTATTTCCGGTAATGACTATTTTCCCTCCCGTGGATGAGAAATGACGTAGATGTTCTAGTTCCTCGTCATCCAGCACACGTACATTCGGTAAAACCAGCGTTCTACCGTGGTAGGAGGCCAGCGTCCGTGGTGTGACAATCTGGAACTGGATGTGCTGGCGTAGTAGGAGTAATAATGCCCCTTGGTAAGACCTTACAAACTCATCCGGGAAGTAATTGCGCGTGGAGTCCGAGAAGTAGACCCCTATATCACCGACCGGGTCCCTTGGTGTGCTGAATTGTTTCTGGTTCTTGGCAATCCAGTGAAAGATTTGTCTTCGCGTGGCCATATCATTGGAGCCTGCCATGCTATGGCCTGGAGCGTCCCAGAAGTTAGCACCTGCCATTAACTCTGACATGGCAAGGTCTTTCATTGCATCGCTTGGAGTGACGCGTGGGGCCCCATCCCAAGAATAGTTGAGCATCCACGTTGGCTTGTTTCCTGCAAAAGCACGAAAGGACTGCATCCCTATTTGATACATAAACCAGTCGTATTGACTGCGGGTGGCAGCGGTGTGATCTTTACCTTCACCGAATTCGTATTCATGCGCTATCGCATCCACTACTGGGTATATCTGATATACATCTGCACCGACACGCACCGCCGACTCTTCGATCCCTGGGTATATCTCAGGTATCACGGCAATGTTTTGATTGACAGAAATTGCATTCATACGGACCTCTGCAAGAAAATCAGTGATGGTCTGTATGCGAAAATCGACCCACTTTCGGAACCCAGGATCAGTAAAGTCACCGGGCCGAATGTCCTTCCGCGCGTCTAGTCCCGTGCGACCAAGAAAGGCCGCCACGGTGTAATCATCAAAACTGGCCCAGCTGTCTTCCCATCCGGTAAAGTGCGTCATCCAGTATGGTATATCTACATAAATGCCATCGATGCCAGTAGCTGCAATCTGGCGTACGCGCTGCATATATATCTTGCGCCATTCCGTTGCATAGGGGCTGATCCAAACGTCTTCGTCCCCCTTTTTTATCCAGAAGGCAGCATGTTCGGTGAAGATTGCAGGGTCCCCAGAGCGCTTACGCTGTAGCCAATCAGGATGGTCTTTGGCCATGGAATGCTGAGATGCATCTGCATTCGCTGTGATGCATTCCAGCCCAGCTATATACACAAATGCATGATTGCCATTCTGATGGGCCAACTTAGCGACTTTTCGAATTGCTTGGAGCTTGGATGCGGGGTCTAGAAAGCTTTCGTAGCGGCCAGGAATATCATTGTCTACTTCTATGCCGTATACACCGCTTTTATTCGCGTTACGGATGATTTCAGCAGCGTTGTTTACGGTGAGTCCATATGCACCTATGCGGACGTCTTGTATCCAGGACCGGGGAGTTTGTTTTGTGGCTTGTGCAAGCAGGAATGTTACTTGCAAGAGTAGGGCAATAAAAATACCCGTTTTTACAATCAGAACGCCCCTTGCATGTGTCTGCATGGGTTACCTCCGTATAGTTCCTCGCTTGCCGGGCAGTTTGTATCAACAGCTTATTTGGGGCATCCAGCAGGGCATGAAAATAAAAGAGGGCGGCACCGCTGCCGCCCTCGATATGTAAAATTAAAATTGGTATCGCGCACCAAGCTGCATATTGCGGGGCAAATAACCAGTTGCGGTCGAGGAGATTACGCCAAAAGTTGCATCGCCGTAACCAGTGTCTGGTAGGCCGAATCGTTCGTGGTTGGCGCAGTTGAAGCAGTCCGCGTGGAACTCAAGTTGTCCAGCGCGTTCGCCCAGCTTGTAAATCTTCTCCAGGGTAATGTCCGATTGCATGATACCATCTGACCGAAGATCGGAAAAATACCGGGGCGAATTGCCTGGCTGTTGGTCCCCCGGGTCAGAAAAACAATTTACGTTGATATAAGGGGTGCCATACTTGCCCGCATTATGGATGCTGGTTCCCGTTGTTAACGATTGGCCTGACGGGCAAACAACATTCGGACGTTGATAGCCGTCCGCAATCCTGTTTGTGCTCATATAGATGTCCAGCGGCTGTCCGGTCTGGAAGGTCGTGATTGTGTTTATTTGCCAACCACCAATGGCGGCATTTAACATGCGGCCCATATTGGCACCAAAACGTTCACCCCGTCCTACTGGTAACATCCACACCACGGCAGCGACAAACCGTTGGGTGGCATCGCTGGCGCTGATAGACCATTCACGCTTAAGATGGTCCAGCTCCTGGGGCTTGCCGTCCGCAAGGGTCCCCATAAATGCATTGGTCCCTGCAGATGAATCATCAGTAAGTTTAGACCATGTATAGTTGCCTTCAAAGCTAAGGGAATGTCCCGCGCGTTTCTGAAACACAACTTCCAGCGCGTTGTACCAGGAAGAGGCCCCAATGATTTTATACGCATTGAATACACCATCAAATTGCGGGTAGGGGCGTAGTAAGTTCAAAAGGGGAATCTGTGGGTCCCCATAACGGGACGAGGGGACGTTAAATATTGCTGTAGGCCCTGAAAACAAAGACTGGAATGGGTTGTTGGCAGGTGCATTTAATTGTTGACTTGTGTATTGAGTGCGCACTGCGGAAGCGATATAGTTCCGATTGCGGGTCCCGTCCCATGGTAGATACGTGCTGCGATTGGCAGAGTAGTTGATGCCAACCACTATGTTATAGGGAAGTTCTTGTTGTATGCCAAGGTTCCATTGGTAGATTTTTGCGTTCTTGGCGGTCGCTGTGCCAATGTTGTTTGAATCTGGAAGGCCCCAAAGCGCCAGTTTCCCATATTTCTGTCCCTGGGGGGAGGGGACGCCGCCATTGGGGAACGGGTTGCTTAACGTGGCTGAGCGGGTCAGTTCTCCGTCCAAGGAGAAGAATGCATCTGGGCTGGCAGTATATGCTGCCCCTGGATACTGGTAATTCGTGGCCACGCCATAACCGGTGTATATCCCTGCCCCACCGCGGACCACCAGCTTGTCATTGACCATATAAGCGAACCCTACACGCGGGTCGATGTTACTATAGTCGGTCGGCAGGTTTCTTTTTTGCGGGGACGCAAAGATGGTGGTCCCCTTCAATGTGCCCGGATATCCAGGCACTGAAATCCCGCTGTCCCCGGTCAAGTCACTGAACTGGGTGTTATTATGGCGCTCCGTATATGGGGTGTCCCATTGATAACGAAGGCCAAGATTGAGGGTCAACTTACTGGAGGCCCGCCAATTGTCCTCCACGAAAAACCCTGTTTCTTTGGACTTGTCCGCCGTAGATTGGGTCACGCTGATGCTATTGTTTGTGTCGTCTGCCCAGCCAATCAACAGGCTTGCAAAATCATTTCCCTGGATGCCATTATCGGTGTTGTACGGTATTTGGGACGTAAGGTGCTGATCAAAAGTGAAATACCCATCCGGGTAGGGTGGTTGAAAGAAGTTGTTATAGAACACCTGCTGCACACCGCCAAACTTGATTGTGTGCTGTCCTCTTGTCCACGAAAACGAGGAAGCATAGTTGATCAAAGTGTGGGCAAACTTAGTGTCCACGCAACATTGGGAGTAGATGGAGGTCCACGGGGAGTTGTTCATAAGGATGGAAGGCATCCGCACTATGCCATTTTGCTCCAGATAAGACGGGAACCCAACGCTGGTCGGGCTTGGGTAGTTTATGTTATGACTGGGCTCCGATACCCGGTCCAAGCCAATGCTGGCGTTCCATAGTGTGTTTGCGGTCGGCGTATAAGCGTAGTTAATGCCGTCGTTGTATATGCGCCCTGTGTAGCCTGTGCCATCATTAAACTCGTTATCACCGAAGACTGTGGGGGTGGACCCGCTGGGAAAGATGGTACTGGAACGTACCGAAAGGGTCGATTTAGGGGAGAATTGCTGGTCGATCTTTATGTCTGTTTGCAGGGAGTCAAACGTACTCAATATAACGTCGCGGTAATTATTTGCGCCTGAGACCGGGTCCCCCGCCGTGTTTGGGCCGGGATACAGCTTCAGAATTGCCTGTCCGACAGGATCAATCTCCGTTTGTGGAATGACGTTGTTCGTATAGGCCGGACGCGTGTAGTAGTTTGGGTCGTTTGGGTTGGAGTCAATCAGAAAAGGGTCGAATATCTGGTTTAGGACTGGATTGCCATTTTGGTCATAAGTCCCTGCCTTCGAAAAGTCACCGTTGATTTCTGCACTGGTTGGCACTGTGGCCACGATGTTCACTGGGTTGCTGGCCCGTATGGACTCCAGGTCACCAAAGAAAAAGGTCTTGTTCTTTATAATGGGCCCGCCCAAGGAAAAGCCGGCCTGGTTCTGCACGTGTCCAGGCTTGGGGCCACTATTAAAATAATCTTTGGCGTCGAAAATAGAATCCTGGTTGAACCAATAGACGCTACCGTGTAATTGGTTGGTCCCAGACTTCATGACTTCGTTGATGTTTGTGCCGCCGCCATATTCTGCGGAAAAGCTATTGTTCTCGACATTCACCTCCTGCAGACCCTCCACCGTGGCCTGGTAGTAGATGCCTGATTCCCCGCCAGCGCCCTGTTCCGGGGCTGTAATCAACACGCCGTCCAGCCAGATGCTGGCTGTGGCGGTCCGCTGCCCATTGGAGATAAAATCGGTGCCCCCAGGATAAGCGTCCATAACACCATTGCCGGCCGCTTCCGTGACGCCCGCTGCAATGAAGTTGACACCATACGGATCACGGTTTTCCAAAGGCACCTGGGTCAGATATTTGCTCCCTATGTCAGTCCCCAGCGTGGCCGTGGCGGTGTCCAACAATACGGGAATGGCCTCCACCGTTACGCTCGCATTCTGGCCTGCTGGTTTCAGGACAAAGTCGACTGTCGTCTGCTGGTTGATGGTCAGCGTGATTTCGTCTTTTTCCACCGGGCCAAAGGCCGTTGCGCTGGTCAATATCTTATAGCTGGCGGCGCGCAGTGAATTGAATACATAACCGCCTTTGCCATCCGTCTTCGTGCTCTTGGATATATTGGTGCCCGTGTCCGTGAGCGTTACATTGGCCCCCGGAATGACGGCCCCAGACGAATCTGTGACCGTGCCACGAATCATCGTTTGATTGATTGTTTGCTGCCCTTGCAGGAGCAGCGTTGCATAATTGGCGCAGAATATCAGAAGCACCACCCCAAGCACTCGGTCTAATGTCTTCACTACTTTTGCCTCCTAATAGATCTTAAAAAAACACAGAAACATAATTTCATGTATGTTCCGCAATGATCTATTTATTCCCTTTTTCGTATATTGTCAAGAAAATAATAATTTCTCGTAATGCATTGATAGTTAAGGATCATTGCCTTTCTGTAAGGTGTTGAAAATAAACAGAATAAATTGCCGTCGGTTGTGGAAATACGCGTTGAGGCCGTGTCCATTCATCACTCCTGCTTCTCGGCAGAGGCGGAGACATTTCGAGGGTTGCTTCTCCGCCTGGTCACGAGGATCCACTTGGATATTGTGTTGTACATACTGCGGCCTTTGATTCGGTAGGCTCCTTTTCCCCAAGAGAGCTGACCGGTAAATTTCTACTGCTCAAAGGCGCCAATGTTGATTTGACCGCTACTATTGACACGTGGATGTCCAGCGAAATCCGCAGTGCCAACGATGCTGGGGCCGAGGTTGCTCCCAGCATTTACCGCAGGGGATGTGGCCTGGATGTCCAGGTCTGGAGGTGTTGAAGCCATGTTGATAAACTGCGGGTCTAAAAACTGCGGCGAATGTGCGTCCATCCCAGTGCCATGAAGGTAGGTGTTATAACCTGTATATGTCTGGCCCTGCCATGCCCATGTACTATTTGCGGCCCCCACGGTTGAGTAGTATAGGTTGTAATCCAGCGTGGCTGGGGCTGATGCTGCCGTCGTGAAATTATTCACAAACAGGCCCTGCGTATTGGCATATACGATGTTGTTCTCAAAGAGATTGTTGGTGGCCGAAAACTGGACCTGAAATTCCCCGTTGTCCGAGTTCGCCGTGCCATCGCCATACAAAGTGTTATTGACAATGGTGATGTGGTCGCTACCCCCAACAGTACTAGGGCCCGCATATCCTCCAATGGAGATGCCAACACTATTGTCGGAATAAACCACATTGTTGCGCACCGTGACATAGCTGGTCACATGGCCAGCATTCTCGCTGGCTGCCTCAATGCCTATATCAACATTGTGGACAAGGTTATGTTCGATGGTGATCTGCGTCCCACCATCTATATAAATCCCATCGGCCCCGTAACTATTATTGGGCAAGGGGGTGCCGTATCCTGGATTGTAGTTGGATGTGATGTTATAGACCGTGTTCCCGCTGATTTTTCCGTTGCGCGCTTGGTCGTAAGATGGGTTTGGAGCAACACCATAGAAACCAGCGACGTCGATCCCTATGTTGTCGTTGTCGTGTATAAGATTGTTCGTGACCGTAAAATTCTCGACATTACCATCAAGCGCCACGGACTCGCTACAGCCAGTCGTCAAGTGGTCGACCTCATTCCCGCTGAAGAGCAGATTGTTGATGGATGCAGGGGCACTGCTACCATATACGGCCACGCCAAGGGCCTCTGCATTGCACCCCGAGGCCGTTGCTGCAATATTATGGATGTGGTTGTTGAGTATCTGGATGTTGTTGTCTGCCCCGTAGATGTAAATGCCAATTGGCTCATCCGTCGTGCTCGATGTAAAATTACGGACCTCAAATCCTTCAATTGTGATGTTGTCCAGGTTCTGGATTGTAAAAAGCCCCGAAACACCATTGGGTACTGACAACCCAGTTCCATCCACTGTAGCAAGCTCTCCTGGATAACTGGAAAAAACGATCGGTGCCGATGCCGTGCCTGATTTCTGCATGGTCACAACTTCGTTGTAGGTACCTGTACGGACATACACAGTGTCGCCTGCTGTGACCATGTTCGCTGCATGCTGGATTGTCCGCCACGGCGATGCCAACGTGCCCGCATTCGAGTCGTCTCCTGACGTAGAAACGTAGTATGTTGGCGTTTGTGCGACGACAGGGGGCGATGCCTGCGAAGTATGCGACGCCCCGCAGCCATTCAACAGAAAGACGCTGCAAGAAAGACACACAACTGCCTGGAGTGACTGCTGCACGCTGCCAGTAAGGCCCATCTTTCTACGACCACTATGGGATTTCACACTTACCTCCTTTGACTTTTTAAGGTTTGTACCTTTTCCCGGAACATGGCCCTTTATGGAAAGACGTGGTATCTCCGGTTCCGCGCAGGGGAAAATTTTGTTGACATTGGGCCGGTCACCTGAAAACTGAAGACGTCTTCGCCTGTTGTCCCATCCAGGCCCTTCGCGGCCAGCTTCACCTGGTAGTTCCCCACATGTGTGTATGCGTGGTTTACCTGTAGTCCCTGTAGAGATACACCATCTCCAAAGTCCCACTGATAGGAAATGACCGGCGTCTCCTCGCTTACCTGGCGGGCAGAGAAGGTCACGGTCTCTCCTGCCTTTGCCGAGGATGGGTGTTGTGCGCGGACAACGGGAGCTTGTACCACAACAGCAGTGTCGATGATCTTGAGCACACGGACGGAATGGGCAGGTTGCGTCACGTCGAAGGAACCTGACTCATGTAGCGGAATTTGCCGCTTATTTAATACATCATAGACGGTATACGGCCCCTTCCCATTCAGACCCAAGTTGGAAAGTATCACGGCGTGTGTACGCAAATTGTTTGTCCAATTGAAGATGGTCAGAATGCTCTGCCTTGGGCCCTCTTTCAGAAGGAAAATGCTTGGCTGCCCGTCCTCGGGTAGATACGTCATCAGGTCCACGGGGGTGGAGGCATGGCCCAGCCGCGCCATATTGATCAAGTCTTCATTTTGGACCAATGCGAGCCGTTCCGGTGCTTGGCCAAGAGTGGGAAGGTCGTCGCCTATTTCATACATTCCTCCTGCGACTGCAGCTAGGGCAACGGAGACCCTGGCCTCATCCAGTGTAAGTGGGCGTTTGCCTCCATGCCAGGACTGGTCATCCACTGTCTGGGTGGAAACAGTAAAGGCGTCCGGATCAGATACAAAGAAATTGCGGTCCATGTAATAACGCGCCGCAATCCCCGGTGCCGCATCTTTGCTGGCGTTGAATGTGTGCCCAGTGTCCTGTGAAATGCGCCCGAAATCAACATATCCAACTGGGTCCAACATCACACTCCCGTCTTTGTCCAATAGGACGTCGTCCCCAACTGCCTGTCGTATGATGGACAGTCCTATGCGCTGCGCTTCCATGGCCGTCGTATTGGGGCGATAGTAGTGGCCCTCGACCGCACTATCATCCATGAAGTCCAGCTTGATATATCGGACGCCCCATACATGGGCCAATTTCCAATAGGTCTTGCGTAAGTATCCCTGTGCCCCTGGGTTCGTACAATCCAGAACGAACAGACGGTCATTGTTGTCTGTCACCCATCCAATTCGTATCGGTTTTCCATTTGCGTTGTGGAGCAACCAGTCTGGGTGCTTCTGGTAGACCCAGGAACGCTCAGACACTTCAAAGGGCGCGGTCCAAATACCAGGGACAAGCCCCAATCCTGTTACCTTTTGCTCCAGGCCTGCAAGGCCGTGTGGGAAAAGGGCCGCGTTAGGTGTGCTATATTCCCCGCGCGCATATTGGTAGCCCTCGTCGATATGGAAGAAATTGTATCCAAGCGACTTCAGGTGCTGCGCTTCCCATTGCGCATTGGTCAGCGCGGCCCCCTCATTCAGCCCAAAATAATAGGCCGTCCAGCTCCACCAGCCCATGGGTGAAGGTGCTGTGACCCTTGCATGGTGAAGTTTCCGGACCAGTGAACCATAGGTCTCCAGTTGTTTGTGGTAATCGGTGTCTACACCAAGGAGCAATCTCTCTGACGATATTTCCCCGCCACTCGGGACCAGTAATTGCAAAGGAAGTTGGTCTTCCGGGCCGGACCGCTGGAGCGAGTTTTCTTTTTCCAACTCAGTGGTCCCAGTGGAATCCACCTCATAGGCAGCGATGTACTTCTGGCCTGCATTTCCCGATAGATGGACACGAAGGACCGTCAGGAAGCGATCTGAGGTCAATGCCCCGACAAAGAAACTTTCATGGCTTTGGCGGTTGTAGATAAGTTGACTGCCAACCCCGCGATACAAAGGGCCTTCGGTATCGCCCAAATCACGGATGGTGATATTGGGGCGGTCTTCACTGAAGCTGTCAGACAAGACCCGATCTTCAGTAGGAGGACCGCCCAAGTCGAGTATGGGACTTCCCAGTGCCTCGATAGGACGAACCGATCCAACATGGAAGGGTTTCGTCATAGAATTGCGGATGGACACTTGAATGTCAGCAAAGGGTTGATCGGGACATGCGCGCAGACGATAGATGAGACCCGGTTCGCCTTGCAATCCGGAAAAGGTGACTGTCCATTCGTCTGCCGTGCACAGGTCATCCAATACCTTGGAACTTGCTACCGCATGTTTCGGATAATCTTTGGACTGTACCCAGTGACCATCCAAAAGAACAGCTACGCCCGCATGGAGTACAGGATGGTTTGAACCTGGTTGGCTGATTGTGTAACTTCCATCTGCGGGGTCGATCTCCACCTGGAGCGCATGGCCCCGACTTTGCGCAGACAAAAAGGAAAAACTGCAGAAGACCGCCAGTAACACCCCGCCACACATGCCCCAGGGACTACGCCTGCATGCCTGTTTCATCCTATCGCCTTGGATATTGGTCCCTTTACCATCCCCCCATCCACTAATTTTTTGTATGGGATGACGTCGGTCTGTCCAGATTTTCATTTTTTAGCCCCTTCTGAAACGGAGACACATTGAATATTATCTTTTGTTCCGATTTATATTTATTATCGCTACTTGGAAAAGCTTGTCAAGGTAAAACTTTCCTTGTGGACCGCTTCTGCAATCCAAACCCAGACGGTCCCATACCCTACTGGAACAGCTTTTTGTATTATGATATGTTTCGTATTGCAAGGGGACGTGATTTTTTGGATCAATTGGGTGTTTGCAGTCCATCCCCCCTGCGCGAAATGGAGCCAAATAGTGATGGCATTGTGGCGCAAAAGTAAGGTGACCCGCTTTTTCCCGGGATATTTCCCATTCCTGGCGGTTGGATTGTCAATCGCTTCTGTTCCCTCTACTGCGGCGCAAGGTATACCGCAATCAAGCGTGCTTGCGGTAATCCAAGGGACGCAGTTCACCATGGGCGACCGATGGCTGCAAGTGCAGGGCAATTACCGCGCAGGTCATTGGAGTGGATTGCGCGTCCAGGATGCTGCAACGCAACGAACAGTGGACATTCCAGAGGCCTTTTCTTTGACACTGCAGAACGGGTCTGTCCTGCGTTCCACTGCGATGGCAATGACCGGGCCGTCCTCGGTGCAGGATTTGCCTCCGGCCCCCCAGGCCTCTCGATACTCGGAACGTCTTGCAGGCAAAGAGATATGTACCGAATTTCTAGATGAAAAAAGTGCGGTCCGTGTCCAGTGGTGTGGGATTTTACGGGACGGGTCGAATTACTTCCGTCAGCAAATTACCATTCACGCGGGCACGCACCCACTGCCCGTAACGCAGATATGCTTATTGCATTTGAAAGATGCAGGTGCGCATGTTGCAGGGACGGTCAAAGGTTCGCCAATCATAGATGACACGATGTTTTTCGGTTTCGAGCACCCTTTGTCCATCAGTAAAGTACAGGGCGGGGACGTTCTTGCTGTGTTGCCCCGCGGACTTCCTGTCCACGCCGGACAGAGTGTTACTTATTCGTCCGTGGTCGGGGTAGCACCTGCTGGGCAAATGCGGCGGGCATTCCTTCGGTACATTGAACGCGAGCGCGCGCACCCGTACCGCACTTTCCTGCAATACAACACATGGTACGACCTGGGATATGGGGGCCGATACGACGAGGCGGGCGCACTGGACCGCATCCGCGCCTTTGGCACGGAGTTGGTGCAGAAACGTGGAGTCAAAATCAATTCATTTCTGTTCGACGATGGTTGGGACAATCCAAATAGTTTGTGGGGCCTTGGTTCTGGCTTTCCTCAGGGCCTCAAAAATGTAAGTCAGATGGCTGCCCACTACGGCGCCGGAATAGGGGTGTGGCTGTCTCCCTGGGGTGGATACGGGGAGCAAAAAGAGGAGCGGACCGCATTTGGGCGGAAGCATGGCTATGAAATTGTGAATGGAGGGTTTGCACTCTCGGCCCCCAAGTACTATGCAAAATTTGAAAGTACATGCCTTGAAATGGTCCAACGTTACGGGGCCAATGAGTTCAAATTCGATGGGACCGGAAATGCTGGTCACGTTTTCCCCGGCAGTGAATTTGACAGCGATTTTGATGCCGCCATTCATTTGGTCCGTAGATTGCGGCAACAGGCGCCCGATATTTTCATCAATCTAACAACAGGCACCTATGCTTCCCCCTTCTGGCTCTTCGATGCCGACTCGATTTGGCGCGGCGGGGAAGACCATGGTTTTGCCGGGGTCGGTAGTCCGCGTCAGCGCTGGATCACGTATCGAGATGCGCAGACCTATAAAAACATTGTGCAGCAGGGGCCGCTTTTTCCACTTAACTCTCTGATGCTCCACGGGACCATTTATGCCAAGCTGGCGGAGGGCCTCAATACAGACCCCGGAGATGATTTCCGCGACGAAGTTGTGTCTTTCTTTGGTTCAGGGACCCAGGTCCAGGAGATGTATATTACGCCTTCCTTGCTGTCCACCCGTAACTGGGACATATTGGCGCAGGCCGCGATATGGGCGCGTAAAAACGCGCAGACGTTAAAAGACACCCATTGGATTGGCGGCGATCCAGGCCGTTTAGAGGTCTATGGATGGGCGTCGTGGGGCACAAAGAAGGCGATCATCGTCCTGCGTAATCCATCGGACAAACCGCAGCAGTTCTCTCTGGACATCCAGTCTGCCCTGGAGTTGCCAGCAGGTGCTCCGCAGAGCTATCTGGCGCGGGACCCTTGGGGGGCGGACACCTCCAATTCTGTGTTGCCGCTGCACGCCGGTCGCATTGCGCATATCCAGCTTGGGCCGTTTGCAGTGCGCACGCTGGACGCTAGACCTGTCCAGGCACAGTAAGACTCGCCATGGTTGGTGGCCCCCGGTAAGGGCCGAAGTTGGTACAAATAAAGTACCGAAGCGGTCCCGGCGTACTATTCTTGATATACATCCATGTCTGAGTATTTTACGTCCCACATCGGCACGCACCTCTGGTTCCCACTTTTCGTGGCCGCCTGCATGGAAGGCGTTGCCGTTTACGCCTGGCCTTACCGCAAGGAAGTGGGCGCCCGTCCCCTGATTTATATGCAATTGTACAAAGGGACATGGCTGCTCTCGATGGTCTTGGCCAGCCAATCTACCCAGATGCAACCATTCATATTCTGGATGGTGGGCTACCAGGTGGCGAGTCTGCTGCTGCTCTTTTTCTGGTTCCAGTTTGTCGCCCAGTTGAGCGGGTTCGCCCAGGAGGGACCGGCCTGGGTCTCCTATCTGATGGGCGGAACGGTGGGCATTTTATGCCTATTGAGTGTGACCAGCGACTGGACAGGATGGATATGGAGGCCGTTCTGGACCAATGGAAGCAACATTGGATTTATTGATGGCCCTATGGGTAGTTGGACCGCGTGGGCCGCACATCTGATGGGCCTCTTCACTCTGTCCCTCTGTGTGCGCTGGGTGTTACGCAGCACGGGCCTGCGCCGCGGACAGGCGTGGGTCGTCCTGCTGTCGAGCTTGTCCAGTTTTGCAGGCTATTTGTTGAGCGTCCATTATCGTTCCAGCTCTCTGGCGCCAATTCCGCTGGGCTTTTTGGTCAGCAGCCTGCTGACTGCCTGGGCGTTTTTCCACTGGCGTATGTTTTCGATCGTCCCCCTGGCGCAGGAGGTCGTGGTCAAGAGCATGATTGACGGTCTGATTGTGGTGGATGGGGCCGACTGCATTGTGGAGATGAATGCGACGGCCCGGGCCATCTTCAAGGGACTGCCGGTGGCGCAGGGAAGCACCTTTGCGGGCGTTGTTGCTGCCTGGCCGGAGTTGGCCGATTTTTGTGCGCCGGGCGTGGCGCCAACCCTGGAGGTGGGCCGGGAGGTGCATGGAAGCTGGGGCTTCTTTCATGCGATGCAGACCCCGCTGCGGACCCCGGCGGGCCACCTGTTGGGCCGGGTCCTGGTCTTCAAAGACGTGACCCTGGAGAAGCAACAGCAGGCGCGGATTGTGGAGCAGGAAAAGGCGCTCTCCATGCTGGCGGAACGTCAACGGGTGGGCCGCGAGCTGCACGATGGTCAGGGCCAGATATGGAGCTTCCTTTCCATGCAGGCGCAGGCCGCGCGGGCCTTGATCGCCAAACAGGACTTCGAGCAGGCTGACCGGTCTTTGGGCCGCCTGCTTGCGGTGGTGCAGGGCGAGCATGTCGGCCTTCGGGAATCCATCACCGGGTTGCAGGCCAGCGTCTCCGGCAAACATGGCCTGTTGCAGGTGTTGGAAGAACAACTCCGGTGGTATCGCGAGCACTGCGACCTCCAGGCCGAACTGGTCCTCCGTTGCGAGTGGCAGGCGGGGGTGCTTGCGCCCAGCGTTGAGGTGCAACTGCTCAGCATCCTGCACGAGGCCCTGGCCAATGTGCGCAAGTCCGCCAAAGCCAGTCGTGTCCAGGTGATTATTACGCAGGAAGGCCGTAACTTGATGGTCCTTGTCGAAGACGACGGTTGCGGCTTTGATGTGGCGCACTCCAGCCAGCAGACGGGGCACTATGGGCTGAAGATCATGCGGGAACGTGCCGATGAGATCGGTGCGCAGCTTACCATTGGGCCGAATCCAGGTGGCGGCACAAGGGTGCGTCTACAAATACCCATTTCTGCTGCTGCGGAAGCGCCAGGCTGAGCGGTATCATGGAAGCAAGGGTCCCATACTAATGAAGGTGCTGCTGGTGGATGACAACGCCCTCTTTCTTGAGGGCCTCCGCAACATGCTGGAGGCCAGCGAGGTCATCGTCCTGGGCACGGCCACCAATGCGCGCGATGCGGTAGAAATGGCCCAGCGCCTACAGCCGGAATTGGTCCTGATGGATGTGCAAATGCCCGGCGTGGACGGGGTTGAGGCCACGCGCATCATCAAGGCCCGGTTTCCCAAGATGCGGATCGTGATGTTGACGGTCTCAGAGAATGATGCCCATCTCTTTGACGCCATCGCGGCAGGGGCCAGCGGATACCTGCTGAAGAGCACCTCCCAAGGCGCCTTGTTGGAGGCGCTGGCCGGAGTGGCGCGGGGCGAAGCCCCCCTCTCACCGGGACTGGCGTCCAGGGTGCTGGCGGAGTTCGCCCGCCGCGAACGCGAACGGGAGGAAAACCCTCCTGCCGATCTTCCTCCCGCGCCCTTGAGCGAACAACAGAAGAGCATCCTTGGTCTGGTGGCCCAGGGCCGGTCCTACAGGGAGGTCGCCCACGATATGGGCCTCAGTGAAGCCACCATCAAGTACCACATGGGCGAAATCACCGACCGGCTGCATGTGGAAAATCGTGTCCAAGCGATTGCCTACGTCATCAAGAAAACGCCTGCTTCGGATTACCCTATCAACTGATTTTTTCTGCCGTCCCCGTACAGCCGACAAATGCGGCGGAGAGGACGCGGCCTGTGGAAAACAGGCATGAACTGTGGAAAACTATTGGCCTATTTTTATGAAAATAGGCCGTTTGCATCGCGAATGTGCACAAAACAAATACGTTAGATGTCAGCAGAGGGGACCGCTTCCGGCCTAAAAATAAATTTCCAATCCTATACCAAAGTATAGGATTTTTCCCTCCCGTAAATGCTACCTTCAGCAAGGTTCCCCTATTTGAACATGTGGTCAGGTCCATCCTGCGAGGCCTTGCAGGCGCAGAAGGACGAAAATACGGGACCACAGCAGGACGTTTCTTGCCCCTGAAAGGCCGATTGGGCCTGCGGCGCGCGCTTTCCCAGTGCGTCCGGCTGCACGGGGGCACGAGGGTGGGCAGTAGCAGCAAACAGCAGCAAATCGGGTCGGCATTGCATTTCAACTACGGCGAGGTGGTTCGTATGTCTTCTTTCTGTCTGGTCTGTCTGGCATTGACGCTTGGCGTCTTCACTCTTTTCTTCCGCAGCCGGAGCTTCCCCACGCAAGCCAAAAGAAGGCCTGCATGGGTCACCCTGCCATCCCTGTTGCTGCTGGCGCTCTTTGCGCTGCTGGCGCTGCCGCTGGTGCAGGCGCAGACGGTCACCTTCAGTGGCTACCAGATGACGGTGCCTACGACCCGCCTGGAAAGTCCCAATGGCGTGGCGGTGGACAGCAAGGGCGATGTGTACATTGCGGACACCAACAACAACCGCGTGGTGGAGGAGCCGTGGGACAGCAGCACCAGCGGCTATGGCACGCAGACGACGGTTGGGACCGGCCTGAGTGGTCCCGCTGGCGTGGCGGTGGACAGCAAGGGCGATGTGTTGATTGCGGACACCGGCAAAGGCACTGCGGTGGAGGTGGCCACCCAGAGCGTGAACCTGGGCGCGGTGGCCGTGGGCAGCGCGGCCACAC
>JBMFGT010000030.1:0-19480 GCA_049977205.1 Acidobacteriaceae bacterium | reverse complement strand
GTTGCCTAAGTCCGCCGTCGGTAAGGCCGTCGCCTACACCTTGGTTCGCTGGGAGAAGCTGACGCGCTTCCTTAAGCATCCGGTCATCGAGCTTTCGACCAACTGGGCGGAAAATTCCATGCGGCCGATTGCGATTGGAAGGAAAAACTGGCTGCACATCGGCAGCAAGGAAGCAGGTCCGAAGATCGCCGCCATCTTCTCGATCGTCGAAAGCTGCCGCAAGCTCGGCGTGCCGGTCCGCAAGTATCTGGCCGATGTGCTGCCCGGCCTCGCCGACCGTTCCATCCACTCTCTGGCCGAACTCACCCCCGCAGCTTACGCCACCCGAATGGCAGAGTAGCCTATCCCCGACTTGGAAGACCCGTCAACCATGGGGTTGCCCGAACGGCTACGGTTGGGCGGCCATGCCCGGTGCGTCACCATCGATCTTGATCCGACCGACGATCCCACGCATGGGGCGCAGCAGTTGTCGTTCTTCAACAGCCATTACGACAACGCGTGTTATCTGCCGATGATGGGCTTTGTCACCTTCAACGACGAGGCCGATCAGTATTTGTGTGCGGCCGTGCTGCGTCCCGGCAACGTTACGGCGGCGGCCGGAGCGGTGGGGATTCTGCGCCGGTTAATGGCCCTGCTTCGTGGTTCGTTTCCGAAGACGCGCATCCGCGTTCGTCTCGACGGCGGCTTCGCAAATCCTGAACTGTTGGCATTTCTGGATGGCGAGCGTGACGTCGAATATGTAGTGGCGATGGCCAGCAATGCGGTGTTGAATCGCAAGGCGGAAGAGGCCATGCAGATTGCCCGCGTGCTGGCGGGACTTACCGATCAGACCGAACATGTTTATGGCGAAGCCCGCTATGCGGCCGGCAGTTGGAAGCAAGAACGCCGAGTGATCATCAAAGCCGAAGTGGTGCGCGCCGAAGACAAAGCGCCGAAGGATAACCCGCGCTTCGTGATCACAAACATGAAGCAGACGCCGCAGTGGCTCTACGAGAAAGTCTACTGTCAACGCGGCGAAATCGAGAACAGGATTAAGGAACTACACGCGCTGGAGGTCGATCGCACCAGTTGCAGCCGTTTTTGGGCCAATCAGTTCCGTGTGCTACTGACCGCCGCGGCCTACGTGCTGATGCAGGAACTGCGCCTTCAGGCCGCGTTGACCGATTGCGCCCGCGCCCAGGTATGGACACTTCGGGAGCGGTTCTTGAAACTCGGTGCGCGGGTGATGGTCTCGATGCGCCGGGTGGTCATTCACTTGCCGCAGTCGTTTCCCTTCATGGCTTCCTTCCGGCAAATCGCCATGGGCCTGGGAGCATCGCCGGGATAGAACGGCCTCGATCCACGCAAAACCACCCACTCTTCGCATCAGGCAAACAACAGCACGGGAAAGCACTGTCTGAAAAGCGCCGCCGGACAATGGCTTTCTATCTGCAGAGCTCACCGACTCGCACCGGACAACAAAATCACGCTGTCAGCAACGCTTCGGCAATTCCATATCGCCCAAAACGCCGGGCCGACACGCCTTCACGAATAAAGCAGGTTAGGCAGCAAAGGCATCGTGGGCCTGTTTGACGACCCGCCAGCGCCCGGAGAAAACTGGCAGCGGCTGGCCGGACACTATTACTGGATGCCGCTGGCGCCAGTTGCTTCACCGCTGGCCACGCCCTGATGGTCCAGGGCGCGTGGTGCCGCTTACTCTGTCTTCCTTGGAGGCAGAGATGCTAGATAGCGCGCCGTAACGATGGAGCATACTTGCATCTTGTCAGAATCGAGGGTCCAAACTGGCCCTTCCGGGGGCGCATTCGGTATCGGAGCATCCAGATCAATCACCGCGATTTTTCCATCATCGTAAATGGAGGAAAAATTCGATCTAAAATTGTTCAATTGATTGTCAGATAAGACCGTCATCCATAGCAGAATATATAGCTCCGTGGAGTATAAATTTCGTCTTGCTAAAGCAGAACATGCACCAGCATCGTACAGTGCTGTATATCTATATCCATCGATTACATATCGCACAGAGTTCTTTCTTAAATATGCAGCCAACGCCACGGAATTGCTTCCATAAGGCCAGCCCGGCTGAGGGCTTGCAGCCCCCGGCCAGTCCATCAGGAGTATAGGGCGCAATTGAAAATCAAAAAGAAAGGGGTAAGCAACATCTACAAGCGCCGTCCCGTGACTCGGGATAGATGCTTCAGCCAAGCCATACTCGTGCTCCAAAGATGGGTCCTCCAGTGATCTTCCGCTTAAACCCGCACGAAGGGAACCCAGATAATCAGGCGTTTCCATTGCAACCTGCCTTAATGGCCGTGGGTTCTTCCCCGCCGCATCGTAATAGAAAACCATGCAGAATAAAGACAGGATGCCAGCGTAATAGGCAAAGCGCACGTTACTAGAAGACCTCTTGGCCAAGGCCATAGACGCAGTGGACAAATAGAAAACAAGGATGGCGCAGAAAAATTGAGGGAAATTGTATCGCCAAACAAAATCTCCACCACTCTCGTAGTTAAAGGCAGTGATGGCCAGCACGGAAGCAAACAAAACTGCGAAGCCGAGCCGAGGGTGCTTTTCTTTGATTCCTGCTACAAGCTGAATGCCCGCCAGTATCAACAACGCAATGGCTTGTAAGAATATCTTGATGACTGAGCGAATGGTGAAGAACCTGGGCATGGATCGAAAGAGGCCATAGCTTGAATAATCCAAACCATGGCCGAGTACGGGGAACAGATAGGTGTTGTCTGCCTGCTTCATGGCAACCATCCAGGCAGCCAGAACTGCCAGAGACCCTAGACCCGCCAATAATGGAAGGACAATGGCTTTTGCTTTTTTCGTTTGCCAGAAAAGAAATAAATAAGGAATCAACGCCAGCGCACCAACCATCGGCAGGTAGGTAGACTTCAAAGCAATGGTCGCCCCACCAATTGCTCCGGCAACCATTGCATGCCGAGATTGTTTGTCTTCTGACTCTTCCGTAGTTCGCAAGATAAACCAAACCATGCCGAGCAGCATCGAAATAGGCAAAATTACAAACGTTAAATTCCAGGTTTCCTGCGGTGCAAGATATGCCAGAAACTCCATCAATGCAATCTGGAAGGCTGAGAGACCGAAAACAATCCCCAGATCAAACAACGCGACGGCCAACAGAAAGAGGCCCAGCGTCCGGTCTGCCATTGCAATGTTGGCCAGTGAGGTGCCGACAATCACGAATGTTTGTAAAAAATAACTCCCTCCTAAACTGGAGATGGTCCTACGGTCGCTGAATGGGTCGGAGGCAAATTGATGGACGGCCAGCATCTTTTGGGGAAACACAAGATACGCCGCACTATCATCGTTTACATTAAACTTACTAAGACGAACAGTACCCGCAACTTTTAGCGCAACCACCAACAGCGCCACCACCACCAGCAGCCGCGACCAGCGAGGGGCCTTGCTCCAGAAATCACTCCAGCGATACGCCTTCGGGCGTTCCTTGTAGAAAAGCGCGTAGAGCGCCAACCCGGCAGCGACCAACGCAAAGAGGACTGCAGGATAGATGGCATGGGCGAGATTGAGTAGTCCTCCCAAAAAAATGATCGTTGCAATGCCCAGCACGCAGGCCACGGACGCAGGAAGTCCTTTTACGCGCAGCAATTTTCCGCTGGCCCTGCCCCATCCGGTGAAGGAAACCAGCAACGTCCATGCCCATCCCAAGGCATAGAAAAATCCGCCAAGGGAGCGGAGAGTAATAGGCTGCGGCAATCCTGTGACGGATGGGGGTGGGGGGAAATTGTAGTTCATCAATTCGCGGACCAGCGGGTTGGGATCAAGCATCAGGGCAGTTCCTTCCAAACTGTTCCAAGTTTATGTCCTCCAGCACCCAGAGCAAACTGGGCAGCGGCTGGCCGGACATTATTACTGGATGCCGCTGGCCCCAGTTGCTTCGCCGCAGACCGCGCCATGATCACGGGACAAAGGCCTTCCGCCAGACCATAAACCAGGCCCGACCCGCAGAAGTCATTTTCCTTGCACGGCCCTTGGCGTCATACAATGTTGGCATGACGCTGCTCGACGCCAAACCATACGACGCCCGCAAGGCCCGCATTCGCCGCAACATCCTCCTGGGCATTATCATTGCCATTCCCATTGTGGCCGCACTCACCTGGTATATGTGGGACTGGCCGGAGGAGCACCGCGTCAACCGCTTCTTCCACGCCATTGAGGCCAAGGACTACGTGCAGGGCTTCGCGCTATGGAACAACGACCCCCACTGGCAACAGCACCTGGACCGCTACAAGACCTATCCCTACGGCCAGTTTGAGCAGGACTGGGGGCCGGCCAGCGATTACGGCGTCATTACCAGCCACCAGATCGTCGTGTCCAAGCAGTATGGGTCCGGCGTCGTTGTTGGTGTCCTGATCAACGGCGGCAAGACGCCGCTGTTCCTGTGGGTGGAGCGCAGCGCCAAGACCATCGGCTTTTCGCCCGTTGAGTTGAACTACTGACGGCCCCTAAAGGCCTTTCACCGCCCAGAACGGGCCGCACTGGAAGGCCCTCCTGCACCGGTTTTCCGCTTCCGCGCGCCATGGAATTGTATTCGCTATGTCGGCACAAAGAACAACCAGCCACAACGCCACAGAAAAAAATACGCTCCCAGAAGGGCTGCAAAATCTGGCCGAGGACGCGCGCGTGACCGTCCGCCGCGATGGCCCGCCCCGGCCTGGCGGAAAATGCGTTGTCTACTGGATGCAACGCGCCCAGCGCGGCCTGGACAATCCCGCTGTCGATGTGGCCGTCAATGCGGCCAACGCGCTCGGCCTGCCGCTGGTCGTTTACTTTTCGGTCATCCCCAACTTCCCCAGCGCCAACCTGCGCCACTACGTTTTTCTCAACCAGGGGCTGCCAGAGATCGAGGCCGACCTGGCTGGGCGCAACATTGCCTTCCTCGTGCGCCGCGCGCCAGACAATTCCTTGGAGGCGTTGTTGGAGGAGGTGGGTGCAGCGCTGCTGGTCGGCGATGAAAACCCCTGCCGTGCCCCGGAACACTGGCGGCAAGTGGTCGCCAAGCGCGTGAAGGTCCCTTTTTGGACGGTCGATGCTGACGTCATCGTGCCCAGCAAGCTCTTTCCTAAGGCGCAATATGGCGCTTACATCCTGCGGCCCAGGCTGTACAAAGAGCTGCCGAATTATCTTCATCCGTTGAAAAATCCCAAGGCCGACCACGCCTGGGAGCGTCCCAAAGGCCTCGCCAGCTTTCCTGTGCAAGGCGACATCACCGCAGGCTGGAAGAAATTCGACCGCTCCGTGCAACCCGTGGAGGCATTTCGCGGCGGCCCGCATGCCGCGCGCCAGCGGCTCCAGTATTTTGTGCGGCACTTGCTGGCGGGTTACGACGGGCAGCGCAATCATCCAGAGGTGGACGGCACCAGCCGTCTGTCTCCGTATCTGCACTTTGGCCACATCGGCCCGTTGGAGATCGCCCTGGCCGTGGACGCAGCGGCCAGGAAAAATCCAGCGTTGGCCAAAGCGCGCGACGCATTTTTCAACGAGCTGATCGTATGGCGCGAGCTGGCCGTGAACTTTGTCCGCACTGCGCCCGACTACGATTCCGTGGAGTGCGCCGAGAACTGGGCGCGGCAGACCTTGGCCGAGCACGCCCGCGACCCACGCGATTGGACCTACACGCTGGAGCAGATGGAGCGTGGCGAAACGCATGACGAGCTATGGAACGCCGCGCAAAAGCAGATGGTCCACTTTGGCTGGATGCACAACTACCTACGCATGTACTGGGCCAAAAAAATCCTGGAATGGTCGCCCGGCCCGGCCCAGGCCTTCCAGTACGCCGTGGCGCTGAATGACCGCTATGAGCTGGATGGCCGCGACCCTAACGGCTACGCGGGCATCGCCTGGGCCATTGTGGGCAAGCATGACCGCCCGTGGTTTGACCGTCCCATCTTTGGCAAGGTCCGTTACATGTCCGGCGCATCCACGGGAAAAAAGTTCCAATCCAAGGAATACATCCAGCGCGTGCGCATGGGCGCCGCAACGGGCCAGCTTTGGTAGTTCGTGCCCCAGCCGGGCCGGACCGCGCGAGTGCTCCCTGGGCCACGGATGGCGCGTAACACCCCGTTGCAGGCGCCCTAATTTGCAGTCAACTCAAAACCATGCAATTTCGGCTGTGCAGCCGTGTGTTGTTCAGCCGCCACTTCGCTTTCCATCGCCTGTATGGTCTCTGCGGCTGCGGCCACGTCCGGGGACTGCAACTTGGTCGTAATCAGGAAAAAATGCGTGCGACTCAAAGTGGACCGTGTGCCCGCCAATGCGTCCACATGCTGCGCCTGGCGCAGCATGGGCGTGGCGTACAGGGCGAGATTTACCCCGTCCGCCAGTTCCTGCCGCGTAAAGGATGCGACCTTCTGGTGGTCAATGGTCAGCGTGTAGCTGGACGCACTCAGTCCCTGCACTCGCAGCACCTGTTGGTCCACACTCGCCAGGTCGGATATCTTCAGCAGGAACTGTATCATCGGGTCCGTCAGCGCCAGGGGCAAGGGCAGGGCCTGGTCCTGCTGGTCCCAGCGCACACCGGTCGCGGTCTTCATCAGATACGACACGGTGGTGTTTTGGGCGTTGAGAAGGGCCGCCTTGCCACCATCCAGGGAAACGCTGCTCACAATTGGCGACACATTCCAGGCACGCATCAAGGCTGCCGCCATGGCCCAGTGGCCTGCGGCAGAGGGATGGACATGGTCAGGGACCAGCAGTGAAGCAAGCGATGGATTGACGCGCATCCCCGCCTGCAACACCTGCGTCATCGGACGGTTGAAGTCCGCCACCTGCATCCCCTGCTGCCGGGCCGTTTCGGCCACAAACTGACCGTAACGCAAAAGGACATTGTTGTATCCCGGCACATCGGATGGGCGGCTGATTTCATCGTAAGGGGAGGGGGCAATCAGGGTGATGCGCACGCCAGGAAGTCCGGCCTGGATGCGGCCCAGTAATTTTTTATATCCCGTGGTGTATGCGTCACGGTCCTCGCTGGTCTCATCCGGGGCGGTCGTATAGTGGCCGTCATTCATGCCCAGCATGAGGGTGACCACGGTGGGCCTGTAGGGAAGTACGTCGCGGTCCACGCGCGTCGCCATGTCCCCCGCCCAGCCGCCGCTCACCGTGTCTCCACCCACGCCAGCGTTAAAAAAGAGGATGTCCCGTGTGGGATAGCGGGTGATAACAAAGTCCTCTACATCCTGGGTATACATCCGCTGCTCGGTGATGCTGTCGCCGTAAAAGACGACCCTGTCGCCATCTTTCAGTGCGAAGGCAGGCGACGTGGTCTGCTCTGTGGCGGGGACGGGGGCCACTTGCGGCGTCTGACAAAAGGCCGCTGGCGCCGTCATGGCCAGAAGCAGGAGCGTAAAAAAGAGAGGTCGGGCCGTATGCATTGGAATGTCCTGTAAAAGAAACAGTGTCTGTTACAAACAACTATATTATGGCCCCCCCCCTCGCCGTGGCAGGGAAAGACCTGGATGCAGGGCCACGCACCCTGCCCATGTTGTTGTGCCCCTAAAGGCCCCACGCATAGACCAACGGGTCTGGTCTACATCCCCATGTTACAACGGACCGGTTGTCTGGAACGCCCCATCCGGGACTATGTAAGAATAAGAGCAACGATGCTCACACCCGACCCCAATGCCCCAGAACAACAATCCATCCAGGAAACAGACCCAACTGGTCCGCCGTTGGAGATCAGCGTAGCGACGGCGCTCGAGCTTCAACGCCTGAAGCTGGCCTACTTGATTGACATCCGTCAGAATTTTGAGCTGGAAATACAGGGGGAGATACCGGGGGCCTGCGCCCTGCCATTGTTCCACTTCAAGAAATTGCTGGGGCACGACCTGTCACCCATGGAACAAGAAGCGCTGGACGAAGACGTCCCGGACATGCGGGACATCCAGCATTTCTTGTCCCTGATTAACGGTCTGCACTTTACCCGGGACTACATCCTGGTGTGTGTCTGCAACAGCGGGCACCGCAGCCTGAATGCTGCGCGTCTCCTGCGTCTGCTGGGGTATCAGCACGCTTTTTCCCTGGCCGGTGGGTACTGCACCCTAAAGGAAGCAATGGACACCCAGGCGAAAACCACCCATCCGATAAAAGAATAAGCAAGAGCGCCGACTGGATTTACTACTCCGACCAGCGGCGGAAGACCAGGGAGCCATTGGTGCCGCCAAAGCCGAAGGAGTTGGAGAGCGCCATCTCCAACTTGGCCTTGACTGGGGTCCTGGGCGTGTAATTCAGACGGCATTCCGGGTCAGCATGGTCCAGGTTGGCCGTGGGGGGCACAATCTGGTCCTGCAGCGCCAGAATGGTGATGCCCGCTTCCAGCCCACCTGCGCCGCCCAGCAGATGGCCTGTCATGGACTTGGTGGAGCTGATCTTGAGCGTGTGGCTGAGGGCATGTTCGCCAAAGACGGTCTCCATCGCTTTGGACTCCATCGTGTCCCCCACAGGCGTGGCTGTGGCGTGCGCATTGACATAATCGATCTGGTTGGGTTGTATGCCAGCGCTGTGGATGGCGTTCCGCATGGACCGGGCGCAGCCATCGCCGTCCGGCGCCATGGCGGTCATGTGGTGGGCGTCAGCGCTCATGCCGTATCCGGTGATCTCCGCCAGTATCTTTGCCCCGCGCGCCTTGGCGTGTTCCAGCTCTTCCAGCACCAGGATGCCCGCACCCTCCCCCACCACAAAGCCATCGCGGTCTTTGTCGAAAGGACGGCAGGCGTGCGCAGGATCGTCATTGCGCGTGGAAAGCGCGCGCATGGCGGCAAACCCGCCAATGCCCATGGGCGTAATGGCGGCCTCAGCGCCACCAGCAATCATCGCGTCGGCATCGTCGCGCTCAATGATGCGGTAGGCGTCGCCAATGGAGTGGGCGCTGCTGGTGCAGGCCGTCGCCGTGGCCTGGTTGGGGCCTTTGGCGCTGTAACGGATGCTCACCTGCCCGGCGGCCAGGTTGACGATGGCGGCAGGAATAAAAAATGGCGAGATTTTGCGTGGGCCACCGGCCAGATAGGCGCTGTGCTCGCGTTCAATCACGTCAAACCCGCCGATGCCGGAGCCGATATGCACTCCCACGCGCTCCTCGTTCTGCGGCGTGACCTCCAGGCCGGAAGACGCCATCGCCTCCTGTGCCGCAGCCAGGGCAAAATGGATGAACCGTCCCATCTTGCGCGCTTCCTTCTTTTCAATGAAGGCGTAAGGGTCAAAGCCCTTCACTTCTGCGGCAAAGGTGACAGAGAAGCCGGTCGTGTCAAACGCTGTGATGGGGGCAATCCCGCTTTGGCCCGCCAATAAATTACGCCACACCTCCGGCACTGTGTTGCCCACAGCACAGAGGAGCCCCATTCCGGTGACTACAACACGCCGCTTCAAGTCTATTTGCTGCCTTTCCCATGCTCGGTGATGTAGTTGATCGCGTCCTGCACGGTCTTGATCTTCTCGGCGTCTTCATCGGGGATCTCGATGTCAAAGGCCTCTTCGAACTGCATCACCAGTTCGACCACGTCCAGCGAGTCCGCGCCCAGGTCTTCCTGAAAGGAAGCGCCCGGCGTGACTTCCGCCTCGTCCACCTGCAACTGTTCCACAATGATCTGTTTTACCTTCTCATCAATTGCCATTTTTCTCTCCTGATGTCCTTATTCAAGGCCTGAATTTACTGCTGTTGCCCCTCGTACCCGCCGGGAAACCTTCCGGCCAAATTCCGCGCAAAACTGTGGTGCTTTCTGCCAGTGGGAACCCCTGAATGGGCCTGTTGCCACTCCCCATCGCCCCTGCCGGTTTTTCTCCTGCTCGAAACTCCAAGTGTACTGACGCCTTTTGGTAGTGTAAAGCAACATGCGAAATACTGTGCAGTTGTCGGACCTCATGCAAAAGGGCCGCAATCCCGAATAGAGTAGGCGAAGGCGGTCATTTGTGCAAGCGGGACGGCCAGAAGGAGCAGAAAAATGGGCGGAAACATCATGGAAATGGCCGTGCTGGTGGCCGGTCTGGGCCTTGGACTGGGCCTTGGCTGGTGGCTGGGCAAGACCCAAGCGACGGGTGCACTGCGCTCCCTGCTGGCAGGCAAAGACGCGGAACTGGCCAGCAAAACAGCGGAGTTGGCCGCCAAGAACACGGAGATTGCGCGTTTGGACGCAGGGCAGCAGGGACGCGACGCGGCCTTGGACGCACTGCGCAAGGAAAAGAACGGACTGATTGCCGACCTCGCCACATGGAAGAAAAGCGCGGAAACGTTGGCGGAACAGGACAAAAAACATGAAGCGGAGATTGCGGGCCTACGCGAAGAAAAATCTGCGCTGGAAAAGGAAAAGACCCAGACCAGTGCGCAGTTGAAGGCCGCCCAGCAATCGTTGGAAAATGACCGCGCACTTTTGGATCAGGCCAAGAAGGACCTGACGGACACCTTCAAGGCGCTGGCCGCGGAAACGCTCCAAGGCGCCAACAAGCAATTTCTTGGCCTGGCAACAGAAAAATTTGACGCCAAGCAACAGGCCATTGACTCCCTGCTGCAACCCGTGAAAGAGACCCTGGGCAAGCTGAACGAGCAGACCCAGCAGTTGGAGGTAAAACGCGAGGGCGCGTACCGCGAGGTGCTCGCCCAGGTGGCAAACATCCAGAAGACCCACGAGGGCCTACGGCAGGAGACGAACCAGTTGGTGCAGGCATTGCGCGCGCCCAAGGCCCGTGGCAACTGGGGCGAACTACAATTGCAACGCTGCATGGAATTTGCCGGCATGGTGGAGCATTGCTCCTATGACACGGAAGTGTTTATGCGCACCGGCGAAGATGCCGCGCAACGCCCGGACGCCGTCATCCATCTGCCGAATGGACGCAATATCGTGGTCGATGCCAAGACACCGCTCGATGCGTTTCTGTCTGCCATGAGTGCAACGGACGAAACGGAGCGCGTCCGTTTGTTGCAGACCCATGCTGCGCAGGTCCGCACGCACCTGAAGCAGCTTTCCGGCAAGCAGTATTGGCAGACGCTGAAAGATTCGCCGGACTTCGTTGTCTGCTTCCTGCCCAGTGAGGTCCTCTTCAGCGCGGCGTTGGAACAGGACCCGGACCTGATCGAGTTTGGCAGCCGGAGCGATGTGGTTCTGGCCACGCCGACCACCTTGATTGCCTTATTGAAGGCGGTCGCCTACGGCTGGCAGCAGATGGAGATCACGCGTAACGCAATTGCGGTCCGTGACATTGCTGCGGCGCTCTATGACAAACTGGCCAAAGCGCAGGAGCATTTCGTCAAGATGGGGAAGGCGCTGGCCTCCAGCGTCACACACTACAACAATCTGGTCGGCACGGTGGAAGGCCGTGGCGGCGTTTTTACCCAGTCGCGCAAATTGCGCGAACTCGGCGTGGGCGCTGATGAATTGCCAGAGGTCAAGGAAGTGGAGTCCCCAGTCCGCCAACTACAGAACGAGGATTGGCAGATGCAGGACGCACCCAGCGGGCTGGCCTTGGCCGCCGAAGCGGAGGATGACACTGAGGGCGGTCCCGCATCGGGCCTGTAGCGCGGGTCCGCGGTGGCAGCAGGTGGGTTTCGGAAGTGGGCCCTCCGTCGCGTTGCTCCTCAGCATGACACTCTTCAGCAAGGGCCGGGTGCCATCAAAGAAATGGCACAAGACACAGCCTGTCGATCAGGCTTGATCTTCTTCCGCAGCGGTGCGGATGGCGTCGGCGATGGCTGCGGCCTGTCGCGCAGCGGCCACATCATGCACGCGGACCAGGTGCGCCCCCGCCAGGATTGCCGCCGTGTGCGCGGCCAGCGTGGCGTGTAGCGCCGCAGGCAGGGAAGCAGGTTGCGCCGTTGGTTGGGCCGCAGGTGGACCACCCTCGACAGAAGCGGATTGCCCCGCAAGCGCGGCCAGCGTGCGCGTCAAAAACGATTTGCGCGAGGCCCCCACCAGCAGCGGTCGGCCCAGCGCGTGCAAATGCTCCAGCCCGGCCAGCAAAGCGTAATTCTCTTCCAACGCCTTGCCAAAGCCGAGGCCGGGGTCCAACACAATGCACTCGGCCTGCATCCCCGCGTCCAGCGCGCATTGCAGCCGCTCGGCCAGCCCCCGCTGCACCATTGGCAGCACCTCGCCCAAGGGGAGCGGTGGCAGCGCGCGCCATTCCTGCATCCGCCCGCGCGTGTGCATCAACACCACACCACAGCCCAGGCGGGCGCAGGTGGCGGCCATCGCCTCGTCCCACAGAAGGCCGCTGACGTCGTTGACGATCTCCGCACCCGCAAGGACCGCGGCCTGCGCCGTCTGCGCCTTGTAGGTGTCCACCGAAAGGACCACGCCGGGGCGCGCGCGCAACACTGCTTCGAGGACCGGGACCACGCGGTCGATCTCCTCCTGCGCCGGGACCTGCGGACGCTCTCCCGGTCGCGTCGATTCCCCGCCAATGTCCACAATGTCAGCACCCTCATCCAACAGGCGTAGGGCCTGCGCAATGGCGCGTTCTTTTTCCAGGAACCGCCCCCCGTCCGAAAAAGAATCCGGGGTCACATTCAGCACGCCCATAATCAGCGTGCGCATGCCCAGCGCCAGCGTGCGCGTGCGCAGCTTCCAATCGAAACGGGGGCGTACCGCGGTCCTCATGCACCTGATTGTATTGGTTTGCGCTCCAGGGGCGGTCCCGTGCTACACTCGCGGCCATCATGCAACTGCCTTCCCGTGCCCCTCTTTTTCTACTTTGGCTGCTCCTTTGGACGCTCCCCGCGCTGCCCGCCGCCCGCCATGCCACCTCCACTTCGCGCAGCCATACACCGGCAAAATTAAAGCGCCAGATTGACGCCCTGCTGGCCACGCCTGCGGCGGCGCAGGCGCATTGGGGCATCTCGGCCACCACCCTGGATGGGCGTGTGCTCTACGCCAATAACGATGCCCAGCTTTTCGCCCCCGCCTCCAACGCCAAGCTATGCACCACCAGCGCAGCGCTGGCCCTGCTGGGGCCAGGGGCAAGGACCACCACGCGGGTGCTGGCGCAGGGCGCGATCGACGCATCCGGCCATTTGCAGGGCGACTTGGTGCTCGTGGGCAATGGCGATGCCAGCATCTCCGGGCGCGTCTACCCATACAAGCTGCACACGGAGCGCACAGACCAGCCGCTCTCCGCGCTGGAGGCCCTGGCCGACCAGGTGGTGCGGCATGGAGTGCGCTCCATTTCCGGCAATGTGGTCGGCGACGACTCGGCCTTTCCCTTGGAACGCTACGGCGCGGGCTGGTCCTGGGACGATCTGGAGTGGGACTACGGCGCGCCCGCAACTGCGCTGACCGTGAATGACAATGTCGTCTATTTGCACGTCCTACCCAGCGCGCGGGCGGGCGACCCCGTCACCGTGCGCTGGACGCCGGATGTTCCTTATTACACCGTAGCTAACACGGCGCGCACCTCCGTAGCAGGCGGGCAGCCTTCGCTGGATGTGGACCGCCAGCCAGGGTCGCTGACGGTGCGGCTCTTTGGCACGCTGCCGGTTGGCGGCAAAGGTGCGGACCTGGCGCTGGCCATTGAGGACCCGGCGGAGTTCGCTGCCATCGCCTTCCGGCAAATGCTGACGGCGCGCGGCGTGCAGATTGCTGGCAGCGCCGTGGCGCGGCACCGCTGGCCCACAGACACGGAGCATTATGACGCGGAGATGCGCGTCCCTGTTGCCTTGCCGCTGTCGACGCCTGCGTCCTTGTCCCTATTGCCCTCCCCCCCAGAGACGGGTCAGGTCCTGGCCACGCGCACCTCCGTCCCATTGCTGGAAGACATTACCGTCACCAACAAGGTCAGCCAAAATCTGCACGCCGAGCTGTTCTTGCGCCTGCTGGGGAAACAATATGGGAGGGACGCTTCCATTGTGCAGGGCGCGCGCGTGGTGCGGCAGTTCCTCATCAACGCGGGCGTAGCGCCGGACGACTTCTTTTTTTACGATGGTTCCGGCATGTCCGAGCAGGACCTCATCACGCCGCGTGCCCTGACGCAGTTGCTGCGCTACGTGGCCGCGCAGCCCTGGGGCGCGGAGTTCCGCAGCACGTTGCCCGTGGGCGGCGTGGATGGCACGCTGGCGGACCGCTTCGCCCGGCCAGCGCTCCGGGGCCGCATCTTCGCCAAGACGGGCACTCTGGGCGAGGTCAATAGCTTGAGCGGCTACGTGAAGGCCCGCAGTGGCCGCCTGCTGGTTGTTTCCATTCTCTGCAATGCCCATCGCCCGGACGTGGAGGGGACCACCAAAACCATGGACGCCATTGTGGCCGCCATCGCCGCCGCCAACTGAAACATTTCCCCCGCGGAGGTTGGGAAGATGGGCGTCCCGCTGCTCGCCGCATAGGACCGCAGTGCAACCATCCGCAACCGGCGAAAAATACTCCCCTCTGGACCGGGCGGAAATGCCTCCCTTGGCAAACTTCCCGGTTGCCCAGAGAATATAAGAGAGACCAGGAATTTGAGACGACCGCTTGCGTCCCTTGCCGTTGCCTTTGCCGCCGCCACGATTTTTCTGGCTGGCTGTCATCCTTTGCCGCCCTCCAAGCCACTGGACCAACTCACGCCGCTGGAGAGGCAGGGCCATGCGGTCTTCCAGGCCAACTGCGCCCGTTGCCATTATCCCAACAGCACCTGGTCGCTGCATGGGCCGGGACTGCAGGCGCTGTACAAGCAGCCGTATCTGCCCAGCGGCGCGCCCGCCAATGACGACCGCGTGCGCACGATCATCCTGCTGGGCCGCCACATGATGCCCTCCTTTGCCGGCACCCTGGATGACCAGCAGATGCAGGCCCTGCTCGCCTACCTGCACACACTCTGAATCCATGACTAGACCGGACGGAACAAAATTGAATTTGATCGGCGTGGACGGCAACGCCCCCATCCGACAAGCAGCCCGCCGGGAGTCGCGTCCATGCCCGCCCGGAAGGTCCTGCGGCGATATTGACCGGCCCGGAAGATTCTGCGCCCTGCACATCTCCTGGACGCGGTTGTATCCTGTCAGCGGAGATGGGTCCCACGGAGGCGTAGACGTTATGGCACGCAAAGACACCCATACAGGTATTTTTGAGGTCCCCTGCCCGGACTGCGGGGCCATGCTGAAGATTGATCCCGCCACGCGCGCGGTGATTGCCCATACTCCCGCGCCACGGAAAAAGACCTTTGAGGACTTTGAGGCGGCCACGCAGGCCCTGCGCGAGCAGGAGGAGCGCAAGGAGTCCCTCTTCCGGCAGGCCGTGGACGCCGAAAAGAACAAGGAAGACGTGATGGCCAAAAAATTTGCCGAGGCCCTGCGCCGGGCCAAGGAAACACCCGACACTGGCAGACCCCTGCGCGACTTCGATCTGGACTAAGGCCCCTGTTGGCGCCGCCAATGCGCTAAACTAGATATGTGTGCTGGAACTTGCCTGCCAAAAACCACGGCAGGGCGGATTTATTCCCACTGTAAAAATCCAGGATTTTTTCAAGCCAGAAGGCGGACGTATCGTGTCTCGTATCATTCGGAACCTTGCCATTATTGCCCATGTTGACCACGGAAAGACCACGCTGGTGGACGCGCTGCTGCGCCAGAGCGGCACTTTCCGCTCCAATGAGGCCGTGGTCGATCGCGTGATGGACTCCAACGAGATTGAACGTGAGCGCGGCATTACCATCTTGGCCAAAAACACGGCCATCTTTTACGAAGACACAAAGATCAACATTGTGGACACCCCCGGCCACGCCGATTTTGGCGGCGAAGTGGAGCGCGCCTTGAAGATGGTGGACGGGGTGATGCTGCTGGTGGACGCCAGCGAAGGCCCTCTGCCGCAGACCCGCTACGTGTTGTCCAAGGCGCTGGAGGCCAAGCTGCCGCCCATCCTGGTGATGAACAAGATTGACCGCCCGGACGCGCGCCCGCAGGAGGTGTTGAACGAGATCTATGACCTGTTCATTGATCTGGACGCCAGCGAGGACCAGTTGGACTTTCCGGTGATCTACACCAATGCAAAACTGGGCACGGCGACCAGGGACCTGAAGGTCCCCGGCGCCGATTTGCAGCCACTGTATCACGCGATCATTGAGACCATCCCTCCCGCCGGTGGTGACGCCGACGGGCCATTGCAGGTCCTTGTCACCAATCTGGGCTACTCCGACTACCTGGGGCGGCTTGCCATTGCGCGCGTCTTTAACGGCACGCTGCACATTGGCGACGAGGTCGCCATCTCCAAGCTCGACGGCGCGCTGGAGAAGACCAAGGTCACCAAGCTGTTTACCTTTAGCGGCCTGAAGCGCGTGGACACGGAAGAGACCATGCTGGGCGACATTGTCGCTGTGGCCGGCATCGACGACATCACCATTGGCGAGACCATCACCAGCGTGGCGACCCCAACGCCATTGCCGACCATCACCATTGATGAACCAACCATCGCCATCCAGTTTTTCGTCAACACCTCGCCCTTTGCCGGACGCGAAGGACAGTTTGTCACCTCGCGCAACCTGCGCGAACGGCTGGAAAAAGAGCTGCTCACCAACGTTTCCATCCGCATGGAGGAGACCGGCAGCCCGGACAGTTTCAAGGTGCTGGGCCGCGGCGAATTGCAACTGGCCATCCTGATTGAAATGATGCGGCGCGAGGGCTTTGAGCTGATGGTGGGCCGCCCAGAGATTGTGACGCGCGTGATGAATGGCAAGCTGATGGAGCCGGTCGAGCACCTTACCATTGACATCCCGGAAAATTTTGTTGGCGTGGTCATGGAGCGCCTGGGGCCGCGCAAAGCGGAGATGGTCCGTATGCACAACCACGGCTATGGCCGCGTCCGGCTGGCCTTCCGCATCCCCAGCCGCGGCCTGATTGGCCTGCGCAGCGAGATGCTGACAGAAACGCGCGGCACCATCGTGATGAACACCCTGTTTGATGGCTACATGGAGCACCAGGGCGAAATCCCGCAGCGCCCCACGGGCGCGTTGATTGCGGACCGCGCCGGGTCCACCACCACCTATTCGCTGGATGGATTGCAGGAGCGCGGCGTACTCTTTGTCGGCCCGGGCGTGGAGGTGTACGAGGGCATGATCATTGGCGAGCACTCCCGCGACAACGACCTGGACGTGAACGCGGTGCGTGAAAAAAAGCTGACCAACATGCGTGCCTCCTCAGCGGACGAGGCCATCCGCCTGGTCCCCTTCCGGCCCTTGAACCTGGAGCAGTCCATTGAGTTCATTGCCGACGATGAGCTGGTGGAAGTCACCCCAAAAAGCCTGCGCCTGCGCAAGAAAATTTTGCAGGCCAACCGCAGGCCCAGACGCAACACTGCGCCCGCGCAGGGCTAACTGCGGCCTGTGATACCTTGGCTTTGTAGGGGAGTTGTGTTTTTTTGCACTGCCTTCGGGAAGCTGTGATGCCCATCCAATCGGAGTTATTTCCCTCGAACGCCCCAGCACCCTTGCCCCCGCCGCCAGCCGCGCAACCGGGGCCAAGGCGCGACGGGGGACCGCCCGTTCCGGTGTGGATGCAGCGTTTCTCCCTGGTGGTGATGGTCACGGTGTGCCTGTACGTGGGGCTGCTGCTGGGCTGCCTTCCCTGGACGCGCTTCTGGCAGGAGAACCATTTCCTGATGGCGTACCCCTGGATGGGCCGTCTGCTGTTGAACGGTGCGGCCCGTGGCGTTGTTTCCGGCATGGGCCTGTTGGACCTATGGATTGGGATCTCTGAGGCTCTCCACTACCGGGACCATCGCGCGTAGGCGCGTCGCGCTGCGCATCGTCCCTGCTGCAATCTGCGTCCAACAAAATACAGGCCGGCCCGGCCCAATGAGAGGACAAACCTAAAAGATGGACACGGACACAATCCAACCTGGAGCAGCCGCAGAACGCCCGCAGCTCGCTTATGCCAACCCGGAATTCATCAACAGCGCGGACGGTCGCATCCTGCGCATCTTGGCGGAGTACATGGGGCCGCTGGCGCGTTTCCGACGGGAACGCATCCAAGACACGGTGGTCTTTTTTGGCTCCGCACGCTTCCATGCCATGGACGAGGCCAGCCACGCGCTGGAGCTGCTGGAAAATACCGGCTCCATCCGTCGCGCGCCCGTGGAGCAGCAACCCGCCTCCGCTGAAGAGATGGACAGCGGCGAGGTGAGCGAACTGCGCCTGCGTCGCGCCGAGGCCGCCGTGGAAATGGCCCGCTATTACGAGGACGCCCGCAAACTGGCCTACATGCTGACCAAGTGGAGCATGACCATCAAATCGCGGCGCGCGCGCTTTGTGGTCACCTCTGGCGGCGGCCCCGGCATCATGGAGGCGGCCAATCGCGGCGCGCATGAGGCCGGCGGCAAGACCATCGGGCTGAACATCCGGCTGCCTTTTGAGCAGATGCCGAACCCCTACATCACGCCCTCGCTCAGCCTGGAGTTCCATTACTTCTTCATGCGCAAATACTGGTTCGCCTATCTGTCCAAGGCCCTGGTGGTCTTTCCCGGCGGCTTCGGCACGCTGGACGAGATGTTCGAGCTGCTGACGCTGGCGCAAACAAAAAAAATCTCCAAACAGATGACGGTGATCATCTATGGGCCGGAGTACTGGAACCAGGTCTTCAATCTGGACGTGCTGGTGGACAAAGGGGCGATCTCTCCCAATGACCGCAAGCTCTTCCAGTTTGCGGACACGCCGGAGCAGGCCTTCGCCATTTTGCAGGCGGACCTGACCAAATATCATCTGGAACCGGGGCAGCACCCCGGCGCGCCGGGGGCCACAGAAGACGCAGGGGCGCTGCTGCGTCCCTGATGGCGCCACGCAAATGAGGGGCGCTGTTTCCACTCTTGCTGTTTCTGTATACTTGTAGCGATATTGAATTTCGCTTTCATCTCTAGCGAAAACGCCGTTTACAAACAACGCACGTAAAGGAAAAGCCATGGAAATCCGCCAGATGATTTTGCCGGAATTTGAGGATGAAATGCAGCGGACACGCGCCATCCTGGAACGTGTCCCGGAAGACAGGCCAGAATACAAACCACACGAAAAATCCATGCCGCTCGGCAAGCTGGCCGCGCATACCGCACAGTTACCGGAACTGGCCCTGTACATCCTGGAAACTCCCAGCCTGGATTTTTCGACCAGCGGCATGAAGCCACTGGTGATGGAATCGCGCACGCAACTGCTGGCTGCCTTTGATGCCCTCGTAGATAAGACGCGCAAGGCCATCGCCAGCGCGGACGATGCGCACTGGCAGAAGACTTGGAAGCTCAGCTTTCAAGGCAAGACGATTGCAGAGCAGCCGCGTTTCCTTGTCTATCGCGGCCTGTTCCTCAATCATCAGGTGCACCACCGGGCGCAGCTTGGCGTGTATCTCCGCCTGAATGAGGTCCCACTGCCTGCCACCTATGGCCCATCCGCCGACGACCGCATGGGCTTCTAGCGCAGAAAAGAAGACAGCCCTAACAGCCTGTGGTGAAAGTCGGGTTTTGAAGGGGCACGGCTTCAGCCGTGCCGTAAGGGCCGCAAAATCAACGCG
>JBMFGT010000029.1:0-22860 GCA_049977205.1 Acidobacteriaceae bacterium | reverse complement strand
ATCAAAGCGCTGCTGCGGCGGGGCCGAGGGTACCGCGATCTCAATTACCTTCTCCTCAAAGCGCAACGTCTAGCTGCCACGAGGACCCAACTCGTCGCTTTTCAGAAAGCCGCGTAAAATGCACACTTTCCCAGATTCTCGCAAAGAACCGATTTTTGCCCACTTCAAAACAAGAACCAGATCAGCGGCATCTGGGCGTGAGGAAATTACGTGAGCACAATGAAAACCATGAGCAAGGCCGGAACAGCGAGTATTGACCTGGAATATGTAACAGGGATTGTTACAAGAGCGCTGCACGCGGGGGCCAGTGATGCCGAGGCGGTCTACTCCGAGGGCGACGAGTTTGAGACCGAGGTCCGGCTGGGCCAGGTGGAGACGCTCAAGGAGTCCGGCTCGCGCGCGCTGGGCCTGCGCGTACTCATCGGCCAGCGCACGGCATCGACCTCTACCAGCGACCTGTCACCGGAGGGCGTGGAGCGGCTTGTCTCTGGGGCCATCGCGCTGGCGCGCGTCACCTCCGAAGACCCCTTTGCCGGGCTGCCGGAACGCGCCGCCTTCGGCGCGGTCTCTGGCGACCTCGCGCTCTATCACGAGGACGTGTACAGCTTGCCCGCAGAGGGGCGCATCGAGTACGCGCGCCGCGCGGAAGCAGCGTCTCTGGCGGCGGACGCGCGCATCACCAACTCCAACGGCGGCAGCTTCCAGGCGGCGACGGGGCGCAAGGTGCTGGCCAATTCGCGCGGCTTTGCGGGCGAGTATCGCACCAGCTACTGCTCGATTGTGGCGCAGCCCATTGCGCAGGACGCCAACGGGGCCATGCAGCGCGATTATTGGTTCTCCCATGCGCGCTCGCTGAAAGAACTGGAGACGCCGGAATCTGTGGGGCAGGAGGCGGCGCGGCGCGCCCTGCGGCGGCTGGGTGCGCGCAAAGTCAGCACGCAGCGTGTGCCTGTTGTCTTTGCGCCGGAGATCGCGCCGTCCATCCTGGGCGAAATTTTGCAGGCCGTCAACGGCGACGCCATCTATCGTCAGGCGTCGTTTCTTGTTGGCAAACTGGGCGAACGCGTTGCCGCTGCCAACCTTACCATCGTCGATGATGGCACGATGCCGGGCCGCTTCGGTACCCGGCCCTTTGATGGCGAGGGACTGCCCACGCGGCGGACTGTTGTGCTGGAAAACGGCGTGCTGCAAAGCTATCTGTTGAACACCTACACGGCGCGCAAGCTGGGCCTGCAATCGACGGGCAACGCGGCACGCGGGCTGGCGGGGACGCCGGGCATTGGCGCGGGGAATTTTTATCTGCAACCGGGGACGCGGACGCAGCAGAAAATCCTTGACGCCATCCCCAGCGGGCTGTACGTAACGGAACTCATCGGGCAGGGCGGCAACACCGTAACCGGAGACTACTCCTGTGGCGCTTCCGGCCTATGGATTGAAAACGGCGCACTGGCCTATCCGGTGGAAGAGATCACCATTGCCGGGGACATGAAGGAGATGCTGCGCAACATCACGGCCATTGGCAGCGACCTGATTTTCTATGGCAGCGTCGCCTGCCCGACGCTCTGCATTGAGGGCATGACGGTCGCCGGGGAATAAACGCGGGGCGGTCGATTTCTGTGCGCGGAGGTATGGTCGCGCACAGAAACAATCCACGCCACCATCATAGGGGATGGGCGCTGAGGGCCTTGGCCAGCACGTAGGCCACGGTCGCCGCCAGACCGCCAATTACCGTTGTTTGCAGGGCGCCTTTCCATGCGCCTGTACCGGTCAGGCGGCCTTTGGTGCCTCCAAAAACAAATAAGGCCACCAGCGTGATGGCCACGGAGGTCTGCAACGCGGCGTGGCCGCCGGGCAGCAGCATGTAAGGCAGCAAGGGAATGAACCCGCCTGCAATGTACGATAGGGCGATGACCAATGCGCTTTGATGGGCGCGATGACGGGCCGGTTCTTCCAGGCCAAGCTCAAAACGCATCATAAAGTCCACCCACGCCTGCGGATTGCGCTGGAGCGCCGCAAGCACCGGGGCGCTCTCTGCGCGCGCGACGCCGTACTTGGCAAAAATGGCGTGGGTCTCCTCTTCCTCATCGTGGATGCGCTCGACGATCTCGCGTTCTTCGCGCAGGCGTTCGCTGGCGTAATGCTCGGCGTCGCCGCGCGCGGCCAGGTATCCGCCCAGCCCCATGGCGATGGAGCCAGCGACGATCTCTGCCAGTCCGGCCAGCACGATGATGTGGGTGGACCCTACGGCGCCGGAGAGTCCGGCGGCCAGGGCAAAAGGGACGGTCAGGCCATCGGACATGCCGATGACCACATCGCGCACGGTCTCGCTGGATTCAAAATGGTCTTCAATGTGGGAGTGCTGGATGTGCAGGTCCATTGGGCGCAGTGTATCGCAGAAAAGCGGCCTTGTGGGGGCCGGGGAGGGGCCGTATCTGGTCACGTCCTCCCAAAACAGGTGCGGGACGCATAGGGCGGAGCAGGGCCAGACGTCGTTTCATGGTTTCTGCGCGCCGGATGGGTCCGTGGCTGGAAGCGGCCCTCCGCCCAACGGCCTGGCTGGGACGCCAACCAGCGTGACGCCATCCGGCCAGGACTTGTTGACCACGGCGTTGGCGCCGATGCGCACATGGTTGCCCAGACGGATGTCCCCAAAAATCTTGGCCCCCGGACCAATGTAGACATTGTCGCCAAGGATGGGGACCTCGTCTTTTTCCTCGCCAATGCCTGCTCCCGCATGGATGCGGCAGTTGGCGCCGACCCTGGCCCGTGGATTGACGACGATGCCGCCCCAGTGCATCACGACCAGTCCCGGCCCAAATACATTGGGCGGGATTTCAAAACCGAGACGGATGCTGCGTTGCCGGTAGCGCCAGCGCGTCCACAGGACGAAGGGCCGCCAGAGCACCCCCGGATGGCAATTGATGCGGTACTCGGTCTTGCGCAGGAGCCGCTGCCATGTCATCACGTCGTACTTGAAGCGCATCCACCATCTCCAATGGGAGAAGCCATGCGCCGCAAGGTCGGCCCGTAAGTACATCCGATACTCTGCTTTGGATTGGATAGGCATGCAGATTTTGAAATGGGTGCTCCTGTAAAAATGACGGGACCACGGCCCGTGGTCGTTTTATAGTACAGGAAAAGCCCGTTTTTTGGCCGCTGTCATTTCGCGCAAAGGGGAATTGCAAATGGGATGGGTGGCCTGCTCCCCGGGGAAGGCCTAAATCACCACGGCCTCCTGGTATTCGCCAAAGACGCTGCGCAGCGCGGTCGCAATCTCGCCCACGGTGCAATAGCTCTCCACGGCAGCGAGGATGGCTGGCATCAGGTTCTGGTTGCTGCGGGCCGTCTCTTGCACCCGCTGGATGGCCGCCTGCCACTGGGCCGCGTTTCTACGCTGGCGCAGGGCGCGCAGCCGCTCCACCTGCCTACGTTCCAGGTCTCCATCCATACGCTGGGTGGGGATGGGTGTTTCCGTATCGAGTGTGAATTGGTTGACGCCCACCACAATGGCCGTGCGCGTATCGACCGCGCGCTGGTATTGGTACGCGGCCTCCTGTATCTCCTGTTGCACATGGCCCTGCTCAATGGCGCGCAACATGCCGCCCAGGGCGTCGATTTTGCGTAGATGTTCCGTGGCCCGGCGGTCGATCTCGTCGGTCAGGGCCTCAATGCAATACGAACCGGCCACAGGGTCGACTGTCTGCGCCACGCCGGATTCATACGCGACCACCTGTTGCGTACGCAGCGCGGTGCGCGCGGCCTCTTCGGTGGGCAGGGCCAGCGCTTCATCATAGCCATTGGTGTGCAGGGACTGGGTGCCGCCCAGCACCGCCGCCAGTGCTTCCAGCGCGGTACGCACAATGTTGATTTCCGGTTGCTGCGCGGTCAGCGTGGAGCCGGCCGTCTGGGTGTGGAAGCGCAGCATCCAGGAGCGTGGGTCCCTGGCGCCAAATTCATCCCGCATGATGCGCGCCCACATGCGCCGCGCGGCGCGGAACTTGGCGATCTCCTCAAGGAAATTGCTGTGCGCGTTAAAGAAAAATGAGAGCCGTGGCGCAAAATGGTCCACATCCAGGCCGGCCTGCACCGCCGCCTGCACGTAGGTGCGCCCGTTGGCCAGGGTAAAGGCGACCTCTTGCACCGCGGTCGAACCGGCCTCGCGCATGTGATAACCGGAGATGGAGATGGTGTTCCACTCTGGAAGGTTTTCCCCTGCCCAGGCAAACATGTCCGTTACAATGCGCATGGCGTGGGACACCGGATAGATGTAGGTCCCACGCGCGATGTATTCCTTCAGGATGTCATTCTGCACCGTGCCGGAGAGCTTGCGCACCTCCGCCCCTGTGCGCCGGGCCACGGCCACATACATGGCCAACAGGATGCTGGCCGTTGCGTTGATGGTCATGGAGGTGGAAATCTGGTCCAGGCGGATGCCATCAAAGAGCCGCTCCATGTCCTCAATGGAATCAATGGCCACGCCGACCTTGCCGACCTCGCCGAGCGCCATGGGGTCGTCAGAGTCATAGCCAATCTGCGTGGGCAGGTCAAAGGCCACGGAGAGTCCCGCCGTGCCGTTGGCCAGCAAAAACTTGTAGCGGCGATTGCTTTCTTCTGCATCGCCCATGCCCGCGTACTGGCGCATGGTCCACAGACGGCCCCGGTACATGGTCGGCTGGATGCCACGCACGAAGGGAAACGTGCCGGGAAAACCGACGTTTTCCTCAAAGGCCCCGGATGCCTGCCCCTGCGCGGTGTAGACCTGCTCGACCGGAATGCCGGAGGAGGTGGCCACGCCGGACGGTCCGTCATTTATGGCCTGGGAAGGTGTTTGCGGAGTGTTTTCATCTGCCATTGCATTTCCTTTGGTCGCCGTTTGCCACAGGCATCAGCGTGGGGCGCGACGCGAGCGCCAGAATGAGCTGACCGTGAAGTACGTGAACAAGACGGCCAGTACAAGATAGAGCAGAAAGTGCCGGTGCTCTGGTCCGTTGCGCCATGCGACACGGACGCGCCACAGCCCCTGGGCAAAGAAAAGCGCGAACAGGGCAAAGAAGGTCCCGGTCACCTCATGCCACAACATGCGTCCGGCATGGGCCAACCGCTTCCAGAAGGTCCGGCCCAACTGTTTGCCGCCTGCGGCCACGGCGTGGCCCTGGGCAATATATTGTGGGGCATTTTTCTGTGCTGTCTGGGCCGTCATCACGGTCTGGCGCGCCATCGCCTGCGCCTGGCCCTGCAAACGCTCTGCGGCCAGGCGGGCCCCCCGTCCCAGCTTGCGGCCTAAAGAAACATGGTCCACGCAGAAAAGTGTAGCAGTCTTGCAGTGCCGTTGCCCTGTATCATAAACGGCAGTAAGGTAGCAGTAAGGTGAAAGAAGCGCGGCGGGGGATGCCATCCAGCACCCACGACGCGGGGAGGCGGGCCTTGAACACCAAATTGCGCAACCTGATCCAGCAACTGGGTGAGGCGATCCATGAGACCGTGGCCGATTCGGAAGACATTGCAGGCGTGGTGCGCAACATCCGCGCCGAGGGCTTTGACGTGCTGCTGATGCTGGAGGCCACCATTGGACTCAACGAGGTCGATGCACCAGAGACGGGGCCGGAAGGGGCGGGCGATGCCACATCCAGCCAGGACAAGGCGCCATTTACCGCGCAGGACCTGCACTTTCTGCGTTCCCTGCGCATCCGCACGGATGCCGGTCCAGAAGAAGGCCATCTGGACGGGGAATGGGGCCAATGACCAGGCACCAGGGAAGGGCCTGGCAATTGTCTCTGGCGTAGTGGGGACTGCCGGACACGTGGGCACGGCTTTCAGCATCAAAAGAAACAACGAGTCTGCAGATCAGGAGCGTGGAGCAGGTCATGCTGGAAATGAAAGATACGCTGGGCGTCCTGTTGGCGGGTGGTGCGGGCGAACGCCTTTTTCCTTTGACGCGCGACCGGGCCAAGCCAGCCGTCCCCTTTGGCGGCCAGTACCGCATTATTGACATCACGCTGTCCAACTGCATCAATTCTGACCTGCGCCGCATCTATATCATGACGCAGTACAAGGCGCTGTCCCTCAACCGGCACATCCGCGAAGGCTGGGGGTCGGCTGTGGCCACGGAGCTGGGGGAGTTCATTGAGATCCTGCCGCCCATGCAGCGCGTCAGCGCCAACTGGTACATGGGCACCGCGGACGCTGTCTATCAGAACATCTATTCCATCGGCGCGGAACAGCCCAAGTATGTGCTCATCCTTTCCGGCGACCACATCTACAAGATGAATTATGGCCGCATGATCCAGCAGCACATTGACTCCGGGGCCGACGTGACGTTGGCCACGCTGGCCATTGATCCATCGGAGGTCTCCCGCTTTGGAGTGGTGGATGTGGCCCACAACGGGGAGGTCGTCGGCTTCCAAGAAAAGCCGCAGCAGACAGAGCTACGCTCCCCGCAAGACCCCAACAAGGTGGACGCATCCATGGGCATCTACGTCTTCAATACCGATGTCCTGTTGCCTGCGCTGATGCGCGATGCCGAAGACCCCAACTCCCGGCACGATTTTGGCCATGACATCCTGCCCGGCCTACTGGGCAATTACAAAATGTATGCCTTCAACTTTGTCGATGAGAACAAGAAACAGGCGCTCTACTGGCGCGACGTTGGCACGCTGGATTCCTACTATGACGCCAACATGGATGTTGTGTCCATCTCCCCGGTCTTCAATCTGTATGACAAGAGCTGGCCCATGCGCACGCGCGTCCGCCAATACCCGCCGGCAAAGTTTGTTTTTGGGGAGCCGGGCCGCACCGGCATGGCCATCAATTCCATCATCTCCGCTGGCTGCATCATCTCTGGGGCCACGGTGCGCAACAGCGTCCTCTCGCAGGACGTGCGCATCAACTCCTATGCGGAAATTGATTCCAGCATCGTCTTCTCCCACGTCAACATTGGCCGTCATTGCCGCATCCACCGAGCCATCATTGACCGTAACGTACACATTCCAGAGGGGACCGTGATTGGCTACGACGCAGAAGAGGACAAGAAAAACTACTTCGTCACCCCCTCCGGCCTCACCGTGGTCACGCGCGACTACTCGCTCTACGAAAACCCTGTTTCCCCTGACTTCATGCAATCATGAGCATGATTGGCGCTTGCGCCCCCGTGAAAACAATGGAACAACGCGCCCCTCGCCCTATCATGGAAGGCCTCTTCATCGGGGCATAGGTCCCGACGTATCTTCTCCTGTTTGGAGGACCATGGCGACGGCATCACGGCCATGGATCGTTTTCGAGCGCATGGGCGTGCCTGCTCCGTTTCCACAGGGCCAAGGGAGGCATTGGCGCCATCAAGCAGGTTGCGTGGTATGACCTCCAGGCCGTAAAATGACCGGTCTTGGCGGTCAGGGCAGCATCGTCCTTTCAAGTGCAATCGCGCGCATGGGACGCAGCATGCCATCCTGCTGGGTCCTGTCAGGCCCGTAACGATGACGCCGGGCGCTTTGACAGTGGACAGAATTAGCGCCATCTTCGCAGAGGACCTTGCAAATGACCACCAAGACCATTATTGAGCCTTTCCGTATCAAGAGCGTGGAACCCATCCGCTGGACCACCCGCGAGCAGCGGGAGGGACTGCTCCGTGCCGCGCATTACAACCTGTTCCTGCTCCGGGCGGACGATGTCCTGATTGATCTGTTGACCGATTCTGGCACCGGCGCCATGTCCACGCACCAATGGGCGGCGGTGATGGAGGGCGATGAGAGTTACGCCGGGAGCAGGAGCTTCGACCATTTCAAGGCCTCCGTCCAGGACATATTCGGCTACACCCATGTGATACCCACCCACCAGGGGCGGGCGGCGGAACGTATCTTGTTCCATGTGATGTGCAAAAAGGGCGATGTGGTGCCAAACAATACCCACTTTGACACCACGCGCGCCAACGTAGAGTTTGCCGGGGCAGAGGCGGTTGACCTGCTGCTTCCTGAAGCGCGGCAGCCTGGCCTGCGCCTCCCATTCAAGGGGAACATGGATGTCAACGCGCTGGAGGAGCTGATCACACGGGTGGGGCGCGAACATGTCCCGCTGGTCATGCTGACGGTGACAAACAACTCTGGTGGCGGGCAGCCGGTGTCGATGGAAAATGCACGGGCCGTGGCCGCGGTGTGTCGCAAGCACGGGGTACCGCTTTACTTTGATGCGTGCCGCTTTGCTGAGAACGCATACTTCATCAAGATGCGCGAGCCTGGCTACGCATCGAAGACGCCGAAGCAGATCGCGCAGGAAATGTTCTCGCTGGGCGATGGCTGCACCATGTCGGCCAAAAAAGACGGCATGGCCAATATCGGCGGTTTTCTCTGCACCAACGACGACATCCTGGCGCGGCAGGAACAGGACCTGCTGATCCTGACGGAGGGCTACCCCACCTACGGCGGACTGGCGGGGCGGGACCTGGAGGCGGTGGCGGTGGGCCTGCAGGAATCGCTGGAAGAAGACTATCTGCGTTACCGGATTGCATCGACGGCCTATCTGGGGGACCACATTGCCGAACACGGCGTGCCCATCGTGCAGCCGCCGGGCGGACATGCAATCTATCTGGACGCAAAGGCCTTTCTGCCCCACATTCCGGTGGACCAGTTCCCTGGGGTTGCGCTTGCGGCGGAGCTGTACCTGGAAGGCGGCATCCGGTCGGTTGAGATCGGCAGCCTGATGTTTGCCGGGGCGGCGCAGATGGAGCTGGTGCGGCTGGCCATCCCCCGGCGCGTGTATACGCAGAGCCATATTGATTATGTGGTGGAGATCATTTTGGGGGTATGGGAGCGGCGCACCCAAATCAAAGGGCTGCGATTGACCTATGAGGCCCCCTTTCTGCGGCACTTTACCGCGCACCTGGAGCCGATGGCATAGTGTAAAAGGGCCTGGAGCAAGCGCCTTTCTTCCGTTGCCGACAGACCAGAGAACAAGACCCTCCGTCGTAGGCAGGGAACCGGGAGACGGCGTTGCACGTATGAATGGGCATGGGCCCGCTTGCGTGGTGCATCTCGTCTACGGAGTTTGCGGTCCCCGGACCAATACGGGGACCAGCCAGCCGGAAGCAGACACTCCCCGGCGTGGCCGGGGCAGCGCGCCACAGGGACCCGCTGGCGTCCAAGGAGCAGGGTTTGGAGCGGGACGCAGAGCACAAGCCGGATGCCGCAGCGCAGGAAGCCAATGCCTTGGTCCCCCGTTGTTTGCAAGGTGATCCCCAGGCGTGGCAACTGCTGGTGCAATCGCAGCACCGGCGCGTGTATGCCATCTGCTATCGCTTTACCGGCTCCCCTGCCGATGCGGAAGACCTGACGCAGGAGGTCTTTCTGAAGGTCTACCGCAACCTGGAGCAGTTTGATCTGGAGCGCGGCAGCTTCCAGACCTGGCTCATCTCACTGGCGCGCAACCTGCTGGTGGACCATTTCCGCCGCAGCCGCCAGGAACGCAGCACCAGCTCCCTGGACGCTGGATGGGAAGGGCCGGAAGGCCCCCCGACGATCTCCGAGCGGCTCCAAGACCCGCGTCGCGGGCCGCAGGAGCACGCCATGGATCGGGAGTTGCAGCAGCGGGTGCAGCAGGCCCTGCTCCATGTTTCCCCGGAACTGCGCGAGGCGGTGGTGCTGCGCGACCTGAATGACATGGATTACAAAGAGATTGCCGCGGTCCTGAGCATCCCGGAGGGCACGGTGAAATCGCGCATCAGCCGCGGACGTATGGAACTAGCGAGGCTGCTGGAACGTACAAAGGGACAGGTGATGTAAATGGGCGATACCAGCCAATTCGAAACGCCGCAGGCCCCGGCGATGGACTGCGCCGCATTGGAAGGACTGCTTGCGGACGCCGTGGAAAATGCCCTGCCAGAGGCGGAAAAGGACGCCTTTGCCGCCCATGCCGCGTCCTGCGCGCCCTGCCACGGCCTGATGGAACAGGCGCGCCAGGGCCATGACTGGCTGCTGCTCTTAAAACAGGAGGCAATTGAGGTCCCCGTAGGATTGGTGGACGCCATCCTGGCGCGCACCAGCGGCGGGGCCAGGATGGCCGCAGCTTTGCCAGAAAACTGGGCCTCGCCGGAGACAGGGATGGCCGCAGGGTTGGCGGCAGGAACGGGCACACGGCTGGGCCCCGCGCACTCCGCACGGTTGGCAGCGGTCAACACTCCCCTTGGCGGTGGCGCCACGCTTCTGCCTTGGCGGCGTCCAGTGCTGTTCACGCTGCGTCGCGTGGTCATGGACCCGCGTCTGGCCCTGACGGCCGCCATGGCCTTCTTTTCCATTTCGTTGACGTTGGACCTGCTGGGCGTCCGTTTGGCCGGCCTACACCCGGCAGACCTCTCCCCGCAGACTGTGCGCCGCACCCTCACGCGCCAGTATGTCCAGGCCAATGCGCAGGTGGTCCGTTACTACGAGAACCTCCGTTTTGTCTACGAGGTGGAGTCGCGCGTGCAGGAGCTGCGCCGCGCCTCTGAAACCACGGGACCTACCGGGCAGCCGGAAGAGCAGCAACACGACAAGTCCTCGACCGGCCCATCTTCAGGGCCAGTGGACGAGGGACCGGGGCGACGCAGGCAGGACCCGTTGGCGCGCGTTCCCCAGTCGCCAGGGAAACACCATCCGGCGGTCCAACAGCGCGTGGTGCAGGTCCCGATTGGCCCGCTGGTGGACGCGGCCCTGCGTCTGCCCGGAAAAGCGCGTTCGCGCACCTTGCCGCAGGCCGCCATGCACCAAAAGACACAGAAAATCTTGGACGAAAACCAGGACCGTCCCCTGATGTCCTTTTCCAAAGGGGCACACGGGCCTGTACTTGAAAGGAGCGCGGTATGAACTGCGCCAACCATCCCGACCGCCCCGCCACCGCCTACTGCCAGTTCTGCGGCAAGCCGCTTTGTGGCGACTGCGCGCGGACCATCCAGAACATTGTTGGCTGCGAGGACTGCATCGCCGCGCGGCTGGGCGTTACGCCTGCCGCTGGCAGTTACACCGTGCATGGCGGCGACGGCCAAAACCTCCAATACGCGGTCACTGGGACCATCCCACCGCCTCAGCCGCCGGGAACGGCCAGCCCGTGGCTGGCCTTTGGTCTTGGCTGGATTCCCGGCGTGGGGGCCATGTACAACGGCCAGTTCGTCAAGGGACTGGTGCATGTGCTGGTCATGGCCGTGCTTATCAGTCTCGCCGATGTATACGGCATTTTTGGCTTGATGGTCGCGGGATGGGTCTTCTATCAGGTCTTTGACGCCTATCAGACGGCCGTGGCCCGCCGCGATGGTCTGCCGCTGCCAAATCCTCTGGGCCTGAACGACATCGGCCAGTGGTTTACCGGCCAGCGTGGTGGTCCGTTCTCTGCGCAGCCCAGCGCAACGCCTGTTCCTCCGGCCAGCCCTGTTCCGCCGTTTACGGGAGCGTCCCCAGCAACGCCTTCCGCTGCGCCGTTTGTGGCGCCACCACCCCCTCCGACGGCTGGCTTTATCATGCCGTCCGTACCACCGGGGCAATATGATATGCCGGAGGTCCGTTCCGGGGTGCCCACGGGCGCGGTGGTCTTGATTGGCCTTGGCATTCTGTTTCTGCTGGGCAACCTTGGCATCCTGAACCATTTCTGGCTAGACCGTAGTTGGCCGCTGGTGCTGATTGCGATTGGAGTATGGTTGCTGGTCCGACGCAGCCAGTCCCCGCCGCCGGGAGGCACGCATGGCGGAACAAGCGGCACCGTCGGAGGCCCCCAATGAACCCCACCTTTCCCATGGTCCGCTGGTATCAGGTCCGCCGCCTTCGTGGGCCGGCCTTTTTGATTCTGGTCGGAGTGCTGTTCCTGCTCGACCAATGGAACATCCTTGGCTTCAATAAAAGCTGGCCCCTGTTCCTGATTGTCGCTGGGTTGCTGGCCTTGGTGGAACGCGCCGCCTGGGCCGCAGACGCAGCACAGCAACAGGCCGCGTACCAACCTCAGCAACCCTCCGCGGGGAAGGCGCAATTTGTCCCGGATGTACCCGGCCCCACGGATGGCCAGGACGGCCCGCAGCACGGAGAGCAGCCATGACCACACCCCCGCAAACTCCGCTGCCGCCGCGCATGGATTATCGCGCCAGCAGGTCCTATTACCGGATGCAGCGCGCCCAGATGCGGGCCATGCAGCAACGCTCCATCGTCGGCCCGCTGCTGCTGGTTTCCATTGGAGTGGTGGCCCTGCTGTTGACCACGCACCGGCTGGACGCCACGCGCTTCTGGACGCTCTATGGGCATTGGTGGCCATTGGCGCTGATTGGCGCGGGAGTGGTGCTGGCCCTGGAATCGCTGGTGATGACGCACTGGCGGCACACCTCCACGCGCATTGGGGGCGGGGCCATCCTGCTGGGCGTCCTACTGGCTGGACTGGGCGTGTTGGCGGCCTGTTGCCACAATATCGATTGGTCCATTGTCGGGTCGCAACTGGGCATGGACAACGAGGACATGCACCTGATGCAAATCTTCGGCCAGTCGCACACCGCCTCCCAACAACTCACCTTTCCCGTTACACCCGGAGGCCCTGTCGTATTGCAGGACCCGCATGGGGACATCTCCGTAAGCGCCAGCACAGACAACCAGATGCACCTGACGCTGAACAAGACCGTCTACGCCAACTCTGATGCGGAGGCGCAAAAGAAGCTGGACGCATTGCAGCCGGTCCTTACCAGCACGGGCAACATCACCACCCTCCGCCTGGACACGGACAACAACGCCAGCGCCGACATGACCATTTCGCTGCCGCCGGACCAGTCCGTCGAGGTGCATTCGCAGTTTGGCGACATTACCATCAGCGGGCTGCGTGCCCCGGTGACGGTCAATGCGGAGCACGGCGATGTGCAACTGGACAACATCGCCGCGCCGGTGCGCACCACCATGCGCCGGGGCGATTTTTCTGCGCACGATGTCCAGGGGCCTGTCACCCTGAACGGGCGCATGAATGATGTGACCTTGTCGGAGGTGAAAGGCCCGGTGATGCTGGACGGCGACTTCTTTGGCGACGTACATCTGGAACATGTTGCCGCTCCGGTCCACTTCCACTCCAGCCGCACGGAGATGGAGTTTGCCCGCGTGGATGGCTCCATTTCCCTGGACACCGGCGACCTGACGGCGGACAACGCCACCGGCCCGGTCACCATCTCCACGCGCGCCAAGGACATCGAACTGACCGGCATCACCGGCGATGTACATTTGCGCAATTCCAACGGCAGCATCACCCTGACGGCGCTCCAGCCAATCGGCAACATGGACATTGAGGACCGCAATGGCCCCGTCACCGTCACGCTCCCCGGAGACGCCAGCTTTTCCGTGGAGGCGACCGCCGTTGATGGCGACGTGCATACGGACTTCAACCTGACCACGGAGAATGGCGGCCAGCACAGCATCGTCTCCGGCTCCGTGAACGGCGGCGGCCCCATGCTGCACCTGACGGCGGAAAAAGGGGACATCGAACTGCACAAGTCAGGCAGCGCAAACAAGTAGCATTTTCTGGCAGGGCGGGGCGAAGGCGCCTTGCCTTCCAGGCGGAGGAATGTGAGAGGATGGGGACGGGTCTCCCATGAACGCTCCTCGATTCGCCATCGCAATTCTGGCTGCGGGCAAAGGCACGCGGCTCCGCTCCAAACGCCCCAAGGTGCTGCATTCGGTGGCCGGGAAGCCGCTGTTGCAGCATGTGATAAACGCCGCGCTCCAGGTGGTGGCGCCGCAGGAGATTTTCGTTGTCGTTGGCCATCAGGCGGGGGCCGTCGAGCAGGCCATGCAGCACAACGGCGTCCACTTCGTCCTGCAGGCGGAGCAGCGCGGCACCGGCCATGCCGTGCAATGCCTTGCGCCCATGATGGCTGGCGTGGACGACCTGCTGGTGCTCTCCGGCGACGTGCCGATGATACGCCCGGAGACGATTGCGCAGGTGCGCGATTTCCACCGCGCGCAGCAGGCCGCCATGACCATCCTGACGGCAAGGCCCGAAGACCCCTTCGGCTATGGACGCATCCTGCGCGTGGCCGCGGACGGCCCGGAAGTAGCCGGGATCATTGAGCAAAAGGCGCTCACGCCAGAGCAGCAGGCCCTGCCAGAGATCAACTCCGGCATCTATGCCTTTCGCACGGCGCCGCTCTTTGCCCAGATTGGCAAGCTGACCAACCGCAATGCGCATGGCGAGTATTACCTGACAGACATGGCGGCCCTGCTGCACCGGGCGGGCGGGCGCGTGGTGGCGTTGGCCGCTGCGGACGACCGGGAGGTGCTGGGCGCCAACACCATTGCGGAGATGATGCAATTGGACGCCCAAATGCGCATGGCCACGGCGCAGCGTTTGATGGCGCAGGGTGTGACCATCTTCCGGCCAGAGACCTGCGTCATTGATTCCGATGTCACCGTCGGCGCAGACACGGTCCTGGAGCCATTTGTGCAATTGCTGGGAAAAACGCATGTGGGCGAGGAGTGCCACATCCGCTCGTACTCCGTGGTGCAACACTCCACCCTGGGCAATGGCGTGCTGGTGCGCAATGGCTGCGTGCTGGACCACGCCGTGGTGGAAGATGGGGCGGTGCTTGGCCCTTACGCGCACCTGCGGCCAGAGAGCCATATTGGCCGCGCGGCGCACATTGGCAACTTTGTTGAGACCAAGAGCGTGACCATCGGCGAAGGCTCCAAGGCCAACCATCTTACTTATCTGGGCAATGCGGAGATTGGCGCAGGCTGCAACATTGGCGCTGGCGTCATCACCTGTAATTACGATGGCGTACACAAACATCCGACCAAAATTGGCGACGGCGTCTTTGTTGGCAGCGATTCCACGCTGGTGGCCCCGGTGCATCTGGAGGAAGGCTCCTACGTGGCGGCGGGGTCCTGCATCACGGACAATGTGCCTGCCGACGCGCTGGCGTTGGGGCGCTCCCGCCAGGTGAACAAGCTGGAATGGGCCAGCAAACGCCGCGCTGAAAGAAAAAATAAAGCGGACTGAAAATCCAGCGTGCTGGCGCAGAGGGACACATTGTCCGCCTGTTTGTTGCTGGTACGGGGCACAGGGAAGATGGGGGGACGGTGAAAAAGATTGGCATCCTGTTCGGCGCGGAAAACACCTTCCCCAGCGCCTTGGTGGAGCGCATCAACTCCCTGGGCCACGACGGCATTGTGGCGGAGTATGTGGAGACGGGTGGCGTGGCGATGGACCGGCCCTGCCCCTACGCCGTCATCGTGGACCGCATCTCGCACGATGTCCCGTTCTATCGTGGTTATTTAAGGCATGCTGCGCTGACCGGGACCTACGTCATCAACAACCCCTTCTGGTGGTCGGCAGACGACAAGTTCTTCAACTACGCGCTGGCCGGACGGCTGGATGTGGCCGTGCCGCGCACGGTGTTGCTGCCACACAAGCAGCTTCCGCCGGGGGCCACGGAGCGTTCCTTGCGCAACCTGCAATATCCGCTGGATTGGGACGGCATCTTCGCCTATGTTGGCTTCCCCGCGTTCCTCAAGCCATTCAATGGCGGCGGCTGGCGCGATGTGCATCGGGTGCGGGACCGGGAGGGGTTTTTCCACGCCTATGATCAGTCGCGCGACCTGTGCATGGTCCTGCAGGCAGCGGTGGATTTCGAGGAGTATTTTCGCTGCTTCGTCGTTGGCCAACAGGAGGTGCGCATCATGGCCTATGACCCGCGCCGCCCGCACGCGGAGCGCTATGTGCAGGGCGCGGTTGCCACCAGCAGGCCGTTGCTGCGCCGCGTGAAAAAAGACGCGCTGACCCTGTGCCGCGCCCTGGGCTATGACCTGAACTCCGTCGAGTTTGCCGTGAAGGATGGCGTGCCCTACGCCATTGACTTTATGAACCCCGTACCGGATGCCGACCGCTTCTCCGTGGGCGAAGAAAATTTTGCGTGGGCCGTGGATGCCGTGGCCCGGCTGGCCGTGCAAAAGGCCAAAAGACCAGGCAGACACCACGCCACGGCACTGCGCTGGTCCGCCTATCTGAGCAGCGCCGACGCCGCAGGGGAACGGCGCAAGGCAGCGGCCACGCGCACCAAAAAGAAAACCGCAAAGAAGACAGCCATTGGGAAAGCAACAGAAAAGGCCGCAGAAAAAACCCAGGGGAAACATCCGGCCCCGGCGCATGACGTTGCTGCATCGCCCAGCGCGCGCCACGCATCCAACTAAAAAGCGGACAACACAGAGGACTTATATGCAAACCAAACAGCTTGGCAACTCTGATATGCACCTGACGCCCATTGGCTTTGGCGCCTGGGCCATTGGCGGAGGAGGTTGGCTATTTGGCTGGGGACCGCAGCAGGACGAGGACTCCATTGCCGCCATCCAGCGCGCCCTGGACCAGGGCGTCAACTGGATTGACACCGCAGCGGTCTATGGCCTGGGCCACTCCGAGGAGGTGGTGGCGCGCGCCCTGAAGGGACGCAGCCAGAGGCCGTACATCTTCACCAAGTGCTCCATGGTCTGGGGCGATGACCGCCAGATACAGCGCAGCTTGAAACCAGACTCGCTGCGCAGGGAACTGGAGGCCAGCCTGCGCCGTCTGCAAGTAGACGTGATTGACCTGTATCAGGTCCATTGGCCGGACCCGGAGGCGGAGATTGAGCAGGCGTGGGAGACGCTGGCCCGCTTCAAAGAAGAAGGCAAGGTGCGATACATCGGCGTCTCCAATTTTTCCGTGGCGCAGATGGAGCGCATCGCCAGAATTGCGCCGATCACCAGCTTGCAGCCACCGTATTCCATGCTGAACCGCGCGGTGGAGGCAGAGGTCCTGCCCTATTGCGAAAAACATGGCATCGGCGTCATCAACTATTCGCCCATGCAGTCTGGCCTGCTGAGCGGGAAGATGACCCGCGAACGCATTGCCGCCATGCCCGACGATGACTGGCGGCGCAACAGTCCGCGCTTCCAGGAACCAATGTTGACGCGCAACCTGAAGCTGGTCGAGTTGTTGCGTGAGATAGGCGCGGCGCACGGACGTACGCCGGGAGAGGTGGCCATTGCCTGGACACTGCGCCTGCCCGCCGTGACTGCGGCCATTGTGGGTGCGCGCAACGCGCAGCAGGTGGACGGCGTCCTTGGCGCGGCCAGCTTCCGGCTGAATGCAGAGGAAATCGTCCGCATTGAGGGATTTTTTGCCGCCAATCCAGTACCGGCAGCCAAAAAAGACTTTTAGTGGGCCACTGAACAAGTCGGCATTTTGAAGGGGCGGGACTTTGGTCCCGCCGGAAGTACCAGAAATCATAGTGGGCTTTGGCCCATGAGGGACAGCCGTAGGACTGGACCAGAGCGGCCTGAGTGGACCCTCCCACGTAGGCCAAAGAAGGCTTGCGTGGTCCACCACACATCCAGCGTAAAAATAGCACGCTCTTTTCGTGGGCTGAAAAGGCAAAGCTCACCGAATGCCTTCTTGGACCGTCTTAAGATTTAGTAGCAATAACATTCCAGAAACCAGATCGGACCCATGAAAATAGCCAGCGTTGCCGGCGCCATGCCGCAGTGGTACTACACCCAGCAGGAAATCTTTACCGCCCTTTGCGAACATTGGAAGGACAAACTGGAAAAACCAGAGGTCCTGGAACGCTTCCACCAGCGCGTATCGGTGGAGGGCCGCCATTTGGCCTACCCCATTGAGGAGTACCGTGCCATGGGCACCTGGGGCGACGCCAATGATCGCTGGATACGGGCCGCCACAGGGCTGGGCGAGCGCGCCATCACAGGCGCTCTGGATCGGGCCGGACGCAAAAAATCCGAGATCGCCGCGTTGATCTCCGTCTCCGTGACCGGCATCGCCGCGCCCTCGCTGGACGCCAAGCTGACCAACATCATGGGGCTACCGTTGGACATGCGGCGTACGCCCATCTTTGGCCTGGGCTGCGTGGCCGGCGCCGCGGGCATTGCGCAGGCCGCCGATTATGTGCAGGCCTACCCGGACCGCATCGCCGTGCTTTTGTCGGTGGAGTTGTGCTCGCTCACCTGGCAGCGCAAAGACCTTTCCGTGGCCAATATGATTGCCTCCGGCCTCTTTGCCGATGGCTCCGCCGCCGTGGTTGTCGTGGGCGACAAGGTGGAGGCCAACGGACCGGAGATCCTCGGCCACCGTTCCAGCTTTTATCCCAATACGGAGCACCTGATGGGCTGGGACATCTCCGAGGAAGGCTTCCAGATCATCCTGTCCTCCGACGTGCCCCAGACCATCCACAAATACTTTCCGCACGACGTGGATGCTTTTCTGGCCGAACACGGCCTTGGCCGTAAGGACATTGGCAGTTGGATCATGCACACCGGCGGGCCAAAGGTGCTGGATGCCTGCTCAGAATCGCTCGGCCTGCCACGGGAGGCCTTTGCGCCTTCCTGGGAGTCTCTGCGCCGCAAGGGCAATATGTCGTCCACTTCTGTGCTGCTGGTGCTGGAAGATTTCATGCAGAACATCCATCCTGCGCCGGGAAGCTATAGCATTTTGGCCGCCGTTGGCCCAGGCTTCTGCTCAGAGATCGTGCTGCTGCGCTGGTAAGAAAACGCCCGCTATGTCCCCAAAAACACGCGGGCGTCCCAGGCCTGCCCGGGTTTGTCGAAGGGCCTCGTTTTTGAGAAGACCTGGGGGCCATGCAGGGGGGGGGGAAGAACCCAGAGGACCTCCGCATAGCGAATACAGCATAAATCCTGCGCGAAATTTTCCCTGAACGCGTCAGCAAGCCAGCGCGGAAGGAAATGCCTCTTCCTCGCACGGCCCCGCTGGCGTGGCTTCTGCAACTTGCAGCCCCGCTTCCGGCGATTGCGAGTAGAACCGTTCCACTTCGCCCAACACCTCCTCGCCGGTCTTGGCCGCATAGATGGCCTTGCGCAAGGCCGCTCCGCCCGGAACGCTGTGCGTGAACCACGACGCAAATTGCTTCATCTTGCCGCTCGCCTCCGGGTGTTCCTCTTCCAGCAGCATGGAAAAGTATGTCTGGATCATGCGATAGCGGTCCATCTGCGTGGGCACGGTGTAGCGGCCCTCGGTGGTGTACTCGGCGATCTGGCGGAAGATCCACGGATTGGAGGGCGCGGCGCGGCCAATCATCACCGCATCGCAGCCGGTCTCGGCGACCATGGCGCAGGCGTCCTCCGGCGTGCGGATGTCGCCATTGCCAATCACGGGGATGCGCACGGCCCCTTTTACGGCGCGCACCCACTCCCAGCGCGCCGCGCCGGAGTAGCCCTGTTCGCGCGTGCGGGCGTGCAGCGCCACGGCGTCCAGACCGCTGGCCTCGGCCAGCTTGGCCAGCTCCACGCAGACGATCTCTGTGTCGCTCCAACCCATGCGGAACTTGACGGTAAAGGGGATGCGGACGGCGGCGCGGACCTGTTCAAAAATGCGGGCGATCAGCGGCAGGTCGCGCAGCAGACCGCTGCCGCCGTTGCAGCGGACGACGCGCTTGGCAGGACAGCCCAGGTTCAGGTCCACCACGTCAAAGCCCGCGCCCTCCACAATGCGCGCGGCCTCGGCCAGCGTGTTTGGGTCAGCGCCAAAAAGCTGCGCGGCGATGGGGTGCTCGTCGTCATAGAAAGTGAGATAGCGTTTGCGCTTGGATTCGCGCGTGCGCGCCAGGCCGTCGGCAGAGGTGAACTCCGTCATCAGGAGACCGCAGCCAGATTGCTGGTTGCTGATGCTGGCCACAACGCCCGCGCTCAGGGGACCTCGGAGTAAGTCAACGTTTTGAAGGGGCGGGACTTGGGTCCCGTCGGAATTCCCTGAAACGAAAGTGGGCTTTAGCCCCTGAGGCGTAGCAGTGGAACTTGCGCAGAGCTTCCTTAGATTGCTCGCCGCGTCCATGTTGGCCGCCGCGGCTTCTCCTTGAAACAGGCTGGCGTTGCGGATGAAACGGCGGAAGATGGTGTCCGTCACTCCGGCCATGGGGGCGAGCACCGTTGCCGGGGCGACCCGCACCGTGCCGATGGTCATCGACGCAGGAACACGCGCCTCCGCAGGCATCACGTGTTCCGCCGGATTGTCCCAGTGCTTTCTCATGTATGTTTGGCGCACCGACCAAAAGGCCCCCGCGATTGGCGGAGGCCCTGGAAGATCGTTTGGCGCTGCCTGCCGCCACACGATGCGGCACGCTGTGCGGCGCTGACCGTCGCGCGGCTGCTACGCCTTGGCGGTTGCGGCCTTGTCTGTGACCGCCTTGTCTGCGGCTGCCTTGATTCCGGCGTCGCTTTTCGCGTACTTGCGGCGGAAGCGTTCCACGCGGCCAGCAGTATCAATCAGCTTCTGCTTCCCGGTAAAAAACGGGTGGCAACTGGAGCAGATTTCAATGTGAATGTCGCCCTTGTGGGTCGAACGGGTCTCAAAGCTGGTCCCGCAGGCGCACATCACGCGGACGGTATCGTATTTGGGATGGATCCCCTCTTTTGGCATCGGACAAAAACCTTTCTCAAACGTACTATTTAGGTTATCCCAGTTTCCCACAATTGGCAACGCGTTTTGCTCCGCTCCACGTCCTATTTCCCCTGCCGCAGGCCGCCCCCATGCTGCGATACTACAAGGGGACGGAGATGCCAATGGCCGAAGAAACGCGCATTCGAAATCAGAGGAACCGACAGGCCGCCTGTCCCCGCTGCGGCGGCCTTGGGCTGGTGGTGCAGGTACGCGAGGACGGCGGGCAATATGCCGTGGAGTGCGAGTGCCGCATTGCGCGCAAGGCCACGCTACGGCTGGAACGGGCGCGTATCCCAGCACGCTACGCGCATTGCACGCTGGACAGCTTTGAGACTGGCTTCCACGGCGCGGGGCCTTCCCTGGGCATGGCGCTGGTGACCGCGCGGCGCTTTTGCGAGGGCTTTCCCCTGGAAACCGATGGCCGCGGCCTGCTGTTGACCGGGGACATTGGCGCGGGCAAGACCCACCTGGCCGTGGGCGTGCTGCGCGAATTGATTGAAAACAAAGGCGCGGTGGGACTCTTCTGCGATTACCGCGAATTGCTGAAAGAAATCCAGCACTCCTACAACCCGCAGGTGGCCACCACGGAGATGGGCATCCTGCGCCCGGTCTTTGAGGCCGAGGTGCTGGTGCTGGACGAACTGGGCGCGGTCAAGCCGACGGACTGGGTATGGGACACCGTGGCGCACATCCTGAACACGCGCTACAACGACAAGCGCACCACCCTGATTACCACCAACTACGCGGACCAGCCCCCGGCCATGCTGGAGGACAATGGCGCGCAATCACAACGTGCCGCCGCCGCCCGCGCCATGCGCGAAGAGACCCTGGGCGACCGCATTGGCGAGCGGATGCGCTCCCGCCTGCAGGAGATGTGCGTTCCTGTCTTGATGCAGGGGCAGGACCTTCGCCAGAGCGTGCGCCGCGCCCGCTTCCAGTAAACAACGGTCAGGATTTCTTCGAGATGGGGCGATGGCCTTGCGTGTAGATGGGAGGATGGTCCCTGTTTACAGCGCCCCTGCCGTGGCCAGCAGCAGCAAGGCCGCGGTCAACGCTGCCGCCCGATAGGCCCATTCGGTCATCGGCTGCACTGTGGCATGGGTGCGGCCCCATTCCAGGCCAGACAGGGCTGGTCTCCAATGTTTTCTTGTCAGTTTGCGCATTTTCGTTGGTCCGCCTTTCCCAGGCCTTTGGCGCGTACCTGTGCCAGCTTCCCTTGCCCTGCTACTTCTATATGACGTTTCTTTCGGCAGAAAGGAGCGGCCAATCAGGAAAAATTCCAGGAATTTTTATGCAGACCGTTACCAACGCGCTCCCTTCCCTGCGGCAAGGCGAGACCCAAGGGCCACCTACCGGACCAGCCACAAAACCGGGGTGTCCCCTGCCGTTGCAAGAAAGACAACGGCGCCCGGCAGCAGACTGCCCCATTCCCTCAAAAACCGGTCTACAATCATGCCATGCCCAGCGACCCGAAGGACGCACACGATCGGACACCCACTCCCATGCAGGAGATATTTCCATCCGAAACGCCGCAAGGCGTGGAGCAGGAACGCAAATGGCTGCCCTGGGTGGTGGCCGCCGCGGTCGTGGTGTTGGGGCTGGGCCTGTTGGCGGTCCTGGGTGGCCGTCATCCCGCCTCCGCCACGCCCGATGCGACGCTGCAACCCAGCCCATACGCAGCCAATCTGGAACTGACGGACCTGCATCTGAGCCAGGCCACCAATTTTGCCGGGGGCCAGGTGACCTACGTAGATGGCAACCTTACCAACCACGGCCAGCAGACCGTCAGCGGCGTCACCGTCGCCGTCACCTTTGCCAATGCCGCCGGGGAGCAGCCCCAGGTGGAGACCGTCCCGCTGCTGCTCATCCGCGCCCACCAGCCGTATGTGGACACGGAACCAGTCAGCGCCGCGCCGCTGGCCCCCGGAGATACGCGCGAGTTCCGGCTCATCTTTGACGATGTCTCGCCGCTCTGGGACCAGCAAACACCAAAAATCCAGGTCCTTGGTGTCCGCACCGGCGCTCCATAGCAGTAACTCCCCCCATGCCAAATGCAGGCTTGCATGGGCCACCTGCACCTGCAACGATTTACACGATGTCAGGGTGGCCCACGCAAGCTGCCTTTGGCTTGCGTGGGGTGACGCTGCTTACTGGTTCTGCAGGACGTAGAACTGCGGTTGGCCGTTCAGGGTCCCTACGGTATAGATCTTGCTCCCGTCGGGAGAGACCATGATACCGCCTGCCATGAATCCGACTGGAAGCGTGCTCGGTGACGTGAGATTTGTCGCCTGGTACGTCTTCATATCGATGGATTGCATGGTCGTGGTGCCCTTCGTGAGATCCAGGAATGCCACGATGATGGCACCATGGGTCTCATCTTTGGCAATGAGGAACGGCGTTCCGGAAAGCGTTTCCTGGTTGTCGACATGCATGGTATTCGTGCTGTCG
>JBMFGT010000028.1:0-23439 GCA_049977205.1 Acidobacteriaceae bacterium | reverse complement strand
TGGCCATTTCCACGCCGCCGGGGCGCGGTGGCATCGGGATTGTGCGCCTGTCCGGGCCGCAGGCCGTCTCCATTGCAACGCCGTTGCTGCGGTTGCGTCACCTTCTGGTCCCAGCGCAGACGCACTTTGCTGCGGTGCTCGACCCGGCCACAGGGCAGCGGCTCGATGAGGCCGTCGTCACATGGTTTGCAGCACCCAGTTCCTACACCACGGAAGATGTTGTGGAGATTGCCGCGCATGGCGCGCCGGTGGTCCTGGATTTTCTGGTGCGCGCCTGCGTTGCAGGAGGGGCGCGATTGGCGCGGCCCGGTGAATTTACAGAACGTGCATTCTTGTCCGGTCGTCTCGACCTGACGCAGGCCGAGGCCGTGCGCGACCTGATCGACGCGCAGACCTTGTATCAGGCAAAGATCGCCTCCGAGCAACTGGACGGCGCGCTCTCGCGGCGCATCCGGCCCATCAAGCAAAAGCTGGTGGAGCTGATCGCCGAGTTGGAGGCGGGCATCGACTTTGCCGAGGACGATGTCGCGGTGATGTCCAACGCAGATGCCCTCCTGCGCATTGCCGCCGTGGCCGCGCCCCTGCGGGAGATGGCCGCGGGCTTTGCCTATGGGCGCATCGTGCGGGACGGGTTTTCGCTGGCCATCGTTGGGCGGCCCAATACTGGAAAGTCCTCGCTCTTCAACCGGCTGGTACAGCGTGAACGCGCCATTGTGACGGCCACGCCGGGCACCACGCGCGACCTGGTCACGGAGCGCATCTCGCTGGGGGGCATTCCCGTTGACCTGATGGACACCGCAGGTCTCCGCGAAGCGATGGACGAAGCGGAGAGCATTGGCGTTGGGAAGACACGCGAGGCGCTGGCCGATGCCGACCTGGTGCTGCTGGTGCTGGACGCCACCGCGCCGCAGCTCCATGCCGAGGAGCAAAGGCTGCTCGTACAACTTGCTGGCCGACGTGCGCTGGTGGCGCGCAATAAAATGGACCTCCTGCCCAACGGCCAGATGGAGGACGCGGCCCAGGCAGGCGAAATCTGCCTCCCCGTGGTCCCCACCTCCGCCGTAACGGGCGATGGGATTGCCGTCCTGCGGGAGCAGGTCCTGTCACTGGTGCGTGGGGACGGCATGGAGACGGAGAGCGGACTGGTCACCAACCTGCGCCAGCAGCAGGCCGTGACCGCAGCATTGGAAGCGCTGGCCGCCGCCACCAATGCGGTTGAGACGCAGGTCCCCCATGAGATGCTGCTGCTCGATCTTTACAACGCACTGCGTGCGCTGGATGCGCTGACCGGCGAGACCACTTCCGACGAAATCTTAGGACTAATTTTCTCTACCTTCTGCATCGGAAAGTAGAGCGGCCTATATCGAATTGTGGTGCCTGGGTCGCAACAAGGACGTGGATTTCTTTTGCCCCAACTCTTCGACAATAAGGGCCACATTGATGGGGGTGCATGCCAGGGCAATCAAGCAAGGACTGCACATAACGGCAATGCGAGAAGTAACGTCGTGGCCACATACAACAAAAACGCTGGCAAAAGAGGGTGTACACGCGATACAATTGAATTGGTCTGACCAGTAGTGGGACGTAGTGGCCAACTGTTTGTACCAAGACGCGGGGCGGTCGCCTGGCAGCATTGGACGCCGCACAGGTCCGGCCCTTTGGATGCGGGCATAGGAGTTGACGACATGCAACCTACTACGCAAGACATGCCGGAGGACCTGGCCGCCTGCACCATCCGGGTGGACGCCGCAGACAACGTCGCAGTGGCCCGCCGTCCCTTGGAAGCGGGTAGGGTGCTGCGTGCCCAGGATGGCGTGGCCTTTCCCTTGAAGGAGGCCGTCCCTCCCGGTCATCGCGTGGCCGTGGTGGGGATACCCGCGGGCGATTTCGTACGCCAGTATGGACAGCCCATTGGCATGTCCCTGGGTATCCAGCGCGGAGACAAGGTGTCGCCTGCCAATATGGGCAATGAAGTGCCGGTCGTGCGCGAGGTGCAGGAAGACCAGTACGTTGCACCGCCAGATTATCTCCCTGAAGGGCAGGTGCAGACATTCTTCGGCCATCGCCGCGCTGATGGGCGGGTAGGCACGCGCAACTACATCCTGGTTGTGCCCACCAGCATGTGCTCCAGCCATGAGGCGCAGCAGATTGCCATGCAGGCGGAGTTTGAGCTGTACAGCCGCAGCCGCTTCCCCAACGTGGATGGTGTCGTCGCCATCCCCCACAATAAAGGCTGCGGGTGCCAGGACGGCTCGAACATTGAAATCACACTGCGCACGCTGGCCAATTATGCAGCCCACCCGAATGTGGGGGGCGTGGTGATGCTGGAACTTGGTTGCGAAAAAACAAACCTGGGCGTCATGGAAAAATACCTGCTGCGCCAGGGCGAAACGATCAACAAGCCGTTTGTCAGGTTGGGCGTGCAGGCGTGCGGGGGCACGTCCGGTACGGTGCTACGTGGTCTGTCCGCAATCAAAGAGATGCTGCCAGTGGTCAACCAATCAGGACGGACGCAGGTCCCCGTCAGCGGACTGGTCCTGGGCGTGAAGTGTGGAGGGTCCGATGGCCTTTCCGGCATCTCCTGCAATCCCAGTCTTGGACTGGTATCAGACCGACTTGTCCGCTCTGGCGGGACGGTCCTGATGACCGAGGTACCGGAGTTCTTTGGCGCGGAGCACCTGCTGGCGGCACGGGCCAAGGACGCAACGACGGCACGCGCCGTCTACGCAATGGTGGACTGGTATCGGGAATATGCGCGCCATGCTGGCACGGTGCTGAATGAGAACCCCAGCCCAGGGAACATTGCGGGGGGCCTGTTGAACATTGCCATTAAGTCCCTGGGGGCCATAGCCAAAGGTGGACACACCCGTGTTGAGGGCGTGACGGGCTATGCGGAACCACCCAAGGGGCGCGGCCTGCATTTGATGCAAGGGCCTGGCTACGACCAGGAATCGACCCCAGGGCTGGTGGCCGCTGGCGCCACCGTGGTCATTTTTACCACGGGAAGAGGTACGACCATTGGCAATGCCATTGCCCCGGTCATCAAACTGGCCTCCAATAATGATGTTTTTCAACGGATGCAGTCAGACATTGACCTTTCGGCAGGCAATGTTGTCGAAGGCACAGAAAGCATCGAACAAGTGGCGGAGCGCACCTTTGGGCACATGCTTCGTGTCGCCAGTGGCGACGTCCCGGCCAAGGCGGAGACACACAAACACCGCGAGTTCCAAATCTGGCCGGAGCGCGCCATCGCCCTATAGATGCGTGTTGGGGATGGCCGGTCCACAGAGTGCATCCAAAGTGGAAGGCCCCCATGGCTTGACTATCAGGGACGCTATTTTTCCATCGCCCGGATGGTTGTCCAGGGCGTCTACGAAAGTGGAGTGGTCGTTGTGGAAGCAGGTACTGGAGCGCCGCGCACGGTCAACGCGGCGGCGGCCAGAATGAAAACCATGGGGAAGCACTCCAGCGTGTAGCGCGGCTCCGGGCATTCCAGGGTGAGCAGCAGCAGGCAGCGCAGCGCCACATAGGCCAGCATCAACGAGATGTAGGGGACGCGCTTCGCCGTGCCCCACAGGGCCGCCAGCAGATAGGCCAGATTGAGCACGGCATAGCCCCAGGCAAAGAGCGTTTCGCTTTTATGTTGCGGGTATTGCCACCAGCGCAGTTCAATCCATAGCATCTCCGTGCGCGGGCGCAGCCACATGTCGGCCAGGCGCAACACGGGCAGGACCACGTAATAGCGCAAGGGACGCCGCTGGATGCGCTGGCGTGCCAGTTGTGCGAACTGCGCGTCCATCTGCGGAGTGAGGACCAGCGTGGTGTTGTAGGCGTCCAGCAAGGCGGTGGTCTGCGCGCGCTCCGCCGGGGCGTCAAAGGCGCGCTCTGGCAGACTGCCCAGATCGACGGGGGATCCGCTGACGTTCCAAAACACTTCATAGGTCGAGGTGAATTCCACGCACCAGCTCTTCACCCAGCGGTCCCATCCGCGATTGACATACTCACCGGGGTCGCTGGCATAGCGTGGGGCCAGGGGCTGGAAGACATGAAAGGTGCGCGCGTTGCGCAGCGTCCACGCCAGAAACGGCAGCAGCGTGAGAGCGGCGCACAGCAGGGCAAGCGTGGCTGCGCGGGACGGTGCAATCTGTTTGCGCGGAAGCCAGAACATGGCCGGCAGCAGGACCACGCCCAGCAATGCGCCATCGGGGCGCAGTAGGGCGGCATAACTGACAGAAAACACCAGGGCAAAAAACCAACGATTTAGGCCTGGCCGCTCCACATAACGGGCCAGGGCATACAGGCCGAGCGCGATGCAGAAAATGGAGGGCGTCTCCGTCAGCGGGGTGGCGACATAATTGGCCGTGAAGGGGCACAGCGCGGCCAAATACAGTGCGGCAATGCCGGCGCGCAGGGACACAAAGCGCGCGGCAAAAGCGGCAACCAGCAGGCAGGAGACGAGGTCGGTCCCCGCTTGTACGAAGAGCACGGCATGGTAATGTTCCATGCCAAAGAGGCGGAAGCAAAGGGCCAGGAAGAGCGGGTATCCGGGCAGGCGGACCAGCGTGGGCCGGACGCCATTTTCCACAGTGAAACCGTAGACGCCATGGAGCAGCCAGTTCTTTGCAATGTCTCCGTAGATCAGTGAGTCCCCATCGACCAGCGGCCAGGCGTGGAGGAACCAGAGGCGCAAAAGCAGGCCCAGGCCCAGGGCCAGGAGCAGGTGTTTGCGTGCGTGTTGGAAAAGGAGGGCCACCGCCAAGCATCATACAATGGGTGCGCCATTTGACGTTGCACCAGCGCGCCAATAGGATGCCGAATATACACTAAGACCATGTCGAAACCAATTTTTTACGATCCGCAACGCAAACGATGGAAACGCCTGCGGCGCGTGTTGGATGTTGTCGCCGTGGTTTCGACAGTGGTCCTGATCGCCTTTGCAGTCAATGTGATCCATCGCCAGCGGCTGCCGGAACTGCTGCTCCCGGTGCAGAAGCGGAACTACCATGCGCTCAAGGACACAGGACGCGCCAAGGCCCCGTTGCATGCGCGGCGGAAGAACCGGCATGGACGCCCCTCGGAAATCCCATTGAACTCCGGCACGGGACTGCGCGCCGCCTACTACGTGGATTATGACCCGGCCAGTTACACCTCGCTGAAACAGCACATCCACCAGATTGATCTGCTCTTTCCAGACTGGATACACATCATCACGCCGGACGGCACGCCGACGGCCTTCACGCTGGACAACCGTCCCTACGCCGTGGTGGACAGCAACGGCGTACACAACGTGGACCAGGAAGGCAAGGTGATGCACGTGATTACCAGCGCCAAGGAAGACACGGACATCTTCCCCTTGGTCAACAATTTCAACCCGCTCACAGGGGCCTTTAGCTCCAAGGTTGCGGGCAAGTTCCTGCTGTCCCCTAAGGCGCGGGCGCTTTTTACCCGCCAGATATTGGCCTTTCTTGCGGCCAATCCGCGTTATCGGGGGCTGTCCATGGACCTGGAGGCCATTCCTTCCAACGCGCAGCCAGCGTACCGCCAGTTGATCGCCAATCTGTATGCGCAGATGCACCCCAAAAATCTGCGTCTCTATATCAACGTCCCCGTGGACGACGACGATTGGGACTTCAAGTTTTTTGCTGCCAATACAGACGGCCTGGTCCTAATGGATTATGACCAGCATGAGCCGGGGAGCGGCCCCGGTCCGGTGGCGGCGCAGGACTGGTTTGTCAAAAACCTGCAAGCGGCGCTGAAGCTGGTCCCCCGGAACAAACTGATCTGCGCCATTGGCAATTATGGATATGACTGGACCATGTCCCAGCCGGAGAGGGTACACCATCACATGCACCCCAGCCGGGTCCTTTCCGTGGACGACATGGCGGCGCAGGACGCATGGCAGGCCGCCTCCGATTCCGAGGCGGTCCCGGAGCTGGACTCGGACTCACTGAACATGCACTTCGCCTACGATGATGACGATGCGCATGTGCGCCACCAGATTTGGTACCTGGACGCGGTGACGGCGGTCAATGAGATGCGCGCGGCAAGGGAACTGGGCATTCAGACCTTTGCGCTCTGGCGTTTGGGATCGGAGGACCGTTCCCTGTGGAAGGTCTGGGACAATCCGCTCACCTCCGATGCCCCCCAATTGCTGGCTACCATCCCTCCGGGCGAGGACGTGAACACCGAGGGCGAGGGCGACATCCTGCGGGTGACCGGCCAGCCGCAGACAGGGAAGCGGACCATCCAGGAGGACCCAGAAAGCCATTTGCTTGTCTCGCAGCAGATTGAGACCTTCCCCCAGTCGTACAACGTCGAGCAATACGGCTACCATCCGAGGGAAGTGGCCCTGACCTTTGATGACGGCCCCGATCCGACCTGGACGCCGAAAATCCTGGACGTACTAAAAAAGGAACATGTGGTTGGCACCTTCATGGTGATTGGCGAAGAGGCCCAGGACAACCTTGGCCTGTTGAAGCGCTACTACCGCGAAGGGCATGAGGTTGGCAACCACACATTCACCCATCCAGACATCAGCGAGATTTCCAACCGGCAACTCCATCTGGAACTGAACCTGACGGAGCGGCTTTTTGCCGCAGAGATGGGCGTGCAGCCGCTCTACTTCCGCCCGCCCTATTCCATTGACCAGGAACCGGACACCAACGACCAGGCCGCGCCGGTGGACCGCATCCAGCAGATGGGCTACATCATCATCGGCGACAAAATCGACACCAACGACTGGAACGAGCACCCGCGCAAGTCGCCGCAGGAGATTGTGGACAGCGTCTTTGACCAGTTGCGCGTCATGCAGAGTAAGCCGCAGTTTCGGGGCAGCATCATCCTGCTACACGATGGTGGTGGGGACCGCTCAGCGACCGTGGCCTGCCTGCCATTGCTGATTGATACGCTGCGCGCGCATGGCTACCAGATCGTCCCCGTTTCCGCGCTGATGGGCAAGACCCGCGACCAGGTGATGCCTCCCATTGCCCCAGGGCAGCGCTGGCAGGCGCGCGTGGATGCGATTGCGTTCTTCTTTATTGCCTTCTTTAACCACACCGTCATCCTCATCTTTTTTGTGGGCGACGTGTTGATGACCGGGCGGCTGGTGATTGTGGGCCTCTTTGCCGTCATTGACCGCTTCCATCGGCGCAAGCTGCCCCCCGGAGCAGGGAAGTACCGTCCGCAGGTGGCCGTCCTCATCCCTGCATACAACGAGGAGAAGGTGATTGCGCGGACCATCCGCTCCGTGATGCATTCCGATTACCCGCACTTGCGCGTGATCGTGATTGACGACGGGTCCACCGACAACACGCTGGCCGTGGCGCGCGCGGCCATGCCTGCGGAACTGGCCTCTGGCAAGCTGACCGTGCTGACCAAGCCGAACGGCGGCAAGGCCGGGGCGCTCAACTTTGCGCTGGAGCAGGTGACGGAAGAGGTTTATGTCGGCATTGACGCAGACACCGTGATTGCGCCGGACGCCATTTCGCACCTGATCGTACACCTGGCCGACCCCCAGGTGGGGGCGATTGCGGGCAACGCCAAGGTGGGCAACCGGGTGAACCTGTGGACGCGCTGGCAGGCACTGGAATACATCACCAGCCAGAACTTTGAACGCCGCGCCCTGGACCTGTTCAACGTGGTCACCGTGGTCCCAGGGGCCATTGGTGCCTGGCGCACGCAGCCGGTAAAGGACGGCGGCGGCTACCACGTGAACACCGTGGCCGAAGACGCTGACCTGACCATGAACCTGCTGGAGCAGGGACTCAAGGTGATTTACGAAGACCGCGCGCTGGCCTTTACGGAAGCGCCGGACAGTATGCGCACCCTGATGCGGCAACGGTTCCGCTGGTCTTTTGGCATACTGCAGGCGGTCTTCAAGCACCGCATGGCCTTTGTCCGGCACCGCGCCATGGGCCTCTTCGCCCTGCCCAACATCCTCATCTTCCAGATGCTGCTGCCGCTCTTCTCGCCGTTTATTGACCTGATGTTTGTCGCTGGCGTGCTGCATTACTTCATTGACCGGCACTTCCATCCAGAGGCGGCCAGCAATGCCAGCTTTGAGAAGCTGCTGGCCTACTTCCTGGCCTTTCTGATTGTGGACTTCCTGGCCTCCTCGCTGGCCTTTACGCTGGAGCCAAAACACCCGGCCAACCAGGGCGATGGCTGGCTGCTCTTCCATATCTGGATCCAGCGCTTCACCTACCGGCAGGTCTTTTCGCTGGTGCTACTGAAGACGCTCAAGCGGGCCATTGACGGACGCCCCTTCAACTGGGAGAAACAGGAGCGCACCGCCAAGCTCTCCGCCAGCACGGAACGCGCCACCGTGGGCCGGTAGGAGGGCCTTGCCCTGCCATCCGGCATCCCCGGGCCAGCGGCAGGAATTCTGGGCCTGGACTATACTGCTCTGTTATGACAACCACAAATATCTCCACTGTCATCCTTCCTCGCGCTCCCAAGGGCGAGTTCCGCAATCAACCCTTTACAGATTTCAGCAATCCAGAAACGGCCCGCGCCATGCGCGAAGCGCTCACGCGCGTGGGCGACCAACTGGGCCATGAATATGACCTGGTGATCGGCGGCAAGCGCCTGCGCACCGAGGGCAAAATCCGCTCGGTGGACCCGTCCCGTCCAGCGCGGGTGGTAGGTATCCATCAGAAGGCCGGGGCCGAACACGCGGAAACGGCCATGCAGGCAGCGCTGACGGCCTTTGCAAGCTGGCGCAATGTCCCTGCAGAAGAGCGCGCCAGTTTGCTGCTGCGCGCTGCGGAACTGGTCCGCGAACGCCGTCTGGATTTTTGCGCCTGGATGGTCTACGAGGTCGGCAAGAACTGGGCGGAGGCCGACGCCGACGTGGGCGAGACCATTGATTTTATGGAATTTTATGCGCGCGAGGCGCTGCGTTTGGCCGCCATGACGCCCCCCATCCAGCTACCGGGCGAGCGCGATGAATTGCTGTACATTCCGCTGGGTGTGGGCGCGGTGATTTCGCCCTGGAACTTCCCCATGGCGATCATGGCTGGCATGACCACCGCTTCCATTGTGAGCGGCAACACCGTCATCTTGAAGCCCTCCAGCGAGGCCCCGACCATTGCGGCGCAGTTCGTCAATGTTTTGGAAGAGGCGGGAATGCCGCCGGGAGTGGTCAATTTCTGTCCCGGCTCCGGCGCCAGCTTTGGCAACGCCATTGTTGCGCACCCCAAAACGCGCTTCATTGCGTTTACAGGGTCGAAGGGGGTGGGGTTGGACATTCTGGCCCGCGCCGCGCAGACACAGCCCGGACAAATCTGGATCAAGCGGACCATCCTGGAGATGGGCGGCAAAGACCCGATCATCGTGGAACCAGATTGCGACTTGGACGCAGCCGTGGAAGGCGTGGCGCAATCGGCCTTTGGTTTCGGCGGACAGAAGTGCTCGGCCTGCTCGCGTGCCATCGTGGACGACAGGGTCTATGACGTCTTTGTGGACCGGCTGCGGGAGCGGGTGGAGAAAATCCAGGTGGGCGACCCGGTCAACAACGCCGCCATGGGGCCGGTGGTCAGCAAGAGCGCCATGGAAGGCATCCTGGATTACATCGAGATCGGCAAAAAGGAAGGCCGCCTGCTCTGCGGCGGACACGCCATTGAGACGCCGGAGCACGGGTATTATGTTGCCCCCACGGTGATAGCCGACGTTGCTCCCACGGCCCGGATTGCCCAGGAAGAGATTTTTGGCCCAGTGCTGGCGGTCATCCGCTCGCACGGCTTCACAAATGCGCTGGAGATTGCCAACAACACGGAGTTTGGCCTGACTGGTGCGGTCTACACCTCCTCGCGCGAGAAGCTGGACCTGGCCCGTCGCGATTTCCATGTTGGCAACCTTTACTTCAACCGCAAATGTACAGGCGCCATGGTGGGTGCGCACCCCTTTGGTGGCTTCAACATGTCTGGCACGGACTCCAAAGCAGGCGGGCCGGATTATCTGTATTTATTTACGCAGGCGAAATCGGTGGCGGAGCGTCTGTAACAAGGCGTTTGTATTCAGCAGTCTGGTTGCGGGCCGTTGTTTTACAGTACTGCATGGGTGTCTTTTGGCATAATAGGGTTGCGGAGGTCGTACTTGGCCAGGGTCCTATGCGTGGATGACGAGCCCGGAGCGGTGGCCCTGAAACGCGCCATCCTAGAGCGGGCCGGGCATGATGTGACGGCCTGCTGCTCGGCCCCAGAGGCCATCGCCCTGTTGTTGACGGAGAGCTTTGAGGCGGTGGTGACCGACTGGAAGCTGGGCGAAGACAGCGGGCGGGAGATACTGGTGGCCGCCAAGACGCAAAGCCAGGTCCCCGTGGTGGTGGTCTCCGGTTACTGTACGGAGGCCTTTACTGCGGTGGAACCCCAGGCGGACATTTATCTGGAGAAGCCGGTGGACCCAGAGGAGTTGGTGGCCATTGTGCAGGCCCTGCTTGCCGCGCAGGGATAGGGATTGCTGTTTCTGCGTGGGAGCGCTGGGGGCCTCAGGCAGAGGCCGCGTGCAGTGTGTTCGTGACGCTTTTCACGCTGCTGGTCTGCGACAGGACGCGATGATGGAGAGTGAACAGGGCCAGTTCGAGTCTGTCTGAGACGCCTGTTTTGTCGTATACGCTGCGCAGATAGTTCTTGATGACCTGTTCCGTGGTGCCGAGTTGCGCGGCGATCTCCTTGTTTTTATACCCCTCAACGATCAAGGCGACAATTTTTATTTCCTTGGGCGTCAGACGCTGGCGCACCCGCGCGCCCACGCTGTCCTGTTCCTCTTGGGAGGGCCTGTGTCCAAAGCGCGGCTGCGCATAGGTGGAACCGGCGGAGACGCGCTGGACGCACTCCACCAGGACAGGGGCGCTCACGTCGCGGAAGAGTGTGCCATCGAGCGCCTTGCCGGTAAAGCTCCGCGGCGGTTCGTTGTTTTCCGCTATCAGAATGGCCCGGCTGGATGCGTCATGGATGGCCTGCACCAGAGGGCCATACTCCGGTTGCAAGGTGGAGCTGAAGATGACGATGGAGCAAGGAAAGGCTGTGATGGCGTGTTGCAGACGCTCTGCATCCAGGCATTGCGCCACAATGCGAAAGTCTTCCTGGGCGGCCAGGACCTTGGCCGTGCCTGTACGGAAGATGGACTGGTTGTCTGCGAGTATGATTTTTTTCATGGCAGTATTTCTGTAACAGGTCGCGGTCCCTTCGATGACAGCCCCAGTACGGCCCCCAGATACAAGCAGGTCATGGTCCTGGGAAGACAGCGCAGGTGGAGGTCTCCCTGCGGCCTTTATCGGCACTCCCCCTGGAAAACTTCAATCTCCCCTGCGCACTGCCGTGGCCCAGGATTTCCCCGTACCTGCCCGGCCATGTTATTGGAAACATGGGGCATAGGATTCAATTTAGGGGTCAGTCTCAGGCTACCGTCTTTTCCCTGAAAAAACCAACGATTTCTCTGCGCGCTATTACCGGATTTCCTGATAAACGGACAAATCTGATATAGCTGGTACAGCCCCAATGGGCGGGAGATAAATGGACCGATGAAAGTGCTGGGCATCAGTGGCTTTGAAAATTCCATTCCGTTCAAAAAGGCGCACTGGCCCGGCCTGGACGAACGGGAGTATCGCATCTCGCAGGGACACGATTCGGCTGCGGCCCTGGTGGTGGACGGAGAGATTGTCGCCGCTGCTGCGGAAGAGCGCTTCAATCGCAAGAAGCACACGGGCGACTTCCCCATTCGCGCCATTGAATACTGTCTGGCCGAGGCCGGAATTGGGGCCGAGGATGTCGATGCAATGGTCCACGGCTTTGACTACTCCCCCTACGAGGAGATGTACTCGCTGGACCCGGTGACGGCGGAGCAGTACAAGCAGGTCTTCTCCCGCGAAGCCCTGCTGCAACAACTGCACCGGGACCTGCCGGGGTTCCCCGCCGGACGCTTCCACGCTTTGAACCATCATCTTTCCCATGCCGCCAGCGCCTATTACACCTCTGGTTGGGAGGAATGCCTGGTGGTGGTGGTCGACGGCATGGGCGAAGCGCACAGCGCCACGGTCTACCACGCGCATGACAACCAGCTCGACAAACTGCGGCAGATTTCCGCCAACGATTCCATTGGGATTTTGTACTCTATCGTCACGTTGCACCTTGGATTTGATTTCAACTCGGACGAGTACAAGATCATGGGCCTGGCCCCCTACGGCGACCCAACGCGCTATCGGGCCTTCTTTGATGGGGCCGTCAAGCTCCTGGATGACGGACGCATCCAGGTCCCGCTGCTGAAGTTGAACCGCTCCCGCGAAGACCGCGAGACCTACGGCGCAACGCGCCGCTATCTGGAAGAAAACCTGGTCCCGCAGCGACAGCCGGATGCCGAGATCACCAGCGCGCACCGGGACGTGGCCGCCGCCTTGCAGGAGTGCCTGGATCGGGTGATGCTGCATATTTGCGGGCACTTTGGGCGGGCCACGGGCCTGCGCCGTCTGGCCATGGCGGGTGGAGTGGCGCTCAATTGCACGGCCAATGGCAAGCTGCTGCAATCCGGGGCGTTTGACGATATCTACGTCCAGCCAGCCGCCGGGGACGATGGCACGGCCCTGGGCGCAGCGCTGTGGAGGGCCTCGCGCACGGGCAGGGTCCGCAATCTGCGGATGCCGGTCCCGTTCCTGGGACCCGCGGCAACAGCGGCGGAGATTGACGAAGCGCTCCAGCATTTTCAGGGCCGCGTGACGGCGGTCCGCTTCCCAGGCCTGCGCGAGAGCTGCGCCGAGGCGGCCAAGCTGGTCCATGAGGGGCGAGTGGTTGCCTGGTACCGGGGCCGCATGGAGTTTGGCCCACGCGCGCTGGGCCATCGCAGCATCCTGGCCGATCCAGGACATCCAGAGATGCGGGACCGCATCAACGCCATGGTCAAGATGCGGGAGGCATTCCGGCCCTTTGCCCCGGCTGTCTCTGAGGAACGGGTACAGGACTGGTTTGAGGCGCCGCAGGGCGCGCAATTCCCCTACATGATCATGACGGTCGATGTGCGCGAGCAGCACCGCGCCGCGCTCCCGGCCATTACCCATGTGAACGGCTCGGCGCGCGTCCAGACTGTTTCCAAAAGAGACAACAATGAGTTCCACACCCTGCTGGAAGCAGTGGAGAAAACCACGGGCCGCCCAATGCTGCTGAACACCAGTTTCAACGTGAAAGGCCAGCCCATTGTGAATACGCCGCAGGAAGCGCTGGAGACTTTCCTGGGAACAGGCATTGAGTGCCTCTTTTTGGAAGACATTCTGGTCCGCCGCCGGTGATCTTGCAGGGCCACCTGTAATACGGGAAGGATGGCCCATAGTGTGCAAGGATTTGCACACATGCGAAGGGCCACATGGGACAAGGAACGCACGCCAAGGCAAAATGTGCTCTAAAAATAGGGCATTTCCGTGGCAAAGGGCCGGCCCTATGGCTTGGAAGCGCGCATCCTGCGGACAGCAAATCTTGGGCCTGCTTCAGAAATGCTTTCCGTGCTACCTGCCGCCTGGCCGTAAGTAACAGGGCCGGGCCACCTTGGCCCTTCCTGGTCCAATTTCCCAGATACATTCCTCAACGCACAGGGGCCGCGCAACCTGTGTGCTTGGCGATTTTCTTCCGATCATAGAAGAGACCTTGCTCCCCATCAAAATGGCGCCCGGATTGGAACAATAATTGCACTTCCCTCAGTGTTGGCTTTCATGTTGGCTGCCGGGGCCAACAACGCCAGCAGGAGGACGACTTTGTCAACAGAAAGCATGACCGGGGCCGCGGTCCTAGAGGAGGACGGCCAGCGATTGAGAAGCATAGCGCACCACTTTGGGGCGCAGGCAGCACGGACGCCGGACGCCATTGCCCTTACCTTCAGGGAAGAGCACCTCACCTACCGCCAGGTGGACCAAAGGAGCAACCAGTTGGCGCGCTATCTACAGGGCCTTGGAGTGGGGCGGGAGACGCTGGTGGGCGTCCTGATGGACCGTTCCCCGGAAATGCTCCTTGCGTTGCTGGCGGTCCTGAAGGCAGGCGGGGCCTATGTGCCCCTCGATCCCGGTTATCCCAGGGAACGTACTGCATTCCTGATTGAAGATTCCCATGTGTCTTTCATCCTGACCACGGAGCGCCATTGCGCTGCGCTGCCTGCTGTGGATGCGCACATTGTTTCCATCGACGGCAAGTCCTCGACGATTGCCAGCCAGAGCGCGGGGCCGGTTGTTTGCCCCGCATCGGAAGAAGACCGGATGTATGTGATCTACACCTCCGGTTCCACGGGAAAGCCGAAGGGCGTGATGGTGGAGCACCGCAATGTCCTCTCCTTCTTTGCGGCCATGGACCAGGTCCTCGGCGCCAGGCCCGGCGTTTGGCTTGCCATTACCAGCATCTCGTTTGATATTTCCGTCCTGGAGCTTTTCTGGACGCTGACGCGGGGCTTTCATGTGGTGCTCCACGGGGACGAAGGCACGCACACGATGGCCGAGGAGATTGTCCGCCATGGCGTCACCCATTTCCAGTCCACGCCGTCGCTGGCGCGCATGATTGCCGCCAATCCCGGTTCCCTGTCCGCGCTGGCGGGGGTGGAACATCTTCTGCTCGGCGGCGAGGCCCTACCGGTCTCTTTGGTGAAGACGCTGCGCCGGGTCGTCAAGGGGGAAATCTACAACATCTACGGGCCGACGGAAACGACCGTCTGGTCCACGGTGTATCGCATTCCACGCAGCGTGGAGCTTGCTTCCCAGGTGCCCATAGGAAGGCCCCTGGCGAACACGCAGGCATACATTCTTGGCCCCGATCTGGCGCCTGTGCCTGATGGAGAAGCGGGCGAGCTGTTTCTGGGCGGCGAGGGTGTGGTGCGCGGATATTGGGCGCGACCGGAATTGACAGCGGAGCGGTTCCTTGCGGACCCGTTTGTTGGCGCAGGCCGCATGTACCGCACGGGAGACGTGGCCCGTTTCCTGCCGGATGGGAACATCGAATATCTGGGGCGCACCGATTTCCAGGTAAAAATGCGTGGCTTCCGCATTGAACTGGGGGAGATTGAGGCGACGCTCGAACAGCACTCCGCCGTACAGCAGGCCGTGGTGGTTGCCCGCGAAGACCGGCCAGATGGCAGGCCCGGGGACACACGTCTGGTGGGACATGTGGTCCTGTATCCAGGAAGCACCATGACGGCGGCAGGGTTGCGCACCGTGTTGGAATTGAAGCTGCCAGAGTATATGGTGCCTGCGCAGATCGTCCTTCTGGACCGCCTGCCGTTGACGGCCAACGGAAAGATTGACCGCAAGGCATTGCCCGCCGTCCCTATGCAAAATGTCGCGACAGACGCCAGCGAGGGGGAGCAAAGCTGGATGGAGCAGACCATTGCACAGGCATGGGCCGATGTGCTGGGCGTGGACCACATCGGGTTGCACCAGAACTTTTTTGATCTTGGCGCCACCTCGTTGATGGTCCCGGAGGTGCAGATTGAGCTGCAACAAAAGCTGGGCCGGGAGGTCCCCTTGATTGATCTGTTCCAGTTCCACACGGTCAGTTCCCTGGCGGGGCGATTGTCTGGGACGTTGCCAGCACCCCGCACCTCGGACCGCGCACAGCGGCGTTTGGCTGCGCGCAACAATCCTGTGTCCCTATGAGAAATCCATCAATTGCGATTGTAGGAATGGCGGGGCGCTTCCCCGGTGCGCGTGACGTAGATGCTTTCTGGCGCAACCTGCGCGATGGCGTCGAATCCGTCCGCACGCTTTCCGATGCAGAACTGCGTGCCGCTGGGGTTTCTGCGGAAGAGCTGGCGGACCCCGATTACGTCAAGGCCGCCGCTGTACTGGAGGACATCGACAAATTTGATGCTTCGTTTTTTGGCTTCAGTCCAAGGGACGCGGCCATCATGGACCCGCAGCACCGTTTCTTTTTGGAATGCGCCTGGGAGGCCATCGAAAACGCGGGACACACGCCAGAAAATTTCCCCGGTTCCATTGGCGTCTTTGCCGGTTCCGGCATGAACGCCTACATGGTCTACAATCTGCTGCAAAACCGACGTTTGCTGGAGAGCGCAGGCATGTTCCTGCTCCGGCAGACGGGCAATGACAAAGATGTTTTGGCCACGCGCGTCTCCTATCAATTTGATCTGCGCGGCCCCAGCATGAGCGTGCAGACGGCCTGTTCCACCTCCCTGGTCGCGGTCCATCTGGCCTGCCAGGGCCTGTTACATGCGGAGTGTGACATGGCCCTGGCCGGAGGTGTCACCATTGAGGTCCCGCACGCCCGTGGCCACCTTTATCGCGAGGGGGAAATCCTCTCGCGCGATGGCCATTGCCGCGCCTTCGATGCCACTTCCAGCGGGACCGTATTTTCCAGCGGTGTGGGCATTGTTGTGTTGCGGCGGCTGGAGGACGCGCTTGCAGACCACGACACCATCCATGCTGTCATCCTTGGTTCCGCGGTCAACAACGACGGCGCACGCAAGGTCGGCTACCTGGCCCCCAGCGTGGATGGGCAGGCAGAGGTGATTGCCGAGGCACTGGGCGTCGCAGGAGTCAGCGCGGAAGACATCTCCTACATCGAAACACACGGCACTGGGACTGCCATCGGTGACCCGATTGAGATCAAGGGACTCACGCAGGCCTTTCGCGCAGGGACGGACCGCAAGGGGTACTGCGCCGTTGGCTCACTGAAAACAAATATCGGCCACCTAGACACGGCTGCCGGGGTGGCGGGTCTAATCAAGACGGTCCTGGCGTTGCGCCATCAAAAGCTGCCGCCCAGTCTGCATTTCAAGACGCCCAATCCCCTGATTGATTTTCAGCAGACCCCGTTTTACGTCAACAGCACACTGGCGGAGTGGCCGTCGCATGGCAGACCACGCCGCGCCGGTGTGACGGCGCTCGGCATTGGCGGGACCAATGCCCACGTTGTCCTGGAAGAAGCGCCGGAGGCCAGGCGCGCACGGCCTTCCCAGTCGCAACAGGTAATTGTACTTTCAGCAAAAACAGAAACAGCATTGGAACAAGCTACATCCAGGCTGGCAGCGTATCTGCGCGAACATCCAGAGGTGGACCTGGAGGACGTTGCCTTTACTTGCCAGATGGGAAGAAAGGCCTTCCCGCATAGGCGCGCACTTGTGGCGGACGATACGGCGGGGGCCATGGAGTTGCTTACATCAGCAGACCCCAGGCGCGTTTTTACAGGGACCACCATGTCCGCGGCGCCGTCGGTGGTATTTATGTTTTCTGGCCAGGGCGCGCAATACGGGAAGATGGGCGCAGACCTGTATAGGTCGGAAACTGTGTTTCGGGAGTACATGGATACCTGCGCGGAGGGGCTGCAACCGCACCTGGGCCTGGACATCCGCGACCTGTTGTATCCAAAGGACGCAGGACCTTCCAATGCAGCGGAGATGCTTGACCAGACTTACATTACCCAGCCAGCGCTTTTCTCCATAGAGTATGCCTTGGCGCAGTGGTGGATGGCCCACGGAGTAAGTCCGCAGGCCATGGTCGGACACAGCGTTGGGGAATATGTTGCGGCCTGTATCGCCGGGGTCTTCTCCCTGGAGGACGCGCTGGCGGTCATTGCCGCCCGTGGCCGTCTCATGCAGCAGATGGCGCCTGGCTCCATGCTGGCCGTGCAATTGGCGCCAGATGGACTGGCCTTGCCAGAGGGCCTTTGCCTTGCCGCCATCAATGCCCCGCAACAGTGTGTTGTCTCTGGGCCTGCGGACGGCATCCGTAAGATGGAACAAGAACTAACGCAGAAGGACATCTTCTGCCGTGTTCTACACACGTCCCATGCATTCCATTCCTCCATGATGGACCCGATGCTTGCAGATTTTAAGGCCCAGTTTGGGGCCGTCAAGCTACATGCCCCCAGGGTGCCCTACATGTCCAACCTGACTGGTACATGGACCACCGACGCACAGGCCACGGACCCTGGGTACTGGGTGCAACAACTGCGTAATACTGTACAATTTTCCAGCTCCATTACAGGGTTACTGCGCAGCACAGGCCGGGTAATGTTGGAAGTGGGGCCGGGACAGACGCTTGCATCGCTAGTGCGCAGGCATGATATAGGCAGTGTCAGGGTGCTTTCTTCCATGCGCCGACAGGAAGAACAAATTCCAGACACGACCTACATAAAAAACACCTTGGGCCAGCTATGGACCATAGGGGTCCCTGTGGATTGGCAGGCATTGCATGTAGGCGCAACTCCCCAGAGGGTGCCGCTTCCTACCTATCCATTCGAGCGCCAGAGTTACTGGATACAACCAGACACGGTCCAGGGGCAGCAGCAGGTACAGGGGCAGGACCACACATCGAAGTTACAAACAAAAGACCTCCCATTGTCCACTGTAGCGTCGAACGGGGAGGGGCAAGACCACTGGTTTTATCAACGGACATGGAGACGGTCGCAGCTTTCCACTGTCCACTCCCCAGTGCCTATGTGCTGGCTGGTCTTTATGGACCCGACGGGACTCGGAAAGCAAATCAGTATCCAGTTACAGGGCACTGAGCAGCGGGTCATCCATGTGTTTCCTGGCAAGAGGTTCAAACGCACTGGCCATAACGAGTATTCGGTCCGTCCGGGATCACGGGAAGACCACGTTGCCCTACTACAAGACCTGGACAAACGAAAGTCGTTCCCACAGAAAATACTCTATCTTTGGACGCTGTATGGCGAAGGGGCGATCTACACACAGGAGGAGAGACTGGACCATAATTTTTATGGATTATTGCATTTGGTGCAGGCGTTGGGAGACCAGGACCAGACCAACGTTGACCTGGCCGTCATCTCCAAACAGTTGCATCCAGTCCAGGATGGGACGACTTATGACCCTTTGTCCGCCGTATTGCTGGGGCCGGTGAAAGTGGCGCCGAAAGAATTCCCAGGGATGGTCTGCCGCAACATAGACATTGAAGACCCTTCAGGGCAGGCCGGGAAAATTGCAGTGCAGATCATTGCTGAGCACTGTTCCCCCTTCCAAGGCCAGGTCGTGGCATATCGGAATGATGAGCGATGGGTCGAGGGTTTACAGCATGTCACGATGGCGCCCCGGCGACAAGCAGGTCGCCTGAAAGAAAAAGGTGTCTATCTCATCACGGGTGGGACGGATGGACTGGGGCTGGTGATTGCGGAACACCTGGCGCGCACCTATCAAGCAAGGCTTGTCTTGCTGGGCCGCACTCCTTTACCCGCTGAAAATGAATGGATGGATGCCCTGGATTCAAAGGACGTCCCAGTAGATATAAAGAAGAAAATAACAAAGTTGCAGGGGCTAAAGTCATACGGGGCAGAGGTCCTTGTTTTGTGCGCGGACATTACCCGTATTGCCGATGTAGAGCGCTCCATTGGACTGGCCCGCGAAAGGTTCGGGGGAATCAATGGCATCATCCATGCTGCAGGCGTATTGGAGGACGGGCCACTCCAGACCAAGACGCGGGAAAGTGCTGCCCGCGTGCTTGCCCCCAAGATACAAGGTACCCAGGCGTTGTATGGAGCACTGCATGGGAAGCCACTGGATTTCTTTGTATTGTTTTCATCGATAAGTTCTTACCTGCCACCTGCAGGCCAGGTGGACTATGTGGCGGCCAACGCATTCCTGGATGCTTTTGCGGCCAGCCATCAAGGCGACAATGTGTTCTCCATCCAGTGGGGACCGTGGCGTGATATTGGCATGACAGCGCATCGTGGGCCGTCCCATCCACTGATTGGGAAGAGGTCAGGGCAATCGCAAAATGGGGTTGTTTGCACCATCCAGCTAAGTTGCACAGACCACTGGCCACTTGCAGAGCACCGTGTTAGCACAGGGATGGCCGTGTTTCCAGGCACGGGGTTCTTGGAAATGGCGGCAGGGGCGCTTATAGATGGGAATTTCGGGGCCGGGGTGGAATTTGAAGATGTGTTTTTCCTTTCACCGCTCTTTGCATATCCAGATGAGGTGAAAGAAGTGCGGATGCAACTGCAACGCGAAGGAGATAGGGGCCATAGGTTTACCATCTCCACGAACGACCCGGAATGGAAGGAACATGCTTCCGGCATGATTGCCCCCTGCACGCAGGCCCCGCCCAGGGACCGTGACCTGTCTGCGGTCATGGCGCGTTGCCAGTTGCATACCATCCAATTTGACGACAAGCAGCGCACGCACCAGGAGGCGTTTTTCCATTTTGGCCCACGGTGGAAGAACCTGAAGGCGGTCCATCTCGGCCACCAGGAGGCAGTTGCGGACCTAGAGCTGGACGCGGACTTCATCAGTGATACTCTGACTTATAATATGCACCCGGCCCTCCTTGATCTTGCAACGGGGGCGGCCCTGTATCTTATCAAAGACTACGGAGAAACGCCCTCTGTATACATGCCACTTTCATATAAGAAGGTGGTTGTTTACAGGCCACTTTGCCATAAGATATACAGCCACATTCGTTCTGGCAAGGGGAATACATCCGGACAAGAAGTTGCCACTTTTGACCTGACATTGATGGATGAGGGTGGAAGGGCCCTGGCTGAGATAGAAGGGTTCTCCATGCGTTTGGTCCGTGACCCAATGTCGGCGTTCCAGGCAAGGCGTGTACAAACGCCAAGTGGCACGTTGCAAGACGCCAGTACTGCCATGCAGTCGGCCACTGGCATTGCCCCTGAAGAAGGGGCGGTGGCCTTCACACGTATTCTCACCTCAGATGTCCCAACAGGCCTCATTGTTTCAGCGCAGGAGCTGGCAGTGGGGGCCACCGTTTCCAATTCTCCATATAGGTTGGTCACACAAAAGACAGTGCCAACAAATGATGTGGAAGGGACCCTGACAGAATGGTGGAAAGAGTTATTAGGGGTAGACTCAATCACGGTCGATGAGGACTTTTTTGCCCTAGGGGGACAGTCCCTGATAGTTGCGAGATTGTTCAGCAAGATAAAAAAGGCCTATGGCGTTTCACTGGGACTTTCCACATTGTTTGAGGCCAGGACCATACGTCAGTTGTCCCAGTTGGTCAGACAGGCCAGAGCAGTGGACAAGCAGGCACCGCGCCCGTGGTCCACGATTGTTCCGGTCCAGCCCAAAGGGACGGACCTGCCGTTGTTTGTGATCTCAGGGCTTGGTGGAAATGTAATCAAGTTCCACAGCATGGCGTTTCATCTAGGGGAAGACCAGCCAGTGTATGGCCTGTTGCCTCGAGGGTTGGATGGACGTGCGCCTTACTTTACGCGCGTGGAGGACCTGGCATCGTCCTACGTGGAGGCCATCCGGGGGATGCAGCCGGAGGGGCCTTATAGGTTGGTGGGTTACTCCTTTGGTGGCGCCGTTGCATTTGAGGTCGCACATCAGATTGTTGCCCAAGGAGGCAGGATGGGTCTACTTGGCATGTTTGACACCATTGAGTGGCAGTACATGGAGCAGGTGGAGCGGGCCCTACACTCAAGGGACAGGCTAGAGTTATACAGACAGCAGCTAAGAGGGGAGTTGGCGGGCGAGGAAAAACTAAGTGGTATAAAGAGGCGTCTTGCCGCCAAGTCCACGAGGCTGATTTACAGGTTGTTTCATGCATTGGGCCGCCCTGTCCCGCAGGGAATCGGGGACATTGAGGACATCAACGCTTTTGCAGGGTCCATTTACCGTCCAAAAATATATCCAGGCAGGTTGGACCTGTTCCGTTCCACGCAGCGGGAGCCACTGGATGGGGACGACGAGTTCCTGGGATGGGGCGGACTGGTGGCCGGAGGGATTGATGTCCATCCAGTGCCCGCGACCCATGAGACAATCCTGCAGGAGCCAGGCGTCCAGGTGCTGGCTGGGCAGTTGCGTGCGTGCCTGGACAGGGACCGTGCGGCCACACAAAGTATGCTGAAAATGGCGCATACATAGGGCCACGCCATGGGGGAAAGAGTGTTTGCTGGGGGCGTCCGCGGCCCCGGATGCAAGAAAAGGAATGCGCAGGGCCTGATATAGACTTAGGCCCTGCGCCATTGTTTCTGTGGCCCCTGCACACCTCTGCGGTGCTGTACAGAGACCAGCAATCACTATTTTTTCGGCGGTGCGATGGCGTCCTTGGCGGCCTTGGCCACGCGGAACTTCACCACGGTCTTGGCCTTGATCTTGATGGCCTCGCCGGTCTGTGGGTTGCGGCCCATGCGCGCCTTGCGCTCGGCCTTTACCAGGCGGCCCAGTCCGGGGACCACGAAGACGCCGGTCTTTTTGGTTTCCTTGACGGCCGTTTCTGCCAGCGTGTCCAGGAAAGCTGCAACATCCTTGTTGGTCATTTCAAGCTTCTCGGCCAGGTGCCGAACGAGTTGTGTTTTGGTCATACCTGCTGCCATGTTTGTGTTCCTCCTGTTGCATGATGGTGCGCCACGGATGGTCGCACGTTCAGGTTTCGCGTGGCCCCCACCCTAGGGTCCCGGGAGGTGGCCGCTGCATCCATCGCTAGGATTGATGCGGGCCTGCGAAACCCCCCGCCGTTTACCTTGCGGCTTTTGGAGGGCTTTGTCAACGGCAAAATAGGCATTTCCACAGGATTTTGTCGATTTTCTTCGATTTTCTTTGGGTTTTAGCTGTTTTTGCCGGGTTTTACACAGTTGGGGCCTCGCCAAGGGAGACCCCAGGCCCTGTGCGCGGGCCGGTGGCGCTTATGGACGTACGTTAAAAAAGCACCCGTTTGCGTACGGCCAAGGGCGCTGCCAAGGGACGATTCAGCAGCTCGACCATTGGCGCGGCGGCGCAAAACCGGGTGACAATTTCGCGCAACAGGGAGGGCCGCAGCGCGGTCTCCGCAGGCAACGTCGCGCTGACGCCCCATTGCCGACAAAGCAGCAGGTCCATGGCGGGGTGCTCTTTGGGAAATCCCTTGGGCGGGCGCGTCAGGCGCAGCCCGTCAAACCCCTCCATCAGGCGGCGCAGTTTGCGGTCCCGCATGCAGCGCTGCATCTCTTCATAATGGTCCAATAGATAGGTGCGGATGGCCAGCAATTGCTCGCGCTGCGGCATGTAAACGCCAGCGGCGATGACCAGTTCCTTGGCGGAGAGATGGAAATAAAATCCGCCGCCGGAGGTCTTCTCCAGCCCCTCGCGCGCCCACCAGGCCGCGACCTGTTGTTTGTACGGCGTCTTGTCCGGGGAGAAGCGCGTGTCGCGGTAGATGCGCATCATGCATTTTTGCGGCGGCTGGATGTGGTGGGGCGCAAATCCCAGCATGGCTTCGTTGATGGCGTCGATGAGCGCCAGCATCGGGGCCTTCAGCGTCTCTTCAAAGACGGCCTTGCGTGGCGTGAACCATTCGCGGCGATTGTTCCGCGCCAGCCCACGCAGAAACTTGAGCGCTTCTGGATTAAAGTGCGGTGCTACTACCTTTGCCATGGTTGGATTGTAACGTGATGTGAGGATATGAACGTGGATGGATGCAATCATCCGTGGCGTATATCGTCCCACGTCCGAAAGTCCAGACGTGGGGCGCCAGAGATACTGGAATGGAAATTTATT
>JBMFGT010000027.1:0-23777 GCA_049977205.1 Acidobacteriaceae bacterium | reverse complement strand
CTGGTTCAGCGCCGTGGCCGACCTGACCGGGGCGTACTCCGGTAGCATAAACGGCGGTGGGCAAGGACTGTCGCTGGTTGCCTTTACTGCGGGGCCACGCTTCACGTACCCGGTGCATCGTCGATACGCGCCGTTTGTGCAGGCGCTGGTTGGTGCGGCGCATGGTTTTGACAGTTACTTTCCAGTCAGCTCTGGAGCGACCGGCGCGGCCAATGGCTTTGCCATGCTGGCCGGTGGTGGGTTGGACATCCGCACAAAGTCCTGGCTGGCCATTCGCCCCATCCAGGCGGACTACTTCCTTACCCAGTTACCGAACGGGAGCAATGACCGCCAGAACAATCTCCGCATCAGCGCCGGGCTGGTCCTGCGCCTTTGGTAAAGAAGACGGTTGCGGCCTTCAACCTCAGCAGCAGCCCCGGAACTTGCCCTTGCCGATTGCGTAGCGGGCATCCAGGCGCTCTCGAAAGAACGCCTCGTAGCTCATGATTGGCCCGCCGGGATGCATCGTCCGCCGATGCTGGACATAGTTCTCATAATCGGGGACACCGACCATGAGGCGCGCGGTCTGCACCACGCGTTTGCATATCAGGTTGAGCTTGGCTGTTTTGAGGTCAGTCACCGCCTCCTCCTTCCAGAACAGCGTCCGCACCACCGATCTCGATCGCAGTGACCTTCGGGGCGCCCAGCGCCTTGCGGACACCGATGACGGCGTAGACCACTACGATGAAGACGATCACGACGGACAATGCGGCCAGGCCGGCATCCAGATAGTCATTGAAGATGACGCGGCCCATTTGGCCCATCGTCGTGGCGGGCGCCAGTACCTTATTGGCCGCCATGGCACTGCTGAACTTTGCCGCGTGGCTAAGGAAACCGATGGAGGGGTTGGGATGGAAGACCTTTTCCAGGCCTGCGGTCACAGTACATACAAGCAACCAGACCGTCGGCACAATGGTCACCCAGGCATAGCGCTGGCGCTTCATCTTGAACAGGACCACGGTGCAGAAGGTGAGCGCGATCGCGGCCAGCATTTGGTTCGTGGCGCCGAAGAGCGGCCACAGGGTCCAGATGCCGCCATAGGGGTCCACGACGCCTGCATAGAGCAAATATCCCCATAGCGCACAGGCCAGGGCCGAGCCGATGAGGTTGTTCGTCCACGACTTGGTTTCCCGGAAGGCGGGGACGGCGTTGCCGATGAAGTCCTGGATCATGAACCGCAGGACGCGCGTGCCGGCATCGACCGTGGTCAGGATGAAGAGCGCCTCGAAGAGGATGATGAAGTGGTACCAGACCCCCATCATGACCTTGCCACCCAGGAAGCCGGACAAGATGGTCGCCATGCCGACGGCAAGGGTGGGCGCGCCGCCGGTGCGCGAAAGGATGCTGGTTTCGCCGACGTTGTGCGCCATTTGCGTCAACATATCGGGGGTCACGGTGAATCCCCAGGAGGAAACCACCTGCGCAGCGCTGTTCGCGGTGGTGCCGATCAGCCCCGCCGAGCTGTTCATAGCGAAGTAGATGCCAGGATGGATCACGGAAGCGCCGATCATGGCCATGATGGCGACCAGCGATTCCATCAGCATGGCGCCATAACCGATGAACGCGATCTGGCCCTCGTTCTCGATCATCTTTGGCGTGGTGCCTGACGAGATGAGCGCGTGCCAGCCGGAAACCGAGCCGCAGGCGATGGTGATAAAGAGGAACGGGAAAAGGCTGCCCGCCCAGACCGGGCCTGTTCCGTCAATGAACCTGGTGACCGACGGCATCTGCAGGTAGGGATGGACGATGATGACGCCGACCGCCAGCAAGAGGATCGTACCGACCTTGAGGAAGGTGGAAAGATAGTCCCGCGGCGCCAACAACAGCCATACTGGCAGCACCGAGGCGACAAAGCCGTAACCGATGATGATCAGGGCGAGCGATGTGCCCGACAGATTAAAATGTGCCGCAAGCGCTGGGACCTCAGAGACGGTACGCCCGTAAAGGAGCGCCGCCAGAAGCAGCGCCGCGCCGATGGCCGACATCTCGGCTATGCGGCCAGGCCGGATGAACCGGCTATAGAGGCCCATGACGAGCGCGATTGGGATGGTGCAGAAGACGGTGAAGGTGCCCCAGGGGCTGCCCGTAAGGGCCTTGACGACAACCAGCGCGAGCACAGCGAGGATGATGACGCAAATCAGCAGCACGCCGATGCCCGCGATTGTGCCGGCAACGGGGCCCATCTCTGACCGCACCATGTCGCCCAGCGAACGGCCGTCGCGCCGCGTGGACAGGAACAGCACGGTCATGTCCTGTATTGCGCCAGCGAAGACCACACCAGCGAGTATCCACAACGTGCCCGGCAGATAACCCATTTGGGCGGCCAGCACGGGGCCGACCAGCGGGCCTGCGCCGGCGATTGCCGCGAAATGGTGGCCATAGAGCACATAACGGTTGGTCGGTACGTAATCCAGACCGTCGTTGCGGCGATAGGCCGGCGTCTGTCGTGTGGCATCCACGCCAAGCACCGTCCCGGCAACGAACAGCCCGTAAAAGCGGTAGGCGATGACGTAGATACAAACCGAAGCGATCACGAGCCAGGCGGCATTGACAGGCTCACCGCGATGCAGGGCAACAAACGCGAACGAAATGACGCCCAGGGCCACCACGGCGGCCCATAACAGCTTGTTCCAGATGCCGGGGACATTGCTAACATCTTTGTTCATTTGCGTCCTTCCATGGGTACTGTCTCGAAAATGCCGTTATGTTGTTGTACCTTGGCCATGAAATTTCCAACGGTTGTGGTCCAGGCAAAAGGTGACAAGTTTTTGTGGTTTCCATTCCTATACCCCTGAATGTCCAGTGTCAAGGGCAAAGCAACTGCAGGCCTGTTCCGGCCCCACATACATAGGGGACGTCAAACAAGATGTCCGCCAATCAGGGGAGCTGTCAGCAGAGGCACACCCGAAAAGGGATGGCCGGGAAGCACCCACTTCGTCGTCGGTGGGTGGTTTTGACCATTCTGGAAGATGTGGGAAGGGGTGGCCCGCTGGTCGTCCAGCACCAGTGCTTTGGCAGCCAGGAATGCGCTGGAGCAGAGGCAGGCCAAAGCATGGATGCACAAGGCGATGATGAAAAACGGAAGAGTGATCATGGACATCGGCCCCCTGGACAAAATAGGACTGCTGACCAGAAGCAAAGCGATTATGATTCCGGAGACCATAATCAACAGATCTGGCAATAAAAAATATTGCTTGCTTTTCCCTGTTTATCGGCGTTATATCTACTCGAAGTCTTACCACAACATGCTGGAACTGTCCAAGGAAATCCCATTTTATTTCTTGGACGCTGCAATATTGGGGAGAACAGCGCGTGACAGAGGTCACAGTCAATCGCGCGCCCAAGGACGTAATTGGTTGGAACAGCCATAGCCATACCCGTATCAGGAGGTCAATTTATGCGATCCATATTCCATAGAGCGTGGACATGCTTGTCTCTGTGTTTATTGCTCTTCGCCTTTACCTTCCTACCCGCTTTTGCCCAGCAAGGGGGCAGCGCATCCGCACCCAACCCTTTGGTGGAAATCTTAAAGGCCAAAGGCATCCTGACCCCCGCAGAGGCCGCCCAGATCAACCAGGCGGGCACGGCCCAGGAGTCCAATAAGCGTCTGGCGGACATTTTGCTCAGCAAGGGACTCATCACCCAGGCGGAATATGACCGGCTCGTTGGGAAGACTACTCCGGCGACGACGACCACGCAGGTAGCTGCGCAGGCCCCGACGCCAGTGCAGAAACAAGTGCAGAAACAGGCGCCGAAGCAGGCCAAGCAGCCCTCTGGCTTCGCCATCAGCGTGGGCGCACAGGCGCCCCCGAACCCAACCGAACCAGGCGCGCCGTCCATCGTGGAAAGAAAACCCTCTACGACGGTCAATGAGGCCCTCACCCCGATCCGCGCCTTTCCTGTGGGAGGCATCAAGAAAGGCGAAATGCTTCCGGCATTCAAGGCCGGTGGCGTGGGCATGACCCCCTACGGGTTCATCAAGTCGACTGCTGTTTGGGACAGTTCTTCGCCGAATGGGGACGATTTCCCCTTGCCCGGTTTCCTTACCGATACTGGCCCGAATGGTGCGCCAGAGTTCCACATCAAGGCCCGCAGCACCCGCTTCGGCTCAAACTTTGAGTGGTATGATCCCAACCCCAAGTGGACAGTTACAGGAAAGATTGAGTGGGACTTTGAAGGCAACTTCAACCGTTCCGATAACCGTAATTTGTCGAGTATCCGCTCCAACAATATATCGCTCCGGTTGGCCTGGGGCCGTCTGGATTATCGGCCCAGCGATAAAAACGTACTTTCCCTTGTCTTTGGACAGGACTGGACCATCTTTTGTTCTTCCACCCTGCCCAACATGCTGGAAACCACCGGCCTGGGCATTGATTTTGGCTCATGCTATGAGCGGTCGCCGCAGTTCCGCCTGGGATATACCCATAAAATGGGTGGCCTGGCGGTCATGCCGGAATTTGCGATGGTCCTGCCTACATCGGGCCTTCCTCCAAGCGCCATCAACATCTCACAGCAGTTGGGTTATGGCGAACGTCAAGGGCCAGACTCATATCGTCCGCAGTACCAGGCACGGCTTGTTTTCCAATGGCAGTTGGACCATGCCAAGGCCGTGCCCCCGGCGCAGATCATCTTCAGCGGATTTAATGGGAGACGCGCCGGTATTGTGCTGGCATCCGGGGTCCCTGCCGCGTATTTGACCACCTTCTCTAAAGGCGTGGAACCGGGCAGCAAACAGGACGGGGCAGACGTTGAGTGGCAACTGCCCACTCGATGGTTTACGCTCACCGGAAAATTCTATGGTGGCGCTGACCTAAGATGGTTCTTTGCGGACCAGCTGTATTCCTTCTACAACGATACAGCTGGTCTTACCAATTTGGCCTCCGCACCCACGGAGGATGGCGCTTCCACCGTGGTCTTTGGCACCAATGCAAGTGGCCAGCAGGTGATTGCCCCAGAACGTCCGGTCCGTGACCGCGGGGGCTTTGCGCAATTGGGCATTCCACTCTCACGCATCTTTAATGCCAATCCCGCAGGCCGCAATGCAGGCTGGTCTATCTATGGTCTGTATGGGATTGACCAGGCCAAGACGCGCGACCTGGACAAACTTGGCGCCGCAGGCAATCGCCGTTACAGCACCATGGCTGTCGGCACACTCAACTATAAGTTCGATTCCTGGGTGTCCTTCTCCTTTGAACAATCGCTCTATACCACGCACGCCAACCCAGAGGAACCTTTGCCGCTCTTTCGAGGGGTCAAGTCCCGCGAGTGGAATGATGTCCGCGAAGAAATGGGGCCAATCTTCTTTTTCTAACAGCTTTATGGAAAACTCGTAGCACTTGGGGGCCTGATTCAGCCGTTCCGCAACTAGCAATCTCGACGTTACATGGGAATGCCAGACACGGGAAGCAGGACCAGGCCCCTCAATGTTGTATCTCGACCATCACGCCACCATTGACGATGGGGGGAACGCAATGTTGCGCAAGTTGACACGGTTCTTTGTCCGCTACACGGAACGATTTGTACCGGACCCTTACCTATACGCCGTGCTCTTGACATTTATGACCGTGGCTGCGGCCCGAATATGGACCCCTAGCAGTTTTGTTGACATATTGGGGGCCTGGTACAACGGCCTGTGGGAGATACTGGCCTTTGCGCTCCAGATGGCCCTCATCCTGGCCACGGGCGTCACCCTCGCAGATGCGCCGCTGGTTAAAGGCCTTCTGCGAAAACTGGCTGGCGTGCCAAAGGACCAGGCCTGGGCCGCGATCACGGTCTTTCTGGCGGCAGCCGTTGGCTCATGGTTGAACTGGGGCTTTGGGCTGGTCATCGGCGCGTTGTTGGCGCGGGAGGTCGGCAAGCGTTTGCGCGACGTTGATTTTGGCTTCCTGGTTGCCGCCGCCTACATGGGGTTCATGGTCTGGGCCTCCGGTCTTTCCAGCTCCATCGCCCTGGCCACGGCCACCCACGGCAGCACCCTGAACATCGTGGAAAAAGTGACAGGAAATGTCGCCGGCTTCCATCAGACGATCTTCACCTACTACAATTTGGTCCCGGTCATCCTGCTCGTCATCCTGGTCCCCATCGCCCTTTATTTCATGGGGCCGGAAGAGAAGGAAAGGAAGAAAGTCGACCCGGCCATCCTCATCCAGCAAGATGAGGTCCAGCAGGACGCACTGTCAGGCGCGGCGAAGGGCGAACGGACCTTTGCCACCGTGCTGGAAAATTCCTGGGCCATCACGCTCCTGCTGGTCGCCATGGGCGTGGTCTATGAATGGCACACCATCCGCACCAAGGGCTTCTCGCTGGACATCAATGGCTTCATTTTCTTTGCCCTGATGCTGGGCCTGCTCTTCCACTGGAGGCCCATCCGTTATGTCCACTCCTTTAATGCAGGGGCAAAGACGGTGGGACCGATCCTGCTCCAGTTCCCGCTCTATGGCGGCATTATGGGGATCATGACCCATACGGGACTGGCTGCGGTGATCGCGCAGAGCTTTGTTGCCTTTTCCACCCACGCCACCTTGCCCTTCTGGTCGTTCATCTCGTCGAACATCATCAGCATTTTTGTGCCTTCCGGGGGCGGTCACTGGGCGGTGCAAGGCCCGTTCATGGTCCCTGCCGCGGTCAAGCTGCATGTCAACCCCGCCATGACCGCCATGGGGACGGCCATGGGAGAGCAGACGGCAAATATGGTCCAGCCCTTTTGGGCGCTGCCGATCCTGGCGCTGGCCCGCCTTGGGATCAAAGACATTATGGGCTATTGCGTCATTGCCCTGCTGATCGGTCTGGCCCTGTACGGAGGTTCCCTGCTGGTATTTGCTTGATGGCCGCTGACCTTTCGCGCCCCCCTTGGAACAAGGGAAAAGCACCCTTGAGGGAAGTCCGACAGTGGCGGACTTCCCTCAAGGGTGCTTTTACGGCAACCTGCTGCATGTCCGGGAAGGGCCAGGCAGCAAGGGACATATCTATTTCACTTCATCCAAGGATATGCCCCTTGTTTCCGGCCCCAGGTACATGCCTATAAAAGTCAATGCCGCGCCAACAACAAGAATGACTGCGGGGGACAGCCATAACTCATTCCCTTCTATGGCCTTGATAAAGGGTATTTTATGCGCCCACCATACATAGATGCTGAACCACGCGCCAATCAGGGCGCCGGAAGAATAGCCAAACCCCAAACCAACAGCACGCCGCTTGGTCGCGAACCTCTCTGAAAGATATGCAGGGAGCATGCCCCAGGCCAGCTTGCACATGGCGGCCAGGACGGTCCCAACGACCGCCATGCGGAGGTCCATTGCTAAAACCGCATTATGGAGGACAAAGAATGTCGGTATGCCTATTATTACCAGAATGAAGCAGTAGAACAGTGTAAGTCTTCTTCTTCCAACATAGTCCGAGAGCCATCCATAGAAGTTATATCCCAGAAAGGACAGGAACAGGGCAAAGCCATAAATCCAGGCAAAGGTCGTGGTATCAAAGCCCTTGCCGTGCCGTGTCAATATTTCCGGCAGAAATCCATAGACAGAGTAGTCCGTAAGAAACAGACCGCACATAACAAGGAAGACCTGCAGGAAGGTCCACAGGGAGGGTGGTTTGAAAAGACTGAAAAAAGGTGATTTTTCAATGTCCCCCTTTTCATGCGCCCGGACAAAGGCGGGCGATTCTTTCGTGAAATACCGGATCAACAACGTTGCAAGCACTGGCACGACGCCCGTGGCAAAGGCAATGCGCCAGCCGATTGTTAACAGGAGATGGGAGCTTTTTCCCATGAGGATGCTTATAAGGGCGAACACCACGGCGCCAAAAACATAACCAAGAGGGAAACCGGACTGGATGAACCCGCCCACGCGGCCCCGGACCTCGCTAGGGGAAAACTCTATGACAAAAGTGTGGCCCAGCGCATATTCCCCACCAAAGAAAATGCCCATGCACAACCGGAGCAGCGCGAAAAGGAACCACGCCATCGTGCCTATACTTTGATACGTCGGTAAAAGTGCTGCCAGCAAAGAACAAATACCCACGCCAGAGATCGTGGTCATCAGAAGCAGCCTTCTTCCGATTTTGTCCCCGAAATGGCCGAAGATCGCAGACCCCAAGGGCCGACCCGCCATCGTGATGGAGTAGGTAAGAACAATGACTACGTACTGCCAAACGGGGTTGCCGACGCCAGAGGTGAATATCTTGGTCAATATTGGAGCCATGACCAGGACGAGCGCCATGTCATAAGAATCCAACATGAAGCCAAACCATTGGCCCCACATCGCGGGGTAAAAACCCTTTGGGAACCTTGAGGGACTTTGAGGGACAGGATTTTCCATGCAGGCCTCCATGAGAAATTTATATGCAAAGTAAATTCGTGAAGAAATATACTCTTTCCGCGTGGACATAGTACAGAAAATTCTGGGTTAGTTTGCATTTTCCAAAGGCCGGGCCTTGTCCCTGGCACACACCAGACGGTAATCCATTGGCCAAAAATCCTTTGGCCCCTTCGCCTGGAACTGCAAGCGGCAGGCGGGTCTTCCCCGCATCCCTGTATCATTCCGGTGGTAGATGGAAACCACGCAATCACAAAATCCCTTGTGCATCCCACACCCCCACGATTACGCTTGTGGCATGGCACCCACCGGGCCGTTCGTTGCACGCGCTATAGTGCTGCTGTTCTCTTTGTCTGCCGTCGTCCCTGCTGTGGCCAAAGTGCATTCGGTCGCGCTGGGCGCTCCCCGCACGGTCCCTTACACCGCGCCCACGCTCTCCACAAAGACCGCGGAAAGTGCGCCTGGCACGCTGCGCGTACGTCCCCTGGTGGTGGATGGCCGGGTGTTGGAGTGGTGTGCGGGCGAGGTACACGAGGTCACCGACCGCAGCTTTGTCGTCCGCCGCGCCGTGCGCCTGAACGACGCCCTGCCCAGCGAACACGGCGCGCATTGGATTTGGACCCTGGGGCCGTGGCTGCTGGTGGACCGCATGACTGCGCACATCACCGTGCTGCGCCTGCCGGACTTTGACCCAGCGGTCTCCCAGGCAACATGGTTCCGCGACTACGCTGCCTATTGCGGCATCAACAGCACGGGCAAGCACCTTTATGCGGTCGTTGCGCAGTTGGGCGTGCGGCGTCCCCTGGTGGCCAGGGCCCTGGGTAAATGGACCGCCGATGACCATCCCACGCCGGTCTGCGCCGCTTCTACCTGGCAGCGCCAGCCCTTGCAGGTGACGTTTCATCCCACCGATGGCGATGCGGTCAGCTTCCAGTTGCTGGGCCTCACCTCCGCGCTGATTGAAGGGGGCGAATCTTCGGACGACAACGGCGTCCAGTAAAGCGCAAGCGGGAACAGGTGCGGTCCATCTGGCATGGGTGCGCCTGAAAGACCGCTGCGGGAGGGCGGAAGTGGCGCACGGGGCCCATGCGCCGGTCAGATATTGGCGTCGTTGTACGCAAGCACGGCCCTGCGCGGCTGCCAGTTACTCGGCATGGATGTCCCGCGCGAAAGGACCTGCCTGCGTCCTTACTGCGCGATGTTGAACCCTGCCGATTGTGTGGCCTGGGAGCTGCCGCCGATGAAGACGGTATACTCGGCTGGTTCGACGACGCGCTTGCTCTCGGCGTTGATAAAGGACAGTTCCGGGAACCCAAGCTGGAAGGTGACGTGTTTCGATTCGCCCGGTGCGAGCGTGACGCGCTGGAAGCCTTCCAGTTGACGCACTGGCTCCTCCATGCTGGCCCCACGGATGCGGATGTAAAGCTGGACGACCTCAGTGCCAGCAACAGGCCCGGCATTGCGGACATCGGTGCTGGCCGTAACGGCAGGGGCCTTGCCCTGGGCCTGCGCCAGCGTAATCTGCTGCGCGTCCAGGGTGACAGGTGCGTAGTTGAAGGTGGTGTAACTTAGCCCGTGGCCAAAAGGAAAGAGCGGGGAGTTGGGTACGTCAATATAACGTGAGAGATATTTGTCCTCACTTCCCTTTTGTGGCGGATGGGAGAGGTCAGCGTCCCCTGCCGGACGTCCGGTGGGGAGCTGGCTGTAATAGAGCGGCTCTTGCCCAACAGCGCGTGGGAAGCTGACCGGGGACTTGCCGCTGGGAGGGACGTCCCCTAAAAGGACGTCCGTCAACGCCGGGCCAGCCTCAATGCCGGGGAACCACGCCTCCAGAATGGCCGGGACGTGCTCTGCGGCCCAATTGAGCACCAGGGGACGTCCGCTAAAGAGAAGCAGGACGACAGGTTTTCCCGTGGCGACCACGGCCTTGAGCAGCTTTTCCTGGTTGCCGGGCAGTCCCAGGTGGGCGCGCGAAGTGGCCTCGCCGGTCATCGTCGGGGCATCTTCGCCGAGGGTGAGCAGGACCAGGTCCGATTGTTTTGCAGCGTCGACGGCGGCGGGAAACCCTGCCTCCGACTGGGTCAATATCTCAGTGCCTTTTGCATACAGCACTTTGCCTCCGCTGGCAGCCATGCGTTTTTCCAGCGCGGCGCGCAGGGTGACAACATTGGCCGGGTCGCCCTTGCCGGCCCAGGAGCCAAGCATTTCATCCTGCGAACCGCCAAATGGGCCAATCAGCGCGATGGTGTGTACGTGGGCGCTGATGGGAAGGGGACGTGGCTGGCCCAGGGAGGCCTTGTTCTGTAACAAGACGAAGGACTCCTCAGCGGCCTTGCGCGCCAGCGCGCGGTCCTGTGGCGTGGGCGTGTAGGGCGGGGTGTTTTCGTTGACGTATGGATGGTCAAAGAGCCCCAGGGCAAACTTGACGCGCAGAATGCGGCGCACGGCCTCGTCGACCACGGACTCCGGGACCTGTCCATTGCGCACCAGCGCGGCCAGGCGTGTGTGAAAGGCGTTGTCTGTCATGTCCATGTCCAGGCCAGCCAGGAGCGCCTTTTTCGCTGCCGTGGCGTCATCCAAGGCTATGCCGTGGGCGATCAACTCATGCACCGCCTCCCAGTCGCTGACAACAAAGCCGTCAAATCCCCACTCCTTGCGCAAAATCGTGGTCAGTGTGTAGGGGTTGGCTGTTGCAGGGACCCCATTGAGGGAGTTGAAGGAACTCATCACCGTGGCCGCCCCCGCATCAATGGCGGCCTTGTATGGCGGCAGATAGACCTGGCGCAGCATTACGTCCGACATGTCCACGGCGTTGTACTCGCGTCCGGCAATCACGGCCCCGTAAGCAGCATAGTGTTTGACGCATGCGGCCACGGAGGTGGGGTCACTGAGGCTGTTCCCCTGATAGCCGTGGACATAGGCGCGGGCCATTGCCGATCCCAAGTAGGGGTCTTCTCCGGCACCTTCCACAATGCGGCCCCAACGCGCGTCCCGGGCAATGTCCACCATGGGCGAAAAGACCCAGCGGATGCCGTCGGCGCTGGCCTCGGTGGCGGCCATGCGGGCAGTTGCCTGCACCAGGTCCGGATCAAAACTGGCGGCCAGTCCGAGCGGCACGGGGAAGGTGGTGTTGTACCCGTGAATGACATCCAGGCCGAAGATAAGAGGGATGTGCAGCCTGCTTTTTTCTACGGCGGCCCTTTGAAACAGGTTGGCCGTCTTTGCATCCGAAATGTTAAACAGGGAACCAACCTGCCCTGCCATGACCATTGTCTTGTATTCCTGGCCAATGGAGTTGGGGCCGGTGGGCGCTCCCGCGGAGTACTGCACCAGTTGTCCCACCTTTTCTTCCAGGGTCATTTTTGCCAGCAGGGCGTCGACCCGCTTGTTGAGCTGCTTGTCTGCAAGCTGGGCGTTGGGCGGATGGGCAGGGGACTCGGCATGGGCGCGTGGCAGCAGGGGGCCAACGGGGACCACAAAAAGGGCAAGGAAAACAACAGCAGCAAAAAAGGAGGCACGGCGCGATCGGTTGTTCATCACACCAACATGCTAACAAGCTTGCCGAAAGAAAGCATGTTTTTTTGCGTTTGGGCGTCATTTTTTTGCCCGGGGCCGTACCCACAGCCAAGGGAGGGAAGAAGACTGTCCAGCCATGCTATGGTTTCTGGAGGCAACTTCCGATAGTCTTCCCCTAAGTATGCTGCGCTGGCTAGTACATTTACGACGCGCCCTGTGGCACAGTCTCTCCGACGACATCGTGATGCTGTCCAAGGCCGCCGCGTATTCCGCGATCCTCACCGTTTTTCCGGCAATTCTGGTGGTGGCGACGCTGATGGCAATTGCGCCGCAGGCGGAATTCCTTCGCTTTGAGCTGCGTCATCTTCTGTACCGGATGTTCCCCCCGGAGGTGCCGCCAGTGCTGCTGACGTATTTCCAGGGGGAACATCGGCGGTCCATCCACCTGTTGCTGACGGCCTCGGCGGTAAGCATATACGCGGCCAGCGACGTGATGGCCACACTGATGGAGTGTTCGCGCCGCGCCTATAAGCTGCCTGTCGGATTATGGAGCAGTTGGCGCCAACGCGGGACCGCCTTCCTGCTGGTGCCGCTGTCCTTGTTTCCCTTAATGCTGGCCTCCTTGTTTGTGGTCTTCGGCCACCAGATTGAAGTGTGGATGGTCCACCGGGCAGGACATGACCTGCGCATTTATGTGTTGTTGTTCTGGCGCGTGGTGCGCTGGACATTGGCGGTGATGGCCAGCATTGCCGTGATTGCCACCATCTACCACATGGGGACGCCCCGCACGCAGTCGTGGCGGCGGGTGATGCCGGGGGCCGTGCTGGCCACGCTGCTGTGGTTCCCCTCCACCCTGGTCTTTGGCTGGTATGTGACGCGGCACGCCAATTATGCCCAGGTCTACGGCCCGCTGGGCGCGGGCATCGCGCTGCTCATCTGGCTGTACATCATCCTGATCAGCGTGATGATTGGGGCGGAATTCAACGCCGAGGTCTATCCCAAACCAGCCAGTGTCTCCCCTCCGCACAAGGCCCAAGGCCTCCCAGTGGGCATTTCCAGCGTCCAATCTTAGACAGGCCCTTGTCCCGCTGCAGGTCCCTGTAACAAACGCGCGGGTACAATGGATACTGTAAGCCGGGCTGTACAAATTAAATTTTCTGGAGACAGAATGCACTTTGCTTTTTCCGATGAAGGCCTTGGGACGACCACCCGCAGGGCGAAGATCGTGGCCACTCTTGGTCCAGCCAGCAGCAACGAAATGGTTTTTCGCGACCTGGTGCGCGCCGGACTGGACGTTGCCCGGCTGAATTTTTCGCACGGCACGCACGCGGAAAAGGCCGCCTTGATTCAGATGGTGCGCAAGGTCTCCGAGGAGATGCACAAGCCGGTCTGCATTTTGGGTGACCTGCAAGGGCCAAAGATCCGCACGGGAAAATTGAAGAACCATACGCCCGTGCTATTGAAAAGCGGCCAGGTGCTCACGATCACGCCGCGCGACATCCTCGGCACCTCTGCCGTGATTGGCACGACCTTTCCATCGCTGGCGGAGAACGTGGAGGAAGGCTCCCGCATCCTGCTCTCGGACGGGCTGATTGAACTGCGCGTGCAGGGACTGAATGATGGCGACATTGAGTGCAGCGTCATCAATGGCGGGATGCTGGGCGAGCACAAGGGCATCAATCTGCCGGGGATTGCCGTGCGGACCCCCTCGCTGACGGAGAAGGACGAGATAGACCTGGCCTTTGCGGTCCAGCAGGGCCTGGACATGATTGCGGTCTCATTTGTGCGCACGGCAGAGGACGTGCGCATGGTGAAGCACCGGGTGTCAGCGCTGGGCGCGGAGACATGGATCATCGCCAAGCTGGAAAAACCGCAGGCCATTGAGCACCTGGAGGCCATTCTGGAGGTGGCCGACGGCGTCATGGTGGCGCGTGGCGACCTGGGGGTGGAGGTGGCGCCGGAGAAGGTCCCGGCCATCCAGAAGCATGTGATCCGCCGTGCAGCGGAACATCGCAAGCCGGTCATCACGGCCACCCAGATGCTGGAATCCATGATTGAAAACCCCCGGCCCACGCGCGCTGAGGCCAGCGATGTGGCCAATGCCATCTATGACGGCACGGACGCCGTGATGCTCTCGGCAGAAAGCGCCGCCGGGAAATATCCGGTGGAGGCCGTGGCCATGATGGACCGGATCGTTTCCGAGACGGAACATCAGATACGCACAGACGGCCTAAAGTTCCCGGTCTCCAAGAGCGGGGAATTGTCGCTTGCCGAGACCATCTGCGAATCCATGGCCCATGCCGCGGAGGACCTGAGCGTGAGCGCCATTGCGGTCTTTACGGAGACGGGAAGGTCGGCGCGGCTGCTCTCCAAGCACCGTCCGGGGCCACGCATTTTTGCCCTCAGCAGCACAGAAACGACGGTCCGTCGCATGATGCTGCTTTGGGGCGTCTATCCCATCCAATGCGCCAAATTGAAAACAACCGAAGAGATGGTCCAGACCTCTGAGCGGATGTTGTTGGAGGCGGGGGCAGTGCGCCAGAAGGAGATCATGGGCCTGGTGGCCGGGACCCGCACCCGGAGCGGGTCCACCAACTTCATGCGCCTGCATGTGGTGGGAGACGCGGAAATCCAGCCGGGGACAAAGTCCTCCCCTGATTTCGCGGCCCCTACTGAGACCGCGCCGGAGACCGCGCCGGTCAAGGCAAAGAAATCAACCCGTGACATTGGCCGGAGCAGTAAGACCGCAAAAAAACAACGCGCCTGACGGGACACCGGAGACTGTGCTGCGTGTCCAACCTTGGTCGGCCAAGGCGTCTGGCGCGAATGCCGGACCGGATGCGGCCTACAATAAAACCCAATGGGTCGCATCCACGTTCTTTCCGACCAGGTGGCCAACCAGATCGCCGCAGGCGAAGTGGTGGAACGGCCTGCCTCCGTGGTGAAGGAACTGCTGGAGAACTCCCTGGACGCGGGGGCCACGCACATCCGCGTGGACGTGGAGGCCGGGGGACGCAAGCTGGTGCGCGTGCAAGACGACGGCTGCGGCATGTTGCACGATGACGCCATGCTGGCCTTTGAACGCCACGCCACTTCGAAAATCCGCTCCAGTGACGACCTGCTCAGCCTGGAAACGCTGGGTTTCCGTGGGGAGGCGCTGCCCTCGATTGCCTCCGTCGCCCGCGTCCATTTGAGTACCCGCTCAGCGGAGGGGCCGGTGGGGCTGGAGATGGAAATTGCCGGTGGCAAGATTTTGCGCACTGCGGACGCGGCCATGCCCCCAGGCACTACGCTCGCCATCCGCGACCTGTTCTTCAATACCCCGGCGCGGCGCAAGTTCCTGAAGTCCGAGCAGACCGAATTGTCGCATGTGGCGGCATTGGTCACGCACTATGCACTGGCCCATCCAGAGAAGCATTTTGAGCTGCACAGCACGACCCACACGCTGCTGGACGCCCCGCCGGTGCAGAAGATTTCCGAACGGGTCTATCAGATTTTCGGGCGCGAGGTGCTGGAGCAATTGCTCCCTGTGGCCGCAGAAATAAACTTTGCCCACGCGGGGATACCCGACCCTCCGCCGTGGAAGCGTGCAGCGGACTGGCAGCCGCACACGCCGGGCGCGTTGCGTCTGCATGGCCTGGTCTCGCGGCCAGAGTTGCAAAAGTTGAACCGCAACTCGATCTATATTTTCGTGAACCGCCGCCTGGTCCGCGACCGCATCATCCAGCACGCGATTACCGAGGGATATAGGAACATCCTGCCGCCCACCTCCTTCCCCGTGGTGCTGCTGTTTCTGGAGATGCCGCCAGAAGAGGTGGACGTCAATGTGCATCCGGCGAAGACCGAGGTGCGCTTCCGGCAGCAGGGTTTTGTCCACGACTTTGTCCGGGACAGCGTGCGCACAGCGATGATCAAGGCCCGTCCTGCGGCCAGTTTTTTGACGGCGCTCAGCAGTAACCCCAACTTGTCGCCCGCGCTGGCGCCAGATGTTTCGCCCATGCCAGGGCCACCGGACGCAGAAGACACAGGGGTGGGGACGGAGCAACGTGGTTCTGACGTCATCCCGGTGCGCGAGGATGCCGAGTATTTTTCCTTGTCAGCGCCCGTGCCGCCGCCCGAGGAGCGGGCCTTCGCGTTCCCTGCACCACAGCAAGACGGGTCTTCCTGCGGGACGGCCCTTGCGAAGGACCGAACGGGGAAGGATTGGACGCAGGACACAGCCGTCGCCGCGCGGATGGACCTGGCCAGGGATTTACAGACGGCCCTTGCGGCGTCTGCCGCCGATGCCACGGCGGAAAGTGCAGGCGCGACCCTGGGATCGCTGGCCAATCTGCGCGCATTGGGCCAGTTGCGGGCCTCCTTCATCCTGGCGGTGAATGAGGAAGGACTTTGGATCATTGACCAGCATGTGGCGCACGAGCGCGTATTGTTTGAGAAAATCCTGCGTGAGCGCCAGGTGGAGCGGGTACAGCGCCAGCGGTTGCTGATGCCGGTGCTGATTGACCTGAAGCCGGAGCAGATGCCGCTCTTTGCCGTCCTTGCCGAGGAGCTGGAGCGGAATGGATTTGAGGCGGAGCCATTTGGCCCACGCACGCTGGCCGTAAAGGCCACGCCGGTGGGGTTGGAGGGACGGGAGATGGAGCGCATGTTGCACGAGGTGCTGGAGCAGACCGAGCACGAGCAGCAGACGCAGAACCTGGAGACGTTGCGCACGCGCATTGCCGCCTCCATTGCCTGCCATGCGGCCATTAAAATCAACACCCCGCTGGATGCCGCCAAGATGGAATGGCTGCTGGCGGAACTGGCCAAAACGGAGCACCCGACCAGTTGCCCGCATGGCCGTCCCATCGCACTGCGGTATTCTTTGAAAGACATCCAGCGCGCTTTCCAACGCATCTAGGCCTTGCGCCGCGATGCAGGACAGATAGCTGGCCATGAAGGGCCTCTTTGAACAAAGAACAGCTACAAACCGCACGGCTGCCGCTCTGGGGCCAAAATGAGAACGTACAGGCCACCCAGGATGCCATACAGGCGTGGATGGAGAAGATAGGCTTTTGTCCCGTGGCCCCGCTCCTGCTGCCAGGTGGCCCTCCCACGCCAACGCTGCTGGAGGCCTGCCTGGGAAGGCCCTTGCCGCAGCCAACGCTGGCCGAACGCGCCAGCATCGCTCCCATGCTGGCGCGGCTGGTGCAGGCCAAGGTGGCCGTGCCACTGCTTTTGATCTCTCCGCCGGGTGGGCAGCCGGATTTTGTGGCCAGCCTGGAGGCGTTGCCATTCCTTTACGCCATGCGCGGGGACCGCAACTGGAGGATGCCGCCAACGGCGACCGGCCAAGGCCGCGTCTCCCAGTTGGCGCTGCATTGCTGGCAGGAGCTGGACCGCAATGGCCCGCAGACGCTGGCTGTATTACGACGCGCCCTGGGCCAGGAAGTGACCGAAGCGGCCGTGTTGCGCGCGCTGGGCGAACTGTGGGGCCATCTGCGCGTCTTTCCGCAGTTGCAGGCGGAGGATGAGGGCGCAGACCTTTCGCCCACCTGGGACCTGCTGTCGCGGCAATTCCCCAAACAGGTCTCCATCGGGGCGGGGATGGGCCAGCCAGCGGCTTTGTCGGGCATCTTGTCGCTGTACCTGGGCGCGGTGATTGCGGCCTCTGACGAGGAGATCGTGGCCTTTCTTTCCCCTCTGGCCAGCCAGAGCAGGGTGCGCGAAATGTTGCACGGCCTGACAGCGACGCGGCAACTGGGCCGGGCGCCGTATGAAGGGGGAATGCTGCTGCACTTGAAAGATGGCCTGCCGCCGGAGTTGCTGGTCGAGGTCCCTGGGCCTGAGGAAGAAGTGGCCTTTCCTGGGCGTCCGGCGCGCAAACCGATGGACAGATCGATGGACAGACCGGCGGGCAGACTGATGGGCAGACCGGTGCGCAGACCAATGGAGCACAGACCGATGGCGCCTGCCGCCTTGGAACGTGGTCTAGTGAAAGATGGTCCAGCGAAAGATGGCCCGGTGGAGCATGGTCCGATGGAACAGCATCCGACGGAACAGGGCCCGATGAAAGATGTTCAGGCTCCACGAGGCCCCATCCAGAAGTGGGCGCCGCGTTCCCGTCCCGTGCCGCGCATCCATGCGGAGCGGAGTGGTCCTGTACGAGAAGGCGCACGCAAAGAAAAAAGTGCGGCGGGGCGTCCGCACGCAGGAGGGGAACGGCAAAGGGAGCGCCCAGAGTGGAAGCAAAGGCCTAGCAGGGATTTTGGCGGACAAAGGTCCAATGCTGGGTCGAATGCAGGGCCGAATACAAGGCCGCGGGCAGGGTCCAATGCAGGGCCGGGCACGGGCTGGAAGCGTCCAGAGCGGACCAGGCAGTCTGACAGGCCAGAGCAATCTGGGCGGCCTGGGCGAAGCGCCACAGGGAAGCCCGGGCCAGAGAAGTTTCGTGCTGGTCGGCCAGTCCAGCCAGCCGGAAGACCGGCCTTCCGTGCGGAGACCAGCGCAGCGCCACGACGTCCATTCCCAAAGCGCATGGATGCCACGTCCGGGCCGCGTAAGCAGTTTCCTGCGCCCGGTGGGCCGCGCGGCGAGGGCAGATATGTGCGCCGGGATGGACCGCAAGAGGGACCACGCAACAGGCCCCAGGGCGGCCCGCAAGACAGGCCAGGACGTACCTTTTCCGGTGCGCCGAAGGTCGGAGCGCGGGCCGGAGCGAAGACGTGGCCCAAAAACAGGCCCCCAAGCAGGCCTGCGCATGGGCCCACACATGGACCTTCATTCGTATCGAAGACGCGCTGGGGAAGTAACGCGATACGGGATGCGCGGGCAGGAAAGTTGAGTGCGACAGAGCCAGGGCCAGAAGGACCGGCCACGGGCAAGTTTGGGCGCGACAAGACGGGGCCTAACAAGGCACGCTCCAGTAAGGGCCACTCCAGCAAGGGCGGATTCAGCAAGCCTGGTTTCAGCAAGCCTGGTTCCCGCAAGTCTGGTCCTGACAAGTCTGGTTCCCGCAGGGCCAAGGACGAAAAAACCGGTGCGCAGGCCGCAGGAAGCAAGCAGCCATTCTGGGCCAAACCGATGCATCGAAAACGGAAGAAGCATGATTGAGACAGGACAGAAAAAACGACAGCTTCCGGTGATCGCCATTGACGGGCCAGCCGGAGCAGGCAAGAGCACGCTGGCGGCGTACCTGGCGCGGCGCTTTGGTTTTTTGAACCTGGAGACCGGGGCCATGTATCGCGCGCTGGCGCTCAAGGCCATTGAGTCCGACGTTGGTTTTGAGGAGGAAGCGGCGCTGGTTGCCCTGGCCGCTGCCACCACCATCGAGTTGCAGCCGCTGGCAGAGGGCAATCGCGTCCTGCTGGATGGGCAGGACGTGACCCGGCGCGTGCGCGACCGTGACGTGGCCGAGGCGGCCTCGCTGGTCAGCGTGCATCCGCGTGTGCGGGAGTGGATGGTGGCGCAGCAGCGCGCGCTGGGCGCGGACGGCGGCGTGGTGATGGAAGGCCGCGACATCGGGACCAAGGTCTTTCCAGATGCTGAGGTAAAGATATTTCTGGACGCCGCGCCGGAGGTGCGTGGACAGCGGCGCTTTCGCCAGGGTGGCGCCGCGCAGCAGGTGGTGACGGAGGAATCTGAGATTGCGGCCATGCAGGAACGCGATGCGCGGGACCGCAGCCGGGCCACTTCCCCGCTGGAACCAGCACCGGACGCCATTCTGCTGGATTCGACGAGCATGGGTTTTGAGGAGGTCTGTGCACAGACTGAGGCGATCGTGCGCCAGAAGCTGACGCCTGTCGGTCTATAGATGGGCCAGGGCGCCGAAGATTTCACAATACGAAAAGCAGGAAAAAAGGCGCAACCCAAAAGGTGCGCCTTTTTCTGGTTTCCGAGGCTACAACCTTACCAGCGGATGCCGATGACCACCGGAATCAACTGGGCATCGCGTCCTGGGATTTGTCCCTGCGACGTGTAAAGCTTATCGAAACGCGCCTCGACAAAGAGCTTTGTCCTGCCATAGGGTGAAAAGCGATAGGTAAAGCCCGTCCCCAGGTCAGCCACGGCCTGGTTGCTGGAAAAGTGGGCATAGGGGGTGTTGCCGCAGACGGGGAATCCATAGCCGCCAAAGCCATAACCGAACCCGTACCCATAGCCATAACCGCATACTGGCACAGTAAAGGAGACCAGCTTGCGCGAGAAGCCCCCGCCGCCTACCAGATAACCGCCCCACTTGCTGCCCATCCAATAGTTATAGATCGGGTCCACTGTGGCGGTCCAGAAGTGGTAGTTGCCGCCCACATCCGCCAACGTGTATCCCGCAGGCAGCGAGGACGGTGGTATCGTGTTCAATATCTTTTGGGGAATGGCATTGCGGTTGAAGTTCCACTCCGCCAACACGCCAAACCGTTTGTTGACCATGTAGCCCGTGCCCAGCAGGATGTTCCAGCCAACGTTCACGTTATTGGCGGTCCCGCCTGCCGCAGGGGTGAAGCCGCCGCCGCCTTCAAAGGTGATGTGACTCATCACTCCAGTGTCGGAGCCAGTGTATTTTAGTTTCGTGGTGGCGCCGGTATCATTTTGCGCAAGGGCCGGAAGGGCCGCGCCGACAGCCAGCAGACATAGCAGCACTAAATAAGCCGTCCGCTGCGCTGCCTCAAAAAATACATATTTACCGTGTTTACCTTGATGCATAGACCCCATTCCTCTCTTGATCGTGCAAACACATTTGTCCCAAATTAGTTCCTCACACCTCTAGCAATTCTAATCGGATGCGTCACCTGCCTCGCCGGGATGCCTCTGCTTTGCGCAGACCGTTTTTCATGGGAACAACAGGGCATTTTGCATTGGTCGGGCCGGGGTTGGAACTTCCATCATTCATCCATGTCCGTGACAGGGCCGCATGGAACCAGTGGAGCAAGCGGCAGAGACCGGAAGGCGCACCCCGCTTTCTGCGATAAACGGCCGTAGACCATCCCCGTTTGTATCGGATGAAAAAAGCCATGGGCCAGATGCGGTACGATAGTGCAAATTAGACTGTAGGGAATTGACAGACAGGGGCCGCGTTGCAAAGGAGAACAAGCCGGATGGCCAGGGAAGGGACGATCGGAGGGGGTGCTGGAATGCGATGGGGGTGCGTCCCGCTGCTGTTTCTGGGACTGGCAGGATGGATGGCCGGATGTGTGACCGGGTGCGGCAGTTCTGGGCCCATGACCACCACGTCCGTGCCCACTCCACCGTCGTCAGCACCGCCGACGCAGCCCCCTCCCGTACCACAACAGGTCGGCTCGGTCACCATCAGCCCACAGAACGCAGCGCTGGCGCCAGGACAGACCATGCAATTTACGGCTGCTTCCACGGGTGGGGGCGCGATTGCATGGTCCGTAAATGGCGTTGCTGGCGGGAACGCCACCGTGGGCACAATTGATACGAAGGGCAACTACACCGCGCCCGCCATTGCGCAAAGCACCAACGCGGTCGTACAGGCCGCGCTTGCCAGCGCGCCGCAGGCAAACTATGCGACGGCGACGGTGGCGCTGGTCCAGCCTGGACAAGTGCTCCAGACCGCAAACCCGCAAGTGGCGCTCTATTCCATCTACTTGCCCCAACCCGGCACGGCGACCATCCAGTTTGGACCGGACACCGGCTACGGGCTGGAGACCTGGGCGCAACCCTCCCCTGCAACACCCAACAATTATGGCGGCCAGGTCAACATAGAAGTGGCCGGGATGCGTGCCAGCACGCAATATCACATGCGGGCGCTGGTCACGCTGGCAAGTGGGACCACCTTTACCGACAGCGACCACACCTTTACCACTGGGGCCGCGCCGCCGACCGCCCCCGTGCAGATCACCACGCCCAGCGGACAGACGCCCCAGCCGGGGATTGAGTTGTACGACACCATGCAATTTGGTACGACGCCCTACTCCCCCAGCTTGGCGCAGGCCTTTGCCACGGACCTGCAAGGGAACGTGATCTGGACCTACAGCTATGCGGGTTCTCCCGTTAACGTCATTTTTCCCATCAAACTGTTGCCCAACGGCCATTTCCTAATCAACCTTGGGATCACCAGTGGGGCGCCTCCCGGTTCGCAGCTTCCTGCCGGGACCATCGACGACGTGCGAGAGATTGATCTGGCTGGAAACATAATCCACGATCTGCCCATGGCCACGCTCAACCAGTCGCTGGCTGCCAACGGCTTCACGGGCCTGAATTTGTTTGCCTTCAGCCACGACATTCTGGCCCTGCCCAACGGCCACTATGTTCTGCTGGCGAACATGACGAAGCAGTACACAAATCTGCCGGGCTACCCCGGCACCACCAATGTGATTGGCGACGTGCTGGTCGATGTGGACCAAAATTACAACCCGGACTGGGTATGGAATACCTTTGACCATCTGGACATCAACCGCCATCCCTTCCAGTTCCCGCCGGACTGGACGCACAGTGACGCGCTGCTTTACTCTGCGGAGGACCACAATCTGCTCTTGTCAGTCCGCAACCAGAACTGGATCATCAAAATTGATTTTGAGGACGGTAAAGGGACCGGCAACATTTTGTGGCGCTTGGGCGAAGGCGGGGACTTCAAGCTGGTCAATGGCGTGGACCCGACGGACTGGTTTTACGCGCAGCATGGGATGAACTTCTTTGGTCCGAACACCTCTGGCGTCTTTGACCTGGGAATCATGGACGACGGCGATGACCGCGAATTTCCGCCCGGTGTAACGTGTGGGGCCGCAGGAGCACCCGTATGTAAGTACTCGACGGTGCCCGTGTTGCAGGTGGACGAGACGGCAATGACGGCGACCTTGCTTTCGCTTTACACTGCCCCTGCAAGTCTCTATACCTTTTTTGGCGGTCAGGCGGACCTGCTGGCGAACGGGGACATTGAGGCGGACTTCTGTGCCGCGAAATCTGGAGCAACCGTGCAGGAATATCAACCGAGTTCGAGCATTCCTCAAACGTCTCCGCAGATCGTCTGGCAGTCCGTCTCTCCGGGATATGACCAGTATCGCGCCCTGCGCCTTCCCAGTCTGTATCCCGGCGTGCAGTGGTAAGGACTGCTTGCATGACAAAAAACGCGTGGGAAATAGACCTGCGCAGCCAATCCATGGCCGTCCATCAAGGGCAAAGCTGGAGTGGACCAACAGGCCATTTTTCAAGGGGGCCAATCCCTTCGCCCACCAGGCTGCGCATTCCCAGCATTGCTGGGCAATCAGGGCCATCCTCCCATGTGGCATACAGGTATCTGCACAGCGCCCACGCTTTCTGCCCCTTCTATTACGGGGAATTTGCAATCTGGGCACTTGTATGACGAGGAAAATTGGGGACCTGATGGCATGTTGGTAGCGCCAAAATCAGGACTTTGGTGATACTCTAATTAGGCGGTGAGGGGGGACCATTTTGTTGGTGTGCTTCTCTGCTCCCGCAGCATCTGGCAAGGTCCCCGTCGTCTAGCCCGGCCTAGGACACCGCCCTTTCACGGCGATAACACGGGTTCAAATCCCGTCGGGGACGCCAAATCTTTTCAAGCACTTACAGGATTTGGCTCCGAATTCTCGGGTACACTCTCGGGTACACAATTTCTCCCACTTTCCGGTCGAATCATGGCAATGACCTTGCTCTGCGCCTGACGCTTGGCCGAGGTGACCGCCTGCGTATAGACATCCAGCGTGATCCTCGTGGAAGCATGCCGCAGAAGTTCCTGTACCGTCTTCACGTCTTCTCCATTTGCCTTGAGCAACGTGGAAAAGGTGTGCCGGAAGGTATGCCAGGACAACTTCTTCGTGATGCCAGCCCGAAGAGCTGCTGGCTGGATGTAATACCGCATCACCGAGGACAAATAGAGAGGATGCTGTCCGCGATTTCTACCTGTACGATTGCTGGTGCCGGCAAAAATCCAATCCTCCGGTCGAACACATGGAG
>JBMFGT010000026.1:0-25422 GCA_049977205.1 Acidobacteriaceae bacterium | reverse complement strand
CGTCCTTTAGGCCAACGCGCGGATAGACGCCAAGGGCCAGCAACTTTTCCTTGCCTTGTTGCCTGTATCGCAAGCGCCAGTATTTTCCCCCGTCTGGGAGCACCCAAAGATAAAGGCCGCCACCATCATGCAACTTGCGGACGCTGATCTTTTTGGGGCAGCTCGCATTGATACAGGCAGTGTTCGTGAGAAGGTTTATCGCCATACGCGCTCCGGTTGTGGTATCTGCGTGGTACCTGTAGCAGGTACCACCGATTTATACCACCTATTAAAGCAGGATGCAAGGAAACACTGTTGGAACGTATGGGACGATTATTTTACTGAAAACAATAGACTTGCAAGGTTTTCATGGATTTTATGGGATGTTGTGAAATGTAGGATTGGCGGAGAGAGTGGGATTCGAACCCACGGTACCTGTAAGAGTACACACGCTTTCCAAGCGTGCGCCTTCAGCCACTCGGCCATCTCTCCGTGAAGGCGACCAACAATGAATGTACCACAGCAAGACCCGATGTCGAAAACGCACGGGCCAGGGCCAGTCGTCCCTCCAATAAAAGACAAGGCCCCGGACCGCCTGGAGTGGAAGATTTTGTTCTGTCCCGGTCCGCAAAGGTATACTAAAATGTATGCCAAAATACTCCGTCGTCGTCCCATTCCACAATGAAGAAGAGAACGTGACCGCCCTGTACGACCGCCTGAAGGCCGTCATGGAGCAGGTGGGCGCCCCCTTTGAGCTGGTTTTTGTTGATGATGGTTCCACCGACCGCACCTATCGGATGTTGGAGGAGATCACGGCGGTGGACAGCCGCGTCTTGGTGGTGAAGCTACGCCGGAATTTTGGCCAGACCTCGGCCTTGGCTGCGGGGTTTGACCACGCGCAGGGGGAATTCATCCTGTCAATGGACGGCGACCTGCAACATGATCCTGCAGAAATACCAAACTTCCTGGTCAAGCTGGAGGAGGGGTACGACGTGGTCAGCGGCTGGCGCAAAGAACGCATTGACAATTTTGTCATGCGCCGCGTCCCGTCGCGCTGCGCCAACTGGCTGATGGCCAAACTCTCCGGGGTTGACATCCATGATTTTGGCACCACCTTCAAGGCCTATCGCCGGGAGGTGATCCACAACATCCCGTTGTATGGCGAAATGCACCGTTTTATCCCTGCGCTGGCCTCCTGGTATGGGGCGTCCATCTGCGAGGTCCCCATCAAAAACGTGAACCGCGAACGGGGCAAATCGCATTACGGCATCTCGCGCACCTTCCGGGTCTTCTTTGACCTGATGACCATCCGCTTTCTATTGCAATACATGTCGCGCCCCATGCACTTTTTTGGTTCCCTTGGGGCCACCAGCATGTTGGGCGGCATGGGACTGTCTGCGTGGTTGCTGCTGCTGAAAATCTTCACCCATCAGCATGTCATGGATGAGCATGGGCCGCTTTTTGTCATCGCGGGCGTGCTGATCCTGGCCGGTATCCAAATGCTGGCGATTGGACTGTTGGGGGAATTGCAGGTGCGTCATTTTTATCAGAGCCAGTATCGCGCCCCGTATACAGTGGACCGGCTACTCCGCCTGCATTCGCCGGAAGGACCCATCATAAGACAGGGTCTTCTATGACCGTGCCCGACACTGGGACAATTCCGGGCCGGTAATTATAAGAATGAATCGGTAATTGCCAGACAAGGACAGACGTTCCCCATGAAAGCAATCTGCATTACACGCACAGGCGCTCCAGAGGTCATGCAACTGGTCGAGCTGGAGAGGCCCGCACCCGGTCCGGGCGAGGTCCTCGTCAAGGTGAAGGTCGCAGGGATCAACTACATTGATGTCTACTACCGGGAGGGCCGCTATCGGGCGGACCTGCCCGCTACCCTCGGAATTGAAGGCGCTGGCACGATTGAAGGACTCGGCACAGGAGTAGAAAACTTCAAAGTGGGCGATCCGGTTGCGTGGTGCATGTATCTGGGGGCATACGCCGATTACGCCGTGGTCCCGGAAAGACACCTGGTCCGCGTCCCCAAAGGGTTGGGATTTGAAGAAGCAGCGGGCGCCCTGCTGCAAGGCATGACCGCGCATTATTTGACCCGCTCCACCTATCCGTTGAAGGCAGGGGAGACAGCGCTGGTCCATGCTGCGGCGGGTGGGGTGGGCCTGCTATTGACACAGATGGCGTCCCAACTGGGTGCGCGCGTGCTGGCAACGGTCTCCACCGAAGAGAAGGCCTTGCTGGCAAAAAATGCTGGTGCGCATGAAATCATCCGCTACGACGAACAGGACTTTGTGGCCGAGGTGAAGCGCTTGACCGAGGACCGTGGCGTGGATGTGGTCTATGACTCCGTCGGCAAGGACACCTTCCTCAAATCGCTCCAGTGCCTGCGTCCACGCGGCATGATGGTGCTCTTTGGTGGTTCCAGCGGCATGGTACCGGCCATTGAGCCGGTGGAGTTGTCGCTCCACGGTTCGGTTTATCTGACGCGACCCAGTCTCACCCACTACACGCTGACCCGCGAAGAGTTGGATTGGCGCTCAGGCGAGGTATACTCGGCCATCCTACGGGGCAATTTGAAGCTGCGTCTGGAGCACCGTTATCCCCTCTCAGAGGTCGTCCACGCCCATGAGGAACTGGAGTCAAGAAGGACCACAGGGAAAGGACTCCTGCTTCTTTAGTGAAACCACGATTGGGCCCTGTTTTGAAGGGGACGGGCCCCAGCCTGTCCGTAACAGATGTAAATCAGGCGCAGCTTTGGCCGCTGAGGGAATGTCCGATGGTCCAACCAAACATTCCCTGGCCCCTGTGCCCGTTTTAGGGGTTTTCAATCTGTAATTTCGCAGTCATCCTTGCAGGACAGCAGGACAACGCTGCTCCATGCATCATCCCTACCCAAGAGAGAGAGAATGCCTGGTCCCTGGAGTTTGTTTTCTATCGGTATGTTTGTGGGCTATGTAAGTGGCCTATTTGGCAAAGGTGGCAGCGCAATTGCCACTCCCTTATTGCAATTGGCAGGCACCCCTGCCTTTATCGCTGTCGCCTCGCCACTTCCAGCCACAGTCCCCGGTGCGCTGGTGGCCACTATGACCTATTTGCGGCAGGGTTTCTACGACAAAAAGACCATACTTTGGAGCATTACTGCCGGGTTTCCCGCAACCATCCTGGGTGCATGGTCAAGCAAGTTCACATCTGGCGCGTCCTTGTTGCTGCTCAGCAACCTCATCCTCGTCGGGTTGGGCATCTCCTTTTTCTTTCCCAAGCGGCACGCGATCCATCATCTTACGGAAGAGGTCCCGGCGGACGCAATGCTGCAGGTACGGCGCGGAGTATTGCTTAACCTTGCGATTGCGACGGTGGTGGGTTTTGTTTCCGGCCTGCTGGCAAATGCCGGAGGGTTTCTGTTGGCGCCCCTCTATGTCAAGTTGCTGCGGCTCCCGATCAAGACTGCGTTTGCTTGCTCCATGCTGGTTTCGGTGGTGCTGGCCGTGCCGGGAACGGTGGTCCACATGGACCTGGGGCACATCGATTGGGAGGTCGTCTTATACCTTGGCCTGGGGTCCATCCCATTGGCGTATCTGGGCGCGAAGAGTGCGATCCGTATGCCTGTCCGGCTGTTGACGCCCATCTTCGGCCTGGTGAACACAGGGATCGGCCTACTGGGCGTAATGGATTCCCTGGGCTGGCGCCTGCTCCATCTGTAGAACGCTGGGCCGCAGCGGGCAGGGCGCCGCCTGTCTTGAAAAGGGGCCGGGGAGATTGGTTTGTCCATTTGCCCTTGTTTTCCGTCTAAAGAGTGCCAGGATTTACGAATGATTTTTGAGCAGGAAAGGGCACACTGCTGGTATCATTTCGCCAGTAAGCACCTTTGAGCAAATATATGTCAGAGACACCAGCAAGACCCAGGGTCCTAGTCGCCGATGATGAGCGCGTGATTGCCGACACGCTTGTGGTGATCCTGAACCGCAGCGGCTTTGAGGCGACCGCTGTTTACAGCGGCGAACGCGCGGTGGAGGTGGCCGGGACCTTCCGCCCAGACATGGTCATCAGCGACGTCATTATGATGGACATGAACGGCATTGACGCAGCGGTACGCATCCGCACCATGCTGCCAGAGTGCAAGGTACTTCTGTTTTCCGGCCAGGCTGCCACGGCTGACCTGTTGGAACGTGCGCGCAGCCAGGGCCATGAGTTTGAAATCCTGGCCAAGCCTGTGCATCCGCAGGACCTGCTGGCGCGGCTGCGGTCCTAGGGGACCTCTGGACAAGTCCTACGGCTGTCCCTCAGGGGCTGAACAGGCTGCGGAAAAACTCGGTAAGGGGTCAAAAAGCCTTCGGAATTGGTGATAGAAAACCTTCGCCTGGGTCTTGTGGATCGTTTCTGGAGCATCCTGACGCGATCCATTTTTTGCACTTTCTGAGAAATCGAGTTTTTCCGCAGCCTGTGAAGCCCACTATTATTTCAGGTACTTCCGGCGGGACCAAAGTCCCGCCCCTTCAAAACGCTGACTTGTTCTGGGGCCCCTTGGACAACAGGGGCATTTTTACATCTCATGGCGGCCTTCCATGGCCCGCGCCATCGTCACTTCATCGGTATATTCAATGTCTGCTCCGGCAGGGACCCCCATGGCGATGCGGGTGATGCGGACCGGAAATGCACGCAATTGCCCGGCCAGAAACATGGCGGTCGCTTCCCCTTCCGTCGTCGGATTGGTGGCCAGGATGATCTCGTCCATCTGACCGTTGCGTGCGCGCTCCAACAGCCCATCCACTCGCAATTGCTCCGGGCCTATGCCATTCAGCGGTGACAACGCGCCATGCAAAACATGGTACACACCTGTGTACAGCCGGGTCTTTTCTATGCTGGCAATGTTGGATGGCTCCTCCACCACGCAGACCATCCTCTGGTTGCGGGAAGGACTGGCGCAGAAGGCGCAAGGGTCGATGTCGGTGATGTTATTGCAGACCGAGCAGAGATGCAGATGGGCCTTCAGCTCGCGAATGGCCTCCGCCAGGGCAATGGCGTCCTCTTCCTGCGTGCGCAGCAGATGGAAAGCAAGCCGCTGGGCCGTCTTTCTTCCAATCCCAGGAAGTTTGTTGAGTTCATCGATCAGGCGGGACAGCGGTTCAGCAAAACGGGACAAGCGTACCTCATATTGGGAAACTTCGCAGGCACCTGGCCTGTTTACTGTTTGGGGCTGCTAGGCTGCGACTGTTTTGTATACCAGACCAACAAAGGTGTCTGGGGACATTCCGCCCGTGCCCCATTTTGCGTCCAGGTCGGCCGTGGGTCTGGCAGCAACGGTCTCCTGCAACGTCTTGCCAGAGCGCTTCAGACGGGCGACCCGGTCGCGCACTGTCTCCAGCATCTCACGATAGCCCGTCAGCGCCGCCTTGTTGCCCAGTGGCCCATGTCCGGGAATGATCCTGGTTGCGTTGTCTGCCAGCGGCAAGAGGCGATGGACGGCGGCAATCATGCCGTCAATGTTGCCGCCAGTGCTGTCGTCGATGAGCGGGTAAAAGCCGTTGAACCAGATGTCCCCTGTGTGCAGCACGTTGGCATTGGAAAAATGCACAAAAATGTCCGAGTCCGTGTGCGCCGGGGCCAAGTGGGCCAGATGCACGGTCTGGCCGTTTTGATACAGGGTGAGTGCATCGGTAAATGTCTCTACAGGCCATGCCGCTGGTGGCGCAGCAGGGAAGTGTGCGTCCAGCACCTCCATCACTTGCGGCGTCATCAGGCGCTTGCGGGTATTTACATGGGCCAGGATGGTGGCCCCATACCCATGCATGGCGGCATTACCATCGGTGTGGTCGAAGTGCCAGTGCGTGTTGATGAGCAAACGCAACGGCTGGCTACTGATGGCGTCGAGGGCCTGTTTGACGTGGGGTGCGGCAGCCGCCACGCTGGCATCGACCATCAACTTGCCATCCGGGCCGGTCAATACCGCAATGTTGCCGCCCACCCCATGCAGCATAAAAATGTTTTGCGTCAGCGGGACCGTCTTCACCGGTGTTTTTGCCCCAGATGCTTCAAAATTGGCAATCACTCCACCGTTGGGTGCGCTGGAAGTTTGCGCAGAGGCAAGGTCCTGGCCCATAAAAGGACGCAGTGCCGCGGCGCCAGCGAGCAATCCGGCCTGGCGCAGCAGGGAACGACGCGAGAATTGGAGTGTGTCCTTCATACCATGTTGTCCGCTGGCGATTGTACCGCACTGGCGCCGAAGGGCCATAGGGCCTTTTTGTCCGCCAGCTTACTGGCCCAGCATGTTCAGCAGATTCATGCCGCCAAAGGCCCCGGAAAGCCTGCTCTGGAGCGCCTCGTCCACCTTGCGCGTGGCGTCATTGCAGGCGGCCGTAATCAGGTCCTGGAGCATCTCCAGGTCCGCAGGCGTATTGCCACTGCCTGCCGCAGCAGGCTCAATGCGGACCTGCAGGACCTGCTTGCGGCCATTCATCTGGACCGTCACCGCGCCCGCGCCCGCTGAACCTTCCACGTGGACCTGGTTCATGGCCTGTTCCATCTGCTGCTGTACCTGCTGCGCCCGGTCCATCATTTCTTTCAGGTTGTTAAAGTCCATCAAGGCCCCTTTTCTATAAAAAATTAGCCGCGCTCCCGCAGGTCCACTACGCTGCGCACTTCGGCATGAAACAACTCTTGTGCGCGTCGCACCAGCGGATGGTCTGCGGTGGGTGGGGTGCTGGAGCGTGTCTCCTTTGGCTGCGTGGCAGAAGTCGCGCCATTACTGCCAGGCCCTGGGCGCACATCCAGGCTGTACTCTGCTCCCACCAACCGACGGAAGCCATCGCGCGCGGTCCGCTGCGCCCCAGCGTTATAGGCCATTTCCAGCATGGTTTTGCTGGCGGCGGCCTGCACTTGTAGCTGACGGCCCTCCCACTGCCAGACGCCGCCCTCCAACAGGGACGCGAGGGTCTGGTGTCCGGCATTGGCCAGGTCCCCGCAGATGGCCGCACATACCGTCTCTGCATCCGGTAATTTCCTGGCCATGCCATCCTCCGCTGGGACAGCAGGGGACTGCGCGATGGGCGAAGAAGATTGCCCGGCCTGAAAGGGCTGTTTCTCCAGTGTGTGGTCCGCTGCGGGGAATGGCGTGACGTTCTTCGCCTGGGCCTGGGATGCAGTAGGACTGGACGAAGAGGCGGAGTGCAGGGCGACCGTGCCTCCACGCAGCTTGCTTGCAGCGGGCGCTGGCGCCGGCCTGTGCGCGGTAGAAGGTGCAGAAATTGTCCCTCCCGGCGTGCCTGGCTGCTTTGCAGAAGAGGACAAAATGGCCCCAGTGGACAAGCGCCGCAGAATGTCGTCCAAGGGGAGCAACCGCTGCGTGTAGACAAGTTTAAGCAGGCCAAGTTCCAGGTGGAAGCGCTGCTCCTGCCGGTAATTCAGGTCGTCGAAGGTGCGCAGCATGGCGTTCAGAAAGCGCGTCAGGTCTTCCTCCGTAAAGAGCGCCGCAATGCGTCCGGCACGGGCGCGTTCTTCTTCAGAGACCTGGAGCAGACCGGAACCCTCCCCGGCAACTTTGGCCATCAGGCTGTTCCGTAAAAACCGGACAAGTTGGCGCGCAATCTGTTGCGGGGCATTGCCAGAATCCAGCAGCGTGGCCGCCTGTTCCAGCATGGCCGCTGCATTTTGCTCCTTCACGGCCTGCATCATCTGCTCAAAGACCACGTTGGAGACGCTGCCCATCAGCAGACGCACCTGCTCCGCCTCCAGCTTGGGCTGGCCATCCACCTGCGCTGCGCTGGCAATGGCCTGGTCCATGACGGAAAGCGCATCGCGGATGGAGCCATCACCTGCCTCGGCCAGCAGGGCCAGTGCGGCCTCTTCGGCGGAGATATGCTCCTGCTCTGCAATCTGGCGCAGTTGTTGCAGGATGACCTCAAAGCGTACGGCATGGAAACTAAAGTGTTGGCAGCGGGAACGGATGGTCTGCGGAATGTCTTCCGGCTGCGTGGTCGCCATCATAAAGACGACGTGGTCGGGTGGTTCTTCCAGCGTTTTCAGCAAGGCATTGAAGGCCGCATCTGTGATTTGGTGCGCCTCGTCCAGGATATAAATTTTGTAGCGGTCGCGCGCTGGATTGTAGCGGGCCGCTTCACGCAGTTCGCGGACCTCATCGATGCCACGATTGGTGGCGGCGTCAATTTCAATCACGTCCACGGCATTGCCAGCGCGGACCTCCGTGCAGGCCACGCAGGTACCGCAGGGTTCCGGTGTTGGGCGCTCGGCGGAGCCGACAACAGCGCGGCAATTGAGCGCCATGGCGAGGATGCGCGCCACGGTCGTTTTGCCAATGCCACGGTGCCCGCTGAAGATGTATCCATGCGCGGTCCTGCCCTGCTCCAGGGCATTCAACAGGGTCCGTGTTACGTGGTCCTGTCCGACCACATCGGCGAACCGCTGCGGACGGTATTTACGCGCCAAAACCTGATAAGACATACCAACCTTAAATGGGCCACGCAGAGCAGTAGCGTGGTAGTCGTATTGTATCGCTGCGTGGGCGGTTGAGGGATGCAACACTGGGTCGCAGCCGATCGGCCAGCAAACGGGCAGCGCTGTCCCCAGAGGGGCCTACATTGGCGTGGGGGCCTTTTCCAGGGCCTTGGCCGCTTTGCGCGTGCGGGCAGAAGACTTGCGGGCCGCGGCCCGCTGGCGCCGCTTCAGCTCATCTGCGGAGTACATGGTCTTCCGGCAGTTTTTCGCCCCGCAGTTGCAGCGGGCCTCGTCCCCGTCGCCATCATACAGATTGTAGTCGTAGGTCAACTCCTCTTCGGCGGCAATGTCGCGGATGGCAATGATCCATATCCGTCCATCGACCTCTTCCGTCTCGCAATTCGGGTCGCAGGAGTGGTTGATGAACATGGCCGTACCATGGCCGTCAATCACAGTGGTGCCGTCCCCCAGGCCAAACAAATAGGTGGTGGGGCTGTTTTCATACTTGGCGTCAGCTTCGTCTTTGTGGATGCGCGGCCCCGTGTACTCCACGACGCGCGTGCCCTTGGGGACCGGCTGCGTGGTGTAGCAGCCAGCCGCATGGATGGCAGAAGAACGGATGATGAGGCCCATAATCGCAGCAGTGTGCTTCCGGCAAAACCTGGGAATAAATACAAGGAACGTACCGAGTATAGCAGCGAATTGCAGGCGATTGACATGGCAGGCAGCGGCCACGCAGGGGCATTTGGTGGCATCCTAATAGATGTATGGCAACGCGAATTTATACATGCTTGATGGCAATGCTTCTGCTAGGCCCCACTGTGCCCTGGGCGCAGCAAAATGGCGCCGCAACCCAGCCGTCCTCCACAGCGGGCGCTTCCAACGCAGCATCGACGACAGCGCCAGCCAAGGCCAGTTCCAAGTCGGCAGAGAAGAAGCAAGGGCAGGCAGACAAGGGCGCATCCAATGCACCAGCGGCGCAAGGCCCCTCCACCGCAGATGCGGACCCATTTCCAGAAGCACAGTCGAAAGCGGCGGCCCAGCCTAAAGCTCCACCCGCCAAGCCCAACCCCACAGCGGGAGATAATCCCTTCCCGGAGGCGCAGTCTGCCGCCGCGGCCAAGGCAGGTGGTGCTGACCAGGGACCTCCCGTGAGCAAACAGCCACTCCATTTGCTGCCGCCGCCTGGGGTCAGTTCCAGCAATGAGAATTTGCCACCGGAAGACCTGGGCGAAACGACCAAGCGGCACGAACGGGAAGATACGTACACCGAAGACCTGAATCCAGAAGGCCGCATTAAGAATGACTTGAAGGTCGCTGATTTTTACATGAAGAACTGGAACTATCGCGGCGCTGCCCTGCGCTACAAGGACGCGATGGGCTTTGATCCATACAATGAAACGGCGCTCTTTGGCCTGGCCCAGGCCTACTGCATGCAGAACATGACCGACCAGGCGCTGGCGCAGTTCAAGCTCTACATACAGCAATACCCCAGGGGAGAGCACGTAAAAGAGGCCGAAAAAATGCTGCGCGGACCCAAGAAATGTGCAGACAATCATTGATGGTCGGTGTTTTTTTGGCGACAATGGCGCGCCCCTGTTGGCCGCGGACTTGCAGTTTGTGCGAAACTGGCAACGCGATGCATCTTTCACTGCAGGCCTTGATAAATACCTTCCGTCACGGCATGGAAGACCTTGACGCCGAGAAGACCCAGCTCCACCCCCATAAGGACCCGGCCCAGTGGTCCGTGCAACAGGTGGTTGGCCACTTGGTGATGACGTACCGAAGCACCGGCAATCTTCTGCAAGACCGCCTTTCCAAGGGCCGTCCCGTGGCCCGCAAACCAAGGCTGCGGGAGTGGCTGCTGCAAAGACTCATTCTGACCCTGGGCCATTTCCCCAAGGGCATTTCCGCTCCAGCGGAGGTGCAGCCAGCACGCGCGGAAATACAACCTGCGGATGGCGCGGCGCTGTTGCGCGTCCTCCAGTCAGAGTTGGAGAAGATGGAAGGGGCGTTGGAAGAATGCCGCAAGCAATTTGGCGCGCAGCGCATCGCCACGCATTTTGCCCTGGGTCCCATGAGCGTGGAGCAGTGGGTCCGCTTCCATGAGGTCCACGGAATGCACCATCGCAAACAGATCAGCAGGGTCCGGGCCGCCATTGGCGCGCCCCCGCGTTAGTGAAAGGCCCCCAAATACAGGTCCAGCAGTTGCCTGCCAATAAAAACCACCACCATGCCTGCAACCGCCAGGAAGCTGCCAAAAGGGAGGCTGTCTTTTGTGTGGACACGGCCCCGGACAATCTGGACAGTGGCAAATCCGGCCCCAGCCAGCACCGCAAGAAATCCCGCCAATAGCGCCAGCGGCAGGCCCAGGAAGGCCGCCATCATGGCCAGCAGCTTGACGTCCCCCAGGCCCATGCCGTCCTGTTTGCGCAGCAAACGATAGAGCCATCGCACGGCCAACAAAATCAGGGCCGCAATCGCAGCGTCCCGTGCCGTATGCAGGGCCGTTTCCAGACGGTACGGCGCTGCTGGCTGGCATGTTTTTAGCGCCAGCGCCAGCACCAAACCTCCGAGCGTGAAGGCGTCAGGCAACAGAAAGGTCTGGGCGTCCATCACGGCCAGGCCCAGCAGAAAAAAGACCGCCGTCGCATCCAGAAGGCCCTGCCATGTGGGACCTGCATGCAGAATGCAGGCGGCAAACAGCAGCCCAGTGGCCGCTTCCACCAGTGGATACTGCACGGAAATCCTTGCCCCACAAGCGCGGCACCGTCCGCGCAGGAGCAGCCAGCTCAGCAATGGAATGTTGTCGAGCGCAGGTACCGGTTGGAAACATTTGCGGCAATGGGAGCGAGGGGTGAGCACAGATTCCCCCGCGGGCAGGCGCAAAATGCACACATTCAGGAAGCTGCCAAAAAGCAGGCCCACGATGCAGGCAACGGTTGCGGCGATACTTTCAGGGGGCACCATGCAATCGCAGTATACGGACTCCGGCTAAAATAAAAGAATGGGACCCACCACAGAGGAACCAGCAGGACCAGAGGCGACGCAGGGGGCCTTTGCGCAGGCAGTCTCCATTATGGCGCGTTTGCGTGCGCCGGACGGCTGCCCCTGGGACAGGGAACAGGACTTCACCTCCATCCAGCGCTACACGGTGGAGGAGACCTATGAGGTCCTGGATGCGATTGACCGTCAGCATTGGCCAGACCTGAAAGATGAATTGGGGGACCTGTTGCTCCAGGTGCTCTTCTATGCACAATTGGCGCAGGAGGCCGGCCACTTTACGCTGCTGGACGTCCTCAACAACCTGAATACCAAGCTGGTCCGCCGCCATCCCCATGTTTTTGGCGCATTGCAAGGGGTGAAGACGCCGGAAGAAGTCATGGCCAATTGGGACGTCATCAAGCAGGAAGAAAAATCCAAACGCAGCGACCACGCGGAGGACACATCGTTACTGGATGGCGTGCTGCGTTCTTTGCCCGCGCTGATTGAAGCAGAAAAATTGGGAAAAAAGGCGGCCAGGGTCGGTTTCGATTGGCCCAATGCCGAAGATGTGCTGCGGAAACTCGATGAAGAACTTGCCGAGTTACGCAGCGCCATCACATCAAAAAATCGCCAGCAGCAGGAAGAAGAGATCGGCGACCTGTTGTTTACAGTGGTGAACCTTTCCAGAAAAATGGAAATCGACGCGGAGTTTTCCCTGCGTGCCGGGAACGCCAAGTTCCGCCGCAGGTTCTCCACGATGGAACGATTGGCGGCAGGCGGCAAAACACTTGGCCAACGCACCCCAGAGGAGCTGGAGCAGCTCTGGGACCTGGCCAAGAAAATGGAAGGTCCAACAGAAAAAACATGAACAGCAAGCACCCAGCCACAGACGCCCCGATTACCATCCGTCCGCTTGATAAGCAGGAGGAGTTCCGGGCCTGTGTTGAACTACAAGGTTCCGTATGGAAATTCGACGAACTGGACCTGATACCGAGGCGCGTCTTTACCGTGGCCCGCGCCATTGGCGGACAGGTCATGGGGGCCTTTGCCGGGGAGCAACTGGTTGGGTTCGCCATGGCCCTTCCGGGGATACGGAACGGCCATCCCTATCTGCATTCCCACATGCTGGCGGTGCAGCCGCAATACCGCAACCGCGGCATTGGCGCGCAACTGAAGTGGGCGCAAAGGGCGGACGCATTGGCGCGGGGGATCGACCTGATTGAATGGACCTTTGATCCGTTGGTCCTGAAAAACGCCTATGTCAACATTGAAAAACTCGGGGCCGTGGCCCGCCGTTACACGCCGGACTTTTATGGCGTGTCCTCATCTGCACTGCATGGCGGGATGCCAACGGACCGGCTCCACGCCGAATGGTGGCTCAGGTCAGAGAGGGCCAGGCGCATGGAACATAACCTCCCGCAAGTGCAATGCCCGCTATCTGAAACCATTACTGTTACAGATATAGACAATGAGGGACATAAACTGGCCTGGGAGGAAGCACTCTCTGTGCAGACGGGCCTGAGGGACAGGCTACTAGCTGCATTTGCAAAAAAACTGACCGTCCTGCGCTTCCAGGTCCAACCGGACGGCAGCGGGACATACCAATTGGGCCATTGGGACGAAACATGGGAACACTGATCCGTCCCCGATGGGCCTGTGGCCGCAAAATGGAGGGGCCGCTTTGTTATGAAGATCGATAGCGTTGTAGTACGGGAAATCTCCATGCCGTTGGTGCGTCCCTTTGAGACGAGCTTTGGACGCACCACCAAACGCCGCATCCTTCTGGTGGAAGTGCAGTCCGAGGGGCTGACCGGCTGGGGCGAGTGTACGGTCGGGGAACGGCCTTCGTTCAGCGAAGAATGCACAGACACGGCCTGGTATATGTTGACGGAGGAACTGGTCCCGCTTTTACTGCAAACAGAGGTGACCAGCAGCGGCGCCTGCCCAAAAATCTTTGGCAGCGTGCGTGGGAACCGCATGGCAAAGGCCGCCCTGGAAAACGCCGTATGGGACCTGGAAAGCCAGAGGAAGGGTGTGCCCCTGGCAGCATTGCTGGGAGGGACACGTAGCGCCATCCCCTGTGGCGTTTCCCTGGGGATACAAGGGTCCATTGGGGCGCTGCTGGACCTGGTCGAAACAGAACTGGCCGCGGGCTATCAGCGCATCAAGCTGAAGTGCAAACGGGGCTGGGACCTGGAGGTCTTTGCGGCGGTACGCAAGCGCTGGCCAGACATTTCCCTCAGTTGTGACGCCAACGCCGCCTATCGATTGAAAGACTCGGACCACCTGAAGGAGTTCGACCAATTCAATCTACTGATGATCGAACAGCCGCTTTGGTACGACGACTTCTATTACCACTCCCTGTTACAGCGGCAACTGGACACCGCGATCTGTCTGGATGAATCCATCCGCAACCGCAGGGACGCCCTGGCGGCCATAGCGATGGGGTCCTGCAGCATCATCAATCTAAAATTGGGGCGCGTGGGTGGATTTACTGAGGCCATCTATCTCCACAATGCCACGGAAGAACGCGGTGTCCCTGTCTGGTGCGGTGGCATGTTGGAGACCGGCATTGGGCGCTCCCACAACATTGCACTGTCGTCGTTGCCAAACTTCAAACTTCCGGGGGACATTTCCGCCTCCAAGCGTTATTGGGCGGAAGACATCATTGAACCGGAAGTGACAGTCACGCCGCAGGGGGAGATCATCGTGCCCAACTTGCCGGGCCGTGGACATGAAGTAAAACGCGGCCTGGTGGACAGTCTCACGGTCCGCAGCAAGCGCCTGACTGCACAGGCGCGCGTTTATTGATGGTCCCTGGTTTTTGCCTGGGCCAATGCTGTTCCCATGCCGCAATTGTCTTCTAGCAACAGGTCAATGGCCTGCTGATAGGGGAGATTGTTGGCGACCCGTTGGAAATCCATGGCGGTCTCCTCCACGTCATAGTGCAACGGCTTTACCAGCAGGGCGCGGCCCGCCAGCACCAGGTGCAGGTGCGTCAGTGCCCATACTGGAGGGGCCACCTCGGCCTGCTCGATCAACATACCACCGCCTTTGTCCATAATGCCCAAGACGCCCCACCCGAAGTCCACATCTTCAAATTGGTGCGCCTCAAAGCGGACCATGCGCTGCTGGTGCTGGTCCACCCAGATTTCCCCACGCATCCCGCGCAGGGCGCGCGTCTCGTAAGCGGAGGGCCTGTACCCTGGATTGGGCACAAAAGTCAGGCGAATGGCCGGCCCGTTGGGCGTAGGCTCTACGCCGGAAAATGTATAGCGAAAGGCATCGGGCAAGGCCCGAATGACCCTTTTCACACGCTCGCTGTCCGCCTGCTCACGGACGCGCCGGTGCTCCTGCAGGGCGGGATGGGTGCGCAGGTATTGCAGGCGGAAACGTTCCCTTTGCTGCGCCTCTGTTGTCAATGGACGACCACCGGTGGCGACCAAACACGCCACCCCGCCGTCCTTGCTTTCAACGATCTCCTTTGTTGTGTCTGTGTGGTCCGTCACCTTGCGCAGGCGATACCGCAGGGGCGGACGTGTCCCGTAGGTGTCTGTCAGTTCCTTTTGGATGACATGGCGGACCAGCGCCTGGGGGTGGTTTTTGGCCATGGACAGCGTTGGGTCTGTCGCTCCGCCAATCACTGCCGCCCATCCGCAGGCATGGAAAAGCAGGAACACGGAGCTGCAAACTGTCAGGGGAAACGACACGGCGTACACCCATTGCCAGAGGGACGAGTTACGGGAACAATACACTGTATCCTTTGTAAAAAGAATGCCAGCAGAAAGCAAGCGGGGACAAAAGTGGCCACGGCGCCATCTTCCGACCACCCGTCCGGCAAATTATGGCAACAACGCGATAGGATATTGCTATGCTGTATGGCCACGCCGTGGGGCCAAAGGGCCAGGAAAAAGTAATTTTAGGCCTTGTAAAATGCAGGACGGACACTCACGGAAGGCTGTAGAAAGGTCGGACTGTGCTGGATCGTCTCTTTCGGCGTACGGAAGGCCCTGGGGAGCAGGACACCAAACGGCAATCTATTTCAAGGCGAAAGGTCCCGCGTCACTCCAGCGGTTGGGCGAAGACACTGGAACGCCTAAAATCGCAAGAAGGACTGCACGTGTTAGACATAGGCCCTACATCGCCCACCAATATTAATTTCCTTACCAGTCTCGGCCATAGCGTATTCATGTCAGACCTGGTGGAAGAGTCCAACCGGCCAGAGTGGGTTAAAAAATCCACGGACGGCGACCCGGACACGTATGACACAGAGGCATTCATTGGGAAGCACATGGACTTTGGCCAGCGTATCTTCGATGTTGTCCTTCTATGGGACGCATTGGACTACATTCCTGTGCCCATGGCAGGGGGCATTGTCCATCGTCTGCACGAATGCATGATGGAGGGCGGGGAATTATTGGGCCTGTTCCATGCGCGGGCCACCGGGCAGGAGACAGTATTTTGCCGCTATCACCTTACGGATGGGGACAATGTAGAGATGCAGGAACATGCAACGCACCCTTTGGTGCGCGTTTATCCAAACCGGGCCATCGAAAACCTCTTTGCGGAGTTCCGTGCCTGCCGGTTTTTTCTGGCCAAAGACAACCTTTGCGAAGTCATCGTCACGCGATGAGCAAAATTGTCCTTTTACGCGTATGGGTGCGAGAGGGGACGCCAAGACCACCACCGGCTGTCTCAAGAAATACAGTCCGTATACGGGAAACAAAATGGGCGACCACGCGGGCCGCCCATTTTATTGGTAGTGTGCCGGCTTATTTCTGGCCCTGTTGTTTCCTACGTTCCGCCCAACGCTTGCGCATGGCGTCCGCAATGCGCTTGCGTCCTTCCGCACTCAGGCGGTGCTTCCGCACCTTGGTCTTCTTGCTGCCGACTGGCCGACCAACGGCATTCCTTTTGGCAGGGGCATCACTGCCTCCCGATAGTAGCGTACGCGCCTGCTGCAGACGCGCAATTTCAGCATCAATTTCTTGAACAATACGATTGACCTGCACGGTCCCTCCTGTTTTTTGGCTGTCTTGGGACCATCGTCATTTCACCGCCAACTAAGTGCCTGGTGAAAAAATCCTGGACCGGGAACAGCTTGTTGAAGTAATGTCCTACATATAAACAATACAGGACATTGTATCTTCGCTGCAAATTCAACTAAGTCGCAACAAGCATATTTTCATCGGAAACAGGGGCCTCAATTTTGTTTAGGGGGCAGGCCTGGCGTGTCCAACGGGGCCGAAGGGCCGGACTGGGGCAATGCGGGTAAGTTGGCCGCACCTAGTCCCTCCTGTGTTTTTCCGCTGGAAATGGCGCGTTGGAGTCCTTTGAGCGTGTCTTGTTTGTCCCGTGTATAGGCAAAGGCAAGCTGCGCAATGGCATAGGTGATGATGTCATTATGGTGTAGATTTTCCATCCCTGGGTTGCGCCGGAGACTCAGCCATAACTGGTGTACGGTCTGCACGTCCTCCGCCTGCAGGGCCGGCGCATGGGGGCCGATGTGGAAGACCTGTGCCTCCCCGCTTGGAAGCACGACATAGAATGTAAACTGGCGTTTTGGCTCCCGCAACGATTCCCATGCCTGTCCCATGTAGTATGCCTGTTCCTCGGCAGTCATTCTGCTGGAAAGCCCAGCGACCACAGACGCGGCCTCCAAAGAGACGGCCGTCTGCGCCAGGGCGGCGAAGACGTCACCTGCCGGGACCACAAGCAGGGAAATATGTTTGCCAAAACTTTCTGCAACAGAAACGGCCTTGGTAAAGACCTCCTGCTCATGTTCGCTAAATACCTGGTCTGCGGCGTCAATATAACTTGGCCCACCTGCGCCTGACAGTCGCGCAGCCAGGACAACAATGTCCTGGTTGTCCCCTGTGGTCTTACTCAAGGCCCACTTCAGGGCGTAGGGCGAGTCAGCATCGCGCATGGTGACCACAACACATCCTGGGCGTATCTGGAGGGCCTCCCGACTCACATCATCTTCCTGCTCCAGTTGGAAATGTTCCTGCATCTTCTGTTCGGTCAGGGCATGGCGGCGCACATTGTCCTTTTCAGACAATGTGAAGATGGCATAGAAAACCAGTGCGAAGGCGATGCCGCTGATCGTGGCCACCTCCTTGGTCAACAGGTTGATCAGGGCAGTGGAGAGCAACACCAGGAACACAGAAAAAAGCCCCAGGGGAAATTCAATTTTGCCGACCCGCAGGTTCAGGGGGACCTTCCATCCACGTTCGCCGTGGTATTTCCAACGCAGCACCAGCATGGCCAGGCTGTTGAAGGTGAAGCTCCAGATGACGCCAAAGGCGTAGGCCTCGCCAATGACGATGATGTTGCCGCCACTGACAATGATGGTGAACAACTGCAACGCGGTCACCAGATTGATGATGCGGGACGGGGTTCCGTGTTTTTTACTTGGATAGCGGAACCAATCATGCAACACGCCGTCTTCGGCCACACGCATCAGCACGCCTGTGGAGCCGATGATGGACGTATTGACAGCGCCTGCAAGGATCAGGAAACCAACGATCACAACAAAAATTCGCAGGGCAATGCGCAAAAACATCGGGCCGACCATGTACATGGCCAGACCGGCAATCAGGTTGTTTCCGTAAACGGAAACGCGCACGTTGTCCGGGATCAACATTACCGAAAGCAGGGAAGCCCCCCCGGTAAAAATAAAGCTATAGAGGGCAATGATGATCGCCGCGCGCTTCAGGTTTTTCAATTTAGGGTGCTGTATCTCCCGATTGACCTGGGCCAGCGTCTCCTCGCCGCTCATGGCCAGCACGGAATGCCCAAAGGCCATCATCACACCGAAAAGGCCCATCGCCATGGCCAGGGAGGTGTGCTTCAAAAACCCAAAAGAGTCCGCGGAAAAGACCAGATTGGATGGGACCGGTAGGGGCGGCATTTTTACGCCGACATGGTAGACAGAAAAAAGGCCCCAGCCCATCACCAGCACCACCATAATGGTGGTGATTTTCATTACGTCCAGTGCCTTCTTGCTGGAGTGCTCAATGCCCTTGATATTTTGCCACCAAAAATAGATGGTCACCACGATGGCAAAGAAGGCAGAAGTGGCATTGACCGGCAACTGCATGGCCGCTGTGTGCGATGTCATCATCTGGGCCGGCAAGGTATGGTGTCTCGCCGCGATAATGAGGAGTTCGTTCAGGAGGCCAACAATGTATTGTCCTGCAGAGACGCCAGAGACCGGGCCGGTCAACACATAATCAAACATGAGCGCCGAGACGCTCAGCTTGGCGAAGGTCCCACCCAGGCCTTCTTTGACGACGCGGTAGACGCCGCCACGGGTGAACATGGAGCAGCTTTCCACATAGACCGCGCGCACCGCAAAAGAAAAAAGCATGACGCCCAGGATGATCCACGGGGCCGACTTGCCAAAGTCCTGCTCTGCAATGCCACACGCATAAAAGGCCGAGGAGGCCAGGTCATTGAGCACCACGGCTGCGGCCCGCCAGAATGAAATAAAGGTCAGCATCACTGTGGATGCGACCACTAGGCGGACCCGGTTCGATTGCGGAAGGGTAACAGTAGTTTCTGCCATTTTTTAGAACATCTGCTTAGAACATCTGCGCGGCGCCCATCCAACGAATGTTTTCTTGCCTCAAGCGCGTGTCACAGTCCCATGCGTGTCCCTCGTGAAGTTTAGGTGGACAGGATGTGCGCATCAATGACGCAGGACCGCCTGTCTGTGCTGCCACCAAGGGAAATATCATTTGCCAAAAAGCTCACTCATGTCCTCAATAAAACTGACGACCACAACGATGGCCGAACCGGCAAGCCCTATCAAGAACATCCCAACCATAAGGTGCGCGAAAAATGTAAGCATGAACATGCCATTATTGTAGCGCCACTCATAAAGGACAGGGACATGTAGAGAACAAAAAACCAGACACCCCTCCTGTTTCTTTCCTGTAGATTGGGACGGACAGGGACATTTCGTCCTGGATGCTGGTGGTACACTGCATTTGCAATGCGAAGCACGCGGTCATTTGCCTACTTGCTGGCAGCTTTGAGTGCCCTTCTTTTGGTGGCGCCCTTTCCCATTGCGGGACCCACTCCGGCATGGCATGTATACGTGGTCTGGTTTGCGTTGGCGCCGCTGCTCACTGCGCTGCTCCTACGCAGTCGTGCTTCTGGAGGGCGGTTGCTCCTGCGAAACACGCTGCTTGGTTATCTTTGCGGCGTACTTTGGTACGGAGGGACCTGCTACTGGGTCTACCAGACGATGTACCTCTACGGGGGCCTGCAGCGCCCGGTTGCCGCAGGCATCCTGGTCCTGTTTTGCTTATATCTGGGCCTATATTACGCATTTTTCGCACTGCTGGTCACGCTTACGTATCGCGCAACCGGGAAGATTGGCTGGGCCTTGTTCTTTACTCCATTTTTGTGGGTGGCGATGGAGTTGGCGTGCGCCCGTATTACCAGTTTTCCGTGGGACCAACTTGGCATTTCTCAAATCGACAATCTCTTTTTGGCCCAACTAGCAAAATGGACCGGCGTCTATGGCATTTCCTTCCTGATTGTTGCCGTCAATTGCTGCATCGCCGGGGCCATCCTGTTACGTGGCTGGCGCACGCGGACAGTCTCCCTGCTGACGGGCGTTGCCCTTGCGGCCTTGTTACAGGCGGGCGCCCGTTGGGACCCTGCCCCGGCAATGGCGCCGGCGACTGCCATGCTGTTGCAGCCGAACCTGGACGTAAAAGACAGCGGCAACTGGCCGGGCGTCCTCTTCGACAGGAACATGCAGCACTTTGCCGCGCTCAGCGAGGGCCCTTGCCATCCTTATATCGCGGGAATGCCAGAGACCGGCGCACCCATGCGACAACCAGATTGCACACCGCGTCCAATGGCCGGGCCTGTGGCCGAAGTGATCGTCTGGCCGGAATCGCCCGCACCCTTCCAGGAGAATGATCCGCGCTTCCAGCATTGGATTTCGGCCCTGGCGCAGGATGCGCGCACCCCAGTCATCGTGGGGGACTTTGCCGTGGAGCGGGGCCCTTTGCGGCAAAGTGGCTGGGAGATTTTTAATTCGGCCTCTTTTGTTACGCAGGAAGGCGTCTTTGCCGGGCGCTATGACAAGATGCATCTCGTCCCATTCGGCGAATATGTCCCCTTCCAGAACTGGCTCTGGTTCGCCCGTAGCTTGACGGCCCAGGTGGGGACCATGCAGCATGGCGTGCGCCGCGTTGTCTTCAACAACAACGGACACACATACGGGACCTTCATTTGTTACGAATCCATCTTTGCCGACGAGGTGCGCCAGTTTGTCCTGCTGGGAGCAGACGTGCTGGTCAACATCTCCGACGATGGCTGGTATGGTGACACCAGCGCCCCGTGGCAGCACCTGAACATGGCGCGGATGCGTGCCGTGGAGGACCATCGCTGGCTGCTGCGCGACACCAACAGCGGAGTGACCGCTGCCATTGACCCCTATGGCAGGGTGGTGCAGAGCTTGCCACGGCACACGCAGGGGGCCCTGGCCGCGCATTTCAACTACATCTCTGACACCACCTTCTACACCAAGCATGGCGACCTGTTTGCATGGTTTTGTGCCATAATTGCCATAGTGCTCGCCGTCGATGGGTGCATCCAGCACCCACAGATGGAGGGCGACCATACTCCATCCTAAAAGTCAGGTCCACATACGGTCATGCTGAACGATCTTGAGTTTGCCTACGCTCCCATTGCGGAGAAGGTCCGTGATCTGCGGGAGTATCTTTGACGCGGACCGCCTGCGCAAAGGACTTGCTTCCATTGAAACCAAAATCTCTGACCCAAAGCTCTGGTCGGACCCCGCCGCTTCCCAGCCCTTGATGCGCGAGCGCAAGCGTCTGGAAGGACTGCTTGCCGATGACGCCGAGTTGGACCGCCGCACCGGCGACATTGCCGCCTACTTTGAATTGGCCCGCGAAGGCGAGACCGTTGAAGCGGACCTGGCCCGTGAGATACAGGGCCTGCAACAATTTGTGGAGGCGCTGGAATCGCGCATCCTGCTCTCAGAAGAAACAGACCCGCTGAATGCCATCGTCACCGTCCATCCCGGCGCGGGTGGCACGGAGTCGCAGGACTGGGCGGAGATGTTGATGCGCATGTACCTGCGCTGGGCAGAGAAACAAGGCTTCAAATCTGAGGTGAACGACTATCAGTCTGGCGAAGAGGCCGGCGTAAAATCCGTCACCTTCACCATTGCCGGGGAAAATGCCTATGGCCTGCTCGGAGGAGAGACCGGCGTACATCGGCTGGTGCGCATTTCCCCTTTTGACCAGGCCAAGCGCCGCCACACTTCCTTTGCCAGCGTCTATGTCTCGCCGGAGATTGACGACTCCATTGAAATCGACATCAAGCCGGAGGACCTGCGCGTGGACACATACCGCTCCGGCGGCAAAGGTGGCCAGCATGTGAACACCACTGACTCCGCCGTGCGCATGACCCACCTGGCGACGGGGATCGTGGTCGCCTGCCAGAATGAGCGCTCCCAGCACAAGAACCGCGACAAGGCGATGAAGATGTTGCGTTCGCGGTTGTATGAGTATGAACTGGAAAAGAAGCGCCAGGTGACAAAAAAGATTGAAGACTCCAAATTGGAGATCAATTTTGGCTCGCAGATCCGCTCCTATGTGTTGCAGCCCTACCGCATGGTCAAGGACCTGCGCACGCGCGTGGAGACTGGTGATGTGGACCGCGTCTTGGACGGGGACCTGGAAATTTTCATCCAGGCATATTTGCGGATGCGGCGGGAGGGCAATCTGCCCGCCGGCCCAGTGGAAGACCTGGAATAATTTTTCCAGGGCGCCTTGTTGGAATGGAATGTTTTGACACAGTGGAGGGAAGTGCGGAATGGGTGATACCGATCTCATCAATCTCATCAATGAAATCCTGGCGAAGGTGCATACGGTCGCCGTCGTTGGACTCTCCAACAAGCCGGACCGCGCCAGCTATGGGGTCTCCGCGCAGATGCAGCGGCGCGGCTATCGCATTGTCCCGGTCAATCCACGGGCCGTCCCCGTGCTGGGCGAGACCAGCTATGCCAAACTGGGTGACATCCCATTCCCTGTTGATATGGTCAATGTTTTCCGCAAACCGGAGTACATCCCTGAGATCGTTGACCAAGTGATCGCCATCGGCGCACCGTATCTTTGGCTGCAAGAGGGCATTGAGCACCCGGAGGCGGAGGCCAAGGCGCGGGCGCATGGCATTCGCGTGGTCAGCAACCATTGTTTTTTTAAGGAGCACCTGCGTTGGACCGCGGACCTGCGCTTTGGCCCACAACCTTGAAGGCGAGGAAGATGGTCCCAGGGGCCAGCTTCCGTTGCTCGTTTTTGTAAACGACTTCGTCCAAGGGATTTTCGCGTCAAGGAAATATTTATGTACAGGCCCCGTTTTTCTTCGCTTGCGCGCTGGCTGATTGTCCTGGCAGCCGCCCTGCTGCTCCTGCACAAAACATGCGCTGCGGCCCAGACGATTTCCGCGCAGTCCGTTTCGGCCCCGCATGTAAAGGTCGAACTTCTGGCAGACACTACGTCCGTCAATCGCACGGGACAGGATTTCCAACTCGGCCTGCACTTTCAGCTTGATCCGGGCTGGCACATCTACTGGCAGAATGCCGGGGACTCCGGCGAACCGCCCAGGGTGCAATGGAAACTGCCCGCCTTTATGCCGGTCGGCGACATCGGCCCCATGCAGTTTCCCGTGCCACAGCGGTTGCCGCTTGGCCCGCTGATGGATTTCGGTTACGAGAAGGAAGTGCTCTTTCCCTTTGCCGTGCATTTCCTGCCGACCGGCGTTGCGGCTGGCCACACGTTGCCCATCGGGGCAAACATTCGCTGGCTGGTTTGCAGCCAGGTCTGCATTCCGGGAAAGGGGACCGTCGCGCTCACGCTGCCTTTGCAGAGTGGAACAGGAAAGGCCAATCCTCAAACAGCGGCGATCTTCCAACACGCACAGCAAACGCTGCCCAGGCCGCTCCCTGCAGATGCCAGCATCACGGTGACGCAGAATGCACGCCAACTTATTTTGACGGTGCATGGATTGCGTGGCCTTCCACAAGGCCACGGCGTTGCGGGTGTGGAGTTCTATCCCTTTGAACAATATCTGATTGCCAATGCCGCGCCGCAAAAAATAAAACCGCTCGCCGACGGCCTCCGCATCCAGGTGCAAAAGGACCCCAACGCTCCCGCGCTCCAGCAATTGCACGGCCTGCTCAAGTTGCCGGATGGCACTGGGTATGCGTTCACCGCGCCCATCGCCGCATCCGCGTCCGCGCCCCCTGCGCCGGAGCAGGGAATGGCGCGCATCGTTTTTCTGGCCTTTCTCGGCGGCATCCTTCTCAACCTGATGCCCTGTGTTTTTCCTGTGCTTTTTATCAAGGGATTGGCGTTGGTGCGCTCCTCCACGGAAGAACGCAAACACCTGCGTCTTCACGGGCTGATGTACACACTGGGCATCCTGGTTTCATTTTGGGCCATCGTGGCCGTGCTGTTGTTGTTGCGTGCGGGCGGCAGCCACATCGGCTGGGGATTTCAATTCCAATCGCCCATCTTTGTTTCGTTCATCGCGCTGCTGTTGTTCTTTCTTGGCCTCAGCCTGGCCGGGCAATTTGAGATTGGCCTCTCGTTGACCAGCGCAGGTGGGGCGCTCGCGCAAAAGCGCGGCCACACGGGCAGCTTCTTTACCGGCGTGCTGGCGACCGTGGTGGCGACCCCATGCGCCGCCCCGTTCCTGGGCGTTGCCATCGGCTATGCGCTGGTGCAACCGGCCCTGGTCACCTTCCTCATCTTCACCGCGTTGGCGCTGGGACTGGCCGCGCCGTATCTGCTGCTGACGCTCCAGCCTGCCTGGACGCGCCTTCTGCCCAGGCCCGGCGTGTGGATGGAATATCTGAAGCAGGCCACGGCCATTCCCATCTTTGGCACGGTCATCTGGCTGGTCTGGGTCTTTGCACAGGTGGCCGGGCAGAATGCTGTTGCATTCCTGTTGGCAGGCTTTCTGTTGGTCGCCATTGCGGGCTGGGCGCTGGGACGCTGGCCCGCTCGCGCTGTCTCCACCGTCGTCGCAATTCTCCTGCTGGCGCTGGCGGCCTGGCTGCCTATCACAGCGGCCCGTCATCTAGCTACGCCAACGGGCCACGCAAACGCAACCAGCACTGGCAGCCTGCAATGGCAACCGTACAGCGCACAGGCGTTGGCCTCCTATCGCGCGCAGGGCAAAGCTGTCTTTGTTGACTTTACCGCCGCGTGGTGCCTCAGTTGCCAGGTAAATGAGCGCGTGGTGCTCGATCGCAACGATGTGCAGCAGGCCTTTCGCTCCAGCGGTGTGGTGCTGATGCGCGCCGACTGGACCAACCACGATGACGCCATCACCGAGGCGCTGGCGCAACTGGGCCGCAGCAGTGTGCCAGATTATGCGCTCTACACGGGCGGACCATCCAACAGCCCGCACATGCTGCCAGAGGTGCTCACGCCCGGCATCGTCCTCGATGCGCTGCGCAGCGTCACTCCCACAGCGCAAAAGTAGCCGCTGGGTGGGCAGGTGTGGATGCTTCCCCACTCAAGCCAAAAGCAGGCTTGAGTCGGCCACCCGCCTAATCGCTGTCCTGCACAGGCCAAGGCTGGGGGACATTTAGGATGTCCGCTGCACTTTTGCCGTTTTGCCGATGCAGTTGATTATCTTCCAAAGAAACTTGCCATTGGGGGATGGGCAAAGCCTCTTGCAGTAAGGGATGGACTGCCCAAGGATTGTGAATCAGCTCCACTGTATCCGATCTTAGGGTCGTCGGAGACAGGTGGTTCGTCACAATTACCGCACTTACAAGAGTATTTTGAGGGCCTTGTTTACCGAACCAAGCACCATTCCGAGCGCGGGTATTATAGATACGTTCTTTGCCTCCCTTTTGAGGGATGATCACAATTTGTTCATCGCCGAACAGGGCCTCCGAGATAGCGATACGGTCGCAGACATCATCCATGGAATTTA
>JBMFGT010000025.1:0-28259 GCA_049977205.1 Acidobacteriaceae bacterium | reverse complement strand
CCTGCTACCTCCGCTCGCCGATGCTCGCAAGATAAGCTGGTCTGTGGCCAGGGCCGTCGGCCTGCAAGCTATGGCAGAGGGACTGGCTGGCCTCGCCGATGAAAAGGCGCTGCTACAGGAAATGAAGGCCAATGTGTGGGAGCCGGTCTACGTACCTTATGGAAAGGAACAACAGGACCCATTGACCGGTCCACAGATGGCAGGACCACGTTCTATGGGGGGCGCAAACTTGGCCGGTACGGCCCCGGACGACACGAGCAAAGACCGCGGGACAGGAGCCCCTGAGAACAGCAGCAGTCCCACGAGTACCCGGCCCCAAGTATCATCCTCCCATGTATCATCCGAAGCCACGGCAACCCTGGTCGGAAGCATTTGATCCCCTAGGGGACCTCTGAACAGGTCAGCGTTTTGAAGGGGCGGGACTTTAGTCCCGCCGTAAGTGCCTGAAATAATAGTGGGCTTGGGCCCCTGAGGGGCAGCAGTAGGACTGGATCAGGGCTTTTCTAGGAGACGCCAGCCGTAAAGGAAGTGTACGCGATGGCGCCATGGGAAATGTTATAGGATTTTCTTTCATAGACCAGACCGTTGAGGAAGAACCCGGCATGACATACCAGGAAATGCAGCTTTTGCTGATGAAAGAGCTACGGCTTTATCACTACCCAATCGCCGTTAAATTTTTCTACGACCAGGCCAGGATTGAGGACTTCAAAAAACATACCATTGCAATCCACTCACCCGCCAAGCCGTTGACTTTTTGTCAATGGGAGATCGCACCCCGCATGCAAGGGCAAATCGTCTACGGGGAGAAGAAAGACATAAGTTGCAGCAACGCCCGATATTGCTTCGGATGGAAAGAACTCGATGATGTAGAAATCAAAGGACACGCCAAATACACCAACGACCTGGACCAGGCCGAGCGTTTCGTCCGCTCCAAACCCCGCTTGCCAGAGGGGTTGATTGGCATTGCCGTGGCGCCGTTGGAAAAGGCCGATGTCTTTGGCGGCCCCGACACGGTCCATTTCTACTGCGACCCCATGCAGGCCTACCATCTGGCGGTCGACTACATGGCGGCAACGGACACCCATCCTCTGCACACCACCATCACCATGAACTCCTCAGCCTGTGGTGGCAATGTATGGACATACCTGACCCAGGAGTTCAACATGCTTCCGGCCTGCTCTGGCAGTTACAGTGCTGGTAAGACCGAACGCAGCGAGATCAATGTGATCGTCCCAGGCGCCAAAATCGGGGCCGTTTGTCTGCGCCTGAAAGAGAGGATCGACAACCTGGGCAGCAGTTCCATAATCCGGCCCGGTGACGGGTTCCCCGGCGCCGACATCTGCAAAAACTGTCCGCTCATCACCTTTAAGCCACTGGACACATAAACCGCTGTTCTACGGATGGGAAAGCCTTTAGACCCGGTCCTCCCCTACAGGGGGAGGGCCTTATGCCTCCACGCAGCACACAATCTCATATCATCTTTCATCCGTCCTACCCTCCGTGCATTTTTCGGCCCATCGATCATCGGCGGAACTTCCCTTGAAGGGCGGTCTGCTCCCACACATGTATGTGTAAATGCTCCAATTGCAATGTGATACGCATCACATTGCAATATGACGCCCGTCACATCATAGAAAGATATTGTGGTAAAAAATTGCGGTCAGGTTGAGCACTATGGATTATGAATACGGGGACGCGGGCTTCCATTATCCAGTTGCGCATATGCGTGGTTACGCACAAACGGGGGTGAAGGGGGAGGCAATGCCCTGCAACAGCAAGAACAGCAAGATGTACCAGGCGCGCGACTTTGCCTGTAGGCGGATGGGCAACTTCTTTACGATCTTCGCCCACGCCACGCGCATGAGAATTTTCTGTGCCCTGGAAAATGGGCCGCAGACCGTGACGCGGATTGCCGATGAGGCCGGGATCTCGACCTCCAACGCATCGCAGCACCTGCGCCTGATGCGGGACCGCGGCGCAGTGGTCACAGAACGGCAGGGCCAGTCCATCTACTACCGGATGGCTGACCGGCGCTTTACGCAGGCCGCCAACCTGGTCCGCGAAGCGCTGGAGGGCCTGGGCAGTCACGAACACACTCCATACGCCGCAGTGGCGCAGGAGGGGGCCGCCGCTGGCCCGGGCAACAAAAAATTGCAGGCCAGACCCAAAACATGACCGTTGCACAACCCTTCAAGGGGCCTTCCAGTCCCAGATCAGCAGGAACATATTTGGCCGGTTGCCAAACAAAAAACTGAGGAGAAACGATGAAGCACCTATTGATACTCGGCGGCGGGACCGCCGGCACCATGATGGCCAACAAACTGCATCCTGTGCTGGACGCGCAGGAATGGCAGGTGACCGTTGTAGATGGCTCGGAAGAGCATTATTACCAACCAGGGTTCATCTTTGTGCCATTCGGGGTGTACCGTTTGCCAGACATTGTGAGGCCACGCCGCCAGTATTTGCCCTCGCGCGTCAAGTTCGTCCATTCCGCCATCGACCGCATCGAGACAGACAAGAACAGGGTCGTCCTAAGTGACCAATCGGTGCTGTCGTATGACTACCTGATTATCGCCACGGGGACGGACGTCCATCCCGAGCAGACCGAGGGCATGGTGGATGAGGACTGGTACAAGAACAAGTTTGATTTTTACACGCCCAAGGGGACGGACCGGCTGGGCCAGTTCCTAAAGGGGTGGCAAGGCGGCAGGATGGTCGTGAACCCGGTCGACATGCCCATCAAATGCCCTGTGGCCCCGTTGGAATTTTTGTTCCTGGCAGATGCGTACTTTACCGAGAGGGGCATCCGCGACAAGGTCGAGATATGCCTGGTGACGCCGCTGCCCGGGGCCTTTACCCGGCCCAAATCATCGGAAATCCTGGGCAAGATGCTGGAGCAGAAGAAGATCGAGGTCGTCCCAGACTTTGGTCTGGCGCGGGTGGACAGCAAAGAGAAGAAACTTGTTTCCTGGGAAGACGTTGAGGTGAAGTATGACCTGCTGGTCACCGTACCACTGAACATGGGCGATGCCTGCATAGGCCGCAGCGGTATGGGGGACGTCTCCAACTTTGTCCCCACAGAAAAGGAAACGCTGCTGGCAAAGGGCCTGGACAATGTCTTCGTGATTGGGGACGCCACCAACCTGCCCACCTCCAAGGCCGGCTCGGTGGTGCATTTCGAGTCGGACGTCCTTTACGACAACTTCCTGGAACATATTGAAAAGCGCCCCATGCCTGCCCGCTTTGATGGCCACTCCAACTGCTTTATTGAATCGGGCCATGGGAAAGGGATGTTGATCGACTTCAATTATGATGTAGAACCCCTGCCCGGAGACTTCCCCCTGCCTGGCGTTGGTCCTTTCTCCCTGCTCCAGGAGAGCAGCATGAACCATTATGGCAAGCTCATGTTCCGCTGGGTGTACTGGAACATCCTTCTGCGCGGCCTCAAATTGCCCATGGACCCGCAAATGTCCATGGCCGGAAAGAGGGTGTGACATGGCAACCGCAATTGTTGAAGACCAGATCGCGGAAATCCACCGCAAGCTCGACCTGATTGTGGAGGAGATGGAGCACCTGAGGCGGGTCCGGGGGTCCGTCGACGACCTGCAGTCTGATCTGCTGCTGGTCGCCAAGGACGCATACAAAAAGATGACAGACGAATTCAGCACCACGGAAGTACATCCGGAGGAGATCGTCGAACTTTTGAAGGTCGCGCTCAGCAATGCAAACCGTCTGACCTCTGCGTTGCGGACGCTGGAAAGCGCGGACGATTTTCTGCAGGACTTCCAGGCCGTCGCCCACGACCTGTATGGACGGGCAATTGCAAATCTCCAGGTGCTGCAGGAACATGGCTGGATCAATGCCGCGGTCAGTGGCGCCAGAATGGCCGACACACTGGTGCAGGCCCACTCTGCCGAAGACTTGAAGCAGATTGAGGCCAGCGTCCCGCAACTGGTCGGATTTATGCGGGAACTTACCCATCCGGAAGTGCTCAACGCGCTGGAGGCGATCATCTACGGCTTCGGGCGGGTACAGGCCACCATGGATGTCAATAAGTCCGTCTTCCAGATCGTGCGCGACCTGAACTCCAAGGATGCGCGTCGTGGCATAGCGGTGCTTGTCGAATTTCTCAAGGTCGTGGGGGCACGCAGTGCGGCTGCCGCCCCCGTGGATCCATCAGCAAAATAAAACTCGAAAGGTAAAATATGGGGACCATAAACATACTAGGAAAAGAACTTGCTGTTGATGCGGACGGGAACCTTGCCAACCTGGGCGACTGGAACGAACAAGTGGCCACGGAACTGGCCAAACAGGATGGGATCGCTGACCTTACCCCGCAGCACTGGACCGTCCTCCACTTTATGCGGAAGGTCTTCGAGCAGGACGGCGATGCGCCCTCCATTCGCCGCCTGACCAAGGAAAGCGGCGTTGATACGAAGACCCTCTATCAACTTTTCCCCAAGGGACCAGCCAAGCGCGCGGCCAAAATCGCGGGACTTCCCAAACCAAAGGGCTGCATTTGACACAGGAGAAACCATGACAGATACCACAGCACAACCCATTGAAAAGGTCTCGATCGTCATCTCGCACGGGTCGCTCGACGGCGTCTATCCGGGCCTTATCATGGCCAATGGCGCGCGCATGGAAGGGATCGAGGCATCGATCTTCTTTACATTCTTTGGACTGGACGCGATCACCAAAAAACGGATGGACAACTTAAAGGTGGCCACCGTCGGCAACCCGGGCATGCACATGCCGACGCTACTGGGCGCACTGCCGGGCGTGTCCGCCTTCGCCACGTCCATGATGAAAAAGGAAATCGAGAAAATCGACATCCCACCCATCAGCGAATTTATCACCCTCATCCACGACTCTGGCTGCGAGATCTACGCCTGCAAGGCCACCGTGGACATGTTCCATCTCAAACCAGACGACTTCTGCCCAGAGGTCGATGCTGTCCTCTCGGTCGGCCAGTTCTACGAGAAGGCCGCCGGTGGCCAGATCATCTTTACCTGATGCTCTGCGTACATCGGTAGCGCATCGCCCTTCGTCCAGGATGCCCTCTTGGAGTGCGCAATTCCCAGGCCTCAAAATTGAGACCTGGGCCACCCTACCATTGTGTGGTTCGATGTGCGGCGCCCCATTCAAGCCAGCTTTTGGGCTGAATGGGGCCACGGTGGGGCCTACTGCGCCAGTAAGTCCCGTCAGAAATCCAAATGCAGGCGGACGGTCTGCACATCAACCGGGCCGCGGTCCTGGTTGTAGCCGGGGTGCTCAATAAAGGTGTTCCCTATGGCGTAGTACATCCCTTTCCATGCGTGTATGTCATAGTAGGATTCCACGATGTCCTCGCGCGCGTAGTTCAACCGGCCATCGCCGAGGATGAAGCCCAGGCCGCCCAGCTTCAGATAATTCTGGTGGTCCTTTTTGATGGCGTTGGTGACAAACCCCACGCCAATCTTGTCCAGCTTGCGCCGCCAGGCTGCGCCCGCGTAATCGCCACCAATCAGAAATGTCTGGTCGTCCTCGGTATAGGCAAAGGACTCATGCTGTCCCTCGTCCCAGCCGAAGCGCCCGCCGATGCGCAGGTTGTCCGTGACGTTCTGCTCAATGTTCACTCCAAAGCCGTATTTCAGCGCGTCGAAATGCTCCACGGAGGTGATCTCCGGCGTCGGCGTCAGCCCCTCCAGATAATGCTGGACGGCCTCGCGATACAGTCCCATGTGGGCATTGTTGCCATAGGCCAGCAGGCGGATGCGGGCCGCGCGGTGGGGAAGCAGGCCTTTGCGTATCTCCAGTTCCGCATTCTGGCCACGGGCGCGTCGCAGCGCCCAATCCAGCGTAATGCCGTTGGCCACAGTCGGCATCAGGGCAATGGCGTAGCGCACGGCCCATGTGCGGTCCTGATACTCCAGCACCGTCGCGTACGTGTAGCCGCGCGTGTCGGCGGCGTAGTCCCATGCGCCGTTGTTGTCCACCGTCCAGTCCATGAACTGCAGATGGCTGTCGCCCAGGATGGCGTTGACGTCGAAGAGGTCGGGCAAGCTCATCTTGCCCACGCGAATTTCCAGCCTGCGCACGGGGACCTGCGTTTCCAACGCCAACGGCCCCCGCTCCTGCGGGACCGTTGCATCGGTGAAGCCAATGGTCTGGTGCAGCTCCGCGCGCGCCACGTAGGGAACGATGCTCAGGTTGGGATTGCGCACCACGTCCAGGTTGGTGAAGCCGGCCAGTCCCAGCGCCTGGCTGAGTCCGCGTCCACCGGCATTTTCCTCGTCGTAGATGAACTCCGTTGCGTAGCGCGGATGGGGATTTAGCTCGTATCCCAGCATCAGCGTGGCCACCTCGGATGCCTTGTATTGAAACGGGGCGGTAAAGCTGTTGGTCCCCTGGTAGGGTGAGTGGAAATTCGGGTGCATCTGGTAAATGCTGTTGATCTGGCCACTGGCCCAGTAGCGCGTGCTGTCTGGGTGCGAAAAGAACGTGTATTGCTCGTCCCCGGTGGGCAGATTTTGCGGGACCACTGTGGCATCGCCGCCACGGTCCTGCGCGCTGTCGGGCCAGGCATCGAGGGGCCAGGTGTCGTTGGGCCAAAAATACCAGGGCAGGGCGAGGGCATTGATTTTTGTCCACACCGCCGGCGTAGGCATGAGGAGATGGGCCTGTGTCCCGGATGCGGGCCGCCGTGTGTCATTAGGGAAGGAAAATAGCTGTGGGGTGGGCGCTGGCGGCGCTGTTTGCGCTGCGCAAGCCGGGAGTAGGGGGCCAAAAAGGAAGAGGGCCAAAATGCGAACGTACACGGTGACTCCACAGGGCCGGTCCGGGCAGAAAAATGCGGGACCAGCGGGGATTTACATGATAATGAATATCACATTCATTATCATACAGCCCCTGTTTGATTGCAACCCCGCGCCGCCAGATCTACCAGGACTTGACAGAATCGCAATGGCCAAAATCAGACCATCTCCCTACAGAAAATTTCCCTTGCGCCACAGTCTAGGATACGCGCCCAGGTGTGACAGGAAGATGAATTGCAAAGATGCACAAAAAACGTCCGGCGTCCCTGCCAGCCGCAGAATCTCCCCATTTTGCCGCGGCCCGTCCATCAAAATTTCCTTTCGTTAGTGGGCCGCAAATGCTGTGATTTCCAGCAGCCGGTAAAGGACCAGACCGGCCATTGCAATCAGGTACGCCCGCAGCGCAAATAAAGAAATACGCACGGACCTGCCCATCTTCATTGGACCGAGGTTTTCGTCGCTGCATTTCTGCTCGATCTGGTCGTCGAGCGGATGCACAACAAGGAAAGCAGCGGGACCGTAGTTTGTTGCATGGGTAGACATTGTTACCTCCCAATAAGCACAAGGTTGGGCGCAAGCACCTGGAGCGCCAGTGTTAGTGAGAGGGCAAACAGGAGCACGATGATGCTCCAATTGACCCAGTTGTTCCACTTGCGATTGACCCACTGCTCCCCGAGCAACTCGTGGTCATTCAGCAGAAGTTGAAGAAATATGATGGCCGATGGCAGGACCAATCCGGCAAGCGCCTGCACGCTGACGATGACCATCTGTAATGGCATGTGAGGGACAAGTACGGTCCCCGCAGCCGCGGCGATGGACAAGACATAGGCAGCGTAAAATCCGGGCGCTTCCCATATCTTCTTGTGCAAGGAGTGCGGCCAGCCCATGACCTCCCCGTAGGCCCAGGAACTTGCCAAAGATATGGCAGTTGTGCCGAGCACGGCGGCATTTACCATCAGGAGCAAGATGCTTTTGCGCATGAACTGCCCGGCAACAGGGGCGATGGCATTGGCCAGTTGCGCCGGGTCCTCAAACTGGACGCCGTGATGTTTTCCATAGGTGCCGACCAGCATCATCGCCCCCGCCACGGCAATGGTGAAGACGGCCCCAATCAGCGTGTCCAGTCGCGCCCACTTCAAATCGGCGAAACGAAGGCGCTTTTCTGCCACGCAACTCTGTTGGAAGAAGAGTTGCCAGGGCGCAATCGTCGTCCCCACAATCGCAATTACCAGGAAGACGAGATCGCTGGTGACCGGTCCCGGCGGCAGATTTGGAACAAAAGTGTTACGCGCCACATCGCCCAGTAGTGCATGTGTGTGGGCCGCCAGCACAAACCAAAGCACGTCAATCAGGCAGAGGGCAATGACCGTCCGCTCCCAACGAAGATAGCTGCCCGTTACGACCAGCGAAATCAAGCCAACGGCTGCGACCGGGACAGAGATGTATGGCGAAACGCCAAGATGACCCAATGCCAGAGAGATGGCCGCAAACTCTGTAATCAGGGTCAGAAAGTTCACAAAGAGCAGGTCGAAAAGCGAGAACCTGCCCCACCACTTTCCAAAGCGGCCATATATCATTGCCGCGTGGCCTTTGCCCGTGGCAATGCCGAGACGCGCCACCATCTCCTGCACAAAATAGGTGATCGGCAGCAACAGCAGCAGTATCCAAAGCAGATGGTTGCCATACTGCGCCCCGGCCTGCACGTAGGTGGAGACGGCGCCCGCGTCATTGTCTGCTTCCATCACGATCAGGCCAGGGCCGATGACCATCAAAAAAGTCAGCAATTGCTGCTGCCATCGGTGTTGGACGACGATGAACGCGCGCTCCGGCTGGGATTTTGCGACCATCGTCATTGGCGGCCCTCCAAGCGTGGTATTTTTATGCAGCGCAGGCCCACGAATCGCCCTCCGTAAAATCGTGGGCGGGGCTGTATTGCGCGAAGGAACAGTGATGTTGTGTTTCGATCCAGACGGCGGTCAGCCGGGCATTTGCGCCAGTGTGGGTCGGCACCCAGATGCAGCGAAGCACCGAATGACGGGGCAAAATTTCATTGATGGCCTGAAACATGGTTCCTCCTCACCACACAGCGAGGACAGAGCACTACTGACAAAACGTAGGCGCAGTCCGCTATGCAGGTTCCAGATTTTGGAGGGCAGGTGGAGGTCCTCCCACTCGCCGGTTTCGTGTTGATGTCGATCTCCACGCACCGCGAATGAGGAGCTAGATGGGTCTAGTCACACACGGGTAGTACGCGGAGAATTTCCGCCTCCGAGCAACTCGGAGGCTCTTGCTTGCTTGAGCTGTCCATATGTTTTTAGTGTGGGGGCCTGTGTCCCCACATGCTTTATAACATACCCCCATAGAGTATGCAAGCATTTTGAAAAAAATATCTATAACAGCCAATTTCCCTTGTCCTTGCAAATGCCGCCGCAGGCCCGTTTTACAGCGGGAGAGGCTGGTCCTTTGTTGGAAAACGCAGACGCACCCTGCCTGCTTCGCCACAGCCATAGGCGCACGGCGTCGTGGTCGTCGAAGGGGCCGGTATGTTCAGGGATGGGGCCGGCCTAGCCATAGCTCTTTTCTTCGCTGGAGCGAAGCAGGCGCTTGGCCACGGCAATGGCGGGTTTCATGCCCCAGCCTTTGATCGCGTCCCGCAAAGGGCCGCGCCCCGGAGGCACGGGAGTGATGCCCGCCTTGCGCAGGAAGTGGTTTGCACGGTATATGTTGGCGAGCCTATGGTTCTGGAACTCAAAATGCAGTCCCAGCGAAATGGAGACCGCATCGCCATTTTGCAGCCAGTGTCCGGCGTTGACAGGGATGTGGACCCCGGTGCCGGGTGTCATGTCAAAGGTAAAAGCGTGGTCCTGATATTCTGGGCGGTACTGGGCGGCATTATTGTCCCCCGACCAGAAGCGCTCCAGTTCCTCCTCCTTGAGCATCTCCCGGTCTTGCGGCGAGAAAAGATGGATGACCTTGTTGCCGTGGACCTGCAAAAGGAAGGTGCATTCCCGGTCAATATGGAAGGGGGTAATGCGGTGCGGCGAGGTAATCAGGACCAGCGCTTTGCGGTTTTTGATGGCCCGCGACAGGGGCCAGCCCAGTAGCGCTTCTGTCTGGGCGATGGCAGCGTCCAGCACCTCTTGTATCTCCGGTTCGTGGTGCGCGTCCAGGAGTACGATCCAGGACTTGGTGGATTCAATGTGCTCCATGGCCTCTTCCACGCTCATATTGCGGGCGCTTTTCGCGTAAGGTTGTTCTGTCACGCTTTTGTCGCCCATGTTCCACAGGACCTTGTCCGCCTGTTGCCTGCGCCGCAGCAGGGAAGATAAATTGTCCATGGTGAAGGCAGGATGGCCCACCAGGGAATGGCCGACCGCAAAGGCGGCACGGTTGAATTTGGCGCGCAATTCCGCCTCTGGGACAAGGAGCGGCATTTGCAGTGCTCTGGCAGGGGTCATTGTGGTTGTCATGGTCTTTCTTCGCTCCTTGGCTGGATAAGGGTGCGACCGCCAATTTTCATGGGGTCTGTTCCGTGCAGCGTGTTTCGTATATACCAACGACTTGGCGTCTCCTGCTGCGAGAGGAGGGCCTGCTGGATGCAGGGCGCGGAAGTGTAAGGATTGTCCTGTGGCCGGTCTCGTTCCCGGTCTCGCCCGCGTGCTGGCGGCTGCTGGATGCCGAAGAGCAACGCCGGGCCAACGCTTTTCTCCGGCAGGAACACCGGGAGCGGTTCGTCGCTGCGCACTGTGGCGTCCGTCGTCTGTTGGCAAATGCCCTGGGCTGCGGGGCCGGGCAGGTGCGTTTCCTTGCCGATGGCATTGCCAAACCACGGCTTGCGGAAGCGGACATTCACTTTAATTTGACCCATAGCGGGAACTGGGCGGCCCTGGCCATTTCGCGGGACTGCGAGGTCGGTCTGGACTTGGAGCAGGTCCGCCCTGTGGAGCGCAGCCTGCCGCAGCATTATTTCTCCAGCCAGGAGCAGGCCGCCCTTGCCTTGTCCGGGGCCAACGACGAGGAATGGCTGGCAGGGTTTTTCCGTTGTTGGACCCGCAAGGAGGCCCTGTTGAAGGCCGTTGGGGCCGGTCTTTCTCTGCCCCTGGACGCCTTTACCGTCACTTTGCAGCAGGGCCTGCCGGCCACTCTGCTCAGTTCTTCCCTGGACGTATTGCAGCCGCGGGACTGGCGGCTTTTTCACCTGGATTGCCTTCCTGGTCACATCGGCGCCCTGGCCGCTTGTGGCCATGTGCAGCGTGTTACCGTCCTGGTCATTTCTGGCGGGGAAGACGGTGAAGCGGCAGCCGGGTAGCGGGGCCGTGTCCGCCTGCAACAATGCCTCTGGCGTGCCCTTCAGGGAGTGGTCAAAAAATGCCAGCGTATAGGCCAGGACCGTGTTATATATCTGCAAAGCGGGCGCACTGCCTCCATCGGCCAGCCTGCGCACAGGGGAGTAAAAGACCCGGTCCGTAAAGCTATCGTGCCGCGCCCCATCCAGGTAAACCAGGTACCCGCCATATTTATTGAAAGAGGCCATGACCCTGGAAAAATCCAGCGCATTCATCTCCGCATAGCGCCTGTCCGCAGTGTCCATGGACCGGAGCGCAGCTGGGGACGTCAGTTCCCATGGCTCGTACAGAATGAACAGTGGCTTGTCCAACCCCAGGGCGCGGAAATCGCCAAATATCCATCCATCCATGTTGAGGGCACAACCAATGCGCGGGTCTTCTATGGCTGCCTCGACCGCGACCGTACCGCCAAAAGAATGTCCTAGGGCGCCGATGTGGTGCATATCAATGGACCGATAAAGCCAGGAGCCAGGGTCTTGATTGTCCTGCGCGAGTTGGTCCAGCAAATACGTGTCATCGGCCGCCTGCAAACGTGCCTCGGCCAGCCCCCGCGCATTTTGCTGCGCCACGGTCAGGGAGGTGAAGTCGTCAATGGCAGGCGTCTTTGCCGCCCGGATGATGTGGCCCCCATCGACCGCCATCAGCATGGAATTGTAGGGATGGTCCAGCGCAGCGACGATGTATCCGTGGCTGGCCAGGTCTATTGCCTCGGCTGTGTTCTGGGCACGCAGGCCACTCCAGGCCGGATGGAAGAGGAGCAGAGGGTACCCGTCGGCATGGGCCGCAATGGGCACATTCTGCAAGGCCCGCGTGCGCAAAAACGCCATGTAGGAAGAGAGCACTGTAGTTTCTTCCCATCTGCGATACGGCGCGTGCGTCCCGCTGACCGCCAAGGTTGGGTACCAGAACTGCACCACCAGCCGCCGCGGCCCATGGTTGGGAGCGTGCGGGTCCGTGCGTGCGTGGTCCGTGTAGTCAAGGGTGCGGGTGCCCACAGCATAGGGGCCGGTGGGTCTGGGCAGGCGAAACAGTGGCACGGCGTAAAGAGCCAGCAAGGTGAAGGAGAGAAGCGCCACCATGCCAACAGCGGATGCAATGGTCTGCACCGTAGACAACGGCCCCGGTCGAATGAGGGACCCAATGGCCCACAGACCTGCGGCCCCAAGAGGGGCAATCTGCCAGCAGGGGCCTAGTTGGTAGAGGAGCGTGAGAAGGGCAGCCAGCAACAGGGCAGCCAGGGCCGCGCGCAGTGTGGGTGTACCCCGTCCCGTGGCCCCGCTGCCCCATCCTAGAAGCAGAAAGACCGCCGTCCCATAGACTGGCCAGTTCATGCCCCCACCCCTGCCGATGGCGTGGTGGCCCATTCGGCGTCCACAAGGCCCTCGCGCAATGCTCCGGCGATGATCTTTGCGCCCTGGCCCTGGAACATCCTTGCATGGTCCCCAGGGACCGTCAGCAAACTACAGCCCTCGCCCAGCAGCGCGTCCCATCCGAGCTTCGGGTCAATGAACCATCCTTCGGGTTGCTCCTCGCTCTTGAACAACAAAGTGCGCCCGCCATAGGGCCGTCCGTAGTACCGCTTCGCAGCGTTGTACTCAATCTGCTCCCGCAACGGCAGGGCCTCTTCCTCGAAGGGCGTATGCTGCACGCCAAGGTCTGCCAGCTTGCGGGCGACCTCCCGGCGCGTGCCGGAAAGGACGTGGCCCCACCGTTTGGAGAGTTCCATGAATCGCTCTGGGCCGCTGGCCCGCAGGATGCTGGACAGATGGGTCCTGGTACGCTGCCACCGGTACGACCAGCGCGCCAGGGAGGTACGCAGCGGGCCGATCCTTTTCCAGTGTCCCGGCGCCCAGGAATCCACCAGGAACAGCAGGGCCACCGTTTCCCCTGCGTCCCGCAACTGGCAGGCCGCCTCATAGGCGACCACCGCAGCGACACACCAACCGCCCAGCACATACGGCCCATGCGGCTGCGCACGCAGCACCTGGCGGACATAATAGGCCGCTATTTCTTCCAACTTGCAGTTGGCGCCGAGGACTTTCGCATCGTCGTCCCCCATCGTCAGGGCGAGGAACGGGCGGTCATCCTCCAGACTGTCTGCAATTTCCTTGAAGACCAGCGACTGTGAGATGACGAAGACAGGCGGCTTTGTGCCTTGGGGCCGCACGGGGACAATCCCCTCCACGGTCTTTGTCTTTGCCTCTGCCGCATCTTCCGGCGCGTTTTCTGGTTGGGTCAGCAAGGCGATGAGTTTACGTGGCGTGGGCGCCCGCAGTATGTCTGCGGCCAGGATGCGCGCGCCAAATTCTTTTCGTACCTGGGCGAGCAGCTCCGCCAGCAACAAGGAGTGCCCACCAAGGGCAAAGAAGTCCGCGTCCTCGGCAACGGTTGGGACCTGAAAGACCATGCGCCATGCCTCCACCATGCGCTCCAGCAAAGGCCCCGCTTCTGCCCTTCCGCGCGGTGCAATCAGAGGGACGTGATTTGCTGTCGGCAAGGGAGTCATTGCCCTTGTCGGCCCCTGTTCCCGCACGACCTTTGCAAATTCTTCCGCGGACCCCACGGCGGAAACCGTCTGGTGTGGGTCCCTGACGAAGGCGCGCAGCAACGATACATAATCGTCCAGTACAGCATTGGCGGCCCGTTGGGAATACTGATGGGGCCGATGATGAAGTTCCAGTCGGGTCCCTTCCCTGCGTTCAATGACCGCCAGCTCCCATTCAGCAAATCCAGACCGGGGGAGTGTCTCCAGTGGGGCAAAGGTCACCGGCCCGCAGCTTGTTTCCTGGATGAAGGAGCGTTGCATGTAAAAGTAATACTGGAAGACCGGGGTGCGGCCAGCGTCCTGCACGGTCTTTGCCTTGGCCAGCACCTCCTCGAACGGGTGCGCGTGGTCAACTGCCGATTGCACGGTTGCCTGCGTAGACCCGACCAGGGAAAGAAAGTCCTGTCCTCCGTCCAGCCTCATGCGCAACAGCAGGGATGTGGACATGGGGCCAAGGACCTCTTCCACGGCAAGCACGCGATTGGCGAATGGCGTGCCACAGACAATGTCCTCTTCCTGGGAGTAGCGGTGGAGCAGGCACATCCAGGCCGCCAAAAAGACGGTATACAGCGTCTGCCCCTCGCTGAGGGCAAACCCGCGCAGTTGCTCTGTCAGGCCATTGTCCAGCAGCCGCGTGGTCAGGGACCCGGACTGGCCAGCACTGGCCCCCGCCTCTGGGCAAAACGGTATGGGCAGGGCGCGGAGCGGCCTCTCCAGGACCTTCTGCCAAAAAGCCATTCTGGCGTCACCTTCCATGGACCCGGACTGCAACGACTGCCATACGGCCCAATCGGCAAACTGGACCTTCCCTGCGGAGGCAGGCAGCGGCCCCTGCCCTGGCCCGTGCTCGCACGCGGCCCTGTAGCTGGCGAAGAACTCTTTCGCCAACTGGCCTGCGGACCATCCGTCCGCAATGGTGTGGTGCAATGCAAACCCAAGCAGTGTGGCATTGCTTCCGTAGAAGACCACGGCCATGTGCATGGGCGGGGCGTTGTCCTCTTTCGCGCTCTGCGTCAGGGCGCGCAGGAGCGCCGCTTGCGCCTGTTCCCTGTCCTGCGCGTGTTGGACGGACAGCTTTGGGAACAGCTCTGGGTCCCATTGCTGGACCCACTCCCCATCGCGCTGCAACAACCTGGACTGTAAGAGGTGGTGCCGTTGCACCAGGGCACGCAGGGCCCCCGTCACATTGTTCAGGTCCAGGAGGCCGGTGGCATGGAAGCCAAACAATAGAAGGTTGGCGACCGCATCCTCGTTGAGGGCCTCCAGTAAATGGAAGCGGACCTGCGCCGGGGATGCCGGATGTTCCTGCACCTGCAACGCGGGGAAATGTGTCCCCTGCACCGGCACATTCCGGGGAACGGAGCACAGGCCCTGCAACGCACCAATGGAAATCGATGGGTCACGCGTGACATTTTCTAATATCTTCTGGTAGTCCGACAGCCAGGTCTGTATATCTTCTGTGGAATGTCTTTCCAGGTCGGCCTCGCAGGAAAGCCTCCATCCCTCTTCCCTGTGCACCAGAAAAAACAACACATCGTACATTGGCCCAGAACTGATGGACGGCATGGCCTGCAAGCAGATGTTGCCGTATATCTTGCTGCGCACAAAGTCCTTTTGTGTCTGGAACAAAACGCGGACGGGCCGTCCACGCAGGTCCCCAGAGAGCCGACACATGTGCTCATAGCGGCACTCGGCATGTTCCAGCGCCCCTTCAAAATGCTGCTGTACCTGCCCTGCCAGCGCAGAGAAGGTCCCCGCAGCGTCCAGCGTCTGGACAATCGGCAAGACATTGGCAAAGTTCCCCGGCACCTGCTCGAACTCACTGCGGGAGCGCGCCGCCAGCGGTGTCCCAAACAGTAGATCGTTGGACCTGCTGTGCGCGGACAATAGCACCTCAAAGGCCGCCATCGTCAACACATGGAAGGTGACGCCATTGGCGGCGGCCAGGGAGGTCACGGCGTCTGTGGTCGAAGCAGGCAACAGCACGCCCAGGATGGTGCTTTTCATGGCGGGCCTTGGCGCCTCCGCCTGCGGACGGGGCGGGATGCGCGTGGCGGAATGGTGGGCCATGGTCTCGCGCCAGTGGGCCAGATGTTTTAGATACTCCGGGGACGCGGTGACCTGTTGCAACCACACGGAGTAGTCCCCATACGCAAGCGCAGACGCAGGGGCCTGCGCAGCGCCCTCAGCAAGGGAACGTTGATATATCTCTCCAGTCCCATCACTCAGCAGACCTAGCGTCCATCCGTCGCACACCGACAGGTGCAGGCAAACAAGAAAGACCCACTCCTCTTCCTGGACGTGTATCAACGCGAAGCGGACGGGAGGGCCTTGCGTAGGGTCCAGGGCCTGTGTGGAGTGGCGCGTTGAGATGGCCATGATTTCCCGCGTGCGTTCTTCTTCAGGAAGGGACCTGAGATCAAAGAAATCAAACCCAGGACGCCAGGCAGGCAAGACAATCTGTCTGGGTCTTCCGTTGTGCATTCGCAACACGGTCCGCAGGGCCTCGTGCTGTTGCACATACATCCCTGCGGCCCGTTGCCAGGCATCAGGGTCCAGAGGGCCAATCAGACGGAAGCGGGAGCTGACGTTCCACGCCGACGTTAGTTCCCCTGACTGGTGCAACTGCCAGATGCGCTCCTGCACAGGAGTGGGCGGGAAGGCGTATTCCGCGCTTTCCTCTGCGAACGGGGCCTGGAGCGGATGGGTGAGGGCCTGTGGCATGGCTAGCCCACCGCCACGCGAAATGCTTCCCTGTTGAGCCGTGGGACGACCAGCGTATTGACCGGCGCGTTGGCACCCGTCAAAGTGGGCAATGCGGCCAGCGCCCCGGCAATGGTCTTGTGCTTCATCAGCAGGCGCGCCGTTACCGGTATGCCTGCTTCATAGGAGCGCGCCGCGATTTGGAAAACATGTAAAGAGTCGGCCCCCAAACGCAGCAGGTTGTCCTCGCTGGAGACATACGCGATGCCCAGTACCTGCTGGCAAATGGAAGCGAGCTTCTCTTCCTCCGCAGAGCGGGGGGCCTTTTCGCCGATGGTCTTTGCATGGGTGGGCCAATGCGGTGCGGGAAGGGCGCGCCGGTCGACCTTCTGGTTGGCGGTCAACGGCAACGCATCCATCCGCTCAAAATGCGCCGGGACCATATACTCCGGCAGGGTCTCTCCCAGGCGGTCATAGATTGACTCTGGCGCCTCATGTCCGCGTGGCGCTGCGTAGTAGGCGACCAGCCGCGGGGTGTCATTTGGGTCTTGTTGCACAACGACGGCGACGTCAGTAAGTTGCAGCTCCCTGGAAACTGCGGCCTCGATCTCGCCAAGTTCAATGCGATGGCCATGCAACTTGATCTGGTTGTCAAGACGCCCAAGGAACGCAAAGGTCCCATTGGGCAGTTGGCGTACGCAGTCGCCGGTGCGATATACCTTGGCGGGGGACGGTTGCATTGGGTCCTGGACAAAGCGTTCGTTGGTCAGCTCAGGCCTGTTCCAATATCCGGGTGACACACCCACGCCGCCAATCAGCAACTCGCCCGGCGTGCCCGGAGAGACCGGACGCAACTTCTCATCGACCACAAGGAATGTGGTGTTGGCGACCAGGCCGCCGATGCAGACATCGGGCGCCTCTGGGGTGATGGGCTGGATGGCGGACCACACCGTCGTTTCTGTTGGCCCGTAAAGGTCCCAGAGCTTGCCACCACCGCGCAGCAACCGCACGGCCAGCTCCTCGTTCCATGCCTCGCCGCCACAGAGCAGCTTCATCCCTGGCCTGGATTCAAACCCTTCGCGCGCCAGCATCTTCCATGTGACCGGGGTCGCCTGCAATACGTTGGCGCCACTCTCTGCCAGCAATTGCCGCAACTGCGCGCCGCTGCCGGTCTTCTCTTGCGGGGCCACAAACACGCTGCCGCCAGAAATGAGCGGCAGCAGGAACTCAAGCTGCGCGATGTCAAAGCACACGGTAGTGATCGCCAGCAGCGAGTCGTCGGGTGTAAACTCCAGCGTCTGCTGTGCGCTTTGAAGCAGGTTTGCCAGCGACCGGTGGAGTATTGGTACACCCTTGGGTCTTCCAGTCGAGCCGGAAGTGTAAAGCAGGTACGCCACGGAACCCGGCGAAGAATGGTCCGGTGAAGAATGGCCGATGGGTCCAGGCCCATCCGCCGCAGTCTCCATCCGCTCCCAGCAAACCACCTTCGTGGTTGTTTCTGGCAGGCTGGAAAGCAGTGCGTCCTCGGTGATGATCAGTTTGGGGACTGAGTCCTCCAGCATCCCCTGTATCCTGGCTGGCGGATAGATCGGGTCAAAGGGAAGATACGCGGCCCCCACGCTCCATGTGGCAAGAAACGCGGCCATCACGCGTGGAGAGCGGTCCAGCATGATCGCGACCAGGTCCCCCGGTCCCACGCCCGCGGCATGGAGCGCGGATGCGGTCCGGGCCACCTGCTGCTGTAGTTCTGCATAGGTCCACGCCGTCTCTGCATTGCGCACGGCCAGCGCGGTGGGCCGCTCTTGCATTTGCTTCTCAATCAACGCCAGCACATGCTCCTGCTGCCATTGGACCGTTGGCCCGGAAGCAACCACCGCCTGCGGGAGCGCGCGGTCCCCTTCCAGCAATGCCTCCAGTGGCCCCTGCGGGTTGGCCATACAGCCCTCCAGGACCCTCCTGTACTGCTCCATCCACCCGGCCACGGTCTCCCGACGGAAGAGCAGGCGGTTGTAATCCAGTGACAACGTCAGGCCATCGGCGCTTTCCGCGATGTTCAGGAACAGGTCAAAGTTCACCGCGCGCTTGGGATTGGACGCCACATGCGATTGCAGGCCGTGGAACTGGACGCCGGTCCCCACTTTTTCCAGGTTGAACTGCACCGTCGTCAGCGGCAGCCATTCCGCGCCGCGCTTTAGGCCCAGCGCATGCACCAGGGTCCCATACGTGATGTCTTGATGATCGTAGGCGTCCAGCACCGTGGACTGTAGTTGTTTCAGGAAATCTGCGACCGCGAGGGAGGCGTCCATGCGGCTGCAGACCGGGAGCAGGTGTACGCAGTGTCCGACCAGGACCCCGTTCCCCAGTTGGGACTGCGCTGCCGCAGGGACCAGCACCGCAAAATCGAGCTGCTGGCAGAGTTTCGCCATCAGGACCTGGAACCCGCCGAGTAGCGTGGTGAACAAAGTGCAACCCGCCTTGCGGCCAATACCTTTCAGGGACAGGAGCACCTCGCCCGAAATGGCCGTTTCGTAGGTGTCTCCGTCGTAAATGTGCTCTTGTGGACGCGGCACATCGAGCGGCAAGCTGAGGACCTGCGGCGGGGGCGCAAGTTGCGACTTCCAGTAGGCGATTGTTCCTTCTGCAGGGGGCCGCGTTGACGCCGCATAGCGGGCAAAGGACATTGGCCTTGCCAGGGTGCTTGCACGGTCCCCTACGCGCGCGTTGTATAGTTCCGCCAGCTCTGACAGGAGCACATTGATGGACCATCCATCGCAGACGATATGGTGGGCGGTGACGACCAATATGTATTTCTCCGCAGCAAGCTGTACCAGGGTGGCGCGCAGCAAGGGGCCTTGCGTCAGATCAAAGGGGGCCTCGGCTTCTTGTAGCAGCAGCGCACGCAGGGACCCGTCTTGCTCCTGGCCAGTCTGTGCTGACCAGTCCAGCCCTGCCACAGGTACCTGCAGGGACGGATGCAGGAGCATCCCGGCCCCGGAGGCAAGCACGGTAAGTCTCAAGGCATCGTGCCGTTCCACCAACTGGCCCAACGCCGATGTCAGCGCCTCCCGCTGCAATTGGCCTGTAAACTCCACGCGAAACGACTCATTGAAGGCGCAACTGGCGGCATCGCCTGCCTGTGCCGCCAGCCATACCTCCATTTGCGGCTGGGTAAAGGGGACCTCGATGGGGGCGTCCGGGAGGCTTTTCCCTGGCAGCAGGGACGCCTGTTGTAACTCCGCCAGCGCCCCATCAAAAGCACGCAGGACTGTTTGCAGGTGTTCTTCCGTCAGGGCGGTGGTGATGTAGATGGGGAAGCCCTCCAAAATGAAGACCCCACGCTCACGCAGAAGATAGAAAAGCAGGCCGCCGTAACGATGTTCCGCTGGCATGGGAAGGTACAAAATACTGCCGCACTGCTCCACATGCAGGTCCAGACCGCGACGTTCGAAGATACGGTCCAGTTCCCGTGCGAACCATGCGGAGCGACGGTTGATTTGCCCATACAGGTCCGCACCCTGACGGTCGATTTCTTCCAGCACCGCCTTACATGCGGCCATGGCAAGGGGATGGCGCACAAAGGTCCCCGCAAAGAAAGTGACGCCAACGGATGGCGCTGAGTCGTCGCCAAATTCCCATGCCCCGCCGTCCAGTGCGTCCATGAAGGTACGCGAGCCGGCAAGGATGCCAATCGGCATGCCCCCTGCAACGACCTTTCCATAGGTCGCCATATCAGCGCGTATGCCGTAATGGCCCTGCGCCCCACGCGGCCCAAGACGGAAGCCCGTGACGACCTCATCAAAGACCAGCGCCGTCCCGCTGCTTTCTGTGATCTTGCGTAATTCAACGAGAAATTCCCTGGGTTGGTGTGCGGGATGGCGGCTTTGCACTGGCTCGACCATGACAGCGGCCAGTTCCCCGGCATGTTGCCGGACATAATCCAGCGAAGCTGCACTGCCATAATCAAGGACGATAATGTTGTCTACGCTTTCCTGTGGCACGCCAGGGACGGCGGGCGCAGCGCCGCGCTTTCCCCCTCGGTTGCTGGCGCGCACCAGTACCTCATCAAACTGGCCATGGTAGTCCCCGGAAAAAAAGAGGACCTTTTTCCTTCCCGTCACTGTCCGCGCCAGACGCATCGCGGCCATGACCGCCTCTGACCCGGTGTTGCAGAAAGTGGCCCGCTCCAGACCGGTCAACTTGGAGACCAGTTGCGCCACCTCCCCGGCCAGTGGTGTTTGCGGGCCTATTTCCATGCCCTGCTGTAACTGGGCCTCAATCGCTTTCTGGACGAACTCCGGCCTGTGCCCAAAAAAGATAGGGCCAAAGCCATTCACCAGGTCCAGGTAAGCGTTCCCGTCCACGTCCCAGATATATGCCCCCTGGGAGCGCACGGAAACCAGGCTGTAGACCATCTCCTTCCATTCGGGACGGAAGCCGCTGACGTTGCGCGGGTCAGCGAGCACGCCCCGGTATTTTTGCGCCTGGGCCTTGGACCCGGCGGTCTTTGTGGTGTAACGCTGTACGATACGGTCGATTGCGGCCTGTTGTTCCTGCATGGGCCCATCATTGGAAGGGCGGGAAAGATCAATAGGCAACAGCTTGCGTTCTTGTGGCGCCGCTACCGGCCCCGCTCCCGCTTTACCGTCCGCCAAGGGCTGGTGACGATCTGGCCCAGATGTGACCAGAGTGCCGTCCGCTGGGGTGGCCACTTGTACTGGCACGGATAGCGCGGGGGCCGTTGCCAGCGGAAGGGCGCTGCCGTTTGGCCCCTGTGCTGGATGGCCCACCAAAGCGAGCTGCCGCTCAAAGAGTTGCGTCATGGCGCGGACTTGTTCTTGCAGTAACTGGTGCAGCGGCCCGTCCGGGGCCGGGGACGCAGCAGCAAAGACTGGTTGCGGCGCCGGGCCGGGTGTGGAAACAGGTCCTGGCTGCGCCGTCACGGCTGGCGCAATTGCAACTGCGGTCTGCACGGCTGGGGCGTCTGCCGGAAGAAAGGCGTCCAGTTCTGAGACCACTTTCGCGATGGTGTTGACGTCGGTCAGCAGCTTGCGAAAGGCAAGGCCAAACCCATAGCGGGCCTTCAGCTCCGACGTAAACTGCGTAAGGAAGAGCGAGTCAAATCCGTGGTCGAGAAATGTTCCCTGGTCGCTGACGCTGGAAATGTCCTGTCCAGAAAGGTCGGCGAGCATTTCCCGGACCTCCCCTGTCAGACGGTCAATGCGAGAGGTCCCGCAGGCAGAAGTATTCAGTGTGACGTCCATGATGGTCTTCTCTGGTTGTATGGGTTGTACGCAGGTCGGTGCTGGTTGCGCCGCCTTGGCTGGCTGGTCTTCGTGGACCATACCGCCATCGTTGGCGCGTGCTTCATGCCAGAAGCGCTTGCGTTGGAATGGATAGGTGGGCAATGCCACTTTGCGCGCATTTTGCCCGCCGCAGCATTGCGTCAAGTCAAGATTGCACCCTGCCGCCCAGACCTGGCCCACGGCCCCCAGCCAGGCCTGCATCTCTTCTGTTGCAGGGCCAGGGACGGGCATGGAGGCAAGCGCGAGCATCTCTTGCACTGGGGAAGCGGTCTGACGCGTCAAGGACACCAGGGTCTGCCCGGGGCCGGCCTCGATGACGCCCTGGATGGGCATCTGGCACAATGCCTCTGCCACGCGACGGAAGCACACCGTTTTGCGGCAGTGCCGCACCCAATATCCGATGGAGGTGGCCTGCTCGTCCTGCAACCACTCCCCGGTCACACTGGAAAGGACCGGGATGAGCGGCGGCTGTAACTGTACCCCCTGCATGGCCTCGGCCAACGGGGCCAGGACCGGGTCCACCATGGGGGAATGAAATGCGTGGGAGGTCACCAGTCGTTTGCAGTGAACATTCTGGGACGTCAGGTCCCGTTCCAGTCCTTCCATGGCCCCAAATGGCCCCGCGGCAACAGAGAGCGATGCGGCATTGTCCGCCGCGATGGAACATCCAACCGGCAACATCGTCCGCAGCGTCTCCGCCGGGAGGCGCACCGCCAGCATGGCCCCACCCGGCAAGGCGTCCATGAGCTGTGCCCGCGTGGCGACAATGCGCAGCGCGTCCTGCAGGGAAAACACCCCTGCCAGCGCCGCAGCGGTGAACTCCCCAACACTATGGCCGGCAAAACAGGCGACCTCCAGTCCCAGGTCCAACCAGAGCCTACCCAGCGCATATTCCGTAACAAACAGCGCAGGCTGCGCAAGGAGGGTCGACCGCAACTCCGCTTCCTGCACCTCCGGGCTGAAGATGCGTTCCCGCAGATGGAAACCCAGATACGGATGCAGATACTCCGAGCACTCGTCCATGGCGGAGCGGTACGCCGGAAATGCTGCATACAGACCACGCCCCATGCCCGGCTGCTGCGCCCCTTGTCCGGGGAAGAGCAGCGCAAAGCGGGGGCCTTCCGTGGAAGGGCCTGCCGGCGTCCCGGGAAGGCGACGTAGAGCTTCCGCCGCCTGCTGCGTGGAAGCAGCGACCACGGACCCCCGACAGGCAAAGTGCGCGCGTCCCTGCGCCAGGGTGTGCGCAACGTCTGCCAGCGGGACCTCCGAGTGGGACCCAAGGTGCAGGGCCAACTGCGCGGTGGACTGTAGCAGGGCCTCTGGCGTTTTTGCGGAAAACACAAGGAGCTGCGGACGGCCCTCCTCCGGGCGCGCCGAGTGGACGGGCGCTCCTTCCAGGACCAGATGGACGTTCGTTCCACCCACGCCAAAGGCACTGACCCCGGCCCGGCGTGGCTGCGTCCCTGTTTCCCATTCACAGGTGCTGGCATTTACGTAAAAAGGGGTCCCTTCCAAAGGGGCAGCCGGGTTGGGCCGCTGGAAATGCAGGGTCCCCGGTATCCGTCCTTCGCGCAGGGCGCGGGCGGTCGCAATCAGTCCTGTCACCCCAGAGGCAACGTCCAAATGGCCAATCATGCTCTTGATGGAGCCAATGGCGCAAAACTGCTTTCGCTCCGTTGTCCGGGCAAAGGCATCTTCCAGCGCGGCCACTTCAATCGGGTCCCCTAAAGGCGTGCCTGTCCCGTGGCATTCCACATACGAAATGGAGTCCGCCGTGGTCCCGGCATCGGCGTGCGCCTGCGCGATTGCGTTGGCCTGTTGCAATACGCTGGGCGCGGAGTAACCCACCTTCTGCGAGCCATCGTTGTTGACGCCGACGCCTAGAATGACCGCCTCAATATGGTCCCCGTCACGCAGGGCGTCTTCCAGACGGCGCAATACGACCATGCCCGCCCCGGCGCCAAAGACCGTCCCATTGGCAGCCGCGTCAAACGGCCTGCAATGGCCATCGGGGGAGACCATCCCGCCCTGTTGGTAAAGGTAGCCGCGCTTCTGCGGAAACGAAATGGAAACGCCCCCGGCCAGTACCATGTCCGCTTCCCGGCGACGCAGGCAATGGCAGGCCTCCGCAACGGCCAGCAGCGAAGTAGAACACGCGGACTGCAAAGTGACAGCAGGGCCACGCAGGTCCAGTTTGTAGCTGATGCGCGAAGCGAGAAAGTCATGGCCGTTGCCAATCAGCGCAGAAAATGCCCCAACCTGATATTGCGATGCGAAGTCGTCCAAAAACCGGCGGTCCCGGGAAAGATAAAACAGCAGGTAAGTGTTGATGCTGGCCCCGGCATAGACCCCAATCCGTCCGGGGAAACGATATGGGTCAGTCCCCGCGTCCTCCAACGCCTCCCAGGCACACTCCATCAGCAGGCGTTGCTGCGGGTCGGTCATCTCTGCTTCCTTCGGCAGGAAGCGAAAGAACCCAGCATCGAACAGGTCAACATCGTCGAGCAGGGCGCGGGCCGGGACATATTCCGGGGAGCGACGGACGGCCTCCGGAAAGCTGTCTTCCAGTTCGTTATCAGGTATCCGGCGGACCGCCTCTACGCCATGGCACAGGTTCTCCCATAGCTGGTCCACTGAGCGCGCACCGGGGAACCTACCGGCCATGCCAACAATCGCAATGGCGTCAGAGTGGCCCATTAGTCCCCCCCTTGTGGCCCTGCCGCCACTGTCCCCGCAGCAACAGCCAAGGGCGAGGCAGGCCGACTGGAGGTGGTGTTGCCGCGGTCCAGGAACCTTGCCAGCGCCCGTGGCGTGGGACAGGCAAACAGGTCCGTGATACGCAGACGCGGTTGGACCGTCCGCACAAGCTCCGCATGGATGGCGATCAAGTCGAGCGAGGTGCCACCGAGATCAAAGAAGTTGTCGTCCATCCCTACGGACTGCCGCTGGAGCGTCTGTTGCCATATCCTGCGTATCCTGGCGGCATTGTTGTCTGCAGAGAAGGCCGGGGCGGACGGTATGCGTGTCCCGGCGGCCATGGTTGCCAACCGCTTGCGGTCCAATTTCCCACTGGCCGTCATGGGCAAGGCAGCCAGTATTTCAGTCCGGGAAGGCATGGCATACACCGGCAAACGCCCCTGCAAATGGTCACGCAACCCGGCCACGCTTTCCCGGACGCCAGCGCGCAGCTCTACAAAGGCAATGGCCCTCTTTTCGGCCCCGTCCCCCGAAACAACAACGACCGCAGCCTCGCGGACAGATGGGTGCAAACGTAGGACCGCCTCTACCGCATCCAGCTCCACGCGATGGCCGCTGATTTTTACCTGGTTGTCCAATCTGCCAAAGAAATCGTAGCTCCCATCCGGTAACCGGCACGCCTGGTCCCCTGTTAGATACAGCCTGCCTCCATCGTGCGAAAATGGGTCCGGCACAAAGCGCTCGGCGGTGGCCTCTGGGTTGTTTAGATAGCCCAAGGACAGGCCCTCCCCGGAAGTCACCAACTGGCCGCGCTCCCCATCAGGGACAGGACGTAGGTCCCCGTCCACCACATAGACCCGGGTCCCCTCCAGCGGCCATCCAATGGGGAGCCGCTCCGCTGGCTGGTATCCAAAGGGGACAACGTAGCAAGTGGTAAAAGTGGTGTTCTCGGTCGGCCCATATCCATTGATCAAACGCAGGTGGGGGTGCATTTGCGCCAGCCGCGCCACGCGCCTGGGGTCGGCCACGTCCCCGCCAAAGACCAATTGCTGCATCCCTGCAAACATCTCCGCACGCTGGTCTACGGCCAGATGGAACAGGGCCGTCGTCAAAAACATCGTATTAACGCCGGATGACCGGATGGTCTCTGCAATGCTGTCCAATGTGGGTGTGCCCGGCGGCGCCAGGACCAACCGCCCGCCGTGCAATAAACTGCCCCAGATTTCCAGCGTGGAGGCGTCAAAATCCATCGGCGACAGTTGCAGAAAAACATTTTCCGGGCCAAAGTGCAGGTAGCTGGTATCAAAGACCAGGCGGACCACGCCTTGATGTGGGGCCACGACCCCCTTAGGTCTGCCCGTTGAGCCAGAGGTAAACATGGCATAGATTGGGTCCAGCGGCGATGGGTCCAGTTCCGGTGCGCCAGGATTGCCCTGCGGGACCGCTTGTTTCGCATCCAGGTAAATGGCCCCTGTCCCCGCTGGCAGATGCAACGCGGCGCGCCCCTGCAAAGACGCCTGCACCAGCACCCATTGGAGATGGGCATCGCTGCACATCGTCTCCAGTTCCGCTGGCTGGCCGCTGGGGGCCAGCGGAAGGTAGGCCCCACCCGCCTTCACAATGGCCAGCAACGCAATCACCATTTCTGGCGACCGATCGGCCATCACGCCAACAAACTTTCCCGGCCCCACTCCCCGTTCGAGCAACACATGGGCCCATTGGTTTGCCTGCCAGTCCAGCTCGGCATAGGTCAGACGTTCGGCGCCCCATACAAGCGCAACCGTCCCTCCATGTCGCTCCACAGCCTGCTCAAATGCCATCTTTACTGAGGTCCCCTGCCGGGCCATGTTTGTCCTTGCCGCCGGCCTTCAAAATTGCAGGCCTGCCCCTGGGCCTCGAATGGTGTCTTTTATGCTGTTGCAAAAAAGGCCCTTCCCAGGTTGCCTTGCATGATGCAAGCGGATTGCCACTACCCATGCCTGGCAGCAGAAACCTGTCCCACCGCCTAACTACATGGAAACATTACGTTTCTTCTGTTATGAAACCTGGCTGCCCCACCTCTGGCGCGGGAACCAGAAGATTGCCCCGGCATATATGCAAAGATTTGCACTCTTTGGGCATCTCGAAATAAGCCTGCTTTTCAGGCGATTCTCCAAGGCGCGTTCGCACTGTCCCATGACCACTGTGACGCGTGCAGTAGGAAGGAAAGCGAGAATGACGCGACCGTGCCCCTCCCGGCAGGAGGAGGAAGCTACGAATGCTTTGCGTCCATTGCGGAGGGTTGGTTGGCGGGCCTGTGCCAGTCGGGGACTGGCTGCGCGCTCTGCACCCATGCGGTGTAGACCATGTCGCGCAGCATGGAGGCGGCGGCGGCCAGCCGCTCCGCCACAAAGGTGCGAGACTGTGCGGTCCCCGCGCCGTTGAAGCCGCCCTCCTTGTCCAACTGATAGACCTCTTGCACCTGCTGCTGGCTGGTCCGCAGATAGGCAACAAAGTCCTCAAAGGGCATTTTCAGCAGGCGCGGCGTCCCTGGCACCAGCGGCGCCAGGTCCTGTTGCCGGATATTGTTGTGCACAAACTCCGTTTCAAAGCGGCTGTGGATGGTGTGCTCGCGGGTGTAGCCGTGCGGATTGTCCGCTTCCACCCAGCCGTTGTAATTGATGGTCGTGTGCAGCGGTTGCGAGCCATCGCCAACATAATGCCCCAGCCAGCCCGCGTCGAACAGGACCGCCTGCTCCGCGCCATAGGTGTCCTGGTGCGCGGCCAGCAGGGTGCGGTAACTGCGCAGGTCCGACTTCAGGCGCTCAAAGACCTCGTTGGCCTGCCAGGGGAGCAGTCCGATGCGCTGCGGCGTCAGTTGTTCCGCCATGCGCGGGTGCTCGATCTCCGCCGCGTACACGTCCCGCAGAAAGTCATAGCGATAGGAAGGCAGGCCGTTTGGTTCCACCATGTCGGCCAGTTCCATGTCAAGAAAATGCTCGCAGGCCTGGGTGGTGCTCAGTTCCGGCTCTGCCGGGGAACGCCAACGGTCCGGCTCTGGGCCAAGATACTCCACCTCGTTGAGCGCCTGCGGCGTGCGCAGAAAGGCGGGCATCTCCGCGGGGAGCATCTGCATGGCGGTGCGGTTAATCATGCGGTGGCCATCCGCGCCCCAGCCAAAAGACCGTGGTACGGCCAGCAGCGGCAGCAGCATGGCCACTACAGTAGCGCGTAGAAAAGATGTGCGTAGTAAAACCGATGCGCGTTGCATGGAGGAAAGTATACGGCCCTCCAGACCCTCTGCCAATGGCGCGCTCGCTAGCGCCCGTCCTGGGGAAACAATATGCTCAACACCTGTTCTCTGCTTCTGAGCAGAGCGTCAAACAAGGGCGATCGAGGAACGAGGCCACAATTTATGTACAAAAACTCGTCGAGAAAAGACTAAAATATGTCTTAGCCTGCATTATTCGTGAACGATTACCAGACAGGCTATTGTCGAGGCTCATCGGCCCATTGCCAGGTTAGTAAGTGATTTTGGCAGGAGTAAGTCTGCCGCAGTTCGGGCTTTGAGGCGAGATAGCCGTTTATGATCGATTCGGACGGGTCAGACATCGATTTTTGGGCATGGTAATGCCCGACAGTTTCCGAGAGGGATGCGGATTGGGTTGTAAGCTTGCGGTGTTCTTGCTTATCCAGCCGTAGCGCCCAGTGCGAGAGCCACCTTCTGGAACTCTGCCTTCCAGGGAAACGCCTTGGGCAAGTGGATGACCAGGCGGCGCACCGAACAGACCACCCGCGCACCGAGTTTCAGCAACCGTTCGCGGATGGTCCAAGCCTGTGCTCTGGCCAGTGAAGTCAGAGCAGCCGACAGGCGGATCTCCTGCATCAG
>JBMFGT010000024.1:0-30317 GCA_049977205.1 Acidobacteriaceae bacterium | reverse complement strand
ATCGACGTGCGCGTAGTGCCTGTTCTTGGTCTCGTACTCCACGTGCGCCGTGGCAATGGTGATGCCGCGCTCCCGTTCTTCCGGCGCATTGTCAATCGAATCAAAACTCCGAAAGGCGATCTTCGGGTTGTTCTTCGACAGCACCTTGGTGATGGCCGCCGTCAAGGTCGTCTTGCCGTGGTCAATGTGCCCAATCGTCCCTACATTGACATGCGGCTTGCTCCGGTCAAATTTTTCCTTCGCCATGATTTCCCTTACCTTTCAAAATCGACTATTTTCTGCCCACTCTAAAAAGTGCATATCTTTTTGAGGGCCTGACTGCATTCATATTCCCGCATATCGTCAACTGTAGCGTCTATGCGTGGTTGTTTTTCGGGTTTAATCCACACCGCAAACACTCCGTCAGCACGTTTTCGCCCAGGAGATCCCCAGAAATTAGGCGGCAAATCGCTTTGATTTTTTACTGGGACCAACCAAACTGGAGACGCACGCTTTAATTTTTCTGGTAAGACCGAAGCAACTAAATCAAACTCCCTTTTGTTCGCCAATCTATCTTCATTTTCTTCGTCTAGTACAAATTCAACGCAACGATTACCCTTGGTATGAAAATCCCCTCTAACACATAGGACATTATTAAATTGTTTCACTGACCCGCTTTTGCATGGCCTTCTCATGCTGCCCCTTCTTATCAATAGCTCACATACACCTTGCGGTACTTGGCGCGCAGGTCCGAGGGCACCTGCTCCACCAACTGCAAATACCGCTCGCGTATCTGGCCTTGGTCGGAGTTGCCCAGTCCGGCATAGCGTGCCTTGGTCGGCGCGCCCAGAAGGCCCGCGTACAGGATTTTCTCAAACTCCCGCACCCGTAACTGCGCGCGCTCCACGCCCTTCAGGTAACCAGCTACGGAAGCTGGCGCAAAGGCCGCATCAATGGCCGCCTTCACTTCCGCAAAGGCGACAGGGTCTTGGACTGGGATCATGGCTTGCTCGAACATAAAGTCACCTGGGACTGCCCTACTTGTTGCGATCAATTTCTGGAGCGGGAGACGGGGATCGAACCCGCGACCAACAGCTTGGAAGGCTGTGACTCTACCACTGAGTTACTCCCGCGCTGGCCATGCACGCCTGGCCCCCAACTTCTAGCTGTTTGTTCCCCGCCATCCACTCCATGGCCCACTTATAAACTGAAAGACCTATGCCAGGGGCCAATAGCTAAAAGCCATTCGCTGTATTTCTGGAGCTGATGACCGGGATTGAACCGGTGACCTCTCCCTTACCAAGGGAGTGCTCTACCAACTGAGCTACATCAGCCCATATAAACATGGTTACAACTGCCTGCCCGTACTGCCGCTTCACTTATCGTACCGCGAACGCCGCATGTACAACACTACGCGGAAGACAAACAGACCGAGCAACAGCAACGTGATGGTGCGGACCGGCCCACCATCCATCGTCCACCACGCCAGCCCCGCGAGGACAGCCAGCAGCAAGACCGCCGTTCCAGCTTTCTGCACCTGGCCCATCATGGCCTGCGCCTGCCTTCGCGTCCCCGTAATACTGGTGCACAGGGGAGGATTCGAACCTCCGTAGCTCCAAGGAGCGGCAGATTTACAGTCTGCTGCCATTAACCACTCGGCCACCTGTGCCCATCTTCAGACCAGCCGCCTGGCCCTGTTGCAGGTCGGATGCCCATCCCTCCTGGCCAGTCCAAGACCCAGAAAACAGCGAAGAACCTCGCGCTTCTGAGAGGGCCGGGGCCGTCTGCTGAGGGATGGCCATCCCGTTGCCACAGGACGGACACTGGTCTGTAAAACCTATTCAGTGCAGGACTTTGCCAGATGCAGAGGGGGCGGGCAAATGCCGCCGGAGCATGGAGCTGGCGAAGGGACTTGAACCCCCGACCCTCTGATTACAAATCAGATGCTCTACCGACTGAGCTACGCCAGCCCGTACCTTCTGTCACCAGGACGAGCATGGGGCCAAACGGCGCTCCACACAATCCTCGCACAAACCTTGAAAATATCATGCCCGGCCCCCTCCTGCAACCAGACCGTGCCAAACCCTTCATTTTATTTGCTGTGGGCCACGAATGTCCCCACCCCTGTTGCTTGAATTATCTCCCCTTCTGCGCGCTGGACCACATGGCCTTTCCAGCGCGCTGGTCCCATGTCGTCACGCCTCCATTACGCCTTTCCTGCCAATTGGCGCAGCACGTATTGCAGAATCCCGCCGTGTTGGTAGTAGAGGACCTCTTGCGGCGTGTCAATGCGTACCGTGGCCTGGAACGTCTTCACCTTGCCATCGACAGCCGTCGCCTTCACGGCGATCTGCTTGCCGTTGGCAAACTTCGCGTCCAGCATGGCGCGCAGACCGGGGATTTCGTACACTTCCTCGCCCGTCAGCCCAAGCGATTCCACGTTCTGGCCCGCCTCAAACTGCAAAGGAAGTATCCCCATGCCCACCAGATTGGAGCGATGGATGCGCTCAAAGCTCTCGGCAATCACCACGCGCACGCCCAGCAGATACGGCCCCTTGGCGGCCCAGTCGCGCGAGGAACCAGAGCCGTACTCCTTGCCTGCCAGGACCACCAGCGGCGTTTTACGCCCAGCATAAACAACAGACGCATCGTAGATGCTCATCGGCTGGCCTTCGGGGAGCAGGCGCGTCACACCGCCTTCGGTCCCTGGGGCCAGCTTGTTGCGCAAGCGCACATTGGCGAAGGTGCCGCGCACCATCACCTCATGGTTGCCGCGCCGCGAGCCATAGCTGTTGAAGTCCGCAGGCTTGACGCCATGCTCCATCAGGTACTTCCCTGCCGGACCGTCCTTCTTGATGGACCCTGCTGGGGAAATGTGGTCCGTGGTCACGCTGTCGCCCAGCACGGCCAGCACGCGTGCGCCGCTGATTTCCTCCACCGCTGGCGGCATCGCCGTCATGCCGTCAAAGTACGGCGCTTTGCGGATGTACGTCGAATCCAGCTCCCACTGGTAGGTGTTGCCGGTGGCAAACTTCAGCGCCTGCCAGTTGGCGTCGCCATCGGTGACGGTCGCGTACTCCTTGCGGAACATATCGGAGTCAATGGCCTGTGCCAGCGTGGCCTGTACCTCCTGTTGCGAGGGCCAGATGTCGCGCAGATAGACCGGACGGCCCTGCGCGTCCTGGCCGAGCGGGTCTTTTTCAAAGTCATGGTCAATGCGCCCGGCCAGGGCAAAGGCCACCACCAGCGGCGGCGACATCAGATAATTCGCGCGCACGTCCGGGCTGATGCGCCCCTCAAAGTTGCGGTTGCCGCTGAGCACGGAGACAGCAACCAGCCCGCGGTCGTCAATGGCCTTGGAAACATCGGCAGGCAGCGGGCCGGAGTTGCCAATGCAGGTGGTGCAGCCATAGCCGACAATGTGGAAACGCAGCTTTTCCAGGTACGGCAGCAGCCCCGCCTTCTGGTAATAGTCCGCAACCACGCGCGAACCTGGGGCCAGCGAGGTCTTCACCCACGGCGGCACGGACAGACCTTTTTCTGCGGCCTTTTTGGCCAGCAGCCCTGCGGCCAGCATCACCGAGGGGTTGCTGGTGTTGGTGCAACTGGTAATGGCGGCAATCACCACCGAGCCATGGTCCAGATATTTGTCCACGGTCACGCCAAAGCGCTCCTGGACCGTCGCCGTTGCGCCTGTTTCCGGCGTGCCGTTGTGGTTGGCGACAGAGTGTGCGCCGCTCCCGCTCCACTGCTCGACTGTGCGCGCGCCGTCTTTTTTGGCATTCGGCCCCAGCAGCGCGGGCAATTGCTTCTGGAAGCTGCCTCCGACCTCGCCCAGCTTCACGCGGTCCTGCGGACGCTTCGGTCCGGCAACGCTCGGCTCCACGGTGGCCAGGTCCAGCGCGATGGTGGTGGAATACTCGGCCTCCGGCGCGGCGGCAGTGTGGAAGAGTCCCTGCTCTTTGTAGTACGCCTCGACCAGCGCGACCTGCTCCTCGCTGCGGCCCGTCAGACGCAGATAACGCAGCGTCTCGGCGTCCACCGGGAAAAGGCCGCAGGTCGCTCCATATTCCGGCGCCATGTTGCTAATGGTGGCGCGGTCGGCCAGCGGCAGGGCGCTGACGCCGCTACCGTAAAACTCCACAAACTTGCCCACCACGCCCAGCTTGCGCAGCATCTCCGTCACGGTCAGCACCAGGTCCGTCGCGGTCGCGCCCTCGCGCAGCTTGCCGGTCAGCTTAAAGCCGACCACCTGCGGCAGCAGCATGGAGACAGGCTGGCCCAGCATGGCCGCCTCGGCCTCAATGCCGCCCACGCCCCAGCCCAGCACGCCCAGGCCGTTCACCATCGTGGTGTGCGAATCGGTGCCAACCAGCGTGTCTGGATAGGCCTGCACCCTCCCACTTGCATCCGGCTGCGTGGTAAAGGCCACCCGCGCCAGATGTTCCAGATTTACCTGATGGCAGATGCCCATCCCCGGCGGCACGGCGGAAAAATTGCGGAAGGCCGACTGGCCCCACTTCAAGAACGCGTAGCGCTCGCGGTTGCGCTGGAACTCCAGCATGGTGTTCAGCTCGTAGGCGTTCGCTGCACCGTAGGCGTCCACCTGCACGGAGTGGTCAATGACCAACTCAGCCGGTTGCAGCGGGTTGATCTTCTCCGGGTCGCCGCCCAGGGAGCGCATGGCGTCGCGCATGGCGGCCAGGTCCACGACGGCGGGCACGCCGGTAAAATCCTGCATCAGCACGCGCGCAGGCATGTAGGCGATCTCGCGCGAAGGCACGGCCTTCGGGTCCCATTTGGCCAGGAACTCAATGTCAGCAGCAGTGACACTCTTGCCGTCCTCGTGGCGCAACAGGTTTTCCAGCAGCACCCGCAGCGAGTAAGGCAGGCGCTCCAATTGGATGCCCTTTTTGCTCAGGGCGTCCAGGCGAAAAATTTCATAGGTGCGATGGCCGCTCTTCCATTGCGCGCGGCTGTCAAAGCTGTTCATCATGTGGCTCCTCTTGTTCGGTGGAAAATGGTCTGTCCTTCTGAGTGCGGGGGCGACCGAAGGACCCAGACGCTTTCGGCTGGCCGGGAATGACCGCATTCCAATTGCGGCCCTCGTGGACATGCGTGCAACAGGGCCTATCCGCGGTCCGGCTTGCCGTGGCGCCAGCGCTTGAGAAAGATGTTTCCCTGCGAGAAAAGCATAGAGGTCTGGCAGAATCCATCTGCCGTCCGTCCCGATGATAGCAGCGCCCGATAAGGAAAGAAAAGTGGCCCTGGTGCCCCATTCCAGCCTTCTTTTGGCTTGAGTGGGCCAATCTGCCACCATCCTCTCGCCACAGCATACACCTGTTTTCCCGCTGAGCCGTAACGAACGTGGCGCACCCGGCCTAGCTATACAAATCCCAAGTCTCAGAAAATCGAGTGTTCAGCATGTCTTGAGACTGAACAAGCGTGCAGCGGAGAAACTCCGTCCATCCGTGGAACTTCTTCTTCCCCACTCAAGCCCAAAGAAGGCTGGAATGGGCACCCAGCTCAGGGGACCTTCAGGGCACCCGCATTTTCCACCGGGCCCTAGTCAATCCCTGGTGAAGTATGGCTGTAACCAATTTTAGAAACATATAGTTACCAGATGGACCACGTTTGATTGACAAATGAATGCAGGTGCATTGCTTATGGATGCCCCGAACATTACATTGACTTGGTCCGAGACGGTTGCGCTCCGTAAGGCATCTACTGCCCTCAGCCGGGCGCGATAGCAGAACAATGTTTTCCGTCACGCACCATGGGAACATAGAAAAAGCCGGTCCTGCAGCCATAAAAAACAGGCCAGGACGGCCAAGGAACAGACAAGGTGGTTTTTGATGTTGATTTCTGGTTTCAAAAATTTCAAGGGGCCAATGGCACTGGGTCTGCTCACGATTTTTCTTCTGGGATGTGGTGGTGGAACGTCCAGTGGCCCGACGCCGACGCCATCCCCTGCGCCCACCCCATCGCAGCAGGCGGCCACACCTACGTTTTCCGTGAGTGCGGGCACCTACACCACGCTGCAAAGTGTTGCCATTACGGACACCACTCCGGGCGCGAACATCTTTTACACCACCGATGGTTCCACCCCAACAATTCATTCCACTCAATACAGTGCGCCTGTGCCTGTGGCCACATCCATGACACTCCAGGCGATTGCCGTGGCCACCAATTACGCCACAAGCAGCGTTGCCTCTGCCGCTTACACCATCCAGTTTCCCGCTGCCCCGCCCATCACGACCGTCAGCGACATCCACCAGGGCTTTATTTACCAGATTGTGACGGACCGTTTTTTTGATGGAGACACGACAAACGACAATCCCCCAGAAAGCCCTGGGCTTTTTGACCCCAACGGGTTTGCGGACACCTCCTCGGCAAACTGGAACTTGTATTGGGGCGGCGACCTGGCTGGGATCACACAAAAAATCAGCTATCTGAAGTCGATGGGCGTTGCCGGCATCTGGATTTCACCGCCCATGGACAACATCCGCGTCCCCGCCTATGGACAGGCCGGATACCACGGCTATTGGACGCGCGACTTTATGCAGATTGATGAGCATTTTGGGGACAACAACAACAGTTGGGCAGCTTTTGACGCCCTGGTGGCGACGGCGCACCAAAATGGCATCCGGGTCTATGTGGACTTTCCTGCCAACGACACCAACCCGCTTGACTCCGGTGAAGGAGGGTCCCTGTATAACAACGGGACACTCGTGACCACGTATTCCACGGACACCAGCGCCACGCCCTATTACCATCACAATCCAAACATCACAAATTACGAAGACCGCTACCAGTTGCAGTACTACACGCTGGAAAGCCTGGCAGACCTGGACCAGACCAACCCTTGGGTCGACCAGTACCTCAAGTCTGCCGTCGCCCAGCTCCTCTCGCATGGGGTGGACGGGTTCCGCTTCGATGCAGTCAAAGACGTGGACTGGGGATGGGAATACAGCCTGGAAAACTCCATTGCCAACTGGAGCGCGCCTTCCACCCTGCCCACATACACTGCGCGGCCCTTTATTTTTGGGGAATGGATGGAAGGGTCCGGGGACCCGCTGTACCCGGACTCTGTAAAGTTTTCTAACAACAGCGGCATAGACCTGTTGGACTACCCGCTCTATTACCAGATTGCAGGCGTCTTTGGTCAAAATCAAAGTTTCTACAATATCGACAACGAATTGACCTTGGAGGACGCGGGCCAGCAGGGCAACCCGGCCCAGCCATTTGCACAGCCCAATGACCTGGTCACTTTCTTTGACAACCACGACAACCAGAGGATACTTTCCATGGGGGCGGACCCGATGGCGGTCAAACAGGCCATCAGCTTCCTGCTCACCTGCCGCGGCGTGCCCGTCCTTTATTACGGCGATGAACAGTATCTCTACAACGACACCGACAACGGGAACACTCCATACAATCGCAACGGAATGACCGTCAGCGGCACGGCCCATTTTGGCGCAACGGATGCCGTGTTGCTCATCCAATATCTGGCCGCGTTGCGGGCCGCCAATCCGGCGCTGGCCTACGGGACCATGCAGCAGCGCTGGATCAACGAGGACGTGTACATCTACGAACGGCAATTGGGACAAGACGTGGTCTTGGTGGCCATCAACAAAAACCCTGCGACGGACCAGCCCATCAGCGGCATGGAAACAAACTTGCCGCCGGGGACATACACCGACTATCTGGCAGGCACCATGGGCGGGACCAGCATTACGGTCACAGGCAGCGGGGCCAGCAACGGTCCGGTGACAGACTTCACCCTGCCCCACCGCAGCGTTTCCATCTGGGTCTCGTCCGGCGCGGTGCCACCATCCATTGGCAGCATCACACCGCGCGTGGCCAATCCCGGTGCGTCTGTGACCATCAGCGGGGCCAGCTTTGGCGCAACCACCGGGACCGTGGATTTCACCTCTGGCAGCACTACGATGGCCGCCACCGTGACCAACTGGAGCAATGGGCAGATCACGACAACGCTGCCTGCGCTGCCCGCGGGCCTGGCCACCGTGACGGTGACACCCCAGGGGAGTGCGGCCTCCAACGCTGTGCCCCTGATTGTGGACACCTCGACGTTGGTCCCGGTCAACTTCAGCGTCAGTGGCGTGCCGCAAATGCAAAGCACAGACGTCCTGATGTTGACCGGGAACGTGGCCGAGCTGGGCAATGGGGCGACCACATGGAACGGCGCAGTTGGCCCAATGGCGGTCCCTCCCACAGGCAATCCGCTGCTGACGGTCTCACTTCCGGCAGGGAAAACGGTGCAATTCAGCTTCTTCTTATTGCACAGTGATGGATCAACCACAGCGGAAAGCGGACCGGGACATAGCTACACGGTCCCAACCAGTGGGGTCGGCGGAGTGACTGTAAGCTGGTAGCGGTATCTGCACGGCGCCAGAAAGAAAATGACACTGCATCCGGACCAGCAACTGCAAACAGGCCTCAGCCCTGCGCGTTCTGCTGCGGCGTGGCGTGTTGCCGATGGCGGCGCCAAAGGTTGGCCAGCAACAGCTTCCAGGTGACAGCGGAACCGGGACGCAACTGGAGGGACCGCCGCAGGCAACGCCAGCTTTCCGCCGGGTCCGTGGAGCGCAGATGATAGGCGCGCTCAAAATATCTGCGGGCGAGGCGGCGGGAAGCCAGACGCCGCTGGCGTGGGGTCAGATCGCTGGCCAGCAACCCTGTAAAAATCGCGATCTCATTTTCCCCGGTACGCAGGGTATTGTGGGAGAGGCTGGTTGGCTGGCGCTCATAGTAGGTGAGAGGTTCATTCCGCAGCAAGAAGCGCCCTTTGCGGCCCAACCGTAGCCAGAGATCATAATCATCGGTGTTGCGAAAGTTGGTCTGGAACATGCCTTCGGCGACCAGCACCTCCCGCCGCACCATGGCCGTAGAGGGCAAGATGAAAAACGACCGGAGCAGGGCATCAAAGACGTCCCCCTCCGCCGGTCCCTTGTCTGCAAGGAAGCGCGTGCCGTCTGGCAGGACCGCATCGTGATACAGGACGACCGCCTGCGGACCGCGCTCCCGTATCGCCAACATACGTTCCAGCTTTTCTGGCATCCATGTATCATCGGCATCCAGGAAGGCGACCCATTCGGAAGAGGCCGCTACAATCCCCGCGTTGCGGGCCGTGGCCGCCCCACCATTCCGCTGGTGGATGGCGTGTATCCGGCTGTCTTTTTCCTGCCAGCGTTGCAGGACCGCGGCGGTATCGTCCGTGGAGCCGTCGTTGACCACCCATACTTCCTGCACCGGCACGGTTTGGCGCAGCACGCTTTCCAGGCAGCGGGCCAATAAGTGGGCCGCGTTGTATGCAGGAATGACGGCGGCAACGGTTGTAGCTGTCACAGAAGATGTCCCTCTTGTGCGTAGTGTCCTGGTACGCTGCGAACAGCACTGTCAGCCCGCTGGCAGGGCCTTTGTCTGGGCGCACGCGGGGCCATTTTTCCCCGCCAATTACAGCTCAAAATCTGCACAGAAGCCCGCACGCCAAAAAGCCAAAACGCGCCCGCCAGTCGTCCCGGCTGGTCCGTATGGCGTCCCTGAACTTCTCGCGGGCACACCGGAAACGCCGTGCATGCAGGTCCCTCATGGCCCGTATCATGGATATGCGATGGCGGCATTGCCGCACCAGGTCCGTCCGTTCCTGCAGCCCCGGCAAAGCGGCCACGCAATCGACCGCCAACATCAGGGAGCGATACTGCGCCTCCAGGTCCTGCGAGGTCAGGGACGCAGGATGCGCCCGATAAAAAACCAGCGCCTCCGGATGGAAATGCACCGGGCCCCTGGCGGCCAGACGCATCCACAAGACCCAGTCCTCTGCGAACTGTCCAACGGCCTCATCAAACCCGCCCACGTTTTCCAGCAGGCTGCGACGGGCCATCACCGTGGAGGTCTGTATCCAGTTGTGGAACAACAGGTCCAGGAGCACGTTGCCCTCCCGCACCGGATACATGGCCTGTTTGGCGCAACGTTGCTGTATGCCGCACTCATGGAAACTGTCAATGTCGCTGGCATATATGGCGTACTGCGGGTTTGCGCGGGCAAATTGTAACTGTGTTTGTAGCTTATGGGGCTTCCAGATGTCGTCAGAATCAAGGAAGCAAACAAACTCCCCACGCGCCAGGGCAATGCCACGGTTCCGCGCGGCGGCCACGCCGCGGTTCTGTTGACGCACATAACGGACCCCTGGCCACTGCGCCGCATATCTTGCAACCACGGCATCGGTGCCGTCCGTGGAACCATCATCCACCACAATCAGCTCATGGTCCGTAAAGGACTGGCTGAGGACGCTTTCCACCGCCGGACGCAGGTACTCTTTCCGGTTGTATGTCGGTACGATGACACTGACGGTCGGCGCATTGCCCGATGTCCCGGCCCCTGGGATTTTCTGACTGTCCGGCATCAGAGACGCCCCGTCCCAGCCAGTGCTGTTTCTTGGACCGCAGTGGTCCGGACGCTGGGCGTGGGCACTTTGCTGACCACCAGGCTGAACTTGCCAGAGGCCGAGCGTGGCATCTCCTCCATTGCCTCAAAGCGAAGGTCAAACCTGTCTGGAATGGTGGACCGAAGTATTTTTTCGAATTGATTCAGTTCCGCAAGCGTTGTTTCCCAAGGCCCGTCCGCCACGTACCGCAAGGTCATCTTTCCAATTGCTTCCTGGACAAACTGCAAGCATTTGATGGACACTTGATCCCGCACCTCCCACAGGGCGACCGTCATGAACATGCCGGGAAAGAGCCGTCCATCGGAAAGGACCAGCGTGTCCTGTTGCCGTCCATGTATCTGGTCAACAACAGGAAATGCGCTGTTGGCGGCCAGGTCAGCGTCTTGCACCAGGACGCTGTCTGCGGTGTCGTAACGCAGGAAGGGCATCCCCTCATTCAACAGGTCGGTGACGACCAGCCGTGCAATCCAGCCGTCCTCCATGCGCTGCACGGGGACCAGCTCAACCAGGCACCCGGCGCCGTGGAAACGCATTTTTGTGTTTCCTGCATTGTTGGCGGCGATCATGCCCAGTTCCCTGCTGCCGTAGTGGTCGTAAACGGGTGCCTGGAGCGCTTCCTGGATGTTCTGCTTGCGGACAGCGCCAAGCGGCTCCGCCGTACAGATGACCGCCTCTGGTCTGGGAAGGTCGCAGCGGTTGCGGAGCACATACTGCGAGAACATGTCGACCATGTTGCTATAGCCGTAAATAATGCGGGGCCGACAGCGCTGCATCACCCGGACAAACCGGGCAAAGGTCGCGTCCTCCAATCTCTCCACTGGCAGGGTCCATGTGCCAAAGCCATACTTTTCCAGCATGGCCCATTTCCAGCTTGGCTTCTGCACAAAATCAAACTGCGCGCCCCAAAGCCATAACGACCGCTCCCCCAGGCGGAACTGGCCCCATTCATTCAGCCGCAACTGGAGCGCCGTCTTCCATCTTGTTCCGGGCAGGTCCCGGTAGAACGTCATGGGAGTGCTGGTTGTGCCGCTGGTGTGGGCAGAACGCAACCCATCCATGGAAAATTTTTTCGAGACCAGGTCCGACCTGCGCGCACGGATGGTCTCCTTCCCCAGTTCCGGCAGGCGGCGATAATCGTCCATGCTGCGGATGGCCGCCGGTGGCAGGCCGTGCGCATCCATCACCTCCCGGTAATACGGTACGGTGTCATACGCATGTTGCAAAAGGCCCTTGAGCCTGGACCATTGCTGGTCCATTTGTTGCTGCGGGGGCAGGTCCTCAAACTGCTGTATGCTCCGGCACAGGCGATGGATGCCCTTGTACCGTTCCCCGGCCAGCAATGGATACACAACGTGACTACGCAGCAGGCGGATCATGAGCATTTCTCCAGCGGGCGCATGTATTCAGAGACCACAAAGCGGTATTTCCCGGACGGCTCCTGGCGGACCTCGCTGACACGTCGGACCTCCAGGGGGACCTGGTTGCGCAGATAGGGGGCCAGGCGCTGCCGCAGGACCGCTGGGGTCTCATCAGAAAACCCATTGCCGGCAACGACGTTCAGCACAATGTTGCCATTCCCCTGTTGCACAAATTGGGCCTGGCGCACACTTGGAATGGCGATGACCAGTGCGAGTGCAATGCCAGAGATGCTGCCCCCATCCGGCAGAAAGAGGAAATCCGTGGTGCGTCCTTCCACGGAGGCCAGCAAGGGGAAGTTCCGCCCACAGGGACAGTTCTGCTGCTCGGCCCAGGTGGCCACGTCCCCTATCTCATATCGTATCAGCGGCATGGAGCGGTTCAACATGTCAGTGACCAGCACGCGCCCATGTCCCAGGGGCAGTCCGGGGAGCTGCTCAATTTCCACATAGAGCGCGTCGGCATTCACATGCAGGCCCGTGTGATATTCACATTCACTGGCTATCACGCTGACCTCGCGGCACCCGTAGCGATTAAAGACCCTGGCGGAAAATGTCTCCTCCAGTTGCGCCCGCTGGTCTTCGCGCAACACCTCTGCCGTGGTGATGATGGAGTCGAAATGGATGTCCCGGACCGCATTCTCCTGGCAATACCTGGCAAAGTAGACAGCGGATTGCGCATAGGCCAGCAAGTGTCGAGGACGATACTTGCGTAATAAGGACAGGAACTCCTGCAGGTCCGCCTCCGTTATTGAGGAAGTGTTCAGCAGCAAGCTGCGATAGAGCAGCTTTTCGCGGACCCCCAATTTGGCCACGCCTGGCCTGCCACCGGTATCCAGCAATGCCCCCCACAGATGGGCGTACCAGTCCCCCGGACGAAGTCCCGCCCAGGCATTATGACGGTCCGTACTGGCCCGACGGGAATCAAACCGCTCCTTGTCCACCCAGAAATGCAGGGGGCTGCCCGTAGACCCTCCCGTCCGGTTCAGGGCCCGCTTGGATTCAGGCACCTTGCGCGACAACAGGTCCGCGCCGTGGTCTTGGACCGCCCGCTTGGTCAGCACCGGGAGCTGGCGCATGTCAGGGACTTCCCGGATGTCCAGGGGCGTAATGCCGCGTTGGTCCATCTTCATACGGTAGTAAGGGACATACCGATAGGCATACTCCACCAGGTCCCGGAGCTGGCGCAACTGCAATTGCTCCAGGGCCTGCCTGCCCATGTATTGCTGTTTCTCAAAATGACGCCGATAGGAGCGGTACGCTGGGTGGGAGCGCATGGTCCACAGCGGATACACGGCGTTTCCGATGAACCGCCCCCCCATCTCTGAAAGCCAATTTTTCATAGGCCGGCCCCTGGATTGTCCTTGGCGTCAGGCATACGCATCCATCCTGTACGCTTCCAAATGGGTTGCAGCGGTTGTCATCCCGTCCAGCGTTTCGCCGTACACCTGGGCAACTGAGGCAAAGCGATAGGTGGACAAAAGTTTCTCCAACTTGATCTCGGTCAGCCCCAGGCCGGAATACTGGCGCAGACGGGACTTGGTTGGAAGGAGCAACCGCGGTTGATAGATGTCCAGCTCCCACGGATGGATGTAAAAGACCGCAGGGTGCGAGTTCTGGTTGGTCCACGCCCTCAATCCAACCGCCGAATATAAATACGGCAGCATACGGAAGTACCCCCCACCACCGATGGGCCAGTTCATTCCTGCCACGCGCAACGTGGATATGGGCAACTCCAGCAGTTGCCCGTCCGCCACCAGGTGTGGCCCCTGCGGCGCATGAGGATTGTTGGAAATATCGTGGTGGATGGGATGGGTGCTGGAATCGTAAACAAACCCCAGGTCGGCAAGGATGGAATATGCCCACGGGGTCTGGTCGATGATGGAAAAATTCGGCGCCCGATAACCCAGGACCGCGCTCCCACAGGCGTCCTCAATTGTTTTCTTTGCGCGCTCCGTGTCCCTGTGGAACTCTTCTGGGGTCAGCCGGAAGACGGGCCGATGCAGATAGCTATGACAGGCCAGCTCATGGCCGCAGCTTTGTATTTTTCGAATAAGGCCTGGGTGCTTCTGCGCGACCCAGCCCAGGGCGAAGACCGTTGCGGTGGCGTCGTGTTCCGCCAGCAGGGCCAACAAACGGTCCATGCTCTCTTCCACCCGCGATGGCATCTCGTTCCATTCTTCCTGGCCCACCAAGGAGTGCGCAGCTTCCGTATGGAAATAGTCCTCCAGGTCCACCGTGAAGATGTGCCGTGTGACACTGCATTTGTCTCCCGTGGGGAAGCTCCCGCGGCCCTGGGTAATGGATATGTGCTTCGCCTCTGCCTCCTGTGCCGCTTGCGCGCCACTCTCAGGATGGCCTTTCAGCAGGGCTCCCAGTGCAAGAAATGCAAGGCCGAGACAGATGAGCGGCGCCAATTCCAGCGCCTTCTCCACCCAGGTGCCTGGCTCAGCAAAGGCCGGGAGCATTCCCAAAGCATTCAATGCCAGGGCCCCCATCAAAAAAGCCAGGAGACCCGCTGGCAGCCAGAACAGGGACCGCGACGGGCTGACATTCCGTATAAAAGGTGCGCTCTGTGCGTGTGAAGCCATAATGACACACACTGACGCACGTCCCTCACCGTTTGAAAATGCCCGGCATTTTTTTTAACCCGTTTATTTTCTTGCCTTTGTCAAGGCATACCCGTCCTCCCACCAGGGTTGATGTGCATACCATTGCATCCCTTTGCCGTAGGGAGCGTGGACGCAGAGTGCCTCCGCAGCCGGTCTGCAGGGCATTTACACAGATGCAACTGTCTGCCCCCCTGTTTTGTGTTACCTGCGGGGGCGTCCCGCACAACACGAAACCTGTTCATCCTCTATGATGAACAGTGGCCCCTGCATCCTGACGTAAGCGCCGCCTCTGTTCCGTGAAGAAGTGGAAACTTGGCCTCTTCTGTTGCGGACTGGGCGGTCTAATTGCGCAGTCGCAGCATGGATGGCCCCTGGACCGTTAGAGGGTCCAGAATGGAACGGTCTTTCCGGAGTGGCGAATTGAGATTGACACATAGCATTACAGCACGGACCATTGCGGCCTTGGCGCCCTTCCTTTGGATGACGGCCTGCAGCAAGGCCCCAGCCAGACAGGGGCCACAAGGCCCCATGGCGCTCCCCGTACAGGTGGAGACGGTCACCTTGCAACCGGTGCCGGTCTCTGACACCTACGTGGCGACCATCAAATCGCGCCGCTCGGCCACCATCCAGCCCCAGGTGGGCGGGAACATCACGCAGATATTTGTCCACTCCGGCGACCATGTGCAGGCGGGCCAGCACTTGATGGAGATTGACCCACGTGAGCAGCAGGCAATGGTGCAACAGCAGGAATCCACGGAACGGCAGAAACTGGCCGTGTATGAATACAACCAGGCCAACATCGAACGGCAACGCAAGCTCTACGCCTCCGGCATCATCAGCAAAGATGCGGCCCAGCAGGCGGAGCAGGCCTATAGAAATTCCAAGGCCGACTACGATGCCGCCGTGGCCGCGCGCAAGACCCAGCAGCAGCAACTGGACTACTACCACATCAAAGCACCCTTTGACGGCATCGTGGGAGACATTCCGGTCCACGTTGGCGATTATGTTTCCCCCACCACAGTGTTGACCACGGTGGACGAAAACAAGCAGTTGGAGGCCTATATCTATGTCCCCGCGGAACGGGCCAGCCAGCTCCGCGTGGGACTGCCTGTTTCCATTACGGACCCACAGGGCGCGGTGCTGGACCAAACAACCATCAAGTTTGTTTCCCCCCAGGTGGACAATCAGCTCCAGGGGATTTTGGCCAAGGCCGATGTACACACCACGCCGGACATTGTCCGCAACGCGCAACTGGTGCGTGCCCGCGTGACCTGGAGCACGGTCAACACCCCCACGGTCCCCGTGCTTGCAGTGACGCGCGTTGGCAGTCAGGCATTTGTGTATGTTGCAGAGCCGGTGGATGGGCATTTCCTTGCGAGACAGCACCCGGTGGTGCTTGGCGACGCCACGGGAAATGCCTATGCCGTAAAAAATGGATTGAAGGCAGGCGACCGCGTCATTATTTCCGGGACGCAGTTTTTGGTCGATGGCGCGCCCGTGCAGCCCATTTCATAGTTGGCGCAAAAGCAATGCACTCCACGCGGGCCAACAGGCCGGCCCGGAGTGTGCAACCAGGAAGGATGTTGTGTGTTTGTAGATTTTTTTATTAGGAGACCGGTCTTTGCAACCGTCTGCGCCCTACTGATTGTCCTGGCGGGTGCGGTCGTCATTCCTGGCCTCCCGATTTCCTTGTATCCGCAATTGGCGCCCCCGCAGGTGACCGTGTCGGCCAACTATGTTGGGGCCAACGCCCAGGTCGTTGAGTCGGCTGTCACCATCCCGCTGGAAGAGCAGATCAACGGTGTGGAAGGGATGCGCTACATGACCTCCACCAGCGGCAACGATGGCTCCAGCGAAATCAACATCACCTTCCAGACCGGATATGACCTGAACATCGCCGCTGTGGACGTGCAGAACCGCGTGGCCGCAGCGCAGGGACGTTTGCCGCAAGAGGTCATCAACACCGGCATCGCCATCACCAAGTCCAATAATAACTTTGTCTTTGGCGCTGGCTTCTATGCGGACAAAGGCCAGTATTCCGACCAGTTCATCAGCAATTACGTGGACCTGTACGTAAAGGACGCCCTCAAGCGCATCTATGGCGTGGGCGACGTGATGATCTTTGGCGAACGCAAATACGCCATGCGCATCTGGCTGGACCCGGTGCGACTGGCTGCGCGCAATCTGACCGCATCCGACGTGGTGGCCGCGCTACAGGAGCAGAATGTACAGGTGGCGGCGGGGCAATTGGGCGTCCCTCCGAGCGACCCCAAACAGGCCTACCAGATTTCCGTGAATGTATCTGGGCGCCTGACCGACCCGGCGCAATTCGACAGTATCGTGGTCAAGAACACGCCCAACGGCATCGTCCTGCTGAAAGACGTTGGCCGTGCAGAGCTGGGGGCGGAGACCTATTCCTCGGACCTGAAATTCAACGGCGTTGAGGCCATCGGGATGGGCGTGCAGCAACTCAGTAACGCCAATGCCCTGGAGGTGGACCGCAAGGCCAAGGCGGAACTGGCGCAACTCTCCAAACAATTCCCTCCCGGCCTGAAGTACGCCATCGCCTTTGACACCACCACAGTCGTGGGGGACTCCATCCGGGAAGTATTAAAGACGCTGGCGGAGGCCATCGGGATTGTCATCCTGGTCATCTTCTTCTTTCTGCAGGACTGGCGCGCCACGGTAATTCCGGCCATTACCATCCCAGTCTCGCTCATCGGGACCTTTGCCTTTATCAGGATTTTTAATTTTTCCATTAACTCGCTGACGCTCTTTGGCATCACTCTGGCCACTGGCCTGGTGGTGGACGATGCGATTGTCGTCATTGAAAATGTCCAGCGCCATCTTGCGGAGGGCATCAAAGAGGCCAGCGTGGCCACCTCCGTGGCCATGAAAGAAGTCACCGGGGCGGTCATCGCCACTTCCCTGGTGCTGGTTTCGGTATTTGTGCCGGTCTCATTTTTTCCGGGCACAACAGGCATTCTGTACAAGCAGTTTTCCCTGACCATTGCATTTTCCATCGCCATCTCTGCCTTCAACGCGCTCACGCTTTCCCCGGCGCTGTCGGCCCTGTTGCTGCGTCATGAGGCGCGCCATCACGGCCTGATGGCCGCAGTGGGCCGTGGTATCAAAGGCATCTCCAGCGGCTATGCCCGCACCATCCCTGGTGTGCTGCGCTGGCGCTATGGGATGCTGCTGCTCTTCTTCGCTGGCCTCGGGGCAACGGTCTACATGTATCAGCATGTGCCCACCGCGTTTGTTCCACAGGAGGACCAGGGTTATCTGATTTTGCAGGTGCAGGCCCCACAGGGAGCGTCCCTCTCATACACCGCAAGTTTGGCGGGCCAGGCGCAGGCCATTCTGGCCAACACACCAGAGACCGATGGGTCCTTTGCGGTCACCGGCTTCAGCTTCGCCGGGAACGCGCCCAACTACGGCCTGATCTTCGTCAACCTGAAACCATTCAATCAGCGCAAGGGGCCGGAGCACACGGCTGCGGCCATTGTGGGGCGCCTGCAAAAACAGCTATTTATGATTCAAGGCGGCCTGGTCATAGCCTTTGAACCCCCTGCCATTGAGGGGATTGGCAGCTTTGGTGGCTTCCAGTTTGAGTTGCAGGACATGGGCCGGAACACGCTGGGCGACCTGGACCGCGTGGCGCACCAGATTGTTGCAGGCAGTCGGCAGAACAAGGACCTGACCGGCCTTTTTACCAGCTTCACCTCCAACGACCCGCTGATTCAAGTGGAGATCGACCGCGAAAAGGCCAAGGCCATGAATGTACCATTGAACCAGATCACGGACACGTTGCAGGTGTATATGGGGTCCGAGTATGTGAACGATTTCAACTTTAATAATCGTTCCTATCGTGTTTACGTGCAGGCGGACAAAGACTTCCGCCGCACCCAGCAGGACATCCGCCAGTATTATGTACGTTCCAACAGCGGCCAGATGGTCCCGCTGGACAACCTGGTCCAGATGCAACAGACCTCCGGGCCACAGGTCATCAGCCATTACAATCTTTTCCGCTCGGCGGAAATCGTGGGGTCCGCGGCGCCGGGCGTCAGCTCCAGCCGGGGACTGAGCGCGATGGTGAACCTGGCCCACAAGTACATGATGCAGGGAATGACTTACTCGTGGTCTGGACTGGCGCTGGAAGAGATCGAATCCAGCGGCAAGGCGACCATCATTTTTGGCCTGGGGATTTTGGTGGTCTATCTCACGCTGGCCGCTCTGTATGAGAGCTTCGTGCTGCCCTTTATCATTTTGCTCTCCGTCCCGATGGCCGTCCTCGGCGCGCTCAGCTTGCAATCAATGCGCGGCCTGGCGGACGATGTCTACTGCCAGATTGGCCTGGTGATGCTGATTGGACTGGCCGCCAAAAACGCCATCCTGATTGTGGAATTTGCTGAGCAGTTGCGGGCGCGCGGACGCTCCATCTCCGATGCCGCAATCGAGGCCGCGGAGTTGCGCCTCCGCCCCATCCTGATGACCTCTTTCGCCTTTATCCTGGGCGTGCTGCCACTGGTCTTTGCCAGTGGGGCGGGACAGCTTGGCCGCCATTCTGTTGGCACCACGATTGTCGGCGGTATGTTGCTCTCCACCGTCTTGAACCTCTTCTTCATCCCCGTGCTGTATGTGTTTGTGAAGACGGTGCTGGAAAAAATCTCCGGCCCCAGATCTGCCCCCGTCTCTTAGCAAGGCAAATACATAAGGGACCTCTGAACAAGTCAGCGTTTTGAAGGGGCGGGACTTTGGTCCCGCTGTAAGTTCCTGGAATAATAGTGGGCTCCAGCCCCTGAGGGGCAGCCGTAGGACTGGACCAGGGCTTTCCTAACGAGCTGCACGGAGCAAGATCAATTGCTCCGCTCCAACAGTGATATGGCAACGGCCCTGGTCAACAGTTATGCTGCTGGCAGTGTTCCACAACGGCGTAAAAGAGCGCACTCCTTCCAGTCCCGTATGGGAAAAGTCCAGGTCGAAGGTACGCAGCTTCTGTGATTTATTCAGGAGCACAAGTACAATTTCCCCCGGCATACCTGGCCCGGTATTTGCAGGACGCTCCTCCTTTGATGTCCGTGCAAAAACAAACCCGGTGTCGTCCGTCAGCAGGTCTTGCTGCGTCCCAGTCAGCAACGCTGGATGCTTGGCGCGTAGAAGAAAAAGCCCACTTACCCAATCATGCATGGATGCTTGTACCGGCGTCATTCCCGTTGCGGTAAATGCATTTGTTTTGTCATCGGGGAAGCCCCCGGGAAAATCACGGCGATTGTCCGGGTCATTGCCGCCCGGCATGGCAAGCTCATCTCCCGCATAGACCTGTGGCATTCCGCGCATGGTCGCCAACAGGCCAAAGGCCAGCTTCATGCGTGCGGGCGTGGCGCCTTCCTCTGAAATAAAACGCTTGGTGTCATGGTTGCCAAGGAAAGTCACCAACCGTTCCGGATGTGGATAGAGCCAGTCTTGCCGCAACACCTGTTGTATCTGTGTCATGGGCTGGTCCTTGGCCAAAACAGCCCGAAGGGCAAAGAATGTTGGGAAGTCGAAGGGGGTATAAAGCCCCGTGTCCACCCCTGCGTGCTGCACCCCTCCAGCAAAGTAAGACACAATCGTCGGGTCGCTGTTGAATACTTCCCCGACCGTTGTAAGTCGTGGGTAGATGGCGTGTAACTCAGCATGGAAATCATGCCAGAAGGGACGGTCGACATAGGGGAAGGTGTCCAGACGGAGTCCATCCAGGGAGGCCGTCTCGGTCCACCAAATTGCATTTTGAATCAGATACTGCTTCACCAATGGATTGGACTGGTCCAGGTCCGGGAGCACATCCGCAAACCATCCATCCACGGCAGCACGATAGGCTGCGGGTGGGGCATGGGGGTCCGTAATGGGTGCGAAGTTTCCATTGGCCTCAATATGGTGGGCCAGCGTGCCATGGAACCATCCTGGTGCAGGCGGGTCCAGCACCCACGGGTCCTTCGGCCCCACATGATTGGGCACGGTGTCCAAGACCAGTTTCATGCCGCGTTGATGGATGGCATTGGCCAACGCCACATAGTCCTCTACCGTGCCAAAATGTTCATCTACGCCGTACATGTTTACCGCGCCATAACCGTGGTAGTCCTGCGGTGAGTGGTTGTCGTTGTCATAGAGCGGCGTGATCCAGATCGTTGTCATGCCCAACTTCTGGATGTAGTCCAGGTGCTGCTGTATGCCGCGCAGGTCCCCACCATGATAGGCCCTTGGATTGGACCGGTCATAGCTCCCAGGTGCGTTGGCGGGCTGGTCGTTCGATAGGTCGCCGTCCGCAAAGCGGTCGGGCATGATGAGATACATCGCGTCCCTGGAGGAAAACCCCTGGAAACCAGTCGAGGCTGCGTGCCGGGGACGCAGCGTGTATGGGATGTGCGCCTGTCCCTGTGGCGTGTGTATCGTCATGTGGAACGTCTGCGGTTGCGCGCCTGCCGTGTTGAGCCACACAAAGGCCCAATGACCATTTGCAGAAATTTGTGTATGTGTTACGCGCACATTACTGCCGTTGACTGAGAAGCCGGCCCCGGCAAGGTCTTCCCCACGTATCAGTAGCATAGGGGAAGGCAGCCCGGTCCACCAATTCGGTGGGTCCACTTGCGTGGCCACAGGCGCTGTTTTCGCGGCCTGCCCCGCAGAGGCAAGCGACGCAGAAAATAAACCAACACAGCAAACCACTGACCAAAGAAGTGGCATAAGGGTGGGAAGGGTACGGCGTCGTTGCATAAAGGATCTCCATATATGGCCAAAAGAACATGGCTAAAAAAAGTGCGCCGCACGTAACCTGCCGTGCGGCGCGTTTTAGGAGGTAAACTTTACCCCTGCTTAGAAATCAATGCGTGCCGACAACTGGAGTTGGCGGTTGCTTTGATAGGTGACACTCTGTACTTTGGCAAAATTGCCGCCATTCAGGTCTGACCCGGGGTTGGTAAATTGCGGTGTATTCAGTACGTTAAAGGCGTCTCCGCGCAGCGCAACGTTATAGCGGTCTGTCACGTGTACGTCTTTTTCGAGTCCCAGATTGATAATGCGCGTTCCAGGGCCAAAGAGCTGGTCACGGCGCGCCGTTCCGGGCCGCGTGAACACGGTTGCCCCTGTTGCTGTATTGTCATACTGGGGAATATTGGCATAGGAGAAAGATTTTGGGTCGAACCAGTACCCACGGATGCTCTTCGGATATTTGATGGGCGCCACTTGGTCCGGCTCGTTGCCAGAGTAAGTGACCCCGTCCGAAAGATCAAACGGCTGGCCAGATTGGAACAAGGCAATCAAGTTGGTCTGCCATCCGCCAATCAGCCAGTCCATCATGTGGGAAACGTTTCCGGCAAACATCTGGCCCCTGCCAAAGGGAAGGGTGTATACGGTCGAGAAGCTGAAGACGTTCCTCTGGTCTTGTCCAGAGTTCCCATAGCTGGCCTGCGGATCATAGTAGAGGCACAATGTCCCGCATTCGTCGTCCAAGGTATGGGACCAAGCATAGGCCGCGGTCGTCATCAGGTTCTTCTCGTGATGGTTGTATTGCAGTTGGAGTCCGTTGTAATTGGCTGCCCCATTATATACTTCATACGTGATGGTGCCGAGGTTGGGGAAGTTCCTCTGTCCGCTTCCCAATGGGGACCCACCTTGTTGCCCGAACTGCCATAGAGTGTAATTGTAATAGTTCGGAAGATGGGCGACCTTGTTGCCTACATAGGCAATGTCCACGACGTCCTTGGCGGCAATCTGCTGTTCCAACTGCAGGTTCCACTCCTGGATGTCGCTTTGCCGGTTGTTCCGGTCCACGGCAAGCGTGCTGAGTCCTGACGGGGGCTGGGCCGGGTTGAAGTTGGGGAAGCCGGGCAAAGGCAGCGGAGTCACGATGCCCGTTGTAGCATTTGGTGTATAAGCATTGACTTGGCAACTGTTCAGGCCATTTGTACCAACGGTCGGGGTCTGGCCGGTCAAGGCCACGCAGTATCCTAACCTGGCTTGGTAGTCGACTGAGCCGCCAAACGGTGGCTGTTGTCCTAGCTGGTTGCTGATTCCGCCGTAAGTCGGGAAATAATAGATGCCATAACCACCGCGTATCACAGACTTTCCATCGCCACGCAGGTCATAGGCAAAGCCAATACGTGGGCTGAAATACCCATAGTATTGGTTGACGATGCTCCTCGACACGCCATTTTGGCCGGCCAACAGGACCTGGCCAGTGTTGATGTCAAAGGACGCCTGACGGTTGTGGGATTCCACGGGCCACGTAATGTCGTCCCAGCGGATACCCATGTTGAGTGTCAAGCGGGGGGAAACGCGCCAATCGTCCTGCGCAAAGATGGCGTTTTCCTGGCTCAGGTTTGAAAAGAACCCATTTTGTGCGCCGATGGAATAATTGTCATTAAAGGACGCCAGTAAGTCAGAGACCTCATAGCCGGTAAAGTCTTGCCCGTTCCCGGATATATTAAAGAAACCTTTGCCTGCAATGGGGCGGAAATATTCCATCTGGCGACGAATGAAGGTGCCGCCAAATTTGAAGGAATTGTTTCCGCGTTCCCAGTCGAAGGTATCAGTGGCTTCAATATTGTTTTGCGGGACTGCATAGAGGCCGTAGTCACCAGAGTATTCCAGTTCATAGCCATAGCCGCCAATCAAGGCGCCACCGCTGGTTTCCAGGTTGCGGTTGGCATTGACGATGCCCAAATTCGCGGAAACAGGGTCCCCGTACATGGGGGGTTGATAACCGTAGTCATCGCGGTTGTAGTTTAAGTGGAGCTCGTTGACGGCATTGGAGGTAAAAATGCGCGTGTAGCCAAGGTCATAGCCACGCGCGTGGTTATAGCTACTTCCAGTCCCAAAGCCCGCAGGCAAATTTTGGAATTCAGACGTTTTCTCCTGGACGGCATTGTCATAGCTGTACCGGAAAAACACGGCATCTTTCGGGGTCGCGTTCCAGTCCAAACGGACATCAAAATCATTATAGTTGGTGATTTCCTGTTCAAAGGTCTCGTAGTTCTGGAACACTTCGTTCGGGATGCTTGGATATGGAAACGCTTTTAGGTAGTTCTGGGCCGCGTAATTCAGCCTGTCACCAGGGATTATGTTGCCCGGAAATGGCTTGCAGGTGAGGGGATCATAGATAAGCCTGGAATCCTGCGCTATGCCGCAAACTTGCGAGCCGTTCCATCCGGTTTGGTTGCTATTATTGAACGCAGAAGTGGTCAAAACGCTAAGATCACCCTGGGTCATATCTTGAAGGGCGGTCCCTGGCACACGGTAAGGTACAGTAACCAAGCCACCACCTACAGGAGAGTGTTCCCGCCATGCTTGGTAGTCACCAAAAGCAAAGAGCTTGTTCTTGATGATTGGCCCGCCTGCATCAAAACCGAATTGGTTACGGTTGTCCAGCGGGTTTTTCTGCGCCGATTCCCCCGGGAAAATATAGTAAGGGTTGGCGTTGAACTGGTCACTACGGTAGTACTCAAACAGGTTGCCGTGGTACTCGTTGGTGCCAGATTTGATGGAACTGACCACAATTGCGCCGCCTGCACGGCCATATTGCGCCGGGGCCACGCTGGTGTCCACCTTGAATTCCTGCGTCGCATAAATGGGCGGGAAAAAGATCACAGTGTTCATCAGGTCATCGTTGTTGTCAACACCGTCCAAAATGTAGTTGTCCGCCGTAGGGGGAAGGCCATTGACAGAGAGAGACGCGTCGCCACTATCGTTATAGCGGAAGGTCTCCGCGTTGCCTGCCACACCGGAGTTAGGGTTCGCGTAAGAACCTTGCGTCACACCCGGTGTCAATAGGGCCAGGTTGGTGAAGTTCAATCCATTCAGTGGCAATTCATACATCTGTTTGCCTTGGATGGTCTCGCCCAGGGTCGAGTTGGTGGTGTTCACCAGCGGTGCCGCACCTGTCACCTGTACAGTGGTTGCGACCGCACCAGGCTTCAGGTGGAACATTAGGGTCTGCACCTGGGTGACGGTGATGGTAAAGGTCTGCGATTGCGACTGGAACCCTGGCGCGGTGATTTTCGCCGTGTAATTGCCGCGCGGGACTGCAAAGACGTTGAACTCGCCATTCGCGTTGGAGGTTGCATTCAGCACATTGCCGTTATCAACATTGGTGACGGTGATGGTCGCCCCAGGGACAACTGCCCCGGTCGGGTCCGTCACGTTGCCCACAATGCGGCCATTATCGGATTGGGCGTTGGCCTGGAACAACAGGCCGAAGGTGACGAGCACCAGCAGGCCCAGTGCGCGCAGCATCTTCCATGCGCCTGTGGATTTGTATGTGTGTGTTGCGTGGTCCTTCATTTTGGTCTCCCTGATGGTCCCTGCGCTGTGCTGCCACAGCGGTCTGTTGCGGTTGCCAGTGTCGCGCCCGGCAATCCGTATTGATAGATCATTCTCCGATGTACAAACAACGTTTCCGCCCCATTTGTTGGCAGGGGCCTTATTCAAGTACCGCAAACCAAGGTGCCTGCCAGAGAGGAAGGGTCGTTCCTGCTCCCAGCGCCTTGTGCAATTCCGATGGCCTTTTTTCCATCGGCGTCAAAGCATTCGATCGCCCCGTTACCCGGTTGCAAAATCAGCTTCCGAGCGCACGTCCGACCATTTGCCAAAACATACCAATCAAGCGCCTGTTGGGCAAGTTTATCAATGCACAGTTCATCATTTGTTCATAAAATGCAGTTCACTTGATAAACCATTGTATATAAGCATTTTACGGTTATACATCACCTGAAATTCAGTGATTTTTTATACTATTGACGGACGTATCCGGTAGGAGTACAAACAGGTGTGGCCCAGGTTGCGTCATGCTAAAAGAGGAACTAGCGAACCAGAAGCATGGAAATCCCCCCACGAAAGTCCGCTTTGGACTTTTCGAAGCGGACCTGCAGGCCGAGGAGTTGCGTAAATCGGGTACCCGGATAAAAATCCAGAGCCAGCCATTCAAGGTCCTGGCCATGATGTTGGAGCGGCCCGGCGAAGTTGTCTCCCGCGACGAAATCCAACTGCGACTATGGGGCGAGCAGACCACGGTCGATTTTGACCATGGGCTGGGGACCGCCATCAATAAATTGCGGGAAGCGCTGGGCGATTCGGCGGAAAATCCACGTTTTATTGAGACCCTGGCCCGTCGGGGCTATCGCTTCATTGCTCCCGTCAGCACCACCCCGGCCACGGTGGCATCTAGGCCAGACCCTGGTGTGGGGCCTGATGTTGTTTCTTCCACGGCCACAGTGCCGGGGCCGGTGGAGACCAAGGAACACAGGAATTCGCACAGGCCCTTCTGGATTGCCACTTGCGGCTTCTTATTGATGGCAGGGTTGGCGGGCTGGCTTTGGTTGGAGAACAAGGGCCTGCAAACACCGCTTGAAATCCTCCAGATCACATTTTCTGGGCGCGTCTTTCCGGGGGAACCCTTGCAGGAAAACCTTGCCGCTACGGCAACGGATGGTTCGCGTATTTATTTTCAACAGCTTAGGAACGGTGAAGTGACCCTGGCCCAGGCCCTGATCGCCGATGGAGAGGCCAGCGACCTGGCCATGCCATCGGAAGTGTCGTCCCCCTTGCTGGGTAACATCTCCGCGGATGGCTCCAAGCTGCTGGTGCGTAACAATTTGGTCCCAGAGGCGGAGCAGCCTTTGTGGATTGTGCCAACTTTGGGCGGGACGGCGCGGAAGCTTTCCAACGTCCTGGCCCATGATGCCACATGGATGCCCGACGGGGAGCACATCCTATATGCCAATGGGGCCGACCTTTTCATTGCCAATGCGGACGGGACACTCTCCAAACGGTTCGCCACCTTGCCGGGACGCGCTTTCTGGCTGCGCTGGTCGCCGGACGGGACTAGATTAAGGTTCACGCTGCTGAATTCCCTGGACCACACAACGGCGCTGTGGGAAATCTCGTCCACGGGAAGGGACCCGCACCCGCTTCTGGCCAATTGGAGCAACCCTGCTTCCGAGTGCTGCGGTTCATGGACCGCTGATGGAAAGCACTTCGTCTTCCAGTCCAACCACAATGGATTGAACAACATCTGGGAACTCAGGGAGACTTCTCTCTTGGGGTTTTCCCGGTCATCCCCGCCAATCCAGATCACCAATGGGCCGTTGAATTATCTGGCCCCAATCGCTGCCCGCACGGGGGAACGCCTTTTCTTTATTGGCCTGGACACGCGCTATGTACTGCTGAGATATGGACCGGCTGCGAAGCAATTTGTCCCTTATGGCAGGCCCCTCAATTCGGCTGCCCTGGTGGATTTTTCCCGTGCCGGTCCGTCCGTGGCATGGATCAAACCGGAGGACAGCTCTCTTTGGCGCAGCCGTACCGATGGCACACAGCGGGTCCAGTTGACCACCTCTCCGATGGGCGTGTTTATGATGCACTGGTCGCCGCATGGCAAGCGCATTGCCTTGATGGGACGCGAGCCGGGGAAACTGTGGCGGATCTATATTATGGATGCGCAGGGTGGCAATCTGCAGCCGGTGCTGAATGAAACGCGGAATGAGGCTGACCCGGACTGGTCGCCTGATGGCAACTCCCTGGTCTATGGCCGCCTGCCAGAGTTGATGGCGGAAAAGTCCCTGCCGAAGTTCATCTATATTTTCGATCTGAAGACGAAGCAGTCCACCGCGCTGCCTGGCTCAGAGGGCCTCTTCAGTCCCCGTTGGTCGCCGGACGGGAGATACATTGCCGCCATGCCGGTGGATGAGAGCAGGCTGGTGCTCTATGACACCACCACACAAAGCTGGAAGACCTTGATTGCACGGCCCGCCCACGACCCCGTCTGGTCACACGACGGGCACTGGATTTACTTCCACGATTACGTTGCGGAAGACCAGCCCATCTACCGGGTCTCCGTGCCAGATGGAAAATTAGAGCGGGTGGCGGACTTTCAAAGCCTCCAGCCTTTGGATGTGCTGGATTTCCGCTTCGCCGGTCTGACTCCGGATGATGTGCCCCTGGTCAGCGCCCGTATATCCACGGCGAACATCTATTCCGTGGACCTCGGAAATCGATGATATAAGGGTCCCTGAATAAGTCTGCGTTTTGAAGGGGCGCGGCTTGGGCCACGTCGTTATGCGGAAAAATCAACGTGGGCCTTGGCCGTTGAACGCCGGCATCTCGGATAAACGGGACCGGGTGCTGTGACCTTTTCCCGTCCCGCGAATCCTTATCTGTAAGGTTGTTGCGGAAAGTTTGGCAATGAACGATCAGGCACTGATGGGAAAATCAAGGGAACAATTCCTGGTCCAAAGAATCAGGGCGGGAGAGCCCAACCATTTCCATGAACTGATCCGGCCATATGAGCGGCGTGCGTTCCTGATTGCGTATGCCGTTCTTCACAATCAGGACGACGCGGAAGATGCCGTGCAGCAGGCCATGTTGAAGATATTCCTACATTTGGACCAACTTACAGAGACGGACAAATTCGTCCAGTGGGCCATGCGAGTGGTCGAGAACGAGGCCAGGATGTACAAACGAAAACTTCGCCAGCATCTCTATCAGTCCGTAGACGAAGACCCGGAGGAAGATGGACAGTCGCAACACTTCCATCCAAAGCAATTTGTCGACTGGCGCGATCTGCCCAATGAAATCCTGGAGCAATAAGAGGTCCGTGCTGCAATTATGGAAGCGTTGACGGGCCTCCCCGAAATCTACCGCGAGGTCTTTGTGTTGCGGGACATGGAGCACCAGAACATTGCGGAAACCGCAGAAATTCTTGGCGCCAGCGTACCCATGGTCAAGACCCGATTGCACCGTGCCCGCCTGATGATGCGCGAAGCTCTGTCGCCGATCTTTGCCAAACCCAAGGTCTCAATCTGGGAACGCTGGAAAGGAGTCAACCCATGGTTCGCTGCAAAACGATAATCGCCCATTTGTCTGAGTACGTAGATGGAGAAGCTACACCGGAGATGTGCCACATGATCGAGAAGCATCTGCGCGGTTGCCATCGATGCAATGCCGTCTACGACAGTACCCGGAAGATGCTGGTCATTACAGGAGACGAGCGGGTCTTTGAGGTCCCGGCTGGTTATAGCGCCCGGCTGCATCGTTTCCTGGACGCAAAAATTCTTGAGGGCCCCACCGGTTGAGCAATCCAGCTATAACGGTCACGCATTGCCCAGCAAAAGTACGCACAAAATAAATCCCCAGTCTGTAACTTCCATCCCTGTTTGGAATCGTAGATGATAAGGGCCGGACCCCGGTACGGCCCCATTCTGAATGAGGGAAGGGACCACCGAATGAACAACAACGTCAAAACGCTTCTATTTGCAGCAGCAGTTTCCGGTTTATTCACGGGAACGGCCCTACGCGCCAACGCCGCCACACCAGCCGAAGGGGCCGTGGCGGAAGGCAGTCACGCACCGTACACGACACAAACGGCGACCGGCTCCACGAGTTTTCTCTACACCGGGGCCACGACCGACAAGCACTCCTGTAAGGGCAAGAACTCTTGCAAAGGCAAGGGGGCCGATCACAAGAACTCCTGCAAGGGCAAGGGGAGCTGTGCAACCGACGGTTCAAAGCCGCTAATGTAATTTTGCACAAGACCGGGCGGTGGTCGGGCAAACAGGCCCAGCACTGCCGCCCAATCTTTTGTTTCTGGAGTAGCACATGCCAGCGAACCGCTTCAACGGATTTACAGACTACGGCATCGGCATCGGCCTGCGCGTGCCGCATTACGAGCACATCCTCACGCAGCATCCGGTCGTCGATTGGTTTGAGGTCATCTCTGAAAATTACATGGTAGATGGCGGCCGTCCGTTGGCCATACTCGATAAGATTCTCGATCAATACCGGGTGGTGCAGCACGGCGTCTCCATGTACTTCGGCTCCGCCGATCGGTTGAACAAAGAACACCTTCGCCGCTTGAAGCAGCTTACGCGCCGCACCAAAACTCCATGGCTTACCGACCATCTCTGCTGGGGCAGTGTGGATGGCAAATACACCCACGACCTGCTGCCAATGCCCTATACGTGGGAAGCTGTCAAAGTGACAGCCGCAAAAGTCCGCCAGGTGCAGGATTATCTTGAGATTCCAGTTGCAGTCGAAAACGTCAGCAGCTATGTGGAATTCCATGCCTCCGAGATGACGGAGTGGGAGTTCCTCACTGAGGTTGTAGAGCGCGCCGATTGCGGCATCCTGCTCGACGTGAACAATATCTATGTCAGTTCCATGAACCACAGCTTCGATCCGCGTGTGTATGTCGATTTTGTTCCCGCGGAGCGCGTCGCGCAGGTCCACATTGCAGGCCATTCGCGCTTCCAGAAATACCTTCTGGATACGCACGATCATCCTGTCCTCGACCCGGTCTGGGACCTTTATGCGCAGGCCATTCGCCGCTGCGGCCCCACCGCGACGCTGCTGGAATGGGATGATAGCATCCCCTCCTTTGAGGAAGTTCACGCTGAAGCGCTAAAGGCCAACCGCTTTCTGACTGGATCCAGCTTCGCTGCGAATGCCACGAATGTTCTTGAAGGTGTGCAATGAGTGAGCTGAAACAATTGCAGCGGCGTATGGCCTCCGCCGTGATGACTCCGCTGACCCGCGCCGATGGCATGAAGACGAAATTGCCGGATGGCCGCTCGATGCGCGCCGAGGTGAAGGAGTTCATCAAGCCCAATGACCGACTTTCGTCCTTTGAACGGCTGGAGATCTACAACCAGCAATACTGGTTCCGCGTTCTGGATGCATTTGCCGAAGACTTTCCCGGCCTCCGGGCCATCGTCGGCGCGCGCAGATTTGAACAGTTACTCACTAGTCGTCAAGTAAGGCGACAATTATGTAGTAATCACAGCGACGATTTCGTATCATGAGTCATGCAGC
>JBMFGT010000023.1:0-33466 GCA_049977205.1 Acidobacteriaceae bacterium | reverse complement strand
GCTGCGGTTTGCCATCCGCGAGGGCGGACATACCGTGGGCGCTGGCACCATCACGGAAATTTTGAAGTAACAGCATTTCCAAGAAAGACACCGCAGCGCAGCAATACGCGCTGCGCTGCGGGAGAGAGTCACAGATGATTGGACAGAGAATCCGTATACGCCTGAAGGCGTATGACTACCGCGTGCTGGACGCCTCGACGGGAGAGATCGTCGAGACGGCCAAGCGCACCGGGGCGCAGGTTGCGGGGCCGATCCCGCTGCCCACGATGAAGAACAAGTATTGTGTGTTGCGCTCGCCCCACGTGGACAAGAAGTCGCGCGAGGCATTCGAGATACGCACGCACAAGCGTCTGGTGGACATTCTGGAGCCGACACAGCAGACCGTGGACGCGCTGATGAAGCTGGACCTTCCAGCCGGAGTGGACGTCGAGATCAAGGCCTTCGAGAAGTGAAGTAAGGACTGGCCGTCCATGCGGCCCGCCTTTGCGGGCGCAAGCAGACCGGCAGTGCGTGGTGGCCTTTTTGATGGAATGCGGCCCGCATGATGAGGAGAGGAAGATATGGCAGTTACTGGGATGATAGGCAAGAAAATCGGCATGACGCAGGTCTTTGATGAAAAAGGGGACGTGCATCCGATCACTGTCTTGCAGGCGGGGCCGTGCGTTGTCACGCAGTTGAAGACGGCGGTAAGGGACGGTTACGATGCGGCCCAGATTGGCCTGGTGGAGTTTGTAAAAAGCTCCAAGGTCAACAAGGCCATGGCCGGACATTTCGCCAAGAACAATGTCCCTCCCGTGCGTTACCTGCGGGAAGTTGGCATAGAAGTGGCCGCCAATGACGATGCAGCCAAGGGCGTGCAGGCGGGCGACAAGGTGCTGGTTGACCTGTTTGCGGAAGAAAAGTTTGTGGATGTGATTGGGACGAGCAAGGGGCGGGGTTTTGCCGGTGTGGTGCGGCGCCATGGTTTTGGCGGCGGCCCCAAGTCGCATGGCCACATGTTCCAGGTGCAGGGGTCCATTGGCGCGTCCTCCTTTCCTTCCCGTGTTTTTCCGGGCCAGCGCATGCCAGGACACATGGGCGTGGACAGGGTGACGGCGCGGAACCTGCGCATTCGTGGCATTGATACGGAAGAGAACCTGCTGATGGTGGAAGGTGCGGTCCCCGGACCGAGGGGCGGATATGTGCTGATTAACAAGGCGAAACGGCCACCGCGGGAGCGTCGTGGATTTGCCGGTTCCACCACGGTAGACCCATTGAAGGCCTCCAAGAAGGCGTCTGTAAGCAAGAAGAAGTAGTTACAAGCTGGCAGCTGGTGGTTCATGGCTGGAAGCTGAAAGAGTTGGCAATGGCAAACATCGACATACAGGATTTAAGTGGCAAGAAGGTCGGGTCCCTGGAGCTGGCCGATGAGGTCTTTGGGCCGGAGCAGGTGAATGAGGCCCTGATTTGGGAGGCGGTCAAGCACTATCGCGCCGCGCTGCGCCAGGGCACGGCGGCCACCAAGAACCGCAAGCTGGTTGCCGGTTCCGGCAAGAAGCTCTGGAAGCAGAAGGGGACGGGGCGGGCGCGGATCGCTTCCATACGTTCCCCATTGTGGCGGCATGGCGGCACGGTGCATGGGCCACAACCGCGCTCTTATGCGTATGCCTTCCCGCGCAAAAAGCAACTGGGCGCCTTGCGCGCCGCGTTGGCGGCCAAGCTGGCCGATGGCAAGCTGACGGTGGTGGAGAGCCTGGAGCTGAAAGAGGCCAAGACCAAGCAGTACCGTATCGCGCTCGACAGGCTGGGGGCAAAGAAGACGGCGCTCCTGGTGGAGAGCGGGGCGGAACTCAGCCGCTCCCTGTTGCTGGGTGCGCGCAACCTGGAGGGGGTCGACCTGGTGCTGGGCAATGAGGTCCATCCTTACGACCTGCTGCGTTACGAACGTGCAATTTTTTCGCGGCCAGCCATTGAGCAATTACAGGAAACACTGAAGAAGTCAATCTCCCGGCGCAAGCAGGCAGTCCGGGCGGAGGTGGCCTGATGGATGGGATTTATACCGTGGTACGCCGTCCCCTGATTACGGAAAAGGGCATGGGCGTCAAGGAATCTGAAGGGACGCTGGTCTTTGAAGTGGCCAGCGGCGCTACCAAAACAGAGGTGAAGCAGGCCGTCGAGCAGCTCTTCAAGGTGAAGGTGCAGGGCGTGCGGACCGCCAACTTCATCGGTAAAGAACGCCGCCGGGGCCGTTTTGTAGGACACCGTTCGGACTGGAAGAAGGCGTATGTGCGCCTGAAGGCCGGCGAAAAGATGCCGGAATATATCAACAGCCTTTAGGGCCGGAAGAGATTTGGACCGGGGCCGCGCAGAATGCACGGCCTGACGGTAAAGAGAGTGACCGATGCCGATCAAGACATATCGTCCGATTACCCCGTCGTTGCGTTTCACTACGACGCTCGTCAATGACGACCTGACCACAGACCGCCCGCACAAGCCGCTGACCCTGACGCGGCAGCGCACCGGGGGCCGCCGCAATGCGGGAGATGTGACGGTCCGCCACCACGGGGGTGGGCACAAGAGGAAGTTGCGCCTCATTGACTTCAAGCGGGAGAAGTATGGCGTGCCCGGTCGCGTGGCGACCATCGAGTACGATCCGAACCGCTCCGCCCGGATTGCGCTGGTCCACTACGCCGATGGCGAGAAGCGCTACATCCTGCAACCCATTGGCCTGCAGGTGGGCCAGTCTGTGGTGAGCGGGCCAGAGGCGGACATTCTGGTGGGCAATGCGCTCCCCTTGCGCAGTATTCCGGCTGGAACAACGGTGCACAATGTGGAGCTGCGTCCTGGCAAAGGCGCGCAGATGGTGCGTTCGGCTGGTTCGTCGGCGCAGTTGGTGGCCAAAGAGGGGGACTATGCCCTGTTGAAGCTGCCTTCGGGCGAGACGCGCAAGGTCCTGGTGGACTGCATGGCCACCATTGGCCAGGTGGGCAACACAGACCATGAAAATGTCGCCATCGGCAAGGCGGGCCGCAACCGCTGGAAGGGCATCCGCCCGACCGTGCGTGGGGTCGCCATGAACCCGGTGGACCACCCCCACGGTGGGGGCGAGGGCAAGACCTCTGGCGGGCGCCATCCGGTGACGCCGTGGGGACAGCCGACACGGGGACACAAGACGCGGAACAACAAGCGCACCGATGCGATGATTGTGGACCGCCGCAGCAAGTAACGGAGGAAGCATGGCACGTTCGACGAAAAAAGGGCCGTTCATTGACCTGCACCTGATGGTGAAGATCGATGCGATGAACAGGGCGAACGACAAGAAGGTGCTGCGCACCTGGTCGCGGCGGTCCACGGTCCACCCGGAGATGGTGGGACACACGATTGCGGTACACAATGGAAGGAAGTTCATTCCCGTGTACATAACGGAAAACATGGTGGGGCACAAGCTCGGCGAGTTTGCGGCCACGCGCACCTTCAAGGGCCACTCGGTCAAGGCGGAATCCACGGCCAAGCCGAAGTAAGTGGCGGGAAAGGCAAAGCGGGACATGCAATTTGAGACACAGGAATTTCGGGCGGAAGCGCGTTACCAGAGGGTCTCGCCGCAGAAGGCGAAGCTGGTGCTGGACCTGATCAAGGGACGGCGCGTGGAAGACGCCTTGCACACGGTGGCGTTCACCAAAAAGCGCGTGGCCCCTCTGGTGGAGAAGGTGTTGCGTTCAGCACTGGAGAACGCAAACTATTTGAGCGAAGAACGCGGGCTGGATGTTGACGTGGACAATTTGTACGTCAAGCAGGCGGTCGCCAACGACGGGCCACGCATGAAGCGCATCCGTCCGGCCCCCATGGGCCGCGCCTTCCGCTACCAGCGCCGCATGGCGAACATCGTGATTGCCGTGGCGGAGCGCAAGCGCGCCGCGCTGGCGACGACGGCGGACGACACTTCGGTGGTCGAGGTGGGGCAACGGGCAAAGAAGAAGACGCCAGTGAAGAAGTCCACCGGGAAGACAACGGTCAAGAAGACGGTCCTACAAAAAGCGCGCGCCCGGAAGGCCGCCAAGTAAGGCAACGGAAGGAAGCATCATGGGTCAAAAAGTTCACCCGTACGGATTTAGGCTGGGCGTCAACAAGCCCTGGAAGTCGCGCTGGTTTGTCGAGCGGGGCTATGACAGGTTGTTGGTTGAGGACGTCCACCTGAAGCGCGAGATGAGGGAAAAGCTCAAGTCGGCTGGCATCAGTTCCGTGGAGATCGAGCGCCCCGGCAACAAGCTGCGCCTCATCATTCGCACGGCCCGCCCCGGCATCATTATTGGCCGCAAGGGCACAGAAATAGAGAAGCTGAAGGGCGAAATACAGAAGCGGAGCAACCGCGAGGTGTTCATTGACATTCTTGAGGTGAACAAGCCGGAGCTGGATGCGCAACTGGTCGCCGAAGGCATTGCCCTGCAACTGGAGAAGCGCGTTGGTTTCCGCCGCGCCATGCGCAAGTCGGTCGATTCGGCCCTGCGCTTTGGCTGCCGCGGCATCAAAGTGAGGGTCTCCGGGCGCTTGAATGGGAACGAGATTGCGCGCTCCGAGTGGTATTTGCAGGGGCGTTTGCCACTGCACACGCTGCGGGCGGACATTGATTACGGTTTTGCCGAAGCGCACACCACGTACGGCATCATCGGCGTCAAGACGTGGATATATCGCGGGGACATTTACCAGCAGAAGAAGCGCGAGCCGCAGGTTGCGACTGGCGTGTTTTAAGGGGCCTTCCGGCTGCGTGGGACGCAGACGGGACGGCGACAGGACCACCGGGCCTGGGACAATCAGGACGATTGGGACGATCGAAATCAGCAGGACGGTCGGGACGGTCGGGGCGATTGGGACGGCCAGGGCAGGCGGACGAAAGAAGAGGATTTGGCCATGTTGATGCCGAAGAAGGTGAAATTTCGCAAGCAACAGAAGGGACGCAACCGGGGCAAGGCCTGGCGCGGATCGGAGCTTGCGTTTGGGGATTTTGGCCTGAAGACGTTGGAGCATGGCCATGTCACGGACCGGCAGATTGAGGCCAGCCGTATTGCCATGACGCGCTTCATCAAGCGGGGAGGCAAGGTCTGGCTGCGGCTCTTCCCGGACAAGCCCATCACCAAGAAGCCCGCCGAGGTCCGTATGGGTTCCGGCAAGGGGCCATTGGACCACTGGGTCGCAGTGGTGAAGCCGGGCAAGGTCTTGTTTGAGATGGAAGGCGTGTCCATGGAGATGGCGCAGGAGGCCATGCGGCTGGCGTCGCACAAGCTGGCCATCCGCACCCGCTTTGTGGCGCGGCCTGGGGTGCAGCACACAACGGTCGCGGCCAAGTAACGGCAGGGAGCAGGAAGGTCAAGGGACATGGAAATTGAGAAGATGCACAATCTGAGCGAGGTCGAGCTGGCGCAGCAACAGCACCAGGCCGCGGAGCAACTTTTCCGCCTGCGCTTCCAGATGCGGATGGGCCAGAATGATGGCCTGGAGAAGTTGCGCGCGCTCAAAAAGGACGTGGCGCGCATGAAGACCGTGGTGCGCCAGCGCCAACTGGGCATTGTGGCCGGCATGGCCAAAGCAGCGCCAGAAGGGCGCAAGGCGGACGTGGAAGGCAAGGCAAAGAAAACGGCGAAGGCCGCAGCGCCAGCCACGAAGAAGACCGTAAAGGCAAGCGCGGGGCCAAAGAAGTCGGCGCCTGCCCGCAAGGCAAAGAAGGAGGCCCTCTAGGCCATGACGGAAGCGACAAACAATACGGCGGGCCTGACCGCACCGCAGTCCCATCGCAATGAAAAGGTCGGGCAGGTGGTCTCCACCAAGATGCAGAAGACCATTGTGGTGGAAGTGGAGATGCGCAAGGCGCACCCCAAGTACAAGCGCGTGATGCGCACCAGCAAGAAGTTCTACGCCCACGATGAGCTGAACACGGCCCATGTTGGGGACGTGGTCCGCATCCGCGAGACGCGCCCATTGAGCCGCCTGAAGCGCTGGCAATTGGAGGAGATCGTGCGCCGCTCCTCGCTGGTGCAGATGGAAGGGGCGCCGGTCGAACTGGCGTAGCTGCGCGGACGAAAACGTAGAGGGGAACAGAGGAGACGACGATGGCCGTACAAATGAGGTCGATGCTGGTGGTTGCAGACAACTCCGGCGCGCGCAAGCTGCAAGTGATCCTGCCACTGGGTGGCTCCAGCGGTCTCAAGGCCGGACTGGGGGACGTGGTGACGGCGTCCGTCAAGGAGGCCTCGCCTGATGGACAGGTGAAGAAGGGCAAGGTCGTCAAGGCGGTCATCGTGCGCACGCGCAAGGAACACCGCCGCAAGGACGGCACCTATATCCGCTTTGACCAGAACGCCGCGGTCCTTATCAATGAAACGGGCGAACCGGTAGGCACTCGCGTCTTTGGCCCGGTGGCCCGCGAGTTGCGTGAGAAGCGGTTTTTGAAGATTGTTTCGCTGGCCCCGGAAGTCCTGTAGGGCCTTTTACGGGCGCCAAGGCGCGAGAGGGAAGTGGGTGGAGAGATGCCAGGAATGAAGATACAGCGCAATGACACAGTCGAAGTCATCGCGGGCAAAGACAAGGGAAAGCGCGGACGGGTGCTGCGCGTGATGCCAGAGGAGCACCGCCTGCTGGTCGAGCATGTGATGGTCGTAAAAAAGACGGTCAAGCCGAACCCGCAGCGCAACATCAAGGGCGGCATCGCGGACCAGGAAAACCCGATCCAGGTCTCCAATGTGATGCTGGTCTGTGAGGCCTGCGGGCCGGTGCGCGTGGGCAGCAAAATGGAAGGCGACCGCAAGGTGCGTGTCTGCCGCAAGTGCGGACAGACGATTGCGGCCAAAACGAAGTAGCCGTCCCAGTCAACCACCCCGCCACGTAACGGTACACGGGGCAAGACAGTCCGCCCACTCCGGGACCGTGGATGAAGAGGAAGGAAGCCAATGGCAGCACGATTGAAAGAGAAGTACCTGAAAGAGATCAAGCCCGCCCTGCAAAAGGAACTGGGCATCCAGAACACCATGGCCGTGCCGCGCTTGGACAAGATCGTCCTGAACATGGGACTGGGCGAGGCCACGCAGAACGTCAAGGTGATGGACCCGCTGCTTGCGGACCTGGCGCAGATTGCCGGGCAAAAGCCGGTGGTGACCAAGGCCAAGAAGTCCATTGCCGCATTCAAGGTGCGCGAGGGAATGCCGATTGGGGCCATGGTCACGCTGCGCGGGGACAAGATGTATGAGTTCCTGGACCGCCTGATTTCCACGGCGCTGCCGCGCGTGCGCGATTTCCGCGGCGTTTCGTCCAAGAGCTTTGATGGCCGCGGCAACTACACGCTGGGGATGCGCGACCAATTGATTTTCCCGGAGATCGACTATGCGCGGGTGGAAAAGCTGAAGGGCATGAATGTCACCATTGTGACCACTGCCAAGGACGACAACCATGCACGGGCGCTGTTGCGGCACTTTGGCATGCCGTTCCGCCAGACCGCGTAAGCGGCACGGGACCAGAGGAAGGGACAAAAAGGACACCGAATGTCAACAACTGCAAAACGAGTGAAGGACAAGCGCAAACCGAAGTTTTCCACGCGCCAGCACAACCGCTGCAACCTCTGCGGACGGCCACGCGCCTTTCTGCGGAAGTTCGGCATCTGCCGGTTGTGTTTCCGTGGCCTGGCCCTGAAGGGCGAGATACCGGGCGTGGTCAAAAGCTCCTGGTAGCGCCTGCCCCTAAGCGCCAGACGCGCAGGGGCATTGGCAAGATCAAGGGACGGGCGGCCATGCCGCCATCAACGGGCCAAGGCCCACAGACATTCCCGCAGGTTCTCCCGCATACGGTGTGCCGGAGCGAACGGGGGATGGAGGAGAAACGATGAGTTTGACGGACCCAGTAGCAGATTTCCTGACACGTATCCGCAATGCCATCCGCGCGCGCCATGCCAAGCTGGATGTACCGGCCTCGCGCCTGAAGATGGAGATTGCCCGCATTTTGAAGGAAGAGGGATACATCAGCAATTACAAGGGCGCAGAGGAAAAGGGCAAGAAAGTGCTGCGGGTGTACCTGAAGTACGACGCGCAGAGCGGCCCGGTCATTCGCGACCTGACGCGCATCTCCCGTCCCGGCTGCCGCGTATACGTTGGCCGTGATGAGATCAAGCGGGTGCAGGGCGGTCTTGGCATCAGCATCCTGACCACGCCAAAGGGCGTGATGACAGGCAGGCAGGCGCGCCGTGAAGGGGTCGGCGGCGAACTGCTCTGTGAAGTTTGGTAATTCAGGTCTTGGGCAAAAGGTCCAGGGTCTCCGTTTTTCATTGGGCCCAGACCGTATTTGCCCGGCTGCAGTGGAACGTGACAGAGGATTGGACCCATATCTGTTGCGGGACTCGCAAGCCATCATAAAGAGAGCCACGGATGTCACGTATTGGAAGAAAGCCGATTGTGCTGCCGAAGGGTGTCAAGTACACCGTCGAAGGCAATACCGCACTGGTCGAAGGGCCCAAGGGCAAGGTCTCCGCGCTGCTGCCAGCCGGGATAACGCTGGAGGAAAAGGACGGGCACATGCACGTCGTCCGCCAGAACGATTCGCAGGCGGCGGTGCATGGTCTGGCCCGTTCCCTGGTCAATAACGCCGTTGTAGGCGTGACCGAGGGCTGGAAGAAAGAGCTGGACATTGTCGGCATTGGTTACCGCGCGGAGTTGAAGGGAAAGAACACCGTGGTGTTCACGCTGGGGTATTCCCATCCCATTGAGATGGTGCTGCCAATTGGCATTACCGTGGCCATCGATCCCAAGCAGACCCATTTGACGGTCACAGGGATTGACCGCCAGAAGGTGGGCCAGGTCAGCGCGGACATGCGTTCCCTGCGCAAGCCCGACCCGTACAAGAACAAGGGCGTCCGTTACACGGGCGAGAAGCTGAAGAAGAAGGTCGGCAAGACTGGCGCGAAGTGACGTAACAGGAAAGGCCGGTGCGTGGGGACGCTCCCACGGCCCCGGCCAACCAACCGAACGGGGGCGCCAGGCGTCTCCGCTGCTAGGAAGGGAAAGAAAATGATTGCACTGACTGAACGCAACCGCCTCCGCAAACGCATCCATGCGCGTATTCGCCGCAAGATGACCGGCACGGCAGCGCGGCCCCGGCTGAACGTGTACCGTTCGCTGAACAACATTTTTGCGCAGGTGATTGACGATGCTGCTGGCGTCACCCTGGTTTCGGCCTCCAGCCTGTCGGCCAAGCTGAAGACGGGGGGCAACGTTGCCGCGGCCCGGGCAGTTGGCAAGCTGGTGGCGGAACGCGCCAAGGAAAAGGGCATCCGCGCCGTGGTCTTTGATCGCGGCGGGTATCTCTATCATGGGCGCATCAAGGCCCTGGCGGAAGCAGCCCGCGAGGCAGGGTTGGAGTTTTAAGGCACGCAACGGACACGCTACAGGGACACGGGGAGTGTCTGAAAGGAACACAGACGGATGGCAATACTGAAAAAAAAGCTGGACGCCGCGCAGTTCAATCTGAAGGACCAGGTGGTGTCAATCAATCGCGTGACCAAGGTGGTCAAGGGCGGCAAGAACATGTCGTTTGCGGCGCTGGTCGTCATTGGCGACCCGGGCGCGGGAGTGGTTGGCTATGGTACGGGCAAGGCCAAGGAGGTCCCCCAGGCCATTCGCAAGGGCATTGAGTCGGCAAAAAAGAACCTGGTGCGCGTCCATTTGACGGAGACGACCATTCCGCACAAGGTGCTGGGGTGCTATGGCGCAGGCCATGTGCTGCTGAAGCCCGCCCCGGAAGGCACCGGCGTGATTGCCGGGGGCGCCGTGCGCGCCGTGATGACCTCAGTGGGGGTGCAGAACGTGCTTACCAAGAGCCTGGGGTCGGCCAATCCGCACAATGTCATCAAGGCCACATTTGACGCGCTGGGGCAGTTGCGCGACCGCCAGGAAGTGGCGGCCATGCGCGGCAAGCGCGAGGAGGAACTATAGTCATGGCAGGACATACAGCAGAGAAACCGGCAGTTGCCAAGGTGCGCATTGAGTATTACCGCTCTTTCATCTGCACCCCGGAAAAGCACCGGGAGACCGTCCGCGGTCTGGGACTTACACGGCTGCGTCAGGTAGTGGAGCGGGAAGATACTCCCTCCGTGCGCGGCATGGTGAAAAAGGTGCCACACCTGGTGCGGATATTGGAATAGTCGCAGGGCAGCGGACCAGCAGCAGCGGAAAGCCAGAAGGAAACGAGAGGGACCATGAATCTGTCCAATTTACGAGCGCCCAAAAAGGCCAATACCGGACGCAAGCGCGTCGGTCGTGGCATGGGGTCGGGCATGGGAAAGACCTCCACGCGCGGCCACAAGGGGCAGGGATCACGCTCCGGGTCAAGCCTGATGCGTGGATTTGAAGGCGGCCAGATGCCGCTGCACCGCCGGATGCCGAAGCGCGGCTTTACCAACATATTCCGTACCGAGTACACGGTGCTCAACCTGGCGCGCATTGCCGAGGTGGGGGAAGCGGACCTGACCTACGAGAAAATGGTCGCGCTCAAGCTGGTGCGCAAGCGGGACGGCCTGGTAAAGGTCCTCGGCGACGGCGAACTGTCCACTGCCGTCACCATCCACGCGCACAAGTTCTCCAAGACGGCGCAGGAGAAAATCGAGAAGGCTGGCGGGAAGGCCGTCCTGATCGCAGAGTAACGCAGGACACCCATGCTGGAAAAATTTGCCAACATCTTTCGCATCCCGGAACTGCGCACCCGCATTTTGTTTACGGCGGGCATCCTGGCCATCTACCGACTGGGGTCGCACATTCCCACGCCAGGCATCAACACGCAATTGCTGGAGCAGTTTTTCCAGCAGCAGAGCGGCAGCGCGCTGGGACTGGTGGACATGTTCAGCGGTGGCAACCTGCGCCGTTTGACGGTCTTTGCCCTGGGCATCATGCCGTACATTACGGCGTCCATCATTTTCCAGCTCCTTACGGTGGTCTATGAGCCGCTGGCGCGCCTGCAAAAAGAGGGCGACCTGGGACGGAAGAAGATCACCCAATGGACACGGTATCTGACGGTGGGCCTGGGTGTGGTGCAGTCCCTGGCCATAGCATTGACACTGGTCCACGGCTCCGGCAGCGTCCCCTATGTGACCAATCCCGGCCCTGGCTTTGTCATGATGACGGTGTTGACGCTGACCACGGGGACGACCTTCATCATGTGGTTGGGCGAGCAGATCACGGACCGCGGCATCGGCGAAGGCATGAGCCTGCTGATCTTTGCCGGCATCGTGGTGGGCCTGCCGCGCGGGGTTGAAGACCTGCTGCAAAAGGCACGCACCCAGGCCTGGGGTGCATTTACTGTTCCGGCCCTGCTGATCCTAGTGGCCATGATGGTGCTGGTGGTGGCCTTTATCGTTTTTGTGGAGCGGAGCGAACGGCGCATCCCCGTGCAGTACGCCAAGCGCATTGTGGGCCGACGCCTGATGGGCGGCCAGTCCACACACCTGCCGCTGCGCGTCAACTCCGGTGGCGTGATGCCGGTCATCTTTGCCGCCTCCATCCTTTCAGCGCCGCTGCTTTTTGCCAATGCGACCATGTTCGGCTACTCTTTCCGCGACAGCCGCTTCTTCGGCCCCATCTTTGAGGCGTTACGGGTGGGTGAGCCATGGTATGAGCTGCTCTACATCCTCGCCATTATTTTCTTTGCGTATTTCTATATTTCGATCATCTTCCGTCCGGACGACATAGCCGACAATATGCGCAAGTATGGCGGCTTTATCCCCGGCATCCGCCCCGGCAAGCGCACGGCGGATTTTGTCAACGACATCCTGACGCGCATTACGCTGGTGGGCGCGCTTTATTTGGTCATTGTTTCCCTGATCCCGCAGATACTGATTAGCGGCATCCATTTGAACCACCTTTGGTTGCTGGGGCCGTTCTTTGACCGGCTGCCGACCTGGGTGACCAATGGCCTGGGGTTCAATTTTTACTTTGGCGGCACTTCGCTGCTGATTGTGGTGGGCGTGGCCATGGACACGGTGAACAAGGTGGAGTCGCACCTGATTATGCGCCACTACGAGGGGTTTTCTGGCAAGAGTGGTCGGATACGCGGTAGAAGGTCATGGTAAAGTAAGTGGTCGCACTAGGAGCGACGCTATGACAGACAATACTCGGTCATACCTGGAAAAAGTGGGCCCCGTTTTATTGATGGGTGCCCCGGGAGCAGGCAAGGGGACCCAGGCCAAGGTCCTGATGTCTGCCTGGAAAGTGCCGCAGATTTCCACCGGGGACATCCTGCGTGGACTGCGGAAAGACCCGGCAAAGGCCGCCACGCCACTCGGTCAGCAGGTGTGCGCCGTGATGGATTCCGGCAAGCTGGTCTCCGATGAGTTGGTGCAGCAACTGGTGCTGGACCGCCTGGCGCAGCCGGACACTGCGCGCGGATATATTCTGGATGGTTTTCCCCGCACGCTGGGGCAGGCCACCTGGTTGGACCATCAACTAGAACAACAGGCGTCCACCTTGCCATGGGACTGGCCCTTGTGCCGTGAAAGCAACCATACGGGCCTGCATGTGGAGCAAAGAGCGGCCACGCTGCCGGTCATTGCTGTGATGGTGCAGGTCAGTTATGCTACACTTTTACAGCGGACAACGGGAAGGCGCGCCTGCCCGCAGTGTGCGCGCATATACAATGTCCATTTTCAGCCACCGCAGAGGGACGGGGTGTGCGATGTGGATGGGGTGGCCTTGGTGCAGCGTTCGGACGACACGGAAGAGGTCTTTGCCGAACGGTATCGCACCTATCTTTCATTGACTGCTCCGGTGGTGGAGCATTATCGCGCCTCGGGGCGGTTTGCCGAGGTGGATGGCGAACAGCCGCTGGATGCGGTGACAGACAGTATCATGGGCGCCATTGTACGGTTGCGGGGTTAAGGTGCGATGGCGATTGTAATTCGAACGCCGCAGGAGATTGGGAAGATGCGGCGCAGTGGTATTGTATTGCGCGCCGTGCTGGACGCGGTGCGGGCCACGGTCTCAGTTGGCAGCACCACGATGGACCTGGAGCGGGTGGCCGAGGCCAAGATTGCGGAGCTGGGCAGTGTGTCGGCCTTCAAGGGCTATCATGGGTATCCGCGCGTGCTCTGTACTTCCGTAAACAGTGAAGTGGTGCATGGCATCCCGTCCAAGAAGACCATGCTGCGCGAGGGCGATGTGGTTTCCATCGACTGCGGCGTGGTCATTGATGGCTACTATTCTGATTCGGCGATCACCGTGCCGGTGGGGAAGATTGCGCCAGAGGTCGAGCGGCTGCTCCAAGTCACGGAGGCGTCCCTGGCCAATGCCATCCAGACGGTGCGCGCCGGGGCCCACTTGGGGGACGTTGGCGCAGCGGTCCAGGAAGTGGTGGAGGCGGCAGGGTTCAGCGTGGTCCGGGAGTTTGTTGGACACGGCATCGGCACCAGCCTGCACGAGGACCCGCAGGTCCCCAATTACGGACGGCGGGGCATTGGCATCAAGCTGCGCGAGGGCATGGTGATTGCCATTGAGCCAATGGTGAACATTGGCAGGCAGGACGTGCGGGTGCTCGAAGATGGTTGGACGGCAGTGACGGTGGATGGCAGCACCAGTGCGCATTTTGAGCACACGGTAGCTGTCACGGCGGACGGCGCGCAGGTGCTGACCGCGTAACATGGCCCCGCAAGGGGAAAGCCAGCAAAGAAAAAGGTCTGCCGGGGGCAGGCCGGGAGCCAGGCCCGATTGTCGAAAGAAGACGCAATTGAAGTGATGGCAACGGTCATTGAGACCCTGCCGAATGCAACATTCCGGGTGGAACTGGAAAACAAACATCAAGTGCTGGTGCATGTTTCCGGGCGTATGCGGAAGAACTTCATCCGCATCCTGCCGGGCGACAAGGTGGCCGTGGAGTTGAGTCCCTATGACCTGACCCGTGGCCGCATCGTGTACCGCTACAAATGACCCGGCGTGCTGGGTAGATGGAAAAGGTAAAGAAAAATGAAGGTCCGTGTTTCAGTCAAAAAGATTTGTGACAAGTGCAAGATCGTGCATCGCCGTGGGGTGGTGCGCGTGATCTGCGAAAACACCAAGCACAAACAGCGCCAGGGCTGACGCCCCAGCGTTGCCTGCACCGGACGTCCTTGGGCTAGTTGGCCGTAGAAAGGCCTGCGAAGAACCTGGGGGCCTCCGTACCACGCTGCTGAGATGGGGGACCAAATCAGTGGCACCACCGCCCCCGGTGGCCAGTCCGCCCGGGGCAAGCCAAAGAAGGGCAAACCATGGCACGTATTGCTGGCGTCGATCTGCCGCGAAACAAGCAGGTACGCATCGCGCTCACATACATTTTTGGCATCGGTGACTCCCGTGCGCACAGGATACTGGCGGCCGCCAATGTGGGGCCGACGAAGAAGGTCCAGGACCTGGGCGAGGACGAAGTCAACCGCATCCGCCAAGTGATTGAAGACGAGGGCCAGGTGGAAGGCGACCTGCGCAAAGACGTCTCCATGAACACTAAGCGACTGATTGAAATCCAGTCCTATCGTGGCCTGCGCCACCGCCGCAACCTGCCGGTGCGCGGCCAGCGCACGCGCACCAATGCGCGCACCCGCAAAGGCCCGCGCAAGGGCACGGTGGCCAACAAACGGAAAGCGACGGCGAAGACCTAATGGCAAAAGCACAATCGGGCGCTGCCGACAAGGGCGCCAAGAGCAAGAAATTCAAGAAGCGCGAACGCAAGAATGTCCCTTACGGTCTGGTGTACATTCAGGCATCGTTCAACAACACCATCGTGACCATTACAGACGGCCAGGGCAACACCATTTCCTGGAAGAGTTCCGGTTCGCTGGGCTTCCGGGGGTCGCGCAAGGGCACTCCCTTTGCCGCCCAGCAGGCAGCGGTCAACGCGGCCAGCCAGGCGCGGGAGCATGGTCTGCGCACCGTGGATGTACGGGTCAGCGGGCCTGGTTCCGGACGCGAGTCCGCCATTCGCGCCCTGGCCACCGCAGGCATTGAGGTCCGCTCCATTCGGGACGTGACGCCGGTGCCGCACAACGGCTGTCGCCCACCCAAACGCCGCCGCGTGTGATCCGTGCAGGAATGCGCGTGTGTCAGACGTGTATGATAAGAAATGGCGCAGCTTGTGGCCTGGCCACGGGCTGCGCACAACCATAGATTTGCGGACCGGGACGAAGGGCAGCCACCCGTAAACCGGTCGGCCCCTGTTGTAAGGAGAATTGTTCGTGGCACGATATACAGGACCTGTCTGCCGCCTTTGCCGTCGTGAAGGCATCAAGTTGTTTCTAAAAGGCCCCAAATGCTTTACCGACAAGTGCGCCATTGAGAAGCGCAACTTTGCCCCCGGCCAGCATGGCCGCGACCGCAAGGTGAAGGCCAAAATTGTCGGTTACGGCCTGCAATTGCGGGAAAAGCAGAAGGCCAAGCGCATGTACTTCACGCTAGAGGGCCAGTTCCGCAGCTACTATGAGAAGGCGAGCCGCGCCCAGGGCGTCACCGGCGAATTGCTATTGCAGCAACTGGAGCGGCGTTTGGACAATATCGCCTATCGCCTGGGTTTTGCCAACTCCCGCCGTCAGGCGCGTCAGGTGGTGCGCCACGGCCATGTGGAAGTGAATGGCCGCAAGGTGAACATCCCTTCTTTCCAGGTGGGCGTGGGCGATGAAATACGCATCCGCGAAACCAGCAGAAAGCTGCCGCTCTTTGAGGCCGCAGGGGAGTACAGCGGTCAGGGACAGGCCCCGACCTGGCTCTCCATTGACCGCAATACTTTGAGCGGGAAAGTGCTGGCCTTGCCCAAGCGCGAAGACATCCAGTTGCCGGTCAACGAGCAGCTCATTGTTGAGCTTTACAGCAAATAAGGACACGCAGCAGGACGGGCCAGACCACAAGACCACACAAGACCAGATGTACAGTCCGGATGTTTCCCTTAGGCCAACATCCGGATTGCATGGGCCGCAACGCGCGGCATTCCAACCACCCTAAGGAGAACAGGCATGGCCGTTGCAGAATGCTTCGCGACGACCGCCATGCAGGAAAGTAGGCGAAGGATGCTCTGGAGAGGATTTCAAAAACCGAAGCGTTTGTCTGTGGAAACAGAGACGCTGACTGAGAAGTATGGCAAGTTCAGCGCCCAGCCGTTTGAGCGCGGCTTTGGCACCACTGTGGGCAATGCGCTGCGGCGCGTGCTGCTCTCTTCCATTGAAGGCGCGGCCGTCACGGCGGTCCGCATTGAAGGCGTGTTGCACGAGTTCCAATCGCTCCCCGGTGTAGTGGAGGACGCAACGGACCTTATCCTGAACCTGAAACAGGTCCCCTTCAAGCTGAACGGGGAAGGCCCCAAGGCGCTTTACATACGCATTGACAAGCCAGGCGTCGTCAACTCCGGCATGATTGAAGCGGATGGCGACGTTGAGGTCCTCGACAAAAACGTCTACATTGCCACTGTCAGCGAGGGCGGCAGGCTGGAGATGGAAATGCGCCTGAAGCGGGGACGCGGCTATGTCTCCGCAGACAAAAATTTTGATTCCGACCTGGGCATTGGTTTTATCCCTGTCGACTCCGTACACTCGCCCGTGCGCAAGGTGAACTACACGGTGGAGGCCGCACGTCTGGGCCAGATCACGGACTATGACAAGTTGACGCTGGAGGTCTGGACCAACGGCAGTGTCTTGCCAGCGGATGCAGTCGGCCTCTCGGCAAAGCTGTTGAAGGACCACATGAACATCTTCATCAACTTTGAAGAGGAGATGGACGGGGAACCGGCCTCGGAACTGGGTGGGGGCCTGCACCAAAATGAGAGCTTGAACCGCTCCGTGGAGGAACTGGAGCTGTCCGTCCGCAGTTACAACTGCCTGAAGAACGCAAACATCCAGACCATCGGCGAACTGGTGCAGAAGACCGAAGCAGAGATGCTGAAGACCAAGAACTTTGGCCGCAAGTCGCTGAATGAGATCAAGGAAATCCTCGCGCAGATGGGCCTTTCGCTGGGTATGCGCATTGACGAGAACGGGGACCCGGTCCCTGGACCGACCAGCATCCTTCCCTCGGCTGTCCTGAGCGGCGCAGGCCGCTATGATGATGATGACGAGGACGAGGACGAGGAAGACCTCGACGCGGACGCGGCCCCAGAGCAGGACGGACCAGAGAATTTTTAGATAGGTCTGGCGTGGGCCAGCCACATAGCAAGGCGATGGCCCACACCGGGAAGAACAACAGTTTCAGATGGAAGAATTAAACTAAGAGAGATTTGCCATGCGTCATCGCAATGCAGGATTCAAACTCGGACGAAACACCAGCCATCGTCGCGCCATGTTGCGCAACCTGGTCACCTCCATTCTTATGGAGGACCGTGTCCACACGACCATCACCAAGGCCAAGGCCGCGCGTCCCACGGTGGAAAAAATGATCACCCTGGGCAAGCGTGGGGACCTGCACGCCCGCAGGCAGGCACTGGCCTATCTACAGACGCGCGAGGCCGTCACCCGCCTCTTTGACACCGTGGCCCCGCGCTACGGCGAGCGGAACGGCGGTTATCTGCGCATCATCCGCACCGGCTTTCAAAAAGGCGACGGCGCGGAGAAGGCCTTCATTGAGCTGCTGGGCACAGAAAAGCTGCTGGACGAGAAGCGCCAGAAGCGCGCCGAGGTCCGCACCAAGCGCCGCGAGGCCCTGGACAAGGCAATGGCCGAGCAGAAGCCAGAGGAAGAAGGCAAAGACAGCAAAGCATAGCTGTACGCCAAGAGGCGTTGTTCCCTTGGATTGTTCCATTGGATTGCCTCCAGCGGATTGCCCCCATCCTGGGATGGGGCATTTGGGTAGAGCTGGTATGGATGACAAGCACCAGCAAAAAGAGGCACAGACATCTGTCTGTGCCTCTTTGCCGTGCAGGGGCCAAAGCAGTGCCCCCTGGGTGCGCCGCAGCTCTTGTGTGGCCTATTGCTTCACGATGTGGAGGTCTGCGGGGTTGGGCACCGGTCCGCCGACTACTTTCCAGGCATCCATCAGCGATTGGAGTAGGGCCTCATGGGCCTGGATGATCCCCTGCCAATCCTCAGAATGCGGAGAGGCGGCCAGCTCGGCGTCAAAATTGGCGAATGCTTGGTGATATTCCCGGTGCAGGCGGTCTACCTCGCTCCCCTCGCCAAACCCCATACGGCGCAAGTACCGCTGGACCGGGCAGCTTTCCGGGTCGTCCAGCCCCAGTTTGGGCGCCAGGCCGGGACTGAAAGAGAGCGTTGTCTGCAACGTGTTCCATTGGGCCATCTGGTAGGCATAGATGCCCAGCGGGCTGTTCGGGTGCTGGTCCTTCTGCCAATCGGGGGCGTGGCGCAACCATTCTTCCAGCGCGGCGATGGGCATGGGAGCGGCAATGGCATGGCCCTGCATCAAGGGCACGCCCAGGGTCATCATCGCGTCCAGTATCTCGTCTGTTTCCACCCCTTCCACCACCAGCCGGATGCCCAGGCCCTGGGCCAGGTCCCTGAGCGCCAACACGAAGTGCAGGTCCTGGGGACGGTCCGGCAGTGCGCGCACAATGTCCTTGGCCAGCTTGATCGCATCAATGGGCAGGTCCCGAATGCGCAGCAGGGAAGAATAGGCGCTGCCCACGTCATCCAGGGCGAGATGCACCCCCAGCGCCTTGATCTCTTGCATCACCCGCAGCGTTTCCGGCGCAGGGGCCAGAAATTCACTGCTCTCCAGGATTTCCAGGGTGATCCGGGAAGGGGCGATGCGCCCCGGAGCAAGGGCCTTGCGCAGCGCATCCACGCAGCCATTGCAAAATGTGCTGGGGGCAACGTTGATGGAGACGTTCCGTAGCGGCAGCCCCTGTTTCTCCAGCCGGTCCATGTCCGTAAATACCTGCGTCAAGACCAGGTCCCAAAGGGCAAACAGGTCTTTGCTGTTGAGCTGGGGCAGGAACTCGGCAGGGGACTGGATGCTGCCGTCCACATCCTGCAATCGCGCCAGGGCCTCTGCTCCCACGGCCCGGCGGCTGTGCCCGTCCAGTACGGGTTGATAGAAAATCCGCAGACCGCCCGTGGAAAGCAACTGTCGCGCCCGGGTCGGTAGGGTTTTCTCCCCTTCATAAATGAACCAGGCATGTTCCCGGTCTGTTTTATGTTCTTTGCTCTGGTAGAGCGCCAGGTCAGCGCGACGCAGCAGGAAGTCCCCGGTGTCTTCCTCCTCGGACCGGGAAGGGTCGTAAAGGCAGACGCCAATGCTTGTCTTTACCTCAACCGTGACCTGGCTGGAAAGCACAAAGGGCATTTCGACGGCCTGCTGTATGTTGGACATGACCTGGGCAAGGTCGTACTGGTCCTTCAGGTCCTCCACCAGCAGGACAAATTCATCCCCTCCCAGGCGGGCGATAAAGTCCGAGGCGCGCATGAATGTCTGGAGGCGGACCGCCAGGACCCTCAGCAGTTGGTCTCCAACGGAATGGCCATAGGTGTCGTTGACAGGTTTGAAGTCATCCAGGTCCAACATGCAGACGGCCAACTGCTTCTTGTGCCGCAAGGCGCGCGCCATGGCCTTCTCCAGATGGCCCTCCAGGGACATGCGGTTGGGCAGGCCGGTCAGCGAATCATGGAAGGCCAGATGGCGGACCTCCTCCTCGGTCGCCTTGCGCAGGGAGATGTCGGAGATGGTGCCAATCAGGCGCAGCGCCTTATTGTCAGCGTCGCGCCGGACCACCATGCCGCGGGCCTGGGCCCATTTCCAATGGCCGTCCTTGCACTGCATGCGCACCTCCGTGGAAAAGGAGGCGGCACTGCCTTGCAGACACGCATGGATGTCGCCCATAAGCAAGGGAAGGTCTTCCGGGTGGACGCGCGCAAATGCGTCATGGGAGTGATGGCCAAATTCATCCCTGGAAAATCCCAGGATTTTTTCCCATTGCTCGGAATAGGAGATGGTGTCGCCCAGCAGGTCCCAGTCAAAGACCCCGGCCTCCGAGCCTTCCAGGGCAAATTTCCAGCGTTCCTCGCTCTCCCGCAGCGCCTCTTCATTCTGCTTCCGTTCTGTAATGTCAATAAATGTAGAGAGAAAATTGTCCTGGATGGCGATGCCGCCAATCAGGACCGTGCGCACGGAGCCATCTTTGCAGGTCACGAAGTGTTCGGTCGGGGCCACATCGGTCCCTGTTTTCTCGGACCGGGCCACATTGTCCTTCCAGCGGTCACGGAGCTGTCGCCGGTAGATTGGATCGGGATAGGCACGTTTCCCCCATGCTCCCATGGTGGGGACCTCATCATGGGTGTAGCCAAACATCTCCGTGAAGCTGCGGTTCACGTTTACAATGACGCCATCTTTGTTGATAAAGGCCAGGGGGATGGGTGCGTCTATAAACAGGCGAAGGAATTTCTGCTCGCTGGCGCGCAGGGCATCCTCGTTGCGCTTGCGCTCGGTGATGTCTTCCTTGATGGACAGATAGTGCGTGATGCTCCCGTCCGCTTGGCGCACGGGAGATACCTGGGCCAACTCGATATATTCCCTGCCGTCCTTGGCCCGGTTGATGAATTCCCCTTTCCAGGTCTCTTCGCGGGCCAGGGTGCTCCACATGTCCGTGTAGGTATCTTTGGGGGTCCTGCCAGATTGGAGTATGCGCGGGTTCTGTCCGAGGACCTCGCTGCGGTCGTATCCTGATGCCCGGACAAAGGCCCCGTTGACGTACTCTATGTTGGCATCCAGGTCGGTGATCACAATCGAGCTGGGGTTCTGTTCCACGGCCAGGGAGAGCTTGCGCAGCGATTCCTCGTTGCGCTTACGCTCCATCGCCACGCTGAAACTGTCTGCCAGTTGCCGGAGCAACTGCTGCATGGCCCCGGTAAAATGCTGGTGGGCCGCAACATCAATGACCAGGACCGCGTATGGTTCCTCTTCGCCCTCCAGCAGAATGGGCCATCCCATCAGGGCGCGAATGGCCCGGAGCGCCGGCTCCTGTTCCAGAAAAGTACGCAGCCAAGGGGTCTCGGTGGAGGTCGGTCCCACAGGGGACCGTTCCCGGAAGCTCCGACTGGCAACGGTGTCCTCTGGGGAAAAGTCTGGGGGGTGCATGGGAAAGCGGAGCCGGAGCAAGGCCTGGCGCACAGAGTCATCGCGGGCGCTGGCGGCGATAATTTTCAGCTCATCCGTCTCTGTTTGGTGCATAATCACATGGGCGGCGACGGCGTCTGTCTTGTCCACGATGATTTCCGTCAGACGGTGCAGCATCTCCACCGGGTCCTGCAATTGCAGTAATGCCTGCTGCGCCTCAATGGCCGCCGTCTGGTATTGCTGCAGACGCACCAACTCCCGTGCGCCCTCTCGCCGCTGCAAGAACTGGCCCAAGTCTAGCTGCAAACGTTCCAGCAGCGGATGCAGATCATCCGGGAAATGGTCCTGGACGTTTTGATACATGGCCAGGATGCCACGTTCCCCCGAAGGGCCAGAAAAAGGGACCTGCGCAATGCCGCACAGTCCAAAGGTCCGGGCATGGTCCTGCCATGGCGAGAAATTTGGAGCAGAAAAATCATTCAAATAGCCAATCTCCCCGGAACGTAGGGCCACGCCCGCAGGCCCCTGGCCTTCGGGGACATCTGGATCAGCGGAGACCCGCAGGTCCTGTGCGTATGCAGCCGCTGTACCGGAGGCCGCCAGGACCTGCACCCACTCCTCCTCTGGCGGCAGCCAGCCAATCCAGACGCAAGGAAAGCCCAGACGTTCGGCGGTCCGGTCGGCCAGTTTTTGGAAGACCTCATGGAGCGGCGTATCGGTCCCAGAAGAGAAGATGGCGGATGCTTCCAGCAAAGTTTGATAGAACGTTTCGCGTATAGGGTCCATTGGCAGTCCGTGTCTCCCGGTTTTTGTTGCCAAAATCAATCTGCAATCAATCTACTCCGTCTCCCTCGAAATCGGTTGTTCTAAATGTGTCTTTAGGGGCGCTTCCCTCAGTTGCAATCGAGAGTAACAGGACAATGTCATTCTTGTATCTATAAAAACATCGGCAGTGCATCTGTAAGACTGTCGCGGGTGCCCCTCGATAAGGACGAAGGGTACCGAATGACCCCTTTCAATCACAGGCCCGGTAGAGGAAAAATTTTCTATGGCGTGTGGGTCAGGCCCGTGCCTCTGTGGCCTCGATGTCCTTCTTCTCCAGTAGGGACCTATCAAACTGGTCGATTGGCAACGGGCGACTGAACAAATGGCCCTGAAAGGCCTGGCAGCCGTGGCGGCGGAGGAACTCCCGCTGTTCCTCGGTTTCCACCCCTTCGGCAATGACTTCCAGCCCCAGGCTTTTCGCCAGCACCAGGATGGTGCGGACAATGGTCCGATCATTGGGGTCGGTGAGCACGTCATGGACAAAAGACCGGTCAATCTTCAATTGGTCCAGAGGCAGGCGCTTGAGATAGGAGAGCGAGGAATAGCCTGTGCCAAAGTCATCCAGCGAGAAGCGGACGCCCCTGGCCTTGAGGGCCTTCATTTTGGAGGTAATGTCTCCCATGTCCCCAAGCAACATGCTTTCCGTAAGCTCCAGGCCAAGTTTCTGCGGACTGGCCCCGGTGTGGTCGAGCACCCGGAACACCATTTCCACAAAGTCCGCCTGGAGGAACTGGCGGGCGCTGACGTTGACCGCCAGGCAGAGATGGGCCGTCTCCGGGTTTGCAGACCAGGCCACCAGTTGGGCGCAGGCGGTCTCCAGCACCCAATCTCCCAGGGGCAAAATGAGTCCTGTTTCTTCAGCCAAGGGGATGAACTCGTCGGGAGGAACCAGGCCGCGCCGTGGCTGTTGCCAACGCACCAGGGCCTCCGCGCCCAACACGCGGCCTGTGCTGTCCACCATGGGTTGATAGTAGAGGAGGAACTCCTTCAGCCGCAGACCTTCGCGCAGGTCTGCTTCCATTGCCGCGCGGAGGGCTATGGCGGCCTGCGTTTCTGGATCGAAAAAACGCAGGAGGTTGTGGCCTGCTGCCCGGGCCTGGTGCATGGCGATATCGGCCCGGTTCAGAAGCCCCTCGCTTGCCCCTGTTTGCTCCTGGAAGAGGATGGCGCCGATGCTGGCGGTGAGAGAGGGAATGGTGCGTTCCGCATCGGCAAGGAGGTAGGGCCGTTCGAGCGCGGCAAATATCTTTTCGCTGACCCGCTTTACCTGGACAGCGGCCTCCTCCTGGTTCTTGCTCAGACCTTCCAGCAGGACCGCAAATTCGTCGCCCCTGAGACAGGCCACCGTATCGCTGGCAATCACGCAGGAGACCAGCCGCTGCGCAACCTGCTGGAGGAGCAACTCTCCCTCGCCATGGCCCAGCGCATTGTTGAGCAGCTTGAAATTGTCCAGCCCAAGGAAGAGCAGCGCCCCGTGATGATGGCTGCGGAGACAGGTCTCCCTGGCCCGTTGCAGCCGGTCGAGCAGGGACCGGCGATTGGGCAGCCGGGTCAATGGGTCGTAAAAAGAAAGTTTCTGTATCTCTTCCTCTGCGGCCTTTTGCTGGGTCAGGTCCGTGAACATGTCAACGTAATGGGTGACCTTTCCGGCGCTGTCCTTTACTGCGGTGATGGACAGCCATGCGGGATAGACCTCGCCGTCCTTGCGCTTGTCCCATATCTCGCCCTGCCAGGAACCGGTGCGCTGGATGCCCTCCCACATGGCCTGATAAAAGGCCCTGTCATGGCGGTCAGATTGTAGCAGGTCTGTCTTCTTCCCAATGGCCTCTTCTGCGGTGTAGCCAGTGATGGTGGTAAAGGCCCGGTTGGTCCGCAGGATTATGTTTTCGGCGTCGGCAATGAGGATGCCTTCCTGCGACTCAAATGCAATGGCGGCCAGGCGCAGTTGTTCCATGTGCTGCTTATGTTCTGTGACATCGCGGAAATAGACCGTCAATCCGTCCTCGGATGGATAGGCGTGGACATCCAGCCAGAGATGGAGCGTCGTAGAAAACGCCTCAAATGCAACGGCATGGTTTTCGGCCACAGCGCGGTGGTATTCGCGGTCGAAGGGGCTGCCGACCGTACCCTCGAATTCCTCCAGGAACACCTTGCCCAGTAGCCCAGCGCGGGGCCTTCGGAAGAGGCGCTCGGCCTCTTTGTTGATATAAGTGAAGCGCCAGGCGCGGTCCAGGGTAAAGAAAGCGTCGGTAATGCTTTCCAGCGTGGTATTCAGCCGGGTGGCCAGACGGGCAGACTGCTCCCGCGCCCGCTCTTCAGCGATCTGGCTGCCCAGAGTGGCGCCAACCACATCCAGGAGCCGCAGCAGGTGGGCGTCTCTGCCGGGGGTGGGAGCAGTGAACAGAAACATCACGCCTTCCACCTGCCCCTGATGGACCAGCGGGACAATGTAATTGCCGTTCAGTGTGTTTTTACAGCAATGCTCATGGTGCGGGTCGAAGATGCAAATGTCGGAGACCTGGACCTGCTGGGAAGCGGCCACCTGGTCACAGACGGAGGCGAGGACGGCCCCGTGCTGTTGGAACTCCGTCAAGAACTCGCCATAGGTAACAGTGAGCGTCCAATGGGGCCGGTTGTCTTCGTCCTGGGAGCGCAGAAAGACCCCGGCCTTTTGTTGCAAGGCAAGCTGGGGCAGGGTGACCAGTTCCTGGAGTATGCGGGAGAGCCGCGCGTCCAGTGGCCCATCGGCGCGGAGTTCCTGGTTGATGCGCAGCATCAGCCGCGTCATCCTCAGATTGCGTTGCAGGAGCCGGGAATTGCGCTCCCCCAGCACCAGGGCCGCGATAAACATGCCCGTGGCAAAGACCAGCATTGTCAAAAAATGCCAATGGAGATGCCGCAGGGCCAGATGCGGAATGCCAGAAATAAGGTGGACCTCTAACAGGGACATCTGGACGAGAAAAAGTCCACCCACCAGTGCGCTCACACTGGAGCGCACCCACCAGCGCATTGGCAGGTCCTGGAGATTTTTTTGGGACAAGCCGACCCCCATAGAAATACCACGTTTAGTTTATCGGCAGGCCGCCCTTTGGCTTGAAGGCATTGCAAGGGCGGGGTGGCCGGGAAAAATATCTGTATGGCGCGGCGGCAGATCAGAAGAGCCGGGTGTGGGCATCGCAGCGGATGGTGATCTGCATCTGGAACTCCCCAAAGAGGTAGGTCCGCTCCACCAACACGCGGTCGCCCATGGTGTGCAGCACATAATTGGCGCCGTAAACAATGGTCGGCATGGAGAGGGAACATCCTGAATCCAGGCCCGGAATGTGGTTCTTCCATCCTCCGGCGACCATGTTGCATAGCTCCCCGAAGGCGTCCAGCATGGTATTGTCCAAGGCATTGGCGTCCTGCGCCAGCGCATCGATTGGCGGCAGGGGCATGGCCAGCAGATGGTGGGAGATGGCCGCCACGGCGGTGGGCCGTGCGCGCAGGGTGCAGGAGCCGGAGATGTTCCCGGCAAAGCCCATGATCGCGCTCACCGGCTGCGGCGGGGCGTCTTGTACGGCGGGCCGTGCACCCTCCTGCCCGGCGGGTTGGGCCACGCAGGCGATGCAGAGCATCTGCTCGAAAATCTCCTGCACGGCCACATCCAGGGCCTGCACCGGGTCAGCAGTGGGCAGTGGAGACATTCCCCGCAGGGGGTGGGTGGATGCAAGCACTGGGCCAGGGGCCATCGGCATGTATGTGTCCTCCGTGAAATGGCCAAAGCGATGATGCACTGGTGAAGCAAACGATATGAAGCAAACTATGGTGCAAACTACGATTATGGCCTGCCGGTGCGCAGCAGGCGTTGCCGCGTCCTGTACGCAATCCTGACGACGGCCATGCAAGAAGCGACGGCCCTGTCCGGCCTTTTCGGGCCACTCCGGGTCACTCTTCGGAGACCAGCGGCAGGACACGCTCCTTGATCTGTTCCGGGGTGAATGGCTTGCGAATATAGCCCTGCGCCCCATACAGCAGCGCAGAACGCACATGGGACTCGCTGCCTTCGGTGGTAATCATCACCACGGGCGTCTGCTGGGCCAGGTCCTCCTTCTGCATCTGTTGGAGCATCTGCAGGCCATCCATTACCGGCATATTGATGTCGCACAAGACCAGGTCCATAGGCCCCTTGCGCAGCACCGCCAACGCTTCCTCTCCATTGCCGGCCTCTGTCACTGCGGCCAGTTCCATTCCACTCAGGCGCAGGGTGCGCTCCACAATTTTGCGCATTACGGAGGAATCGTCCACGATCAAGGCCCGGATACCTGGCATTGTTCTCCTGTACTCCTGGCATCTTTATCGGCGAAGATGGACGGTCCATGAGTCCGCCCAACGAAGAAAAATGCTGGCCCTCCAGAAAAACATTTGGCGACCGCGCCGTCGGTGTCCCTACAACCGATATAATCAAGTTTTCCACCTACGGAATTTCCACCCTCGAAAGGAGTTTGCAGTCCATGCCTATTCAGACCACCAAGTACATCTGGCACAACGGAAAGCTCATCCCCTGGGAACAGGCGAACATCCATGTCATGTCGCACGTCGTGCATTACGGGTCCTCTGTGTTTGAGGGCATCCGTTGCTACCAGACGCAGGAAGGCGCGGCCATTTTCCGCCTGCCGGAGCACATGCAGCGGTTACTGGATTCGGCCAAGATTTACCGCATGGAGTTGGACCACACCTTGGACCAGTTGAATGCCGCGGTGGTGGAGACCGTTGAAGCCAACGGCGTTGCACCCTGCTATATCCGGCCCATTGCCATTCGTGGCTACGGAGAGATGGGCGTCACCCCCAAGGGCTGTCCGATAGAGCTGTATATCGCGAATTTCCCTTGGGGCAAGTACGTGGCGGGCGACGCCGGGGCCGATGTCTGCATCTCCTCCTGGAACCGGTTGGCGCCCAACACCATGCCGTCGCTGGCCAAGGCCGGGGCCAATTACATGAACTCGCAGCTCATCCGCATGGAGGCCGCCACCAACGGTTACGCGGAGGGCATTGCGCTGGATGTAAATGGGTATCTCTCTGAAGGCTCCGGCGAGAACCTTTTCATTATTCGCAAAAACGTCCTTTATACTTCGCCGCTGGCCAACTCCGTGCTGAATGGGATCACCCGCGACTCGGTCATCACGCTGGCCAGGGAAAAGGGCCTCACCGTGGTGGAACAGGCGCTGCCACGGGAACTGCTCTACATTGCCGACGAGGCCTTTATGACCGGGACGGCGGCGGAGATCACGCCCATCCGTTCCGTGGACCGCGTCCTGGTCAAGGACGGCGCGACCGGCCCTATCACCAAAAAGCTGGCCGAGGAGTATTTTGGCATCGCCTCCGGCAAGCTCCCGGACCGCTATGGCTGGCTCACGCCGGTCAAAGTAAAGGCCAGCGGGAAGGTCCCCGCGTAGGGTGTTTCCAACGCAGTCATACAAAGAGGCAGCCGCGACGCTGCCTCTTTTTTCGTGTGACCATGCGCCCTTCGGAGCGTCCCCAGCAGTCCCCTCTGGCGCCGGGGAAGGCCGGAAATCCAGCCGATGGAACCAAGGCCCGCCGTTCGGCATCCAATGCATAGATTGGGAAAGTTCCCAACAGGTTGCGCGCGTCTTTGCGCGGGCCAGTACAATAAAACACGAAATCTTATGAGCACAGACATCCACGATACCGTCATCCTCGGCTCCGGCTGCGCAGGCCTTACCGCAGCCATCTATGCAGCCCGCTCCAATCTAAGGCCCCTTGTTCTGGAAGGCCACGAACCCGGCGGCCAGCTCTCTTCCACCACCCTGGTGGAGAATTTCCCCGGCTGGCCAGAAGGCATCCAGGGGCCGCAGTTGATTGAGAACATGAAGCAGCAGGCCGCGCGCTTTGGCACGGAGTTTCGTTTGGCGCACCTGGTCAGCGCGGACCTCTCCAAGCACCCCTTCACGCTGGACCTGGGCACAGAGACCCTGCAAACGCGCACGCTCATTATCGCCAGCGGCGCCACAGCGCGCTGGCTTGGCCTGCCCAGTGAAAAAGCGCTGATTGGCCACGGCGTCAGCAGTTGCGCCACCTGCGATGGCTTCTTTTTCTCTGGTAAGGAAGTGGCCGTCATTGGCGGCGGAGACACGGCCATGGAAGAGGCCCTGTTCCTGACCCGCTTCGCCAGCAAAGTGACCATCCTGCACCGCCGCGACCAGTTCCGCGCCTCTAAGATCATGCTGGAACGGACCCTGGCCAACCCGAAGATACGCGTCCTGACCAACACCGTTGTGGAAGAGGTCCTTGGCGTGGAGCAAAAGGAGGTCAGCGGACTCAAGTTGCGCAATGTGGGCACGCAGGAGCGCAGCGTTTTGCCGGTCAGCGCCATGTTCCTGGGTATTGGCCATGCGCCCAATGCAACCATGTTTGCCGGACAGATTGACCTCGACGACGATGGGTACATCCGCACCCAGAACCACGTTTTTACCCGCGTGCCCGGCGTCTTTGCCTGCGGGGACGTGCAGGACCGCCGCTACCGGCAGGCCATTACCGCCGCTGGCACCGGCTGCATGGCCGCGCTGGAAGTGGAGAAGTTCCTGGAAGGACACGGGCGCTAACATGGCGCAGGTGGGCGTCCCGCATGTCCATTGCTGAAAATATCGCGCGCGTCCAGGAGCAAATTGCAGCGGCCTGCCGTCGCGCGGGCCGTGCCGCACACGACGTCCAACTGATGGCCGTCACGAAAACGCACCCGCCGGAGCGCATCTTGGAGGCCCACGCCGCAGGGCTGCGTCTCTTCGGCGAAAACCGCGTGCAGGAACTGGCCGGGAAGCAGGCCGTCCTGGCTGCTGCTGGGACCTTTTCCGGCCCCGTGCCTGCGTCCTTTCACATGATTGGCCCTCTGCAATCGAACAAGGTAATGCGCGCCATGCAGCTTGTGGATGCCGTGGACGCCGTAGACTCCCAGCGTTTGGCCGAACGGCTGGAGCAGGCAGCCGCCGCAGCGGGCAGATTGCTGCCAGTGCTGCTGGAAATCAAGCTCAGCCCGGAAGCGTCCAAGCACGGCCTGGCCCCCGATGGTCCGGAGCTGGCCGCCTTGTTGGAACAGGCACCAGAGTGGCCACACCTGAAAATCTGCGGGCTGATGACCGTGCCTCCGTTCGCTGAGGACCTGGAAGAGTCGCGGCCCTACTTCCGCCGCTTGCGCCAGTTGCGCGGTGTGCTTGCGCAAAAGCATCCGCATCTTGCGCTGGAGCAGCTTTCCATGGGCATGTCGCATGACTTTCCCGTGGCCATTGAGGAGGGGTCCACCTGTGTGCGCATTGGCACGGCCATCTTTGGAGAACGCAAGGCAGGAGAACGCACAACGCCATGATTGCCACGGGAACGCTGCCATAATGCCACCACAGGTCCCCGTCCGCGATACGCCGCAAGGGACCAGCTTCCTGGTCCGCGTGCAGCCCCGCGCAAAACGCAATGCCGTGCAGGGCGTGATGGGCGAAGCATTGCGCATCGCCTTGACCACCCCTCCCGTTGAGGGCCGCGCCAATGACGCCCTGATTGCCTTCCTGGCGGAATTGCTGCGTGTGCCCCGTTCTGCCGTCCAGCTTGCCGCAGGGGAACACAACCGCAACAAGCGTGTTGTGATTGTGGGCCGTAGCGCGCAACAGGTGCAGACCTCGCTGGAGGTCCTGCTGCACAGGACCGAGGTCCTTCCAGACAAATAGTCCGCCGTTTGGTCCCGTGCGCCGTGCAATCGCCTGGGCGTCGTATCCAATTCCGCTCCGGTCCAGTACACTGGACGGTACCGCATCCATTTCCTTTAGGTTGTCCGCATGGTTTCACTGTATGCCGTGGTCCTCGGGGCCGTCGCCCTCACGCTGCTGGTGGTCTCGCTCGCCCGCGTCCACACCGTCAAGACCAAGGCGGACTATCTTGTCGCGGGCCGTTCGCTGCCCGCGTATGTGCTGGTCTTTACGCTGCTCTCCTCGTGGATTGGCGCTGGTTCCCTGTTTGCCGGGGCAGAGAACGCCTATCGCAATGGATTTGCCGCGCTTTGGCAGCCAGCCGGTGGCTGGGTCGGGCTGCTGCTGATTTATTTCATCGCGCCGCGTGCCCGGAAGTTCGCGCAATTCACCATCCCGGACCTGCTGGAGGCGCGCTACAACCAGACTGCGCGCGTGCTCGGCGTCATCGCCATCCTCTTTGCATACACGGCCATTGCCAGCTATCAACTGCGCGGCGGGGGAGACATCCTGCACCTGATCTTTCCCGGCGTCCTCAGCAGCACCCAGGGCATGTACATTCTGGCGGCCTTCGTCATTCTATTTACGGCGTTGGCCGGCATGTCTTCCGTGGCGTACATGGACGTGGCCATCGGCATTCTGGTCACTGTCGCCTGCTTGCTCGCCATCCCCATCCTGCTGCACCAGAGCGGTGGCTGGGCCGGTCTGCACGCAGCGTTGCCTGCCTCGCATTTCCAGGTGCTCGGTCCGCTCACCTTTGCCCGCGCCATGGAGTTCTTTCTGCCCACCATGCTGCTGATGCTGGGCAACCAGTCCATGTACCAGAAATTTTTCTCCGCCAAGTCAGAAAAAGACGCACGCCACGCGGTGGTGGGCTGGATCATCGGCACGATCATTCTGGAGACCATCATTGTGGCCATTGCCGTCATTGGCTCGGCGCTCTGGCCCACGGGCGAGGTAAGCCAGCGCCCGCGCGAGATCATCGCCTACACGGCGCGGCATGGCCTGCCCGCCATGCTGGGCGCGCTGCTGCTGGGCGCGGTCTTCGCCAAGGTCATCTCCACGGCCAACAACTATCTGTTTTCCCCAGCGACCAATCTGGTCAACGATGTTTTCCTGCGCTACCTGCATCCGCAGGCCAGCAACAAACGCATCCTGATTGTTTCGCGGCTCGTGGTCGTCCTGCTGGGCATCTGGGCGCTGGTGCAGGGCGCGTACACGCAGTCGATCCTGGAAAAGGCGCTCTACGCCTACACCATTTATTCCGCTGCGCTGACGCCTGTGATTCTGGCGGCCTTTTATTGGCGACGCGCCACGGCGGCGGGGGCGGTCAGTTGCATTGCGGCGGGCACCTTCGTCACCGTCTTCTGGCAGACGGCCTGGGTGCATCAGCATTTGCCGGTGGCCATCGCGCAACGCGACGCCATCTTTCCCGCGCTGGTCGTTTCGTTGATCTGTCTGGTGGGAGTGAGCGCGTTTACCGCGCCGCCGCGTGAAGAACAGCTTGCGCCGTTTCGTGCCTGAGGGAAATGACGCATCCCAGGTCTCGATTTTGAGACCTGGGAATTGCGCTAGCGTTGCAAAGGATCGACCGGGGCGTTTATGTCCGTGACGCGGATGCCCTGCGCCAACACAGGGTGCCGTTTGGCGATGGCCTGGTACATCTCCCACGCCACGCGGCGGTAGGAGATGTGCCCTTGCGGCGCGCTGCGCAGTTCGGCAATGTAGGCGGCCTCGGCGAAGTCCATCTTGAAGAGCGCGCGGCAGCGCGTGCCCAGAGGCAGCACATACTGCGCTGTGGCCGTAGCCTCAGGAGCATTGCTCAAGGCAAGCTGGTCATAGGCCGCGTGCGCCTGCCGCACCGCCTGCTCGTACTCCGCGCGCAGGGGCGTCTCCTGTATCAGCTCTGGCACCTCGTATCCATGCGCGTTGGTGAAGGCCTGCATGGTCTGCACGCAGCGCCGGTGCCGGTGCATGTCGCGGAAGCCGCCAATGTCCATCAGGATGTCGAAGCGAAAGACGTGGCCGGAGGCAAATGCGCGCAGCAGTTCATCATGCGGTCCACGGTCGCGCGTGCCCAGCAGTAGCAATTCATTGCGCCGCGTCGCGTCCAGCGCGGCCACATGCTCCCGTATCTGACGATAGGGATAATGGCAGGCGCCGTAGAGCAGCGTGGTGATGATCTCGATCTCCAGCGATTCAGGAGTGCCGTTCGGCCCGCCTACGGGGCCATCCACCAGGTCCACCAACGGCGCGGGCTGGATGCGCTCCTGCTGGAGCAGTTCCTGCGCCGCCTGTTCCAGCGCAGGACGCACCTTGGTCAGATATTCCATGGGCGCGGCGTATTTGACCAGCGTGGGCGCGGCCTTGACCGGACGCAACAGCAATGTTGCGGCCTCTTCGCCAAGCGCCGGGTCCAGCGCGGCGATCTTCTTTTGCAGCGCCTCCAGCGCAGAGGTCTGCACGTTCCACGCAGGGGCGGCGGCGGCGGAGCGTAACAGCCCACCTAAATGGCGCACCTCGGCATGGGTATGCGAGAGCAGTCGGGAAATCTGCGTCTCCAGTGTGCGTGCGTTCACGATCTGGCCCAGGGAGGTATGGGTGGCCAGCGGCAGCAGATAGCGGGCCACGTCAAAGGCGCGGGCGCGCAGCGTGCGCTCGTATGCCTTTTGCTCCATTTCGGCTGGCTTGGCGATGCTTTGGCCCAGCAGCGCCAAGGCCCCCTGCGAGAGCTTTTCGTAAGCGGCAAACAGCCCTTCGATGCTTTCCGTGTAGAGCTTTTTCGCCTCCATGTCCGGGCCAAATTCCGGCAGGCGCCAACCACTTTTGCGGAAGTCCTGATAGCGCGTAGACCGCTCCTGCCCGTCCCAGCGCTGCTCGTCCAGCAGCACGATGGCGGCCAGCAGGGAGAGCCGTTCCACCGCGAAGGCAACATGCGCCAGGTCGGCGATGGAGCGGTGCCCATATTGGAAATAAAAGGTGTCCAGAAACTGCTCCGCACGCTGGCTGTTCAGTTCGCGGAGGGACTCCTGCATCGTCAGCGCCGAACGCGAATACTTGGCCATCGCGTAGGCCATCACCTCCGGGTCAGCCCCGTGGACGGCGTAGACATTGGTAAGTGCAGTCGGGCCGGTGCTGCCAGCATCGGTTGTGGGGGGTGTTGTCATCGGGCGCGCATCCGCCGGAGCGGGGGCCACGGGCGTTTGCAAGGCCGGTTGTGCTGGTTGGGTGGAGGGTGCATCGTTGGTCATCATTGTTTGTTTTACCAGCAGACCGGGAGGTGCGGTCCCGCCAGAAAATCTCCGTGAAGTCCAGAGTATCGCAGCCGGCAGAGGAAGAACGGGGAATATCTGCGCGATGGGCCGTCCGTTTGAGCGGCAACCCCAACAGGGCCGGGGCCATCGTAGGATAGGTCGTAAGATGATACGTGGTGTTCCGTTATGGGAGAGGTGCTTTCCATTGTTGACCATCGTCCCTGGGCGCTGCCTGTGCAGCCTTGGGCCATACAGCAGCGCTGGCACAGCTTGCTGTTTGCGCACTGGCCCCTGCCTGCTGCGGAGATCGCCTATCTGCTGCCTGACGGCCTGACGGTAGACTGCTTTGGGGGTGATGGCTGGATCGGCGTGGTGCCGTTCACCATGGACCGCATCCGCTTCCGTGGGCTGGGGACGCTCCCCGGGGCCAGCCATTTTGCTGAGCTGAACCTGCGCACCTATGTCCGTGACCGTCGCACAGGGGTACCCGGCGTTTATTTCTTCTCCCTGGATGCGGCCAATCCGCTGGCCGTGGTGGCCGCGCGCACCTGGTTCCATCTGCCGTATTATTGGGCGCGCATGAAGGCAGAGGAGAACGCCAGCGGCACGGTGGAGTATTCCAGTGGGCGCCTGCTGGCGAAGCAAC
>JBMFGT010000022.1:0-33721 GCA_049977205.1 Acidobacteriaceae bacterium | reverse complement strand
CATACCTATCGCTGGTTCAGCGCCGTGGCCGACCTGACCGGGGCGTACTCCGGTAGCATAAACGGCGGTGGGCAAGGACTGTCGCTGGGGCCGGGTGTACTCCAGTCCTGGTGGAAGAACTGGCGCAGCAGCAGCTTCTTGACGTCGCAAAGACACAAAATTTGAAGGAGTCATTCTGAGGAGGCCGCCACGGCGACCGACGAAGGACCGCGACGGTGTTGGCAGAGCGAAGATACTCTTATTGGTCGGGCCCAAAAGATTTGCATCGTGTTTTCCCACACTAACCGCAAAAAACGCGGTTAGTGTGGGGCACCCAAGTTCCATCCTTTGGGGCCAGACCAATAGTTCTTCACTCCGTTGCGCTTCGCCCAGAATGACCTCGCTCAATCAGGGTCAACAAATTGGAGGAAGGTCCTACGCCTTGGCCTTCGTCGGAGTGTGTAGGTGTTCGTGCTCCACTACGCTGATGCACTCTTCCAGAATGTCCAGGGCCACGTCCGCTTCTTCCTGTTTCAAGATGAGCGGCGGGGCCAGGCGGATGGAGGTCTCTCCGCAGCCAAGGATGAGCAGGCCGCGTTCAAATGCCAGCTCCTCAATGCGGTTGCGCCATGCGCTGGCGGCCTCGCGCGTCTTTTGGTCTTTGACGATCTCAATGCCGATCATCAGGCCGCGTCCGCGCACGTCGCCGACTATGGGGTGTTTGTCTGGCCACTGTTGCAGGCGGTCCATCATGGTATGGCCGACCTTGGCGGCATTGGCCACTCCCTCGCGTTCCAGCACGTCCAGCGTGGCCAGCGCCGCTGCAATGGCCACGGGATTGCCGCCAAAAGTGGAGGCATGGGCGCCGGGCTTCCAGTCCATGATCTCCGCGCGGGTCATGCAGACGCTGAGCGGCATCCCGCTGGCGATGCCTTTGGCCATGCAGACCATGTCCGGCTGAACGCCGGTATGTTCCACGGCCCACCATTTACCGGTGCGGCCCACGCCAGACTGCACTTCGTCGACGACCAGCAGGATGCCGTGCTTATCGCAGATGCGGCGCAGTTCCTGCATAAAGATGGACGGGGCCACCACGTAACCGCCCTCACCCTGGATCGGCTCCACAAAGATGGCCGCAACCTCCTCCGGGGAGACCGTCGTCTTGAAGAGCTTTTCCTCAATGTAGCGGGCGCAGCCGAGGGCGAAGGCCTCTTCGTCCTGCGGGCCCCCGCTGCATCCTCGATAGGCGTATGGGTAGCGCAGGTGGGTGACGCCAGGGACCAGAGGGGCAAAGCCACGACGCTGCTGCGGTTTGGAGGCGGTAAGCGAAAGCGCGCCCATGGTGCGCCCGTGGAAGGCCCCAAAAAAGGCCAGGACATGTTGCCGTCCGGTGTGGTGGCGGGCCAGCTTCAGCGCGCACTCCACGGCCTCCGCGCCGGAGTTGCCATAGTAAAACTTGTGCGGGCCGGGCATGGGGGCGATCTTTGATAGCCGCTCGGCAAGCTGGACCATGTTTTCGTAATAGAAGTCCGTGCCGGAGATATGGATCAACTCAGCGGCCTGTTTCTGGATGGCGGCGACCACCTCCGGGTGGCAATGTCCGGTGGAAACAACGGCGATGCCTGCGGCAAAATCGAGGAATTCATTGCCGTCCACGTCCTCAATGCGCAGGCCGTGGCCACGCTTGGCCACCAGCGGATAGGAGCGGGTATAGCTGGGCGACATCCATTTATGGTCCGCGTCCACGGTGGCCTTGGCCTTGGGGCCGGGCAAAGGCCCAACCAGTTTTGGCCCGAACTGGGCGAATTTGGCGCTCTTTTTATACTCTCCAAGTGTGTTCTTTGGCGTATTGGTCTGCATGTTCAGTCCCTCTTGTCTTTTAGATTGGGTGGTGTGCTTTCGCCGCTGGGCCGCATGGGGCGGGCGCGGAAAGCACGAAACATCACGAAACAGTTGCAGGAAGAGTGTGCGCTGCTAGTCGCTGCCGAAGAGGCCCGCGCGGGTGCGTGTGGGAAGGCTGCGCAGGTGCTTGCGCGGACACATGCGCCAGACGCGTTCAACGAGACCTAGGCGAAGTTCTACGGTCTGTATATGGCCCTTCATGCGCGCTCCCGCCACCAGTATAGCTGGAGGGAGCGCCGTTTGGCAGCTATTTTCTACGCCAGCGCACGCCGTCCTTGCCGTCTTCCAGCAAAATGCCCTTGGCCGCCAGTCCGTCGCGGATGGCGTCGGCACGGGCAAAGTCGCGTGCCTTGCGCGCGGCGTTGCGTTCTGCAATGCGGGCCTCAATCTCCGCATCGCTGAGCGCGTAACCTGCCAGCGCCTCCGTTGTGGCCTGGTCCAGACGGCCCTCGTTTTTGGCCCATTCCAGGGCAAAGCGGGTCGCCTCTTCGTCGTGGTCTTCCAGCACGCAGAAGATTGCATCAAAGCGCGCCATCACCTGCAGGATGGGGGCAACGTCCCCGCTGCGCAGTTCTTTGCGGTCGGCAGCGGTGTTGGCCGCCCGCACCAGATCGAAGATGGCCGCGCGCGCCTCGGCGGTGTTCAGGTCATCTTCCATGGCTGCGGTAAAGATGGACTGGGCCTTTTCCGTTGCGCTGGCCAGGGCGGCATTGCTCCCCGCTGGAAATCCCCCCGCGCGCAGCCGTGCGACAAAGTTGCGCAGGCGTTCGACGGCATTGGTGGACTCCGTCAGTCCGTCGAAGGTGAAGTTGAGCGGATTGCGATACGGGACAGAGGTCAGCAGAAAACGAATGGCCGAGGCCTTGTGCCCACGCAGCAGCAGGTCGCGCAGGGTGAAAAAATTGCCTGCGGACTTGGCCATCTTCTTGCCCTCCACCATCAAAAAGCGCACATGCATCCAGTGGCGGGCAAAGGTCTTTCCCGTGACCGATTCCGATTGGGCGATCTCGTTCTCATGGTGTGGAAAGACCAGGTCCTCGCCGCCTGCGTGCAGGTCAAAGCTCTCGCCAAGGTACTTCATCGCCATGGCCGAGCATTCAATGTGCCAGCCAGGACGGCCTGTGCCGAGGCTGCTCTCCCAGTGGAACTCTCCCGGCTTGGCGGCCTTCCACAGGGCAAAGTCGCGGACGCTGTCCTTGTCGTATTCGTCCACGTCCACGCGCGCGCCATCTTCCATGCCGCCCAGGTCTTTCTTGGAGAGCTTGCCGTAGCCGGGAAAGCTGGCGATGCGGAAGTAATAGGAACCGTCTTCCCCGCGATAGGCAGCGCCCTTCTTCACCAACTGCTCAATCAGCGTGACCATCTCTGGGATGTGTTCGGTGGCGCGCACCAGCAACTCCGGCTGCTCAATGCGCAGGGCGTCCAGGTCTTCCAGAAAGGCGCGCTCAAACTTGGGCGTGTAGTCGTGGATGGAGACGCCCGCTGCGCTGGCGTTGCGGATGATCTTGTCGTCCACATCGGTGATGTTCATTACATGCAGCAAGGGGACGCCCTGCTGGTGCAGGAAGCGGCGCAGCACGTCCACATGGACAAAGGTGCGGAAGTTGCCAATATGGCCATAGTCGTAGACGGTCGGCCCGCAGGCGTAGATGCGCAGCGGCTGGCCATCGCGCGGGGACAGTTCTTCAGTCTGCCCGCCCAGGGTGTTGTAGAGACGCAGGGTCATATAAATTCTGATTGTACGACCAGACGGCGGGAAAATTATCGTTGCGGGCGCAGTTCCGCTGGGCCAAGCGTCAACGAAGGCGCTGCGCTCAACTCGTCCGAGGCAAATTCGCCATTGGCAAAGTGGGGCCAGGCGGCGGCGGCGATCATCGCCGCATTGTCCGTGGAGAGCGCAAAGGACGGGAAGGCCAGCGGCAGACCGCGCCGCCCGGCCTCCTGCGTGAAGCGTCGCCGCAGTTCGCGATTGGCCGCCACGCCGCCAGAGACCACCATACTGCGCACATGGAAGCTCTCCGCTGCGGCAAAGGCCTTGCGCAGCAGGTCGTCGATGACCGCGCGCTGGAAGGAGGCAATCAGGCCCAGCGTCTCCGCATCGCAGAGCTGGAGCGCTTCCTGCGGGCTTGCATTTTCCATGGCCGCCAGAGCGGTCCGCCGCGCGGCAATGCGCGCTTGCATTGCGTGCGTCTCCACGTAGCGCAACACGGCGGTCTTCAGGCCGCTGAAGGAAAACAGAAAGCGCGGACCGAGCGCCAGCGGCCCACGGTAGGGCTTCTGCTTCACGTTGATGGGGCCAAAGGGGACCGCGTGCGGGTCGCCATGCTGCGCCAGCCAGTCAATCCACGGCCCGCCGGGGTAGCCCAGGCCAAGCAGTTTGGCCACCTTGTCAAAGGCCTCGCCCGCCGCATCGTCCAGCGTCTTGCCCACGTTGCGATAGCGCCAAGCGCCGCTGGTCTCTTCGGCAAGGTCCTCGGCCAGATAGAGGTGCGTGTGCCCGCCAGAAACGACCAGCGCCAAAATAGGCGGGACGATCTTCTGCTCTTGTTGCTGCCTGGCTTCCAGCAGCACCGCATGGATGTGCCCCTCCAGATGGTTGACTGCAACCAGTGGCTTGCCCAGCGCAAAGGCCAGCGCCTTGGCGTACAGAATGCCTACCAGCAGAGCACCGGCCAGGCCGGGACCTTCCGTGACGGCAATGGCGTCCAGGTCACGCAGCGTGACTTGCGCCTGTTCCAGGGCCGCGCGCACCACGGGGACGATGTTTTGCAGGTGCTCGCGCGAGGCCAGCTCCGGCACCACGCCGCCGTAGCGCGCGTGGGTGCGCACCTGCGAGGCGACCACGTTCGACAGCACGCGCGCACCCTTTTCCACCACGGCGGCTGAGGTCTCGTCACAGGAGCTTTCAATGCCCAGCACCAACCCACGGCCCGGCTGCGAAGTTTTCTGCTGCATGTCACCATAGTATCGGGAGTCTTTCAGGAGAGCAGCGTCATGGCGGCCATGGGACCATCCATTTCGATGGCGGAACGGCAGGCGGCGGCAGCGGCCATTGTCCACCGGCTGCGCGCTGCGGGCTATGCCGCGTACTTTGCCGGGGGCTGCGTGCGCGACCTGCTGCTGGGCCGCATACCGGCAGATTTTGATGTGGCCACCAGCGCCACGCCAGACATCGTATTGGGAATGTTTCCGCGCACCTTTGCCGTGGGTGCGCACTTTGGCGTGGTGCTGGTGGCGGACGCCTGCGAGGCAGGCGAGATCATCACCGAAGTGGCCACCTTCCGCAGCGATGGCGCCTATAGCGATGGCCGCCGTCCTGAATCGGTGCGCTACACGCAATTGCCGGAAGAGGACGTGCAGCGGCGCGACTTCACCATCAACGGTATGTTGCTGGACCCAGATTTGCTCGACCCAGACTTGCTGGACCCAGGGCGGCCCGATGCAGAGCGGCTGGGCGTGGGCCGACCGGATGCGGGCCGCGCCTTGAAGTCCGCCGTGCTGGATTTTGTGGGCGGAATGGAGGACCTGCGCTCCGGGACCATCCGCGCCATTGGCGACCCCATGCTGCGCTTTGCGGAGGACAAGCTGCGCCTGTTGCGGGGCGTCCGCTTTGCCGCCCGCCTGGGGTATGCCATCGACGGGGCCACCTTTGCCGCCATGCGGGCGATGGCGGCGCAGGTCCATCCGGTGGGCCAGGAGCGGGTGCGCGAGGAACTGACGCGCATGTTGACGGAGGGCGCGGCGCGACGCGCCTTTGAGCTATTGGATGAGACGGGCCTGCTGCATGAAGTGCTGCCGGAGGTGGTGCGCCTGCAAGGTGTGGAGCAACCGCCGCAGTTCCATCCTGAAGGCGACGTGTGGATGCACACCCTGCTGCTGCTGGAAAAATTGCCTGCGGGCTGCCCGCCCACGCTGGCTTGGGGAGCATTGCTGCACGACATCGGCAAGCCAGCGACCTTTCGCCGCGCGCCGGACCGCATCCGCTTTGATGGCCATGTGGAGGTGGGCGTGTGCATGGCGGAGGAGATTGCCACACGCCTGCGCATGTCGAATGAGGACAAGGCCCAGATCGCGGCGCTGGTGGCCAATCACATGCGCTTTGGCGAGGTGGAGAAGATGCGCCCGTCGACGCTGAAGCGTTTTTTGAGGCTGGACCGTTTCGGGGAGCACTTGGAACTGCACCGGCTGGATTGCCTTGCCAGCCATGGCGGATTGCAGCTCTACGAATTTACAAAAAAGCACTTTGAAACCACGCCCGCCGAGGAGGTGCGTCCGCAGCCGTTGATTACCGGGCGCGACCTGATCGCCGCAGGGCACACACCCGGCCCGGAATTCCGCCGCTTGCTGCTGCTGGTGGAGGACGCGCAACTGGATGGCCGCATCCACACCCGCGAAGAGGCCCTGGCGCTGGTGGCCAGCGCCCTGCACCCGTGAAATAGCGCCCTTGTCCAAGCAAAACAGGCAGCGGCCCGCGCCGCTGCCTGTGGCCCACGCCGGGAGCGGGTTGGTTTACTTGGCGGCGTGCTCGAAGCGCTTGTTCACTTCGTCCCAATTCACCGTGTTCCACCAAGCGGCCAGATACTCGGCGCGGCGGTTTTGATACTTCAGGTAATAGGCATGCTCCCAAACATCGTTGCCGAGGACCGGATACAGCCCTTGGTGCAACGGACTGTCCTGGTTCGGCGTAGAAAGCACCCGCAGCTTGCTGTTCTCATAGACCAGCCAGCCCCAGCCAGAGCCGAATTGTTTGACAGTCGTATCGTTGAAGAGCTTTTTGAACTCCTCAAAGCTGCCAAAGTCCTTCTTGATCTGCGCGCCGATTTTGCCCGTGGGGTCGCCGCCGCCTTTGGGTTTCATGATCTGCCAGAACATGGTGTGGTTCACATGGCCGCCGCCATGGTTGCGCACTGCGGTGCGGATGTCCTCCGGCACGATGCTCAGGTTACGCAGCAGCTCTTCCGCCGAGTGCTTGAAGAGTTCCGGGTGCTTTTCCAGTGCGGCATTCAGGTTGTCCACATAGCCCTGGTGGTGCTTGCCGTGGTGTACGCGCATGGTGGCCTCATCGATGTAAGGCTCCAAGGCTGCGTAGTCGTAGGGTAAAGGTGCAAGTTCGTGTGCCAAAATCTTCCTCCTGTGTATGTTGCGTGGGTCGTTTCTTTGGACGGGGCGGACGGCAGAAAGACTGGCCTGTCCGCATGGCCCCAGATATATCAGTCATACTAGCGCAATTAGATGCAAGAAGAGGCCGGGAGGCTGCGTAATTTTCATGGTATGCAACTTCCCATTCACCATTCGATTGTTTGGTGGAAGTGTTCCATCCCGATGCGGGGACATTCGCGATGGACCGGAGACGTTCCCGCCTGCGGCATCGGAATGGGCCAATTCATGCATCCAAACAAATTACAGCTTGGACCGCGATGCTGTTCCGATGCTGGACGGGAAGAACGAGGACAATTTGCAGATGAGGTGTGGATGACGACGCTTGCCCCGGAGTACCACTGGATTGAAGCCGATGGGCCTGCCCCTGGCGCTCCCGGACTGGGGCCGCGCTGGACATCCAGCGAAAAGGACGCGGTTGGCACATCGTATGCCACTTCCAGCCGGGTCTGGTTCACCATCTCCCACAGCATATTGAATGAGATTTATTATCCGACCATTGACCGTCCGCAGGTGCGCGATCTGGGCTTTCTGATTACAGACGGGGAGACCTTTTTCCACGAAGTCAAGCGCGACCTGGAGAGCACTTTTGAATATATTGACCAGGAAGCGCTGGCCGTGCGCGTCACCAGCCGCGACCCAGAAGGCCGCTACACGCTGGTCAAGGAGATCATCTCTGACCCACACTATCCCGTCATATTGGTGCATGTGCGCGTGGAAGGCGAGGAGCGGCTGCTGGACCGGCTGAAGGTCTACGCGCTGCTGGCCCCCCACATGGAGGGCGGTGGCGCGGGGAACTCCGGGCGCTCCGTGGAGGTGAGTGGCCGCCGGGTGCTGCTGGCGTGGCGGGACCCCACTTCCCTGGCCATGGGCGTGGACTGCAACTTTACGCGCGTCTCCTGTGGTTTTGTTGGCGTCAGTGATGGCTGGCAGGACCTGAATGACAATTTGAAGATGGACTGGGAGTACGACCAGGCGCTGGACGGCAACATTGCCCTGATGGGCGAGATTGACATTGCGCGGCACAAGGAATTTACATTGTCCGTCGGCTTTGGACGAGGGCACCATGCGGCCATTTCCAGCATGATGCAGGCGCTGGCCACGCCGTTTGCATTGCACCTGACGCGCTTTGTGGAACAGTGGCACAGGGCGAAGTCACCCCTGGACGTCTCCTCTGCTTCGATGGATGCAGGGCGTCTGCTGCTCATCAGCCGCAGCGTCCTGCTGGCCCACGAAGACAAGACCTATCCCGGCGCTTTTATTGCTTCCCTGTCAATCCCATGGGGACAGGTCAAGGGCGATGATGATTTGGGCGGCTACCACCTGGTATGGACGCGGGACATGGTGCAGAGCGCCACGGCCTTGATGGCCTGCGGACGGATGGAAACGGCCCTGCGGGCGCTGGTCTATCTGGCCACAACACAACGGCCTGATGGCAGCTTTGCCCAGAACTTCTGGATCAACGGCACGCCTTACTGGACTGGCATGCAACTGGACGAGGTGGCCTTCCCCATCATGCTGGCGTGGCGGCTTTGGAAGGCGGGAGGGCTAGGCAGCTTTGACGTCTTCCCCTTGGTGGAGCAGGCGGCAGGGTTCCTGGTGCGTCATGCCCCGGTCACGCAGCAGGAGCGATGGGAGGAAAACGCCGGTTATTCCCCCTCCACGCTGGCTGCCGTCATTGCCGGACTTATCTGCGCCAGCGATATGGCGCAGGCGCGCGGCGCGCCGGAGATGGCCGACCTGCTGGTCGGCTTTGCCGATTGGCTGGAGTCGCACATTGAAGATTGGACGGTCACCCACGAGGGCATTTTGCATCCAGAGGTGCAACGGCACTACATGCGCATCCGACCGCCCCAACCCGGCGACCCATATTTTAGGGCCGATTGCGGGGCGGACCGCGTTCGCCTGTCCAACCGCGGCCCCGGGGAAAGGTATGAATTTGAGGCGCGGGAGATCATTGACCACGGCTTTCTGGAGCTGGTGCGTTATGGCATCCGCCCGCCGGACGACCCCCTGATTGTGGACTCGTTGAAGGTCGTGGATGCCGTGCTGAAAATTGAGACACCTTTTGGCCCATGCTGGCGACGCTATAACCACGATGGTTACGGGCAGCGCCATGATGGCAGTCCATATCAGGGATGGGGCCAGGGACGCGCCTGGCCGCTGCTGACCGGGGAACGCGCCCACTACGAGCTGGCCGTGGGCAGGGACGTCCGCCCGCTGGTCCGCGCCTTTGAGCAATTCAGCTCCCAGGGCGGCATGTTGCCGGAACAGATTTGGGACGAGGCCGACAGGCCCAGTCAGGAACTGTATTTGGGCAGGCACTCCGGCGCAGCCATGCCGCTTGCCTGGGCACACGCGGAGTACATCAAGCTGCTACGTTCCGTGATGGATGGCCACATCTTTGACAGCATTCCGGCAGTAGAGGAGCGGTATCTGCGCCAGCGCCCGTCGCGCCCAGTGGAAATCTTCAAGTTGGACCGGCCCCTGCAACAGATTGCCCCAGGCAAGACGTTGCGTATTGTCGTCCCCACCGGCTTCCGCGTCCTTTGGTCTACTGACAACTGGAGCACAACCAACACGCTGGAGGCGAAACATGCAGGCAGTCCGGGTTGCTTTGCTGACATTGCAGTGCCGCAAGACCAGCAGGTCCCGGTCCAATTCACCTTTTACTGGTCCAAAGAGGGGCGATGGGAGAACAAGAACTACACGGTGGCCGTGGGTCCTAGGCAGGAATGAATTTCCTCCCATGAAACGACCCACCGGCCTTTAGAATAAGGGCTGCATCCTCTGCTGGAAAGCCAACAACCCGAATTGTACTTTGAGGAGTTTATGAGCGAACTGGACGTTGTATCCATCAACACCCTGCGTTTTTTGGCAGTTGATGCCGTGGAAAAGGCCAAAAGCGGCCACCCCGGAGCGCCATTAGGCGACGCACCGATTGCCTATCTGCTTTTTCACAAGCTCATGCGCCACAATCCGGCCCATGCGGAGTGGAGCGACCGCGACCGTTTCGTGCTCTCCAATGGCCACGCTTCGGCCATGCTGTACGCCACGTTGTATCTCTCCGGTTACAAGGTCTCGATGGACGACCTCCAGCAATTCCGGCAGTGGGGGTCCATTACGCCCGGCCATCCCGAACGTGGCGACACGGACGGCGTTGAGGTGACCACCGGCCCACTGGGCCAAGGGTTGGCGATGGCGGTCGGCATGGCGATGGCGGAAAAGCACCTGGCCGCGCGCTACAACCGGCCCGGATTGGACGTGGTGGACCACTACACCTATGTGCTTTGCGGCGATGGCGACCTGATGGAGGGCGTCTCGCACGAGGCCTGCTCGTTGGCCGGGACGTTGGCCCTGGGCAAGCTGATTGTGCTGTACGACGACAACCATATCTCACTGGATGGGCCGACGGAGTTGTCCTTTACGGAAGACGTGGCCCAGCGTTTTGGGGCCTACCACTGGCATGTGCAGCATGTGGCCGATGGCAACGATCTGGCGGCCATTGAGCAGGCCGTTGTTGCAGCCAAGGCCGTTACAGACAGGCCTTCCCTGATTGCCGTGCGCACGGTGATTGGCTACGGCAGTCCCAAGGCAGGCAGCTCCAAGGCGCACGGCGAGCCGCTGGGCGCGGAAGACACGAAAAAGACCAAGCTGGCGCTGGGCTGGCCGGCGGACAAGGGCTTTTACGTCCCCGAAGAAGCGCGCAAAAACTGGGAAACCATTTGCACGCGTGGGGCACAGGCGGAGGCGGAGTGGAACGCGCTTTTCGCCAAGTACAAACAGCAGTTTCCAGAACTGGCCGCTGAGTACGAGCGCATTTTTGCGGGCAAGCTGCCTGCCGGATGGGAGGCCAGCGTGCCCAAATTTGCCGCAGACGCAAAACCCATCGCCACGCGCAACGCGGGCAACACGGTGCTGAACGCCATCGCGGCCAGGGTGCCAGAGCTGATGGGCGGCGCGGCGGACCTTTCCAGTTCGACCAAGACCACCATCAAAGACAGCCCGAATTTTCATCTTGACCCAACAGGCCGCAATATCTACTTCGGCGTGCGCGAATTTGGCATGTGCGCTGCGGTGAACGGCATGGCCGCGCACGGGGGCGTCCTGCCCTATGGTTCGACCTTCTTTGTCTTCAGCGATTATTGCCGTCCGGCGCTGCGCCTGGCCGCGCTGATGCAGGTGCCTTCCATCTTCGTCTTTACGCATGATTCCATCGGCCTGGGCGAGGACGGGCCGACGCACCAGCCGGTGGAGCAACTGGCCTCCTTGCGCGCCATGCCGGGGCTGGTGGATTTCCGGCCCGCCGACGCCAATGAGACCGCAGCCGCGTGGCAGGTGGCGCTGGAAACGCGCAGACCATCCTTTATGGCGCTCACCCGCCAGGATCTGCCCATCCTTGACCCGGCAAAGTACGGCATTTTGAATGGGGTCCGCCACGGCGCGTACATTTTGGAGCAGGGTGGTGCGTCGCCAGACGTGGTCCTGCTGGCCGCTGGCAGCGAGGTCAGTCTGGTGCTGAAGGCCGCGGCAGAATTGCAGGCGCAGGGCGTGGCCGCGCGGGTGGTCTCCATGCCCAGCAGTCGGCTTTTTGCAGAGCAGCCGGAGGTGTACCAAGCCAGCGTCCTTCCTGAAGGCGTACCCGTGCTGGCGGTGGAGGCGGCCAGTCCGTTGAGTTGGTGGAAGTATGCGGGCCGTCAGGGCGACGTGATTGGCATCGACCGCTTTGGGGCCTCCGCGCCGGGTGCAGTCGTCATGGAAAAACTGGGGTTCAGCGTGGCCAATGTTGTGGCCCATGCAAGCAAGCTGGTGGCGCGCACACGCGCGTTGTCTGGGAAAGGGAAGTGAGACCCATGAAGATTGCCATTGCCGCAGACCACGCTGGGTTTGCGATGAAAGAAAAGGTCCGGAAATATATTGAAAATCTGGGCCACGAGGTGCTCGATCTGGGCGCTTACAACGAGTCTCCTTCGGACTACCCGGATTTTGCTGCCGCCGTGGGCCAGGCGCTGCTCTCCGGCAACGCGGAGCGGGGCATATTGATCTGCGGTTCCGGGGTCGGGGTCTCCGTGGCGGCCAACAAAATGCCTGGCATCCGCGCCGGACTGTGCCATGACACCTACTCTGCGCACCAGGGCGTGGAGCACGATGACATGAATGTCCTCACAATGGGGTCCCGCATCATCGGCCCGGCGCTGGCGTTTGATATTGTTGCATCGTATCTGGGGGCGCGCTTCCAAAAGAACGAAGAACGCTTCGTCCGCCGTTTGAACAAGGTGAAGGCCATTGAGTCGCAGTATCTGCGCAAGGCCACGGCAGAGGTTGCAAACTCCGCCTAATCAACACGCACAATCGGCAATGCACGTAGAAACGAAGGATGGACGGGCCGCAAAGGCCCGTCCCCAGAGGGAAGGTCTGTCCGATGGCTTCCAAGGCAATTCGCACGATTTTTTGGGACTGCGGGGGCGTCCTGCTGACCAACGGATGGGACCACCGGGAACGCTCGGCAGTGCTCCAGCAGTTTTCCCTGGGCATGGACGACTTCATGCAGCGGCACGCAGAGGTCAACGACGCCTGGGAAAAAGATGAGATGTCCGTGGCGCAATATCTGGAACACACCGTCTTTTACACGCCGCGTGCTTTTACCCAGGAGCAGTTCATTGTGGCCATGCAGGCACAGTCTGCTGTTTTATATTCGGAAAATCTGCAAACCGTGGCGGCCCTGGCTGCATCCAACAGGTATACGATGGCCCTGTTGAACAATGAATCGCGCGTGCTGAATGACTTTCGCATCCGCAAATTTGGATTGCAAAAGTATTTTTCCGCTTTCTTCAGCTCTTGTTATGTTGGCCTGCGCAAGCCGGAGACGGCGATCTATCAACTCGCTCTCGACGTTTTGCAATGTACACCGGACGGGGCCGTTTTTATTGATGACCGCAAGGAGAACGCCGAGGCGGCGGCCAGTCTGGGCATCCATGCGGTACAGATGCAGTCCCCTGCGCAATTGCGGGAAGGACTCAACCGGCTGGGGATTTTCGCTGGCTGACACAACAGAAAGGCACGGAGGAAGGTCATATGGAACTTGGTTTGATTGGTCTCGGCAAAATGGGCTTCAACATGGCGGAGCGGCTGCGCGAGGGCGGGCACACGGTGGTCGGCTTTGACTTCAACGCAGAGGCGGTCGCCGGATTGACGGCTGCCGGGTCCATCGGCGTCCGCTCGCTGGAGGAACTAGTGAAGAAGCTCTCTGCACCGCGCGCCATCTGGATCATGGTGCCCTCTGGCGACCCGGTAGACCAGACCCTCGCCAAGCTGGGACCGCTGATGCAAAAGGGCGACATTTTCATTGATGGCGGCAACTCCAATTACAAGGACTCGCAGCGGCGCTATGCAGCCGAGACGGCCAAGGGCTTTCATTATGTGGATGTTGGCACCTCTGGCGGGGTCTGGGGCCTCAAAGAGGGCTACAGCATGATGATTGGCGGCGACAAGGGGCCAGTCGAGCACCTGCGGCCCATCTTTGAAACCCTGGCCCCGGCCAAGGACAAGGGATGGGGACACGTTGGCCCGGCGGGCGCCGGACACTTTGTCAAAATGGTGCACAACGGCATTGAGTATGGCCTGATGCAGGCCTACGCCGAAGGGTTTTCGATCATGAAGCAGAAGACGCCGCTGCACCTGGACATGGGCCAGATTGCGCAAATCTGGCGCTACGGCAGCGTGGTGCGCTCCTGGTTGCTGGACCTGACGGCGGAGGCGCTGGAGAAAAACCCGGAACTGGACGGCCTGGAGGCCTACGTGAATGATTCCGGCGAAGGCCGTTGGACGGTGGCTGAGGCCATTGACCTGAACGTCTCCGCGCCGGTGATTACGGAGTCGCTGATTCGCCGCATCCGTTCGCGCGAGCAGAACAACTACGCGGACCGCATGTTGTCGGTGATGCGCAACGCCTTTGGCGGCCATGCAGTGAAAAAAGCGGAGTAAAGAACAAGAGTAAAAAACAAGGGAGGGCCTGATTTAGGCATCGGCAATCCCTCAGCGACCCAAGCTCGCGTCTATTTTGCATCTATTATGGACGGGCCGAGGCCCGTCCCCTTCAAAACAGGGAGAGGGCCACCCCTTCAAAACAGGGCCAGACCAGAGTTTCCCAAGGAGCAAACAGTATGGCGACCACGGAAGTGTCCATATCGAAAGAACAGCTACAGGCCGCGCAGCGGTCGGAGCGCGTACCAGACCCATGCATTGTGGTCATCTTTGGCGCCTCCGGCGACCTGACCAAACGCAAGCTGTTGCCTGCACTCTACCATTTGGAGCAAAGCGGCCTGTTGCCGGAGAAGTTTGCCGTGGTAGGCGTGGCGCGCCGTCCGCTGGGCGGGACCTTTGCCGCCGACATGCGGGAGGGCATCGTGGCCAGCGGCGGGGCGGAGATGGACAAACAAAAGCTGGATGCCTTCGTGGGCAAGATCAGCTATCACGCCATGAATTTTGATGACCACGATGGCTATGTCAAGCTGAAGGAGTTATTGGACTCGATTGACAAACAATATGGCATAGGTGGAGGCAGGCTTTTTTATCTGGCCACGGCGCCGGATTATTTCCCTGAGATCGTCCATCAACTCGGCGACCACGGCATGTCCCACACAGAGAACAACCGGGTCCGCGTCGTTATTGAGAAGCCGTTTGGACACGACCTGCAATCGGCCCGGAAACTCAACGACGACGTCAACCAGGTCTTCTCAGAAGACCAGATTTTCCGCATTGACCATTACCTTGGCAAGGAGACAGTACAGAACATCCTGGTCTTTCGCTTTGCCAATGGCATCTTTGAGCCGCTGTGGAACCGCAATTACGTGGACCATGTGCAGATCACGGCGGCGGAAAACATCGGGATTGAAGGGCGCGGTCCGTTCTATGAAGGGGCCGGCGCACTGCGCGACGTGGTGCAAAACCATGTGATGGAGTTGCTCTCCTTTGTCGCGATGGAACCCCCTGTTTCCTTTGAGGCGAAGGCCATCCGCGATGAGAAGGTCAAGGTCTGGCGGGCCATCCAGCCCATCCTGTTGCAAGACACGGTGCGCGGGCAATACGGGCCGGGGACCATTGCCGGGCAAAGGGTACCGGGGTATAGGCAGGAGGAACGGGTCAACCCGCAGTCCACCACGGAGACATTCGTGGCGCTGCGTCTGCAGATTGAGAACTGGCGCTGGGCCGGGGTGCCTTTTTATCTGCGCGCGGGCAAGCGCCTGGCCAGCCGTTCCACTGAGATCACCATCCGCTTCAAGCAGCCCCCTCTGCGGCTCTTTAACAGCGGCAAGAATGCGGTGTGCGAGACCATTGAGCCAAACATCATCTCCATGCGCATCCAGCCAGACGAGGGCATAGCCCTGCGCTTTGCCGCCAAGGTCCCCGGCCCCACCATGTGCAATTATCCAGTGGACATGAACTTCAATTACAAGGACGCTTTTGGCGTCTCCTCTGCGAATGGCTACGAGCGGCTCCTGCTGGACGCCATGCTGGGCGATGCCACGTTGTTTGCGCACCGCGACGGGGTGGAGGCGACCTGGGAACTGATGACCCCGATCCTGCAAGGATGGGCGGCCAATCCTCCCAAAGACTTCCCCAACTATCCTGCTGGGAGCTGGGGACCGGCGACTTCCGAAGCAATGTTGGTCAGCGACGGCAGACAATGGCGTAACCGGTAAAATCAAAACGGCAGCACCATCCCAATCCAATCAAGGACGTGAAGCAGCCCATGCCAAAGACCATTCGGGTGCAATATCAGGTTGCACAAGGGGCGGAAGCACTGGCCCACGCCGCAGCAGAATTAACAACTGCGTCCATCCAGCAGGCAATCGCCGCGCAAGGAGTGGCGCGCGTGGCCATCTCCGGCGGCCACACGCCCCGGCGCAGCTTTGCCATGATGGCGGACCCGGCGCTGCCATTCCGCGCCCGCATTGATTGGTCCCGCCTGCTGCTCTTCTGGGTGGACGAGCGCTGCGTCCCGCCAGAGGATGCGGAATCCAATTACGGCATGACGCGCGAAGACATGCTCTCCAAAGTGCCGCTGCCGCCATCGCAGGTCTTCCGCATGGAGGGGGAGCTGGACCCAGAGCAGGCCGCTTCCCGCTACGAATCCACGCTGCGCAATGTTTTTCGTCTGGAAGGCGCAGAGGCCCCCTGCTTTGATCTGCTCGCCCTTGGCATGGGTGAGGACGGGCATACCGCCTCGCTGTTTCCGCATACCGCGGCACTCCATGAGCAGGCGCGTCTGGTGGTCGCCAACCATGTCGCGCAGAAAAACACCTGGCGCATCACGCTCACCACGCCGGTCATCAACCATGCGCGCAAGGTTTTCTTTATGATTGAAGGGGCAGAAAAGGCGCACATCCTGCACGAGGTGCTGCTGGGGCCGTATCAGCCGGAAATGCTCCCATCCCAGCTTGTCCGTCCAGCTTCGGGGGAGTTGCTCCTGTTGCTGGATGCGGAGTCAGCATCGGAACTGCCCGCACCGGATGCGCAGGGTGCGGGGACCATTGAGGTGACACGATGATATTGGCCGGTGACGTCGGCGGCACAAAAGTACATTTGGCGCTGTACAGGTTTCGCCAGGGAGAGCTGGAACATCTTCGGGACCAGGTATTTCCCGCGCAGCGCTATGCAGGCCTGCAACAGATTGTGCAGGAGTTCCTGCACTCCCCAACCAGCAAAGAGGAAAAGGTCTTTGCCGCCTGCTTTGGCGTCCCCGGCCCGGTGCAGGAGGGCCGCATCCAGCTCACCAACCTTCCCTGGGTGTTGGACAGCAAGGAACTGGCCAGCCAGCTCGGCATTGGGCACCTTTTTTTGCTCAACGACCTGGAAGCGAATGGTCATGGCATCCCGGAACTGCATCCAGAGCAGATTTTTGTATTGAATGAGGGGAACACCCGCCGCGCTGGCAATCGCGGCCTGATTGCCGCGGGGACCGGCCTGGGAGAGGGCATTCTTGTCTGGAACGGGAAAACACATGTGCCCATGGCCTCCGAGGGCGGGCATGTGGATTTTGCCCCACGTACGGACCTGGAGATGGAACTGCTGCGCCATCTGCAACAGCAGTTGCAAGGCCGCGTGAGTTGGGAGCGGGTGACCTCCGGGCTGGGACTGCGGAACATCTACACCTTTCTGCGCGACGTAAAAAAGATGGAAGAACCGGCGTGGCTGAAGGAACGGATGGAACAGGAAGACCCGAACGCAGTCATTGGGGAAGTGGGGGAGTCTGGCCAGAACGGGTTGTGCGCGGCCACGCTGGACGTTTTCGTTTCCACCTATGGGGCGGAGGCGGGCAATCTGGCGCTCAAGGTCCTTGCCTACGGTGGCGTCTACATTGGCGGTGGGATCGCCCCCAAGCTGCTCAAAAAAATGCAGGATGGCACGTTCATGCGCGCCTTTTGCGACAAGGGACGCATGAGCGGGCTGGTGGGGCAGATGCCGGTGCGCATCATTTTGGAGAGCCGCGCGGCATTGATGGGCGCGGCGGCGTATGCAGAGGCGCGGGCCGCGGAGGTCTCTGGGCACTCCCTTCGTGCGGCCTCCTTCCAGACCGCAAAATAGTAAAAGGACCAGGAGAGATTGCCGCGTTCGACCCGCCCAGACTGGCCAAGCGTCAAAATACGCAAGATGACGGAACTGGGTCCCCTCGGTTATCGTATGGAGTGCTGGATACGCAGGACTGGGTCCGATGCCAGCACAGGAAACCTGGGCCTATGCGGGTCCAATTCGTCCCCAAGCAATCCGTCCCAAAGAAGGAGCAGTCCCTTGCGTATCTCAAAGATATTTTTCCAGACAGGCGCCGCAGCCGTCTGCGCCGCAATCCTACTGGCAGCAGGCCCTACCGCACAGGCCCAGCGGCTCCCCGCCGATGTGCATCCAGAACATTACACGCTGACGCTCGCGCCAGACCTGAAGGCCGCGACCTTCACCGGGAGCGAAACCATTGACGTCGATCTGGCGCGGCCCACGGACGCCATTACGCTGAATGCCGCTGAGATCAGCTTCAGGAAAGTGACAGTCACCGCCGGTGGCAAGGCCCATCTGGCCAATGTCACGTTGGATGATGGCAAGGAGCAGGCCACCTTCCATCTGGCCAGCCAATTGCCCGCAGGCAAGGCCTCCATCCAGATTTTGTATGACGGCATTTTGAATGGCCAGTTGCGTGGCTTTTATCTTTCCAAGACGGCCAAACGCAATTATGCTGTCACGCAGTTTGAGCCGACCGATGCGCGGCGCGCCTTCCCGTCCTTTGATGAACCGGCCATGAAGGCCACCTTTACCACCCGGCTGGTGGTGGACGAAGGGGACACGGCGATCTCCAATACAAACATCGTCTCAGACACGCCGGGGCCGGGTGCGGGCAAGCACACCATTGAGTTCGCCACCACGCCGAAGATGTCCACCTACCTGGTGGCCTTTCTGGTGGGCGATTTCCAGTGCGTTTCCGGCGAGAGCGATGGTGTCCCCATCCGCGCCTGCGCCACCCCGGACAAGGTCCAGATGGGCGCGTATGCGGTAAAGGTCGCGGAGTTTGTCCTGCATTATTACGACAATTACTTTGGCATCAAGTATCCGATGCCGAAGCTGGACATGATTGCCATTCCGGACTTTGAAGCAGGGGCGATGGAGAACTTTGGCGCCATCACCTATCGCGAGTCCGACTTTTTGATTGACGAAAAAACGGCCTCCATCGACGCGAAAAAGCGCGTCGCCATTGTGGTGGCGCATGAGATGGCCCACCAGTGGTTTGGAGACATGGTGACCATGCAATGGTGGAACAACCTTTGGCTGAATGAGGGCTTCGCCACCTGGATGGAAAGCAAGGCGGCGGCGGCCTGGCGCCCAGAATGGAAACTCCCCCAGGACGATGCGATCAGCCTGGACGGCATCCTGAATGTGGACGCAGGCAAGACCACGCGCACCATCCGCGCCAATGCGGACACCCCGGCGGAAATCAATGAGATGTTTGACGGCATCACCTATCAAAAGGGCGGCGCTGTGCTGGCGATGGTGGAAAACTACCTGGGCCAGGAGACCTTCCGCCGCGGGGTCCACAATTACCTTGCGGCGCACATGTACGCCAATGCCACTGCGGAAGACTTCTGGGACGCGCAGACAAAGACCAGCGGCAAGCCGGTTGACAAGGTGATGGACAGCTTTGTCACTTTGCCAGGCGTCCCGCTGCTGCACTTCACGCCGCCGCAAAACGGCATGACGCAGGTCACGCAAGAGCGCTTCTTCCTCAGTCCCGGAACAAAGGCAGACAAGGCACAGACATGGACGGTCCCGGTGTGCTTCAAGGCCGGCCAGCAACCAAAGTGCGGACTGCTGTCCGCAGACCAGCAGACGCTGACCGTGCCTGCATCCGCCGTTTTTTACGGGGACGCTGGCGACAAAGGCTACTATCGTAGCGTTTACGCGCCAGCGGACCAGCAGGCGATTGTCAGCCATATTGAAAGCGGACTGACGCCGCCGGAGCGGATTGGCTTTGCTGGCAATGAGTGGGCGATGGTACGTTCCGGTCGCGCCAGCATTGGGGACTATCTCAACCTGGCGGCAGGCATGAAGGACGATCAAAACGCGGCGGTCATTGAAAATGTGGCCTCCGCCATTGACGCTACCGACGCCCGCATTGCCAGCGCACAGGACCGCAAGCTGTTGGCCGCCTGGGTGCAAGAGCAGTTTGGCCCCGCTTATGCCCGCGTCAAGGACCTTCCCTCCACGGCGACCCCGGAGCAGCGCCAACTGCGGGCCACGCTCTTTGGCGTGCTGGGGGGCATCGGGCGCGATCCTCAGGTGATGGCCGATGCCAGGCGACTGACAGAACTGTACATCCAGGACCCTGCCAGCGTGGACCCGACCCTGGCCCGTCCGGCACTGGAGATTGCCACGGAGAATGGCGACAGCCAACTCTTTGACCAGCTCCTGAAATTAAGCCAGACGGCAAACAATCCAGAGATACAGACCGCAGCATTGTTCTCCCTGGCCAACTTCCACAGTCCCACCCTTTTGCAGCGCGCCTTGGATTATGCGACCTCTGGCAAGGTGCGCAACCAGGACGCGACCTTTTTCTTTGTGTCGGCGTTACGCAGCCGCGACACGCGCCCGGAGGCCTGGCAGTACATCCAGAAAAATTGGGACAAGGTACACGCGCAACTGACCACCATGATGGGGGCGTACCTGGTTGGCTCAACCGGCAGCTTCTGCAGCGAAGAGAAGCGGACAGAGGTGCAGGACTTCTTCTCCACGCACAAAGTGATGGCCGCAGACCGCGCACTCAAGCGGGCGGACGACGCCATCACGGACTGTGTTGTGTTGCGCGCGGCCCAGCAGCCCAAGTTGGGCGCCTGGCTGGCGCAACAGAACATAAAAACCGCCAGCGGACAGTAGTCCGGTCCGGTTGGCCCAGTTCTTGCCCATGAAACAAAATGCCGTCGCCCGATGCAGGGACGACGGCATTTTGCATTTGTCACGGCATGCGCGGCCAGTAAGGTCAATACCCGCTGCTGATTAAATGCTCCAGTGTCAATGGGGAGGCGGATGCGCGCGCCGCAAGGAGCCGCTCAGCATATTTGGCCAGCACGTCCACCTCAATGTTCAGCGGAGAACCGGGCGCAAGCGTGTGCAGGTTGGTTGCCGTGTAGGTGTGTGGGATGATGGCAATGGTGACCGTATTGCCTTCCAGCCGGGCCACTGTCAGGCTGATGCCTTCCACGCTGATGGACCCCTTTTCCACCACATAACGCGCGCAGCTTTCCGGGATGGAAAGGCGCAGCCACCAGTCCGTGGTCGCCAACTCCGCGCCGGTGGCAAGTGGTTCCACGGAGTGGAGCTGGCCCACCCCATCCACATGGCCCTGCACCACATGGCCGCCCAGCGGCGTGCCTGCTGGCGTAGGCAGTTCCAGGTTCACCACGGAGCCAATTTGCAGGCGGGAAAGCGAAGTGCGCGCCTGGGTCTCAGCGGCCAGGTCCGCGCAGAAATGGTTGGCCTGGTGGTCAATCTCCAACGCTGTCAGGCAGACCCCGCTGACGGCGATGCTGTCCCCCATATGCAGGCGCTCGACAAGCCGGGCAGGGGCGGAGACCGTAATGTGGACCGTGCTGCCTGTTGGCCGTAGGGAGAAGATTTCCCCCGTTGCTTCAATCAATCCGGTAAACATACGATGCGAATGACCTCCTACAAAAACGTGCAGGCAGTATGCGGTGCCCTGCGGGTTGCGGTGTCTGCGGCACGCTATCCCTCCCACGGATTTTGGACATAGGCCTCGACCGCGAAGTCCTCGCCCATCGGGTGCAGTTGATAATTGTCCAGCCGGATGGCGCGGAAGTCTTCGGCCCCCTGTGCGCGCGCCAGGGGCGTGGCCGCGTCTCCATACAGTGCGGTGGCATAAAAGAGGAAGAGCTTGTCCACAATCCCGGCATTCAATGCGGATGCATTCAGGATGGCCCCAGACTCCAGCATGACATGGGTAATGTCCATCCCAGCCAGGCGCGCCATCACCGCGGCCAGGGGCAGGCGGCCTGTTTCCGGCTCTGGAGCCAGACGTTCCACGCGCACGCCCACGGCCTCCAGCGCACGGGCACGTTCCTTGGGGGCCTGTTCCGTGCAAAAGACAAGTACATCGTTGCTTGCGGTCAGCACCAGTTGCGAATCCAGGCCCAGCCGTAATTTGGAATCCAGCACCACACGCAGCAGCGGACGGCGCCGCTCGCGCCCACTGCGGTCGGTCATCATGGGGTCGTCGGCAAGGACGGTGCCAATGCCGGTCAGGACGGCGTCGGCGGCATGGCGCATCTGCTGCACCTGGGCGCGGGAAACATCGCTGGTGATCCAATGGACGGAGCCGCTGGGATGATGGGCCGCCGGGGGTGGTCCAATCCGGCCATCCAGCGTCAGGCCCGCCTTGAGTGTGACAAAGGGCCGCTGGCTGCGGATGAAACGCGCAAAGGCCTCGTTGAGGCGTTTGGCCTCCATCTCCCGCACGCCCAGGGTGATGGAAATCCCTGCGCCCTGGAGACGCTCCAGCCCCTGCCCGCTGACAATGGGATTGGGGTCCTGTACAGCGGCCACCACGCGCTGGATGCCGGAGGCAATCAGCGCATCCACGCACGGGCCGGTGCGGCCCTGATGGCAGCATGGCTCCAGGGTCACATAGGCGGTGGCCCCACGGGCCAGTTCGCCGGCCTGCTTCAGGGCGACGACCTCCGCATGGTCTTTTTCGTCGTAAGAATGGGACCCTTCGCCCACTACGATGTTCTCGCGCACCAGGACGCAGCCAACGGTTGGATTGGGGGAAGCAAGTCCCACGGAGCTTCTTGCCAGGTCGAGCGCCCGCTCCATCCACTTCTCATCGGAAACCTGCGCGTGTTTTGTGTTTGATGCCAAGCGTGTGTCCTTTGGTTGGTCCGGCGCCCCGCCTTGCGGCCAGACCTGCGTTGTGACCGGACTAGCGGTCCAGCAGGGAAGAGACAAAGGCGGCAGCGTCAAAGGGTATCAGGTCCGCCATTTGCTCTCCAATGCCAACAAAGCGCACGGGCAATTGCAGTTCCCGCGCAATCGCAACCACGATGCCGCCCTTGGCGGTGCCGTCCAGTTTGGTCAATACAATGCCGTTGACGGCTGCGGGGCCTGTAAACAGGCGCGCCTGCTGCAATCCATTCTGGCCGGTGGTGGCGTCCATCACCAGCAGCGTCTGGTGGGGTGCACCCTCGACCAGGCGCTGTGCGGTGCGGCGCATTTTTTCCAACTCCGCCATCAGGTTGTTTTTGGTGTGCAGGCGTCCGGCTGTGTCCACCAGCACCACATCCATGGAGCGGGCCTTGGCCGCTTGCAGGGAATCGAACAATGCTGCCGAAGGGTCCCCCCCTTGACGGGTGCGCACCATTTCCACTCCGGCGCGCCGTGCCCAGACCTCCAGTTGCTCAATGGCCGCCGCGCGAAATGTGTCGGCGGCGCAGAGCAGCACGCTTTTGTTTTGTTCGCGGTAGTAGGCCGCCAATTTTCCCGCAGTGGTGGTCTTGCCGGTGCCATTCACGCCGACCAGGAAGATGACCTCTGGCCGGGTGGTGACCAGTGCAGGCGGGTCCTGCACCGCGTCCAATGTCCGCTGCATCTCCGTCTTCAACAGTTCTTTCAGTTCCGCCCCGTTGCGGGCCTGCTGGCGTCCGGCCTGCACGCGCAGGCGTCCAATGATTTCCGCCGCAGTGTTGACGCCCAAGTCAGCGGCAATCAGGGTGTCCTCCAGTTGTTTCAGTGCAGCGTCATCGACCGGGCGCGTCAGCGCCAACAGGTCTTCCATCCGCTCCTGCAGGCCGTCGCGGGTGCGCGTGACGGCCTGTTTCATACGTTCAAACAGGCCCGTCTTTTGCTCGGTGGGGGCGGTCCCCGATGGGCCGCCAAATAGGGAAATCAACATATGTCTAAGACACGGTCCTACGTGCTGGTTCCAGTGTATCAACCGGGGAGGGGCGTCTCCACTGGACGGGCGCAAGGGAGGCAAGGGGTGAAAACTACGCGGAGACCAAGGAGTCCCTGGCCTCTTCGTCCACAGCGTCTTCAGTCGAGGGCAAATGTATGCGGCCCGATGCGTAGACGCGGCAGATTGCTTCCACCACCCAGGGGTCAAACTTGGTTGCGGAGAGCCTTCTTAGCACGCGCAGTACGTGTTCCGCATCCATTGCGGCCTGATAGGGGCGGTGCATGGTCATCGCGTCAAAGGCGTCGGCGACGGCGATGATGCGCGCCATCAAAGGTATTTCCTCGCCTTTCAGTCCGTAAGGATAACCATGCCCGTCCAGCGATTCGTGGTGGAGCTCCACGCCGGGGACCACATCGGCCAGTTCTGCAATGGGGCGCAGCATCTCTGCCCCGCGCAGCGGGTGTGACTTCATGATTTCAAATTCTTCCTCTGTCAACACACCGGTCTTGGCCAGGATGCGGTCATCCAGGCCTATCTTTCCAATATCATGCAACAGGGCGGAGAAGCGGATACGTTCCACCTGTGCAGGGGGGACACCTATTTCCTCTGCAATCCAAGTGGCATAACAGGCCACCCGGCCAACATGTCCGCGCATGTAAAAGTCCTTGGAGTCCATCTCGCCAGAGATGGCCCGCACAAGGCCCAAAAATATCCGGTGGTTCTCCCGCGAAGCAAGCACCCAGTGGGAAAAAGAGGTGTCCAGGCTCTCATGCATCTGGTTGAATGCGGCGGCCAATTGCCGTATCTCCGCCATGCCAGAGGTGTCCGTTTGCAGGATGAGTTCGCCGCGCGCGACGGCCTGATATGCCTCGAAAAATTGTTTGAGGGTGCGCGCCAGGTCCAGGCTGATGTGCCAACTTACCACGCCCGCCCCCGTCAATAGCGCGCCCAGAAACAGATTGCGCCCAAGCAGGTAGTGGTACTGGGGTTGGAGTGTTTGATAGACCAGATAAATGACCCCCGCTGCGGCTGCCAGCGGCGCAATCATCACAACATAAAAAATGCGCAACTTCGGATTGGGTCGGATATACATATCTAAGTCAAGAAGTTTACTCGCCTTGGCGGGGCATAGGAAGATATTTTTCTGTCATGCTGTGGTTACCAAGGTCTCTAAACGGAACCCCCTCCATAGGAATGAGGGGGACATTGCAAGCAAAGGGCGCTTTCTTGTCGGCCTACGCGTCGTTACTCGTCGCGGCCTGGGCGTGACATCAGCTCGCGCATGGCCTCCAGGGGAGAAAGCCGTCCATCCAAAATTGCCGCAACTTGTTCTGTAATGGGCATTTCCACGTGCGCCTGGGCCGCCAGACCCAGGGCCGCACGGGTGGTACGGACGCCCTCGGCGACCTGGCCATGCATTCCTGCCAGGACATCTTCCAGGCCGCGCCCACGGCCCAGCTCCATGCCAACATGACGGTTCCGTGAGAGCGTCCCAGTGCAGGTCAGCACCAGGTCACCCAACCCAGAGAGACCGGCCAGCGTCTCCCGACGGGCGCCCTGGGTCATTGCCAGACGGGTCATTTCCGCAATGCCACGGGTAATCAGCGCGGCGATGCTGTTATGTCCCAGGCCCAGGCCGGTGACCAAGCCAGAGGCCAGCGCGATGACATTTTTCAGCGCCCCGCCCAGTTCCACGCCCACCACGTCCTCATTGGTATACAGGCGCAGGCTGGGGCCAGAAAACTCCTTGCGGATGCGCGCCGCCAGTTCCGGTTGGGCAGCGGCAATGGTCATGGCGGTGGGGCTTCCCGCGGCCACTTCCTGGGCAAAGGACGGCCCGCTCAGGACGCAGCAGGGCAATTGCAGGGAATGCGCGGCCAGCACCTCGCCAATGACCTGTGTCATGCGCAGACCGGTGCCGTCTTCCAGGCCCTTGGTTGCGTTCACGATCGCCTGCTGCGGCGTCAGGTAAGGGGCCATGCTGCGGAGAGTGGCGCGGAGGTGCTCCGAAGGCGCAACGGTGACCACAATTTCGGCGTTGTCCAGCGCCGCTTCCAGATTGCTGGTTGTACGGACGCCCTCCGGCACAGGAATGCCCGGCAGATACAGGTGGTTTTCCCTGTTTTTAGCGATGTCGGCGGCGACACGCTCGGTGTGCGACCATAGCGCGATCGCATGGGACCCACGGCCCGCCAGCACGGCGGCAAGGGCCGTGCCCCAGGCCCCCGCTCCAATGACGGCAATGCGGCTCATGCGCGCGTTTCTTTCTTGCTGCCAAAACGGTCCTCTGTGCCGTGTAGCAACCGGCGGATGTTGGACGCATGTTTGACGACGATCAGGGCAGGGACCAGGATGGCGCTCGTTAGCAACCACAAGCTCCAGCTTGACAGCGGAAACACGCGGCCCCAGAGCCAGACAAAGACCGGAAAGGAAGCAGAACTGAGGATGGAGGCCAGCGACACATAACGCGTCAGGGCAAAGATGACAAAAAACATGCCCATGGCAGACAGGGCAGACAAAGGCGCCAGCGCGACGAAGACGCCAAAGGCCGTGGCCACGCCTTTGCCGCCCTTGCCATGCAGCCAGATGGGAAAAACATGGCCAAAGACGGCGAAGATGGCGGCAATCACCGCGGCATGGCCCGCATCGCCTCCGCTGTTGGGATGTTGGCCAATAAAGTACCGTGCAAGGACCACAGCCGTGCAACCTTTGCCGACATCCAGCAACAGCGTCAAGAGTCCCAGCCAGCGGGAGCCGGAGCGGAGGACGTTGGTGGCCCCGATGTTGCCGCTGCCTCTCTGGCGAATGTCTTCCTTGCGGAAGGCCCAGACCAATAAATATCCAAAAGGAATGGAGCCGAGGAGATACGCGATGGCGGCGATGGTCCAGTAAACAGTCATCATGTCCGTTTATGAGTGTAGCAGTGTGCTGTTACATCAACTTCCGGCGGACCATGTCGAGCGCCTGTTGCGTGGCCCACCAGCGCACGCGTTCGCGGTCCCCCTTGAATTTACGTTCCACAATGGAGGTCTGCGGGCCGTCGCTGAGGGCCAGGTAGACCAGTCCGACCGGTTTTTCTTCGCTGCCGCCGGTAGGCCCGGCAATGCCCGTGATGCCGATGCCCAGGGTGGCCTGCGTCCTGTGCCGGATGCCCTCGGCCAATGCCCCGGCCACCTCCGCGCTGACCGCGCCATGTTCCTCCAGCAGCGCCTCCGGCACGTCGGCAAATTCCGTCTTCAGCGCGTTGGAATAGACCACCGCCCCGCCCAAAAATGACCGCGAACTGCCGCTGACGCTGGTCAGCCGCTGCGCCAACATTCCCCCGGTGCAGCTTTCCGCCACGGCCAGCGTCGTCCCGCGCATCTCCAGGTAGTAAAGCACAATCTGTTCCAGTGTCTCGCCTTGGGAAGAATAGATGAGGTCGTCCATCTCCTCTTCAATTTTGGCGGCCAGTTCATTCACCCGCGCCTGCGCCATGGCCAGCGTTGGCTTGGTGCAGAACAGGTGTAGATGGACGTCCCCAGGCTGGGCCAGGATGGTCGTTTCCACGTCTTTGTAGCGCGTATAGATCGGGGCCATGCGCGCATCGGCCTGGGACTCCGGGACCATGGCCATCCGCAGCACGCGGTGGGCAATGTGCTTTTCCGGCAGGATGCTGCGCAGGCGCGGCAGGCATTCCGTGGTGAACATGGGTCTTAGTTCCGAAGGCGGCCCCGGCAGCAGCACCAGCAGCTTGCGGTGCCCGGCATAGACGATGTCCAGCCACTGGCCGGGGGCGGTCCCGTTGGCGTTCGCTAAAATCTCCGCGCCGGTGATGACATCGGCCTGTTTGACGTTGTTCTCCGGCATGGTGGAGCGCCGTTCGGCGAAACGTTTGTACATCGCGGTCAACAGGTCCGCATCGCGCTTGATGCGCACCCCCAGCGCAGAGGCCACGGACTCCCGCGTCAGGTCGTCTTCCGTCGGTCCCAGTCCGCCCATGACGACCACGATGTCTGTGCGCTCCAGCGCCTGCCGCACCGCCTGCACCAGGTGCGGACGGCGGTCGCCCACGATGGTCTTGAAGACAACAGAGACGCCCAGGCCGTTCAGTTGTTCGGTGATAAAAAGCGAATTGGTGTCTTGCCGGTAGGGGGTAAGCAGCTCGGAGCCAACGGCAATGATTTCACTCAGCATAGTCCACGGGGCATACTTGGGCGCATTGCAAATGGTTTCACGACCACCCGTGCAATCTGTGTCCAGGGATGCCCAAAGCAATATGATATACGGCGGTCTGGGTGGCCAGCGCCGCGTTGCCATCCGGCAGAAAGGCCAGCCCGACAATCCCAGGGCCGGAGACCACCAGGGACGCGTCCTTTTGCGGTGTGATCTTTATAATGCCGCGGCGCCCTTGCAGCGAAGCGGCAACGTATAAATTTCCAGCAGCATCGAACGCCATGCCTTGGGGACGGCCCAGTCCGCGATAGTAGACCGTAGTGGAACCGTCATGGTCAATGGCGTGGATGCACTCATTGCTGGAGGTCGTTGGACCGCTGACGTACAAGATGCCGGAGGGCCCAAAGGCGAGATGATAGGCGGAGACGCTTGGCTCCAGCGTGGCAAAGACAAAAATCTGCCGGTCCTGCGCGATCTTGAAGATGGTGCCGCTGCGGTCGCCCACGTAGAGGTCGCCTTCCGCATCAAAGGCCAGGCCGGTGGCCACGCCCATGCCCTCTGCAAAGACTGACTTGGCCCCGCTCGGCGTCACGCGGTAGATGGTCCCTTCATGGCGCGAGGAGACGTAGAGGTTGCCTTCGCGGTCCAGCGCCAGCCCGGTTGCGTTCATAATGCCGGTCACAAAGGCCCGCGCCTGGAATTGTGTGTCAATCTGGAAAACGGAAACAGTGGTCTCCTGTCCGCGCGCGCCAGAGAGTGTGACGTAGAGGTTCCCATCGGCATCGGCCACTGGATTGGCGACGGCATGGACGCTCTCCGCGGCCTGCACTCCAATGGAAACAGGCAGGGCGTTGCTGGTCTTGCCACCGACCCGCAAGAAGGCATTGCCAGAAAGCGCGCCCTCTGGCACGCGCAGCAGCACGCGCGTGGCGTGGCCCATCACCACAGGCGCAGGCACGTCCCCAATGGTCGCAACCGGTTGCTGGTAGCCTTCGGGGACCAGCCCGCTGCCGCGCAATTCAATCTCCCCGCCCGGCAGCGCCGCAGCCGGAAAGATGGAGGTGATGTGTGGGGCGTCTGCCCCCATGCGTGGGATGAAGCTCATGGGTGTTTCCTCTTCCTCTTCAGCTTAGCAGCGGAGCTTCGCTGTGGCACCTTCTCGCGTCGTCCCATGTCTCAAAAACGAGGCCCTTCGACAAGCTCAGGGCAGGCCCCAGGGCACCCGGCGACGTAAATCTCAAATCAAAGAAAGGGCCATTCTGGGCGGAGCGTAGCGAAGGGAAGAATCCAGAGAATGCGGACTGGAAATATGCGGCGGAGATTCTCTGGATTCTTCGTCGTAGCACTCCTCAGAATGACCCTTTCTTTGGGAATGGATTTGTCTCAAAGCTGGGTTCCATGAGATTCTCCCCACTCAAGCCAAACTTCGGCTTGAATGGGGCGCCCCGCTGGCCCCGGTCAGCAAGGGGACACATGCCGCCCTGCAAGTCATACAATGAAAAGCATGGACACCTTGGTGATTGCAGGAAGGACGTTTCGCTCGCGGCTGATTGTGGGCACGGGCAAGTATAAGGACGGCGCGGAGACCCAGCGCGCCATTGAGGCATCGGGCGCGGAGATGGTCACGGTCGCCGTGCGTCGGGTCAATCTGGACCGCAGCAAGGAATCGCTGCTGGATTTTATTGATCCCAAGCTCTATTTTCTGTTGCCCAACACCGCCGGTTGTTACACCGCGGAGGAGGCCATCCGCGCCGCGCGGTTGGGGCGCGAAGTGGGCCTCTCCGATTGGGTGAAGATTGAAGTGATTGGAGACCAGCAGACGCTCTACCCGGACGTGCAGGCAACGCTGGAGGCGACGCGGGTGCTGGTCAAAGAGGGGTTCACGGTGCTGCCGTACACTTCCGATGACATCGTGGTGGCGCGGCGCTTGATTGATGCGGGCGCAGCCGCCGTGATGCCGCTGGGCGCACCAATCGGCAGTGGATTGGGCATCCAGAACACGGCCAGCCTGCGCATCTTGCGGGAGCGCATCACAGAGGTCCCGTTGATTGTGGATGCAGGCGTGGGGACGGCCTCCGACGCCGCCGTTGCGATGGAAATGGGCGCGGACGCCGTGCTGATGAACACCGGCATTGCCGGGGCAAAAGACCCTGTGTTGATGGCCAGCGCCATGCAGCACGCCGTCTTGGCCGGGCGGCAGGCATTTCTGGCGGGCCGGATGCCGCGCAAGCTCTACGCCACGGCATCCTCTCCCCTGGAAGGCATCTCCCGTTAGGGCGTCATGCGCGTCCTGGGCATTGATTGCGGCACCCAGCTTACCGGCTACGGCGTGGTGGAGACGGACGCTGCTGGCGGCCTTCATGCCGTGACCAGCGGGGCCATCCGCTTAAACAAGCAGGACCCGATGCCGCATCGGTTGGGACAAGTCTATGCCCGGTTGACGGCCATGATGGTCCAGTACCAGCCGGGTGTGGTGGCCATTGAAGAGGTCTTTCATGCGGTCAACAGCCGGACGGCGCTGCTGTTGGGCCAGGTGCGCGGCGTGGCCCTGCTGGCCGCGGACACATGCAAGCTGGAGATTGCGGAGTATGCCCCGCTGGCGGTCAAGTCCGCCGTCACTGGCTACGGATTGGCAGACAAGAAACAGGTGCAATTTATGGTGATGCGGCTGCTGGAACTGGTGCTTCCGCCAGAGCCGCTGGATGCTTCCGATGCCTTGGCCATTGCCATTTGCCACATCCATCATGCCCAAACCACGGTGGCGCAGTGCCGCAAACCGGGGCGGGGCAAGGACACAAAATAGAATTGCCGCAGAATGGGACCGTCATAGGGACGCTGTGTCGTCAATGCGGCTGGGCATTGGCAATCCTGACCGAAAACCATGCGTAGGCGGGCCTCCTGTGCGCTCTCCCGCAAGGGAGGTCCCTCCAGATGGCCCAGGTTTCCATACGACCCAAAAAATACAGGACACAGGGAAACCAAATCCTTCTGTTCGTGGTCAAATAAGGACGACAGGAGTAACGCCATGCGAGTAAGTGGTGGGGGTCTCATAGCAGCATCCAGGCAATCCGAAAAACAGTCCTGCACGGAGCGTACAGCGAAGGGTAGCGTACCGGCCAAGGCAAAGGCACGACGGAAGGGCCTTTTCTTCCTCTGTGCGGCACTGTTTGCTGGCGTTTTCTTTATCTCGTCCGTGCTGCGCGCGGACACCACCACTTCGGCCCCGAACGCTCCTGCGCAGGCCCCGCCTGTCCGCGTTGTCCGGCTTAGCCATGTGGAGGGCACGGTGCAGATGCTCCATGGCAACCAGATGGTCTTTTCCCAGGCATTGATGAACATGCCGGTGACGCAAGGCTCCCGCATTGATACGGGAGTGGACGGCAAGGCGGAAATTGAGTTTGAAGACGGCAGCGTGGCCCGGCTGGCCCCGAACAGCTCCCTGGAGATGGACAAATTGCAGGTGGCCCCCGACGGCACGCTGATTACCCAGATGGGCCAGCTCGGCGGCCTGGCGTATTACGAACTGCGCGACGACAGTACAGCGCCCTACACGGTCGTTTTTGGCAACCGTACGGTGACGCTGGGGGCCAACTCCACCTTCCGCGTGGACCTGGATGCCAGCCCGGCAGACCTGGCCGTGCTGGACGGGAACGTGAAGGTGGCGGGCGGGACCGCGTATCAGGCAGCGCTGCACCAGGGACAGACCATCCAGTTTGATCCGACGAACACCGGGAAATATACCCTTGCCAACACCGTGGCCGCCAATGGCTGGGACCAGTGGAATGATTCCATGGACGCGCAAGAGGCTGAAGCAGCGCAAAATCCAATTCCTGCGCCCATGAAAACCGGGGGTGGTGGCAGCCCGCTTTTGGCGTCCATGTATGGCACCCTCCCTGGCCCTATGAACATGTTGAATGGTTACGGTGGATGGTATCCCATACCGGGATATGGCAATGTATGGCAGCCGTTTGGGATGGATGCTGGCTTTGATCCATACGGCTTTGGGGCCTGGGGAATGATGCCGGGAATGGGCGCTTTCTTTGCCTCCGGCTATCCATGGGGATGGATGCCATTCCATTATGGTGGGTGGTCTTATATTGACGGCTTTGGCTGGGGCTGGATGCCCGGTGGCGGCGGCTATGGCGGTGGTTACAGCCCCTATGGGACGGTCTACAATGCCCCGGCAGGATATGCAGGCGCGCACCCGCCCACGGCTTTCAGCACCAGACCAGGAAGTGGTGGCCCGGCGCGTGGCGCATTGGTCCAGGTGGGACATGCCCCACCCAACGGGGCCGGGATGCATCCGGCAGCGGCTTCACGGGCGGGTGGTTTTGCTTCGCATTCCATCAATTTTCACGGTGCGACGATTCAAGCGTTGAATCCTGCTGTGGCAAACCATATCGGCAGCGGGATGCACCATGCAGGGGCCGCACGGTCCTATGGTGGCGTAGCGCGTGGGACGGGGGGTGTAAGGACATCTGGGGCCCAGCTTGGAGCGTACCGTGCGTCCTTTATGTCCAACCGTTCGCCTGGGGGGATACATGCGCCAGGCTTGGGCCATAACGGAGGTTTAGGCGCCCGCGCTTCGTTAGGGAGTTTTGGTGCGCATGGTGGACGTAGCGCCGGAGGGGTGCATGGTTCCATGGGCGGTGGCCATGCTGGTGGGTTCGGCGGCGGCCATGCTGGCGGTGGTGGCCACAGTGGCGGAGGTGGTGGCGGTCATGCCGGGGGCGGAGGCGGCGGACATGGTGGTGGTGGCGGTGGCCACTAGGGAAGATATGATCCAGTCCTACGGCTGCCCCTCAGGGGCTGAACAGGCTGCGGAAAAACTCGGTAAGGGGTCAAAAAGCCTTCGGAATTGGTGATAGAAAACCTTCGCTTGGGTCTTGTGGATCGTTCCTGGAGCATCCTGACGCGGTCCATTTTTTGCACTTTCTGAGAAATCGAGTTTTTCCGCAGCCTGTGAAGCCCACAATTATTCCAGGTGCTTCCGGCGGGACCAAAGTCCCGCCCCTTCAAAACGCTGGGTTGTTCAGTGTGCCCTGACGCATTTCAGGGGACTGGGCGGTCACAGGGAAGTGTCTGTCACCCGGAACGAAACAGATTCAGCGCAGCAGCTCTTCCAGTGTGAGTGATAGTTCCGTCTTTTCGTCACGATATTTTACGATCACCGGGGTGTATAGGGAGAGGCCCCACTCGGCGGCCTTGCCGCGCGTGATGGCGCGGGACCCTGGCACCACGACAGCGCCTTCGGGGATGATAAGCGGGGTGTCCGCCGTGGCGCGATAGACCTCGCCGCGCACCGCATCATATACCGGCGTGGAGCGCGTCAGGATGGTCCCCGCGCCCAGCACAGCGCGCTGACGCACCAAGGCGCCTTCATAGACGCCGCAATTGCCACCAACCAGCACATCGTCCTCCAGAATGACCGGGCTGGCGTTGACCGGCTCCAGCACGCCGCCAATCTGCGCCGCCGCGCTCAAGTGGACGCGCTTGCCAACCTGGGCGCAGGAGCCAACCAGCGCGTGCGAATCAATCATCGTCCCTTCGCCAACATACGCGCCCACATTCACATACATGGGCGGCATGCAGACCACGCCGGGCGCAAGATACGCGCCACTGCGCACTGCGGAACCACCAGGGACAATGCGCACGCCGTCTGCCGGTACAAACCGCCGTGCTGGGTAGGTGTGCTTGTCCATGTAGGTAAAGTCTGTGCCGCTGGGCGTCATCTGGCCCAGCCGGAAGCCCAGCAGGATGCCGCGCTTGACCCAGGCGTTTACGCGCCAGCCCAACGGGGAGGCCGCTTCTGGCCCCGCTGCGCGGATGCTGCCTTGCTCCAGGCCATCGCGTAGGGCAAAAAATGCGGCCTCTGCGCGCGCGTCCCCGACCGCATCTGCGCCTGCGGCAAAGGCCGCATCAATCTGGAGTTCCAAGGTCCTGTCTTGTGCGGTTGCCATTACTGTTCCAATCGTACTGTGACCATGTAAAGAAGCACGGCCCTAGGTCCCCCTAGCAGGACCTGGGGCCGTCGTGTATCGTGGGCCGCACCCCATAATTACGCGGTCTCCACGCTAGTGG
>JBMFGT010000021.1:0-34223 GCA_049977205.1 Acidobacteriaceae bacterium | reverse complement strand
TCTGGCCGCAGAACAAAGCAAGCCGAACGCTACTTTACTGGCCAACAAGGCCAGCGCGATTGGCGGTTATTTTGGATGGCTGCACCAAAACAACCTGATGGACAGCGTTCCTCCATCCACACTGCAACAGATGGATGCGGTCGCGCGTGCGAGTTATAACCAGGCGCTCTCGCTCGACCCGGACAACTTCTCTGCGCTTTATGGCTATGCCATTTATGAAAGTTATAGTTCCGATGGGAAAGCGCACATGCAGCAATTGCTGGAAAAGCTGAATTCTCTACGTGCGGCGCACCCGCAATGGCCCTGGCAAATGGTGGATTACCTGGAGAAGCATGGTCATCCGCAGCAGTAAAAATTGGCCCTGTCAGGACCGGAGATAAGCCCGGCAAATGCTTGTCGCGGCCATCTCCGGTTTCTGTCAAAGTCAAAACCAAGACCATTGCTTACAACCTGTTCTTCAAGGAGGAACGTCATGCAATCTTCAATGCCTATGTTGTCAAACACTGACCAACGAGTTGTCCGCGCATACGGCGACGCCATCGGGACCATTTTCCTCAGTCTCTTTGGGCTGGCCTGGATACTGCTTGCGCTTGCCTCATTGGGCCAGCTTCATGCTTACTTAGTGGTACTGCTGTCGTGCTTCGTCGCGATCTTGCTCGCATCCAGCATTTCCGTTTTACGACGGACGCATCTATTGGTCCGTGAGCAGAAAAAATCCCCACATGGCAAACACATCAACCGCATGTTTGGCCTGGTGAATGTCATCCAATGGACGGTAATTTTTCTTGCAGTGGACCTGCTGGGGCATTTTCATCTGGGCCATTGGATCGTACCCACGATCATTATGATTGTCGGCATTCATTTCCTGCCACTTGCCTATCTGTTTCAGGCCCGTCTGCACTATGTTACCGGCTGTGCGCTGGTGCTTTGGGCGGTTGCAGCGCCGCTCCTTGTACCCTCGTATGCCATGGAAGCGATAGCAGCGCTGGGGACCGGCGCCATCCTTTGGCTAACAGCCGTCAAGCAAACGATGGGTTCCCTCCGGCTATCACGCGGACTACATCCTACGATGGCAACGAAATAGGTTTTTGCAAAGTGGATTTTCAACAAAAAGGCATCAGTCAGTCAGCTCAGTGATGGCGAGCGATTCGTCGCGGCGAAGGTGGCCCTTGCGGCGGAACCAGTCTTCCATGGCGGTCTGGAGTTGCTGGAGCGGCACGCGCGTGCCTGCCTCCAGCAGGCCATCGGCGACGGGGAGGGTGTCGTCAAAGATGGCGTCGTTGGTGAAGTTGCGCATGGCGAAGTTATCAATCCAATGCAGCGGGCAGTCCGTGGACTGCCCGCTCGAATCGACCTTGCGGATTTGCAGCTTGCGCAGAAACATCCCTTGATTGGATGCGGCTATTTCTTCGCGTGAGGGCCAGCGTCGCGGATTTTCTTCGGCACGTCAAATTTGGCGAAGTTTTCCTCAAACCTGGCCGCAAGCATGGCCGCCTGTTTGTCATAGGCCGCCTTGTCCTTCCATGCGTTACGAGGATGCAGCAACTCGCTGGGCACGTTGGGGCAGGTCTTGGGAATGCTCAGGCCAAAGGCAGGCTCGGTATCAAACTCCACCTTGGCCAGCCGTCCATCCAGCACGCCATGCACCATGGAGCGGGTATGGGGCAAGCTCATGCGATGGCCCACGCCAAAGGCGCCGCCGGTCCAGCCGGTGTTCACCAGCCAGCACTGGGCGTGGTGCAAGCGCAGGCGTTCGCCCAGCATTTCCGCGTAGACCTTGGGTGGCAGGGGCATAAAGGGCGCGCCAAAGCAGGTGGAGAAATTCGGCTCCGGCTCATTGCCCAGGCCGGCCTCCGTGCCCGCCAGCTTGGCTGTGTAACCGGAGAGGAAGTAGTACATGGCCTGCTCCGGGGTCAGCCGGGAGATGGGCGGCAAGACGCCAAAGGCGTCCGCCGTCAGGAACAAAACATTCTTCGGGTGTCCGCCGATGCTGGGGACCACGGCATTGTCAATAAAATCCAGCGGATAGGCCGCGCGGGTGTTCTCCGTATGGTGGATGTCGTGGTAGTCCGGCAGGCAGCTCTGCGGATGCAGCACCACGTTTTCCAGCACGGAGCCAAAGCGGATGGCGTGGAAAATCTGCGGCTCCTTTGCTTCAGAGAGGTCCACACACTTGGCGTAACAGCCGCCTTCAAAGTTGAAGACGCCCTCCGCGCTCCAGCCATGCTCGTCATCGCCAATCAGGCGGCGCTGCGGGTCAGCGGAAAGGGTGGTTTTGCCGGTCCCAGAGAGGCCGAAAAACAACGCCGTTACGCCGTCTTCGCCAATGTTGGCCGAGCAGTGCATAGGGAAGACGTTGCGTTCTGGAAGCAGAAAATTCATCACGCCAAAGATGCATTTCTTGATCTCCCCGGCGTACTTGGTGCCTCCGATTAGCACCAGCTTGCGGGTAAAGTCGGTCAGGATAAACGTACCGGAGAGCGTGCCGTCGCGTCCGGGGTCGGCCTCCAGTTCTGGGGCCACCAGGACGGTGAACCCAGGCTGGTGCGCGGCCAGTTCCTCCGGCGTGGGGCGCAGAAAGAGCTGGCGCACAAAAAGCGCGTGCCAGGCGTACTCGCTGACAATGCGGATGGGCAGGCGATATTTGGGGTCCGCGCCGGAAAAGCTGTCCATGGCGTACAGGTCGCGGCCATGCAGGTGGGCCAGCACGCGCTCCAGCAGGGCGTCGAACTTCTCCTGCTCAAAGGGCTGGTTGATCTTGCCCCAGTCGATGAGGGCGCTGGTGCGCTTGTCTTTGACGGTGAACTTGTCTTTGGGGGAACGTCCGGTGCGTGCGCCGGTGTAGGCGACAATGGCCCCGTTGGCGGCCAATTTGGATTCGCCGCGCGCCAGGGAAATGGCGGCCAGTTGCGCAGCGGGAAGGTTGCGATGGACCCTGGGGCCGTGCAACAGTGCCCCAATCTTTTCATTTACGATTTCTTGCGTCATCTGCATGGTCTGCTCCAGAGGTGAAAAAGAGGGGACAACAGCCCTTCTCATTGTGCCACTTACGGGCAGACCGCGCCTAGAGCAATTCCATTTTTGACTGAAGAGTGTGTGGCCAAGGCAAGGCCCACAGCTACGGGAAGACAGACCATCCGGGGCCGCAACTGCGGCCTGTCTATCACCCTGTGTCCGCGTGGTCCGGTTCAGCCAACGGGGGGCAGCACCGGCAGATTGTCCGTGTGACCGGCCTCGGCCATCACTGCGTCCAGGTGCGAGAGGACCTCGTCCACTGTCATGGTATACATCTCGCGTCCATTGTCGAGGCCGTTCCCGATGGACTGTTTCAGGAAATGTCCGGCGATCTGCACCGCCAGGCGGTCGGTGATGACGTGGCCCGTGCGCTGCTGGAACTCCACCCAGGCCGGGTGGGGCATGGCGATCCACACGGGACGGCCTGCAACATCAAAGCGGACATCGACAGCGTCCGCGTGGCGCGTGGCAATGGCCACCACGGTGGCCTTCCATACGCAATGCAACTCCGCGCCGCTCCAATGGTCTGTGGTCCGAAAATCTTCGTACATGGCTACTAGCCTACTTGTCCCTGGAGGCCTACGGCAAGCAGAAGGTGTGCCGGATGACCGCTGCCGTCCTATTTGGTCTGCAACTGGGCACAAATCGGCAACATTTCCTCCAACTATTCCGTACTTTCCTGCGTCCAACAGATTTGCGGTCGGAAGCGCCGCACTGGGAGGGGACCATGGCATTGACCCAACAGGCACTGCGCAAGTATGAAAAATTGCTGCGCCAATATCAGCAGGTATTGGAACAAGGGGTGACCCGGACCGTGGAAGAGGCCCTGAACAGTGAGCCAGAGGAGGGCCGGGACATCGGCGACCAGGCCGTCTCCGCTTATCAGAAAGAAATGCTGTTTACTGCGGGCGCCCAGAACAGCCAGCGGTTGTCCCTGGTGCGCCGCGCGCTGGGACGTATAGCGGACAGCAGCTATGGGACCTGCCAGCTTTGCGGGGCGGCGATTGGCGGCAAGCGCCTGGAGGCCCTGCCGTGGACCCCCTACTGCATCGATTGCCAGGAGCGCGTGGAAAAAGGGGAGGTCCAGGAGGCGGTGGATGCCGGATGAGGTCCGCTTGCGCTCTGCCCTAGGATTGCCCTTGATTTTTCAGGCTGATACACTAAGGACGATTGGTGGGCAGCCTACAACCTCCGCCAGCTTTCTCCTTTAGCAAGGACGCGCAAAATCCGTGGACACAAAGACCCGTCACGCACTGAAACACAATGCCTTGGCAGACACCGCCCAGTCCGGCTTTGACTGGTTACAGGAAAACAAAGGCGACGTCATCCGCTTTGTTCTCATCGTCGTTGCCGTACTGGCGCTTGGCATTGGGGGCGCGGTGGCCTACCAGCACCAGCAGGAGCAGGCCCAGGCCGCCTTTGGCGCGGCCATGGAAGACTATCTGACGCCACTGGCGCAGTCCGCCACGCAGGAGCAGCCGGGCATGAAGACCTATCCCACGGCTGCGGCGCGCGCCAAGGCCGCCAATGCGGAATTTCTAAAGGTCGCCGACAGCAATGGCTGGACAGAGGCAGGCCGGAACGCAGAATATTTTGTTGGCATCACCTATATGGAAATGGGACAGACTGCCGATGCCGAGCGCACCCTGCAACAGGTGGCTGACCATGGCAACCATAATCTGGCGGCCCTGGCGCAGATGGCCCTGGCCTCCATTGCGCAGCAGGCGGGACGCACCAGCGACGCCATCCAGATTTACCAGCGCCTGGCCGCACACCCCACCAGCACGGTGCCTGCCAGCCAGGCCAAGCTGGCCCTTGCCGCCCTCTACGAGCAGACCAATCCGCAGCAGGCCAAGCAGCTTTACGCGGAGATCAAGGACGCCGACAAGGACACGGCTGCCGGCCAGATTGCCACACAGAAGCTGGCCCAGCTCCACTAACAGCCTGTGGTGAAAGTCGGGTTTTGAAGGGGCACGGCTTCAGCCGTGCCGTAAGGGCCGCAAAATCAACGCGGCCTTGGCCGCCGAGGGACGTTTTTGTGGCATCTCGACTTTCACCACGGGCTGCTAAGGAAGCTCTGTTCGGGTCCTACTGCTGTTTCCCGGGGGCTGGACAGGGCCTCGAATAACAGGACGAGTCATTCTGAGGAGGTCGTCTGTGGCGACCGACGAGGAATCCAGACGGTCTATGCTTCGTCGAAATGGCCATTGCCATCTGGATTCTCCACTCCGCTGCGCAGGGCTGTCATGGGCAAAGCGAAGTGCCCTGCAGGACCCATTGCAGCACCACGCTGCACCAACAGCAGGAAGGCCTAACGCGCGGCGACGGCCCTTGTCCCCTGCGCACTGAGTTCCGTCAGGCGTTTGGCCAACAGGCCCTCCAGCTTTTCCAGCGCGGCGCTAAAGCCCTCAATGCCTTCCTTCAACTTGTCGCTGGCCATGCGGTCGGCGGCGTGCATGGCGTCAAACGCCTGCTTGTCGATGGTGATTTTCTCCAGCGGCAGGGCCTTGGCCTTGGCCGCATCCAGCTTGCGTGGGAGCGGCCCCTGCTGCGCCTGCAACTCGGCCAGCAATTGCGGGGAGATGGTCAGCAGGTCGCACCCGGCCAGCTCCTGTATCTCGCCAATGTTGCGGAAGCTGGCGCCCATCACCTGCGTCTTGTAATCGAATTTCTTGAAGTAGTTGTAAATTTTGGTGACCGATTGCACGCCGGGGTCGTCCGCGCCCTGGTAGTCCTTGCCGGTGTCTTTCTTGTACCAATCCAGGATGCGGCCCACAAAGGGCGAGATCAGCGTGACCTTGGCCTCAGCGCAGGCGACCGCCTGATGGAAACCAAAGAGCAGCGTCAGGTTGCAGTGGATGCCTTCTTTTTCCAGCACCTCCGCCGCGCGAATGCCTTCCCAGGTGGAAGCGATCTTGATGAGCACGCGCTCGCGCGAGATGCCAGCCTGGTCATATTGCTGGATGATCGCGCGCGCCAACTGGATGGTGCCCTCGGTGTCATACGAAAGGCGCGCGTCCACTTCGGTCGAGACGCGACCGGGGACGATCTTCAGGATGCGCTTGCCAAACTCCACGGCCAGGTGCTGGAAGGCCAGTTTGGCGACGTCGCTGTCTTTCGCGTTGTTGCCCAGCTTCTTTTTCGCATCCAACAGCACCCCGTCCATGATGGACTGGTATTGCGGCATCTGCGTGGCCGCCGTGATGAGCGAGGGATTGGTGGTGGCGTCCTGCGGTCTCACTTTTTCAATGGCCTGGATGTCGCCAGTATCGGCCACAATCACCGTCATCTCGCGCAGTTGTTCCAGTTGCGTTTTTGGCATTCAATTTTCTCCTTACTGCTGTTCGCGGTGGCGTTTTCTAGTGAGAAAACAGGCCACCTTGGTCCAATGGGAAGCTGCCCTGAACAAACATAGGGCCAGCATTCCCTCAGCGGCCAAAGCCGCGCATGTTTTGCTACAGTTATGGACGGGCCAAAAGCCCGTCCCCTTCAAAGCTCAAGCCCGTCCCTTTCCATGCTCCAGCACATCCTCTTCAAAACAGGGAATGCATCCGAGTTTGCCTTTACTTCCTTAGATGCTTTTGATGGCAAAAAGAGCGCCCACCTCTATTTTGCTTCTTCCATCTCCACCCGGTTCGCCAATGTGCCAATGCCCGCAATGCTAACTTCCACGCGGTCTCCCGGCTGCATGGGGCCGACCCCCGCCGGTGTCCCCGTGGAAATCAAATCGCCAGGGTACAACGTCATGGCGGCGGAGATGTGGCGTAGCAAAGCGGCAATGTTAAAAATCAGGTCTGTGGTTGCGCCATGCTGTTTGATTCCCCCATTCAGACGCGTGGTCACCGGGAGGCCAGCATCCGGGTCAATCTCGTCGGTCACAATTGGCCCCACCGGGCAGAAAGTGTCAAAACCCTTGGCCCGCGACCATTGGCCGTCGGAATTCTGCAGGTCGCGCGCGGTCACATCATTCACAATGGTATAACCGCGGATGTAGGGACGCACGTCCTCGTTTGGACCCAGCTTGTGGCAGGTGCGGGCCATCACCACGCCCAGCTCGCCCTCATAATCCACGCGTTTGGAGAGGGCCGGAAGGCGCACCACACCTCCGGGCGCTAGCAGGGCCGACGGGGCCTTGAGAAAGAGCAGCGGCTCTGGCGGGACCTCATTGCCCAGCTCAGCGGCATGGTCCCGGTAATTGCGGCCAATGCAGACGATCTTGGACGGCGTGACCGGGGCCAGTAACGGCAGCCCGGCCAGCGGTTGTGGAGCAAAATTTCCCGTAAACGGACGGACGGACAGGTCCTCTTCCGGCGGGGCGATGATTTTCTCCACCCAAGGCCCATCTGCGCGGGCCACTACCTGCCCATACTGGGGGCCATCCTGTGTTTGAAAACGGCAATACTGCATTTTCGGCTTCCTCCTTATGCGTTGATGTTTTCCATTCTTACAGCGAAGACACGCCCCTTCGTTTAATCTCTTGGGGCCTCCACGACTACTTCCGGCGTGGGCGGGCTTTCATTGCCGCTGGTGTCCACGGCAGTCACAGAATAGGCATAGCGATGGCCCGGCGTGACCGGCGCGTCGCGAAAGGCGGGCGTCACCAGCAACGCGTTGGCGGGGGCGCCCGGAGCAGGTGCGATCTGCTGACGGGTTGCGTTCTGCGCGGTGTTGCCCGTCAGGTCGCGGCGATAGACCCTGTACTGCGCAAAGTCCGGCTCCGCATTGGCCGACCAGGAAAGGTCCACGGCGGGCGCGCCCCCCGTCATGGCGGCGGAAACCGGTACGGCTGCCAGTCGTTGCGGCGTAGCAGGCGGAAAACTGTCTTTGGCCAGGATGACAATCGGCTGGCTGGGCTGGCCCTGTATCCGCATGGAAAGGGCCTGGGTGGTCACGGTCTCTGTAGCGGGGCTGGCAGGACGCTGGACCACGCGGGCCACGGTGTAACGATAGGCCTGGCCCCATTGGATGCTGCTATCCAGCGCCGCACCGGGGTCTTGGATTGCGGCTGGGGCGGCAGGTCCTGCCGGGAGATGCACCAGCAGCGTCTGCTCGATTGGCTGCGCAGGCCCAGGGATTTCCTTCTGCGGCGTTCCCGTTTGCGTGTGCGTTGCCTTCGGCGGGTGCGAGGGAGCAATGGCCGGGCTGCTGGTCTTTTGTGGCGGCGTAGTCCGCGCTGCGGCGGAAGCAGGGGCCTGTTTTACCGGGGGATTCAGCCAGGTCCGCTGTATCTCAAAGACCGTCCCCTGTGGCAGATCGGGCACAGGTTGCCAATGTAACAGGACGCCTTGCGGGACCACCTGCGCAGTCAATCCAAGGACCTGCGGCGGGGCCATGCCTGCCAGCGCGGGAGCGTCATTGGAGGCGCCCGCGGCGCGCCCCTGGGCATTCTGGGCAAATACCTGGTAGGTGATCGTGCGCAGCGGCCCCTGCGCTAGGGTGGGTGGCAGCGCGCTAGTAAAGGTGGCCGGTTTGCCGGGGGCGGCCTGGATGTTTCCTACGGTGTCGCACTCACGGCTGATGGTTTGCACGCAAAGGCGCACGGGGACGGGCAGCTTCAGCTTCAGGTTGTCCGTGGTTTCCTTGGGCATGGTCCAGGTCAACTGGACCTGGTTGCCGGTGCGCTCCGCTTTCAGGTCCGTGACCGGCTTGGGCAATTGCAACGACGGCGGCTGCGGCGCGGCGGCCATGCCGCATCCAATGCCTGCCGCCATTAGCAACGCGGCAACAAGGACGGCGTACACCCGGCAACCCTGTGGGGCCTTTCCCATACGATTTCCAGCCTAGCAGCATTTGCGGCAATGCAGGGAACAGGGCCTCCACCACGCCAGCACCGGCCAGGCAGGCAAGGGCGCGGCAGGCAACAGCCAGTGGCGTCCGCTCCGGTCTTTACTACGTGCAGAATGACGGACGCTGTTTTTCAAATTCCAGTATCCTTGAAATTGCGCCGGGGAAATCTTCCAAGGGCAGGTACAAACCCTTATTGAGGGGCCGCCGGGCCTGCATCGTTCCCTATGTTTTTCCTGGCCGGCGCAAAATCCCCATACCAGGAGGCAAACCATGCTTCTGACCGTTGTTGAACTGGAACGTTCTCCCATTGCATTTGACCTGGAGATTGCTCCCGGACAGATTGATTTTGGTGACGAGTTGCACTCCATCCAGGGGCTTCGCACCTCTGGGGTGGCTGACCTGTTGCAGGAGCACCGTGGCCCGCATGAGGTGGTGTCCGACATCCGCGTGCGGGCAGAATTCCAGGCCCGCGTGGAGGTGCTGTGCGCGCGTTGTCTGGAGCCGGTAACGCACACCCTCGGCAGCAAATTCGACCTGCTCTTTCGCCCCCTGGGCGTGGACGCCACGGGGGACGACCGCTCCATCTCGCCCTCGGAGACGGAAATCGGATACTATGAGAAGAGCGGCCTGTTGCTGGAGGACGTGCTGCGCGAGCAGGTGTTGCTCTCGCTGCCAGCGCGCACTCTGTGTGGCCCGTCCTGCAAGGGACTGTGCCCGCGTTGTGGCCGCAACCTGAATACGGAAACCTGCGATTGCGCGAAGGACATGGCAGACCCACGTTGGTCCATGCTGGAATCGGTCCGCAGACAGGGGAAGCCGTAAAGTTGAATATCGGCCATTCGGTGCGCTTTCTGCATCCACGTTCCTTCTGGCCCCAGAGCAAGGGGCGGGAACGCGCAGAAGGCACAGGACTGGCCAGCGAAAGGGACCCATCATGCCGAACCCGAAGCGCCGCCATTCCAAGGCGCGCACCTCCACACGCCGCGCCCACGATGCGCTGACACCGATTGGACTGAGCGAATGCCCCAGTTGCCATGAACCCAAGCTGCCGCACCGCGCCTGCCCCAAATGCGGCGCCTACAAGGACCGCGAGGTCCTGGTAGTCAAGGAAGAGAAATAACGGACAATTGCCCATGCTGATCGACATCGCACTCGATGCAATGGGCTCCGATAAGTCCCCCGAACCAGAGGTGCGCGGGGCCATTTTGGCCTGCAAGCAATATCCGGTCCGGGTGCATCTGGTGGGGCCAGAGCAAGTTTTACGGCCCCTGCTCCGCCAATACCTGCGTCATGCGCGTCTGCCCATTGAAATTGTCCATGCCAGTGAGTGGATTTCCATGGAGGACAAGGCCGCCGCAGCGGTGCGCAGCAAGCGCGATTCCACCATGCGCGTTGGCTTGCGCATGGTGCATGAGCACAAGGCGGCAGGCTTCGTCACGGCGGGCAATACAGGGGCGGCGATGGCCACGGCCAAGATGGTCCTGGGGACGTTGCCCGGCGTGGACCGTCCAGCGCTGGCGGCGGTCCTGCCCACCAGCACTGGCACGCCTTCCATCCTGCTGGATGTGGGCGCCAACGTGGACTGCAAGGCGCAGAACCTGGAACAATTTGCCGTGATGGGCGAGATGTACGCCCGGCATGTACTCAAAATTGGGCGCCCGCGGGTTGGCCTGCTTTCCATTGGCGAAGAGGAAGGCAAGGGCAATGACCTGACGCGGGAGGCCTTCCCCCGGCTGCGCGAATTGCCGTTGGACTTTGTTGGCAATGTGGAAGGTCGCGACATTTACAATGGCCGCGCGGACGTGGTTGTCTGTGATGGTTTCGTTGGCAATGTGGCCCTGAAGGCATCCGAAGGGCTGGCGCATCTGGTGCGCGACCTGCTGCGCGCCTCGCTCAATTCCACGGTACGCGCGCAGGTGGGCGCCCTGCTCTCCCGTCGCGCCTTCAATGACTTCAAAAAGCGCCTGGACTACTCCGAATACGGGGGCGCGCCGCTGCTGGGGCTGCGTGGCGTTTGCATTGTGGGCCACGGCTCGTCCAACGATCGCGCCATCATGAATGGCATTCGCGTAGCGGCGGAGTTTGCCCAGACCGGCGTGAATGGGCAGATCGAACGGGAATTTGCGCAGCGCCCTGTGGCCCTGCATTCGCACCCCGACCCCTCTGAAACCGGACTGCCGCTCCAGTGAAGGCCCAACATACTACAAAATATTTATGAGCAAGCAAATCGCCTTTCTCTTCCCAGGACAGGGTTCACAACATGCCGGCATGGGCCGCGACCTGTACGAGCATTTCCCCTCCGCCCGCGAGGTCTTTGACGAGGCCGATTCGGCCCTTGGCCTTTCGCTCTCGCAGCTCTGTTTTGAGGGGCCGGAAGACCAATTGAAGCGGACCGAAAACACGCAGCCTGCCATCCTCACAGTTTCCGTGGCCGCAGTACGTGTATTGGCCGAACATGGCGTCCACGCGCACTTTGCCGCCGGACACTCGCTGGGGGAATACTCGGCCCATGTTGCTGCCGGTACGCTCTCCTTTGCCGATGCCGTGCGCTTGGTGCGCATGCGCGGGCGCTACATGCAGGAGGCGGTCCCCGCCGGACAGGGTACGATGGCGGCCATTCTCGCCATGCCGGCGGAGTTGGTGGCCGCGGCCTGCGCCGACGCGGCAAAAGAGACCGGCGAAATCGTCTCGGCGGCCAACCTGAATTCATTGGAGCAGACCGTCATCTCCGGCAGCGTGGCCGCCGTCGAACGCGCCGCCGCCCTGTGCAAAGAGCGCGGGGCCAAGCGTGCCGTCCTGCTGCCTGTCAGCGCGCCCTTCCATTGCGCGCTGATGCAGCCCGCGCAGGAACGTCTGGCGGCAGACCTCGGCAAGCTCGCCTTTTATCCACCGCAGTTTCCCGTGGTTTGCAACGTCGATGCCGAATTCGCAACGACAGGCGGTGCCGCCCGCGACGCGCTTGTCCGTCAGGTGACGGGGGCGGTCCGCTGGGTGGAGTGCATGCGTTCACTGATCGGCGCGGGCGTCACGCATTTTGTTGAGGTCGGCCCGCGAAAGGTGCTCTGTGGCCTGATGCACCAGATTGACCGCTCGCAGACCTGCTTGCATGTGGAAGACCGCGCCAGCCTGGAAAAGACGCTGGCCGCGCTGGCTGGCTGAAAAAGACGAAGGCCGCCTGCCCTCTTATGAGAGGAAGCGGCCTTTCTTGGTCTTGCACTTTCCTTCGCGTTACCCGCGGATGGCCGCCATTGCAGCCGAACCAAGAACAATCAACACCCACCAGCCCACCACAACCATGGCGGCCTGCCCGCGCTTTACTTTGGCAACGATCGCGCAGCCGATGACCAGCAGGAAGACCGACCAGAGGGTGAAAATGTCAGCGGAACTGAGTAGCGTACTCAGCCACTTGGGCGCGTCCTGCCCCAGGTAGAAGCCGATGTTGGTGCCTACGGGATTTTCCAACTGGAACTGGTCTGCGCCCAGACCGGCGAAAAGCGTGATGCTGGCCAGCAGCGATTTGAAGAGCAGGGGCAGGGTCGCATACATCCAGACGGCAAAGTAATGCGAAAATGGCGCCTGCGCGCCCAGGCCAAGATTGAAGCTCATCATCAGGACGCCCGCGGAAATCAGGGCAATGAGCAGCACCAGCGCTGGCGACGCATAGAGGGCCACTTTGTAGGAGGTGGCGACCGAGGCATTCATCTGCTGCACCTGCTCCGGCGTCATGGAACTGGTGCGTTGCTGTATTTGCGCGTTGTTTTGGAGGGTAGTTTCCGCCAGCTTTTCAAAGCCAACCTCATGTTGGATGGCGAAGGTGAAGATGTATCCCACCACCACAGTCAGCAAGAAGGGCAGCCACCAACTGGCGCTCCTGCGGATGTCGGCAAAGGTCTTGGTGGGGGCCACGTAAGCGTCCACGAGCCGTTCGATTTGGCCCAGGCCATTGGGTGCCGGGTCCGTTGCCATACCGGGGGCCATCTCTGGTTCCGTCATATTTGCTCCTGCGCGGAAGGATGAAAACCTGGTTTCCAGTATGGCCCAGTCCTGCCTGCAAAGGCACTATATTTTTTTGCAGATACCGCGCGGAAGGACTGCCGTAAATGCGGCGCTGGAGGATGCAGGCCGCCATTGCGCACAAAGCATGGGGGGGGGAAATCCAGCAACGGGCAGGCCAGATATCTGCCCGCTTTTGGGAACGCGGCGGGAAGGGGCCATTGAGTAGTGGTGCAGTTTGAAAGGCCCTCCCTCAGGGGCCCAAGCCCGTCCCCTTCATCGAGGGAACGCTGCACGTCCGCGTTTTGAAGGGGCGCAGCTTCAGCCGCGTCGTACATGTAGCACAGGCAACGCGGGCTTCAGCCCCTGAGGGAATATGGCCCCAGAATCATAATAAGAATTGGTCCAAAGGTCCCATGGGGCCCCTCCCTTTCGAGTCAAACGCAAACTGCACCACGACCGGCCATTGTCCTGGAATGACCGGCCCCCCTCGAAGCGATTACAATGTTTGGTGCTGATGTGAAGGAAGTTTCTCCTGAGAATTTCGCTCCATCTCACACAAAAAATGTCTGCAGGATGCAGACCAAGGAGAACAGGAAATGAGTCAAGACCCGCAAGACCCAAATACTTCAGAAGTTGCGCCCATACGGACAAAACTCACCGGCTATGACCTGCTGAACAATCCCCGGCTGAATAAAGGCACAGCATTTACGGTGGAAGAACGGGACGCCTTTGATCTTCACGGGCTGCTGCCCCCGCATTTGGGGACGCTGGAAGAGCAGATCGAGCGCCGCATGAGGGCCTTTGAGTTGCAGCCAAACGGCTTTGCCAAGTACAGCTTTCTGCGCGACCTGCAGGACACCAATGAGACATTGTTCTATGCGTTGATTGCGCACAACATTGAAAAGATGCTGCCCATCGTCTATACGCCCGTTGTGGGCGAAGGGTGCCAGCGCTTTAGTGAAATCTGGCGCAAGCCGCGCGGCCTCTTCATCAGCTATCCCAACAAGGACCGCATCCCCCAGTTACTTTCCTACTTCCGTTCCAGCGATGTGAAGGCCATCGTGGTCAGCGATGGCGAACGCATCCTCGGTCTGGGCGACCAGGGGGCCGGCGGCATGGGCATCCCCATCGGCAAGATGGCCCTGTACACCGCGTTGGGTGGCCTGCACCCAGAACATTGCCTGCCAGTGCTGCTCGATGTGGGCACTGACAACGAGAAGTTGCTCAGTGATCCTCTTTATATTGGTTGGCGGCACAAACGGGTGCGCGGCCAGGAGTACGACGACTTCATCGAGGCCTTTGTTACTGCCGTAAAGCAGCGCTGGCCCCATGTCCTGCTGCAATGGGAAGACTTTGCCGGGGCCAATGCGGCGGCCCTGCTGGACCGCTACCGCGACAAGCTCTGCACCTTCAACGACGACATCCAGGGGACGGCGGCCATTGCCACGGCCACCTTGCTGGCTGCGGTGAACGTCACCGGGGTGCCGCTGAAAGAGCAGCGGTTTGCCATCTATGGTTTCGGCTCCGCAGGCATCGGCATCTCCAACCTGCTGCTTGCCGCACTCAAAGAAGATGGCCTCAGCGATGCGGAGGCCCGCCAGCACTTTTATGCCATCGGCCACTATGGGCTGATCGTCGAAGGCGCGAAAAACATGCGCGCCATCCAACAGCCCTTTATGCACAAGCGGTCGGTCCTGGATGGCTGGCACATTACCGGCCAGGACGAGGTGAGTTTGCTGGATGTGGTGCGCAACGCCAAACCCACGGTGCTGATTGGCGTCTCCGCCCAGTACGGTTCCTTCACGGAAGAGGTGGTGCGCGAAATGGCGAAGCACACCGAACGCCCCATCATCTTCCCATTGTCCAACCCCACTTCAAAATGCGAGGCCACGCCCCAGCAAATACTGGATTGGACGGATGGACGCGCCATCATCGGCACGGGCAGCCCGTTCCCACCCGCGCAGGTGAAAGGCAATCTGGTCCATATCGACCAGGTGAACAACTCCTATATCTTCCCCGGTCTGGCCCTGGGCATCGTCGCGTCGCAGGCGAAGCACGTCTCTGACTCCATGATTATGGCGGCGGCCAAGGCCCTGGCGGAGTTGTCGCCCACCAGGAAGGACAAGAAGGCCAGCCTGCTGCCTCCGCTCGCCGATGCCCGCAAGATAAGCTGGTTTGTGGCCAAGGCCGTCGGCCTGCAGGCCATGGCAGAGGGACTGTCTGACGTCGCCGACGAGAAGGCGCTGTTGAAGGAAATAAAAGCCAACGTGTGGGAGCCGGTATACGCGCCCTATGTAAAGGGGTAGTGGCCGCGTTTCTATCGGTTGGCCTTTTTCTTTTTAAGGATGGGCAGCATTCTGGCGCCCGGCATTCGTCCCACAAAGGACGAACGCCGGGCGCCTTTGCTTTTCAATGTCCAATACGGCACCGGTATGTCCCCACTGCAAATAACCCAACCGCTTCTGTTTCCGTGCTATCCTTGGTGCTGTGCCTACAGTCCTCAGGATTGGCAAGCTCAGGGTTGTCATCTATCCCAACGACCACCGTCCTCAGCATGTTCACGTCCTCGGAGATGACTGCGAGGCGCTCTTTATTTTGAATTGTGCTGCGGGCAATCTCCGGCTGCGGGAAAATTATGGTTTTGCGCGACGCGAACTGACATCTATCGCTAAAGCGTTGACAGACCGCCTCGACGAACTTTGTCAGGCATGGGAGGAGCTACATGGTCACGCAGATTGAGTGGGAACGCGCAACGAAGCGCGCGAAAACTTTTGCGGCGCGCGCACCTAAAGCGATCGCTGCGCGGTATGATCGCCGCCTGGACCGGGTGATCGTCCACCTCAACACGAACCTCGACATTGCATTCTCCCCGCACGATGCGCAGGGACTGGAAGATGCCCGGCCTTCACAATTGGAGACGATCGAGATTACGCCGTCGGGATTCGGCATCCATTTTCCCAAGCTGGATGCCGATCTATATCTGCCCGCGCTGTTGGAAGGATTTCTGGGATCACGAAAGTGGATGGCGCGCAGTCTGGGCAGCGCTGGAGGAAAATCCAGAAGCACCGCGAAAAAACTGGCCGCAAAAAGCAATGGCAAACTCGGAGGTCGTCCAAGAAAGATTGCGGTTGGGTAGAGCTATTTCTGGATTTTCTATTGATATAGCGGGTTGGAAGCCCAGGTCTCAAAATCGAGACCTGGGAATTAAGCAAAGATTCTCTGGGTTCTTCGCGGAGCCTGCCCTGAGCGGAGCCGAAGGGATCAGAATGACTCACTTGATGATGCGTTCGGCACCTATAAGCTAACGGACTTTTCTTCCACCAGCTTTTTTGCGTTGGCGAGGAAGGCGTCCAGCGGGGTGCTGCCCTGGTCGCCTTTGCCGCGTGCGCGGACACTAACCGCGTTCGCCGCCGACTCTTTATCTCCCATCACCAGCAGATAGGGAATCTTCTGCATCGTCAGGTCGCGGATTTTTGCGTTCATCTTTTCGTTGCGATCGTCCAATTGCACGCGCAGTCCGGCCAATTGTAACTGTGACTGTACCTTTTTCGCGTACTCCACATGCTTTTCGCTGATGGGCACCAGGCCCACCTGCACGGGAGCAAGCCACAATGGAAATGCCCCCGCGTAATGCTCGATGAGCACGCCGAAGAACCGCTCCACGGAGCCAAACAACGCGCGATGCACCATCACCGGCTGGTGCCGTTCGCCGTCCTCGCCAACATACTCCAGATCAAAGCGCGCGGGCAGGTTGAAATCAAACTGCACGGTGGAAAGCTGCCACAGGCGGCCCAGGCAATCGACCAGTTTGATGTCAATCTTCGGCCCGTAGAATGCGGCCTCGCCGGGGATGGTGCGGTAGGGGATGCCTTTGCGCTGCAAGGCGCGTTCCAGTGAGCCGGTGGCCAGTTCCCATTTGTTGTCCGACCCGGCATAGCTCTTGCGGTCTTTGGGGTCCCAGGTGGAAAGCTCGACCTTGAACTCCGCAAAGCCAAAGGTGGTCAGCACCGCCTGGGCAAAGTCGATGCAGCCGACCACCTCATCTTCAATCTGCTCTGGCGTACAGAAGATGTGCGCATCGTCCTGGGTAAATCCGCGCACGCGCAGCAGGCCATGCATGGTGCCGCTGCGCTCATAGCGGTAGACATTGCCCAGTTCCGCATAGCGAACGGGCAGGTCACGGTAACTCTTGGGCGTGTTCTTGTAGATGAGGATGTGGCCGGGGCAGTTCATCGGTTTCAGCCGGTATTCGGCGTCGTCCAGCTCCATCGGCGCATACATGTTTTGCGCGTAGAAACCCTCATGTCCGCTGGTCTTCCACAGTTCGCGGCGCATAACGTGCGGCGTGAAGACCAAATCGTAACCGCGACGGACACATTCTTCGCGCATCCAGTCCTCCATCACCTTGCGGACGATGCCGCCCTTGGGGTGCCAGAAGATGAGGCCCGCCCCCGCGGTCTCCTGAATGGAAAAAAGATCAAGCTGTTTGCCCAGCACGCGATGGTCGCGGCGCTGCGCCTCTTCCAGGCGCGCGAAGTGCTCGTCCATCTCCTTTTTGCTGAAGAACGCGGTGCCGTACATGCGCTGGAGTTGCGGGTTCTTCTCATCGCCCAGCCAGTAGGCGCCGGCCAGGTTCAGCACCTTGAATGCCTTCAGCCGACCGGCAGAGGGAAGGTGCGGGCCACGGCAGAAGTCCACAAAGGCCCCGGTGCGATAGGTGGAAATCTGCTCGCCGGGGTGCGTGAAGCGCTCAATGAAGTGGACCTTCATAAAGTCGTTGTCCGCCTTGAAGCGCGCCAGTCCCTCCTCGCGCGGCAGCCATTCGCGCAGGAACTTCTCATCGCGCGCGACGATCTCGGCCATCTTTGCTTCAATGCGCGCCAGGTCTTCCGGCGTGAATGGGGTGGGCCGGTGGAAGTCGTAGAAGAAGCCGTTTTCCGTGGCGGGTCCGTGGCCGAGCTTGGTTTCCGGGAAAAGCTCAAGTACAGCGGCGGCCATCACATGCGCGGCGGAGTGGCGGACGACATGCAATGCTTCGGGGTCTTTTTCCGTCAGCAGGCGCAGGGCCACGTCTTCCGTCAGCGGCTGCGAGAGGTCCACCGTACGCTCCGCGTTGGCGTCCTCGGCGGCGTACATGGCGGCCTCGCTGTCAGCGTCCTTTTTTTCCGTTGCGGTCTCGGCGTGCAGCGGACGAATTTGCGCGGCAATGGCCGCTGCGGCCAGGCGCGGCGAGATGCTGTGGGCAATATCAAAGGGCGTTGTGCCTGCGGGAACGGTGCGCGTGCTGCCATCGGGCAACTGCACTTGGATGGTCGTCGAAGATTGGCTCATAAATTTTGTGCCTTGCTGGTTTCCTGAATTGAGGATAGCTGCGTTTTTTTTGCCAAGAGCGGTAGGACGGCGTTTCGCTATCCCAGCAGCTTTGCCGCTTCCTTGGCGAAGTAGGTGACGATAAAATCAGCGCCAGCGCGGCGGATGGAGAGCAAGGACTCCAGCATGGCGCGGTCGCGCTCCAGCCAGCCACGCTCAAAGGCCGCGTGCAGCATGGAGTATTCGCCGGAGACCTGGTACGCGCCGATGGGGACATCAAAGCGCCCGCGGGCCGCAAGAATTACGTCGAGGTAGGGCATGGCAGGTTTCATCAGGAGCATGTCCGCACCCTCGGCCAGGTCCTGTTCGATCTCGCGCATGGCCTCGCGGCGATTGGCGCCATCCATCTGGTAGCTGCGGCGGTCGCCGAATTGCGGGGCCGAGTCGGCTGCCTCGCGGAACGGCCCGTAAAAGGCGGAGGCGAACTTGGATGCGTAAGAGAGGATGGGCACCTGTTCCAGGTGTGCGGAATCCAGGCCCGTGCGGATGGCCCACACGCGGCCATCCATCATGTCAGAGGGCGCAACGACGTCTGCCCCGGCCTGCGCCAGCGAGACGGCGGTCTTGGTGAGCAGCGCGAGGCTGGGATCATTTTCAATTTCGTAGTTGCCATCGTGCGATTGCCGCACCACGCCGCAGTGGCCGTGCGAGGTGTACTCGCAGAGGCAAACATCGGCAATCAACACCAGGCCGTCCAGCGCGCGCTCGCGTTTCATGGCGCGCAATGCTTGCTGGACAATGCCATTGGCGTCCCACGCGCCGGTGCCCTGCTCGTCTTTGTGCTCTGGCAGGCCGAAGAGCAGCAGGCCGCCAATGCCGAGCGCAGCCGCCTCCTTGGCCTCTTCCACGGCCTGGTCGATAGACAGGTTGCTAATGCCGGGCATGGACGATATGGGGCGGCGGACGCCTTCGCCGGGGCAGATGAAAAGCGGGTAGATCAGTGCGCCGGGATGCAGGCGTGTCTCGCGCACCAGCGTGCGCAGGGCTTCCGTGCGGCGCAGCCGCCGCAGACGTGTCACAGGATAGGCCATCGCTGCCTATGATTCTAACGCGGGCGCTGGCCCTGGCGCGAACTTGGCGCTCAGCGATTGGCAGAAGAGGTGGCCGCGATCTGGCTGTACTCCTGTTGCGCGTTGGGGCCGAACATCACCCACAGCGTGTAAACGGCCAATGCCGTCCCGGTAAAGAGCTTGAGCACGGTCAGAATGGCCATCACGATGGCGAAGGTACGTCCCCAAGGCTGGCGCGTCAACAGGGCAATGCCCACGGCCAGCGACAGGATGGCGCGCAGCACCAGAAGGGCAGTGATAAACGGCAGCAACCACGCGCCAAAGAAAGGGATGCGTCCCATCATCCAAGGCCCGCCCATGGGCCATCCGTGGCCGCCGCCAAAAAAGCCATGCAGAAAGGTGACGGCCAGCATCCAGCGCAGCACGGTGTAACCGGCGTATGCGGTCCAGAGAATGCCGAGGGTCTGCAAATGGCGCGAGACACGCAACATTTGTGCGGGCGGAATGCCGGCCCCAGCGCCCATGCCTGTGGGTGCGCCGCAAACGGTGCAATGCGCCTGCTGCGGCTGGATGGGTTGACCACATTGGCTGCAATACATGGGGGCCTCGTTTCTGTATGGGAGATGCGCATCTATGACATGCGCCGGGGCGATGCCGTAGATGCAAATATGCAATCAAGATACGCTTACCAAGGGCCGTTGGTTCCAACTTTGGCGGGGATTTTTGTTGCATAGACGGCGCACCGTATTGGGGCCTGCCACAACGGACCTTCCCTACCCGGTGGCAGGCGCTACGATAGAAGGGGCGAGCGTTGCACATTTTGCTGCGCATGCACCGTAAAAACGCCGAAGAGAAAACGTCCCATAAAAACGATGCCTGCCAACACACTGCTGCCGACCATCCCCTTTCCGCTTGCGAGGACGAGCGCGGAAACATTGGACTTTCCGCGTTTGCTTGACCTGGTGGCAGGACACGCCACCACTGCGGTGGGGCGCGCCTGGGTGCAGGCGTTGCGGCCCTCCGCCGACGTGGCGTGGATGCGCCGGGAGCAGCAGCATGTGGCGGAGGTGCGCCGTCTGCTGGCGGCGGGCGGCGGCTTTGACTTTCATGGACTCATTGACCCGACGCCGTTGCTGGAAGAGGCCACCATCCCCGGGGCCATGCTGGAGGTGGAGAACATCCGCGCGCTAGTGCTGCTGGTGGAGCGCATTGCGGCCTGGCGCAAGGCGATCACCACCCCGCCAGAGGGCCTTGCCGACCAGCTTCCCGGCGTGCGCCAGCTCTCCGCGCCGATTGAGGAAGGCCGCTTCACGCAACTGTTGGACGCGCTGGCGGGAAAGATCGAAGCAGACGGGTCGATTGCCGACCACGCCTCGCCGGAACTGGCCCGCATCCGCCGCCAGATCGAGCGCCAGCAGCGGCAGATTGAAGAGGACCTGCGCACCACGCTGCGGCGCATGGGGGAAAGCGGTTCGTTACAGGAGGAACTGATTACCATTCGCGGCGAGCGCTTTGTAATTCCCGTCAAGGTGGAGTGGAAGCGGCGCATTCCCGGCGTGGTGCATGGGACCAGCTCCAGCGGACAGACCGTCTTTGTGGAGCCGCTGGAGACCATCGAACAAAACAATGAGCTGCAACGCCTGCTGGAAGAGGAACAGGCCGAGGTGCAGCGCATATTGGCGGAGATCACACGCTCCCTGGCCGCCCATGCGGGCGCCATTGCAGATGGGGCCGCGATTTTGGCAGAGGTGGAGTCGCTCTTTGCGCGGGCGCGTTTTGCCACGGAGTTTGACTGCGCCGTGCCGGAGTTTTTTCCTGTGGACAATTCCTCCGCAGACAATCCTTCTGCGGGCCAGCCGGAGACGCGGCTGGCGCTCTTTGCCGCGCGGCACCCATTGCTGGAAAACCGTCTGCGCGCTGCAGGCGGCAAGGTGGTCCCGCTGTTTCTCGATCTGGGCGACGATGCGCGGCAGTTGATTGTGAGCGGGCCGAACACGGGCGGCAAGACGGTCGCATTGAAGACCGTAGGCCTGCTGGCGTTGATGGCCCAGGCGGGGGTCCCCGTGCCTGCGGAGAGGGCGCAATTGCCGGTCTTTGACGCCGTGCTGGCGGACATTGGCGACGCGCAGTCGATTGAGCGGGACCTCTCCACCTACTCGGCGCACATCACGCGGCTGGACGAGATTGCGCACCAGGCGACAGCGGACTCGCTGGTGCTGCTGGACGAGCTGGGCACGGCCACGGACCCGGAAGAGGGCGCGGCGCTGGCGGCGGCGATTGCAGAGCATTTCCTCAAACTGCGGGCCTGGTGTCTGGTCTCCACGCACCACACTTCGCTGAAGGTATACGCGGCCAACACAGCGGGTGTGCAGAATGCTTCGGCGGGTTTTGACGAGCTGACGCTGGCCCCCACGTATCAAATTCGCGTGGGTGTGCCGGGCGCTTCGGCGGGCATCAACATTGCGCAACGGCTGGGGCTGGACGCGGGGATCATCGCTGCGGCGCGGCAACGGCTGGGCAGCCAGACGGAGGAGGTGGCGCGATTCCTGGACCATCTGCACCGCGACCTGCTGGCCGTCAGCAACGAGCGGGACCATCTTCGCTTGCGGGAGCAGGAACTGGCGCGCGAACGGAACAAGCTGGAAGTGGAGGGGCGCAAGGAGCAAAAGCTGAAGGTGCGTGCGCTGGAAGACAAGCTGGCCTCCCTGCTGAAAGATTTTGAGTACCAGATAAAGGAGACGCTGCGCGCCATTGAGGACCGCAGCCTGCAACAAAAGGTCAGCAAAGATGCCGAACGACGCATGGCGCGTCTGCGCCGGGAGTTCCGCGAGCAGTTTGACATGACCGTGGTGGCGCACCAGGGAGGGGCGGACCAGGGCGACGCCAACGCGCAGCAACACATTGTCCGCGAGGTGCAGGTGGGCGACACGGTCAAGCTACGCTCCCTGGGCAAGAGCGCCGAGGTGCGGCTACAGATTGATGCAGACACCTTTGAAGTGGCCGCCGGGGCGCTGAAGATGCGCATTCGCCGCGATGACATTGCCGAGGTCGTTGCTTCTGCGCGCAAGCAGCAACAGTCCGCTTCGCCGTTGGAGTCGGCGCGGCGCAAAGGCATCCGCGTTTCGCTCAGCCGCCCGGAGACGGCGGCCTCCATGGAAATCAACGTGATTGGGTCCACCGTGGACGAGGCAACCGATGCAATAGAAAAATTCCTGGACCGCGCGTTTTTGGATGGACTGCCGCGCATCCGCGTGGTGCATGGCAGCGGGATGGGTGTCTTGCGCAAGGCGCTGCGCGCCTATCTGGAGCGCCATCCGCAGGTGGCCAGCGTCAGCGAACCGCCCCAGAACGAAGGCGGCGCGGGCGCCACAGTCGTGGAACTGCGCCAGTAGGACCGCCGCCCGCATAAAATTGCTGGCATAATTGGGCCAATGGGCATTTTGCCGCGACAAGGGACACTTGTCAGGGGGCCGTATGGTACGCGTCATCACCGTCGAGCGGGAGTATGGGAGCCTGGGGGCCGAGTTTGCCCGCCAGCTCGCCTTGCACCTGGGTTGGGAGTTGGTTGACCATGCGCTGGTGGAGGAGATCGCCCGGCGCGCCCATATTTCCGCATCGCTGGCCGCGCTGTACGACGAGCGGCTGGACCCTTGGTATCAGCGCGTGGGCAAGGCATTTTGGCATGGCAGCATTGAGTGCTCTCCCAGCGCCATGGACGCCAAGGTGCTGGACGCAGAGCGTGTGGCGGGCCTTCTGCGCGGCATCCTGGAAGAAAAGGCCAGGGCGGGCAATTGCGTCATTGTCGGGCGGGGCGCTCCCAGCGTGTTGCAAGGCGTCCCTGGGTGCTTCCATATCTTTGTTTATGCCGCGATGAAGCGCAAAGTGCGCTGGTTTGAAAACACCTTCCCAGAAAAAGCGGCGCAGGCCGCGGCATCCATCCTGGCCATGGACCGTCGGCGCGCGGAGTATATCCAGCGCTTCCATCACCATGCCTGGAACGATTACCGGATGTACCATCTGATGCTGAATTCCTGCATGGGCTTTGACGCCATGGTGGGCGCGGCCCTGCAAGCCACAGGCCTGGCGCAAAGTGTTCCGGCTGCTGCTGTGTCCCCGGCACAGGAAGGGACGCACCCATCTTCCCCATCTTCCTCACCTTCCCTGTCCTCTCCGCCATCGGGTGACCGGGACCCGTCGTGTCCGTGACCATCTTTCAAGACAACAGGAGACCCACTTTTTAAGGGCAGTCTGGCCATGCGGGAATGAGGGGTTTCCGCGGGCCATTGCTGGCGCTGCCGGAGATGTGTCGAGTGGCGCGGGACGGGTGAAGGCATGGGTCGCACTTATGCAGGGATAATAAATTGCAATACACCATGCAGTCCTGCGTAGAAACGCTATGATTTTGTTAAGGGACGCTCATCCACTGTAATTTTTAGTCTGCAAGAAGGACCTGGAATTCTGGCCCGGAAAAGAAAGTCTGTGGGGGCCAAGCGCAGGCTGGACCGTACATCAACAACATAGAAAAGCAAATGCAGGGGCGATGAAGGGACTGGAAGGCATGGCCAGACTTCACCGGAGTGGAGGACCATCCACAAAAGTTGCATCCCTTAAATTTTTGTAAAACCAGCAGGAAACATTGAGGCGAGAAGTGTCCAAGGACCATCCATTCACCGGTCTTCCCAGAACGCAGGGACTGTATGACCCGCGCCATGAGCATGATGCGTGCGGCCTCGGCTTTGTGGCGAACATTCATGGAGAGAAGGGCCATGACATCATCCTGAAAGGGATTGAGGTCCTGATCAACCTGACCCATCGCGGGGCCTGCGGGTGCGATGAGGAGACCGGGGACGGCGCGGGCATTTTGATACAGATACCGCACGGATTTTTTGCGCGTGAGTGCGCGCAGCTTGGTTTCCCGTTGCCTGCGCCGGGGGAATACGCGGTCGGCATGGTCTTTTTGCCGGTGGAAAAGCACAGTCGATTGCAGTGCGAGGGCGTCTTTGAACGCATTGCGCGTGAAGAGGGGCTGGAGGTGCTGGGTTGGCGCGACACGCCCTGCGACGGCGGCGCCATTGGCCGCGTGGCGCGCGGCTCCCAGCCGTACATCCAGCAGATTTTCCTTTCCAGGCCGGAGGGCATGGACGAGGAGGTCTTTGAGCGCAAATTGTATCTTGTGCGCAAACGCATCGAATTGGAGATTGCAAATTCCGAGATACAGGACCGGGAGACGTTCTACATCCCATCGTTGTCCTCGCGCACCATCATTTACAAGGGGCTGTTGCTGGCCCCGCAGATCGCCAAGTTTTACGGGGAGCTGTCTGATCCCACAGTGACCAGCGCGCTCTGCCTGGTACACCAGCGTTTTTCCACCAACACCTTTCCCAGTTGGCAACTGGCGCACCCATACCGCTATGTGGCGCACAACGGCGAGATCAACACGGTGCGCGGCAATGTTAGCTGGATGCGGGCGCGGCAGTCGGTCCTGGCGTCGCCGCTTTTTGGGGACGACATCAAGAAGCTGTTTCCCATCATTACCCCCGGAGGCAGCGATTCGGCCTCCTTTGACAACGCCGTGGAGCTGCTCTTTCAATCGGGCCGCTCCCTGCCGCACGCCATGGCCATGATGGTACCGGAATCGTGGGCGGGCAATCCCCATATGAAGCCGGAAAAACGCGCCTTTTACGAGTACCACGCCTCGCTGATGGAGCCTTGGGACGGCCCGGCGGCCATTCTATTCACCGATGGCCGGGTGATTGGGGCCACGCTGGACCGCAATGGCCTGCGTCCCGGACGCTACATCGTCACCAAGGACGACCTAGTGGTAATGGCGTCGGAAGCGGGCGTACTGGACGTCCCCGCGGAAAACATCAAGAAAAAAGGACGGCTGCAACCCGGCAAAATGTTCCTGGTGGACACGGTGGGGAAGCGCATCGTTCCGGACAAGGAAATCAAGCAGCAGCTCACTGCGCGGCGGCCTTACGGGGAGTGGCTCAAAGAGAACCAGATCACCCTGGACCACCTACCCAAGCCGTTACGCACCCATAAGCCCAACCATGACACGCTGCTGCGCCGCCAGCGCGCCTTTGGTTATACGGAAGAGGACCTGAAGATTGTGCTGGGGCCAATGGCCGCCAAAGGTGAAGAACCGATTGGGTCCATGGGCATTGACACGCCCTTGGCCTGCCTTTCGGACCGGCCCCAGATGCTCTTCAACTACTTCAAGCAGCTCTTTGCCCAGGTGACGAACCCGCCGATTGATCCCATCCGGGAAGAGATGGTCATGTCTCTGATTAGCTTTATTGGCAGGGAACGCAACATTTTAGAAGAGGAGCCAGAGAACTGCCACACGCTCAAGCTGCCGCACCCTATCCTGGACAATTCCGATCTGGAGAAGCTGCGCCGCGTCTCCCAGGGGGACCTTCTGGCGGCCACTCTGCCCACGCTGTTCCGCGTAGAGGAAGGCGAAGACGGACTCAGGCGCGGGTTGGAGGAACTGTGCCAGCGCGCCTCGCTCTCCGTCCGCTCTGGATACACGCTATTGATCCTCTCCGACCGTGGCGTGGATGAGCGCTATGCCCCCATCCCCAGCCTGCTGGCGCTGGCCGCGGTCCATAACCTGCTGGTCCGCGAAGAAACACGCACCCAGGTCGCGCTGATCGTCGAATCTGGCGAACCGCGCGAGGTGATGGATTTCGCCCTGTTGATTGGCTATGGCGCCAGCGCGGTGAACCCCTACCTGGCGATGGAAACCATACGCGACCTGGCCCTGCACGGGGATGTACCAAACGGGACCACACCTGAGGCGGCCCAGAAAAACTTTGTGAAGGCCATCAACAAGGGGTTGCTGAAGACGTTTTCCAAGATGGGCATCTCCACGCTGCAAAGTTATTGCGGCGCGCAGGTCTTTGAGGCCGTTGGGTTGGACAAGGAACTGGTGGACGCCTATTTCACGGGGACCACATCGCGCATTGGCGGCGTTGGCCTGGGCGTGCTGGCGCGTGAGGCGCAGATGAAACACAGCTACGCCTTCCAGCCGCTTACAGATTCAGAAACGGACCTGGCCGTGGGCGGGGCGCTCCAGTACCGCGTTGGCGGGGAGCGCCATCTGCTGGGTCCGCAGACCATCAGCAAGCTGCAACATGCGGTGCGGCAACGCGACCCCAAGACCTTCCGGGAATATACGGACCTGCTCGACGAACAAAACCGCAGCGCCAACACGCTGCGCGGCCTGATGCGCCTCAAATCGGCCAAGGTCCCGGTCCCGCTGGAGGAGGTGGAACCGGCCAAGGAGATCGTCAAGCGCTTCACCACCGGGGCCATGTCCTTTGGCTCCATTAGCAAGGAGGCGCACGAGACGCTGGCGATTGCCATGAACCGGATTGGGGGCAGGTCCAACACGGGCGAGGGTGGGGAAGACGAGGAACGTTTCACCCGCGACGCCAATGGCGACCTGCGGCGTAGCGCCATCAAGCAGGTGGCATCCGGGCGTTTTGGCGTCACCACGCATTATCTGGTCAATGCCGATGAATTGCAGATCAAGATGGCCCAGGGCGCCAAGCCGGGGGAAGGTGGACAGTTGCCTGGGCACAAAGTGGACGCGGTGATCGCCCGCGTGCGCCATTCCATCCCCGGCGTGGGCCTGATCTCGCCGCCGCCCCACCACGACATCTATTCCATTGAGGACCTGGCGCAACTGATCTATGACCTGAAGAACGTCAATCCCAAGGCGCGCATATCGGTCAAGCTGGTTGCCGAGGCCGGCGTTGGCACGGTGGCCGCCGGGGTCTCCAAGGCCCACGCCGACGTGGTGCTCATCAGCGGCGACACGGGCGGGACCGGCGCTTCGCCCCTCAGCTCCATTTATCATGCGGGCCTGCCATGGGAGCTGGGCCTGGCGGAGACGCAGCAGGTGCTGCTGCTCAACGACCTGCGCAGCCGCATCCGCGTGCAGACCGACGGCAAACTCCAGACCGGACGCGATGTGACCATTGCTGCGCTGCTGGGGGCCGAGGAGTTTGGCTTTGCCACCACGCCGCTCATCACGCTGGGCTGCATTATGATGCGCAAATGCCACCTGAACACCTGTCCGGTGGGCATTGCGACGCAGGACCCAGAGCTGCGCAAGCACTTCACGGGACAGCCGGAACACGTCATCAATTTCTTTTTCTTCCTGGCCGAGCAGGTGCGCGAATACATGGCGCAGATGGGCTTCCGCAAATTTGATGAAATGGTGGGGCGCGTGGACATGCTGGATGTCCGGCTGGCAACGGACCACTGGAAGGCAAAGGGCATTGACCTTTCCTCCATCCTGCATGTTCCCACTGTGCCTGCGCGCGTGGCCCGCCGCTGCGTACGGGCGCAGGACCACGGTCTGGAGCAGGCGTTGGACCACCAGTTGCTGGCTGCCGCCCGCCCCGCGCTGGAAGAGCAAAGGCCCGTGCAGGCCAGCTTCGCCATCCGCAATGTCCATCGTGCGGTGGGCGCGATGCTGGGCGGGGAAATTGCGCGACGCTATGGGTCGCAAGGGCTGCCGGACGGGACCATCCGCTTCCATTTCGAGGGGTCGGCAGGCCAGAGCTTTGGCGCCTTTCTGCCTGCCGGCGTCACGCTCAGCCTGGAAGGGGAAGCGAATGACTACGTGGGCAAAGGGCTTTCTGGCGGACGCATCGTCGTTTATCCGCCGAAGGGTTCCAGCTTCCTGCCGGAAGAAAGCATCCTGGTTGGCAACGTGGTCCTCTATGGGGCCACCAGCGGCGAGATGTTTTTGAATGGTGTGGCCGGGGAGCGATTTGCTGTCAGGAACTCCGGGGCCACGGCGGTCGTGGAGGGCGTCGGCGACCACGGCTGCGAGTACATGACCAACGGCCTGGTGGTGGTGCTGGGCAAATGCGGACGCAACTTTGCGGCGGGCATGAGCGGCGGCATCGCGTATGTTTTTGATGAGGGCGGCGATTTTGAGCAGAAACGCTGCAACGGCGCTTCCGTTGACCTGGAGGCCGTGGTGGATGCACAGGACATCGCCAGCTTGCGGGACCTGATTGCGCGCCATCACAAGTTGACGGGAAGCCCGCGGGCCAAGTGGATACTGGAGAACTGGAGCGAGGCGTTGCCACAATGCATCAAGGTCTTTCCACACGAGTATAAGCGTGTCCTTGGCGTGCCCCGCGTGGTCCGGGAAGATGTTCCCGTTCTTGTGGCGGCAGCGGGCGCACCACACATCAGCGTGGGGCAGGTGCAACATGGGTAAGATCACCGGGTTCATGGAAATCGAACGCGAGCTGCCCGCGCGCAGGCCAGTCGCGGAGCGCGTGCAGGACTGGTTTGAAATTTATCAGGACTTCCCGGAAGAAAAGCAACAGGCGCAAGGCGCGCGCTGCATGGATTGCGGCGTCCCTTTTTGCCACGGGAGCTGTCCGGTAAACAACCTCATCCCAGACTGGAACGACCTGGTCTACCGGGGCCGCTGGAAGGAGGCCGTGCGCCGTTTGCACGCCACCAACAACTTCCCGGAATTTACTGGACGCATCTGTCCCGCGCCGTGCGAGGCCTCCTGTGTACTGGGCATTACGCACCCGCCGGTGACCATCAAGCAGATTGAGAAAAGCATCATCGAACGCGCCTTTGCGGAGGGATGGGTGCATCCAGAACCACCGGCCTTCTCGACCGGAAAGCGGGTCGCGATTGTAGGTTCCGGGCCTTCGGGACTGGCCGCAGCGCAGCAATTGCGCCGCGCTGGACACGCAGTCACCGTCTATGAAAAGGCCGACCGTATTGGCGGACTGATGCGCTACGGCATCCCAAATTTCAAGTTGGAAAAGCACGTCCTGGACCGCCGTCTGGAGCAAATGCGGGCCGAGGGCGTGGAGTTCGTTACCGGGGCGCATGTGGGCCGGGACCTCCCCATCCAGGACCTGCGACGCGACCATCATGCGGTGGTGCTGGCGGGCGGGGCCGAAGCGCCCCGCGACCTGAAGGTCCCAGGCCGCGAGCTGAAGGGCATCCACTTTGCCGTGGAATTTCTCTCCCAGCAGAACCGGCGTTGCGAGGGCGACCCTGTACGCGAAGCAGAGGGCATCCTGGCCACGGGCAAGCGCGTGGTCATTCTTGGCGGTGGCGACACGGGCGCGGACTGCCTGGGCACCTGCCATCGCCAGCGGGCAAAATCAATCGAACAATTTGAGATCATGCCCATGCCGCCACGGGAGCGCGCGCCAGAGACCCCCTGGCCCCTTTGGCCCCTGCAACTGCGCACGGAGAGCGCCCACGAGGAAGGCGGCAATCGCAACTGGGGCGTGGCCACAACGGCCTTCACCGGGGACGAGCAGGGCAACGTGAAACAACTGCACGCAGTGCGCGTAGGCCCGCCCCCGAAGTTTGCGCCTGTGGCGGGCAGTGAGTTTGTCCTGGATGCGGACCTGGTGCTGTTGGCCATGGGCTTTCTGGGGCCGGTGCGCAATGGGATGATTGAGCAACTGGGCGTGGCGCTGGATGCGCGCGGCAATATCGCCACGGACGAAAACCACATGTCTTCCGTGCCCGGGGTCTTTGCTGCAGGAGACATGCGCCGTGGGCAGTCCCTGGTGGTCTGGGCCATTGCCGAGGGACGCAAGACCGCCGCCGCCGTGGACCGCTATTTGCGCTAAAGACGCTTCCCAGACAGACTGAAGACACTTCTCTGCGGCCCGCTATGGCAACGGGAGCAATATGCCAGATGCGGGCGCACCATGCGAAGATTTTTATTGCCCCAGGTTTTCTTGCTGCGATGTTTTCCCCGCCAACAGTTCCTGTTTCCTCCCTGTGGCCGAGGGGCGTTTTGCCCTTTGTTCCACAGGAGGAAGGAAGCGGGCATTTTTTTTGCACAGTTTCCGCTTGACAATCCATCCGGTTGTCTATACAAATTCTGTAATAAGTTAAAGCTGTGTGAATCAGACGTGAAACGGCTGCTGGATGCAACACATTTTTATAGAGCACACGCTTTGAGGGAAATGCCCTCGGTCTGAATGGAAGCGGGCGGGACTTCTCTCAGCAAGGGTTTTTGTGCCAACCGACAGCGTCCACGAATTCAAGATGCATTTGGGAGGAACATCGCAATGAAAACGAATTTTATGAAGCGGACCTTATGGCTGCTGGCCGTGCTGCTGGCGGTCCCATTCGGCGTCCACGCGCAAGTAATCACAGGCAGCATCGTGGGGACTGTAAAGGACACAACGGGTGCAGTTGTGCCTGGGGCCACGATCACTGTCAAGAGCACAGAGAAGGACCTCGTGGTGCGCACCACGACGACAAATTCATTAGGACAGTATTCGGCACTCCTCTTGCCAGTTGGACATTACTCGGTGACCGCTGAAGCCGCAGGCTTCCAAGTGGGGGAACAGACAGGGATTGCCATCGACGTAAACGACCACAAAACGTATAACTTTACCCTGCAGGTCGGGAACATACAACAAAAGGTCACAGTGACGACGGCCCCATTGCAGGTGGACCTGCAATCGGCACAGTCCCAGACTGTCATCACCTCCGCGCAGGTGCATGAGTTGTCGCTCAGCACAAGAAACTACGAGGAACTTGTCACGTTGATGCCAGGCGTGGTCAGTGGGGCATCACAACAGCTTTATGTTGGCGTGTCCAACCCCAATGGCGGCACGAACGCGGTGCAATTCGGAATGAACGGTCAAAGGTCAACGGAGAACGGTTGGAACGTTGATGGCGCTGACAATCTGGACCGTGGCTCTAACCTTACTTTGCTGGTTTATCCGAGCGTGGATTCGATCCAGCAATTCTCTGTCCAGCGTGGCGATTATGGGGCGGAATATGGGCGTAGTTCTGGTGGCCAGATCAACGTCATCACAAAATCCGGCACAGACCAGTTCCACGGGGACCTGTATGAGTTTTTCCGGAACAATGTGCTACAGGCCAACGACTATTTTAATAACCAGGCAAACATTCCCATACCAGCGTTGCGCTATAACGATTTTGGCGGGACAATTGGCGGGCCTATAATCATCCCAAAGTACTACAACCCTGAGCAGAAAAAGTCGTTCTTCTTCTTCTCGGAAGAGTCCCGTCGCGTGATTACATATACGACCTTTGTGGCCGTTGTACCCACCGCGAACGAACGCAAGGGCATTTTCCCGCAGGCCGTATGCGTACAGTTTGACCAGAACGGAAATTGTCTACAACAAAGCACGCAGGTGACAGACATCAGTCCAGCGGCACAGGCGTACATGACAGACATCATTGACAAAGTTCCGTTGCCTGCCCCAGGGTGTACCGGGGCCTGCGAATCGACCACGGTGGGCAGGAACATTATGAATGCCAACCAGGAAATCCTGCGCCTAGACCAAGTGTTCAGTCCTAGGTTTTCCATCTTTGGCAGGGTGGAAAACGACAGCATCCCAACCATAGAACCGGGTGGTTTGTTTACGGGCAGTCCGCTGGAAAATGTTTCAACAACCAGCACCAACGCCCCCGGTATTGATGCCACGCTCCATTTGACCTACGTTTTCACGCCCTCCCTGCTCAATGATGGCGGCTATAGTTATTCCCAAGGCGCAATTTTTAGCCGTCCCATCGGAGAGATCGCCAGCCAAAACTCTCCTGACATCGTCCAGAATGTCAAACTGCCGTTTGTTTCCACGCTGGACCGTGTACCCAGCTTGAACTTTCAATTCTTCAGTGGTGTGGGTGGATTTGGCCCTTATCGTGATATCAACGACGACACAAATCTCTTCGATAATCTGACAAAAGTGGCTGGTCGACACATTATGAAGTTTGGTGTCACCTATGACTGGTATCAGAAGGATGAAGACGCGGCCAGCGGAAATGCGGGCGGGTTCCAGTTCTACATTTCCAACCCCGCTGACACGAACCCGAACACGGCCAGCTCTGAGTATCAGGAGTTTGCCAGCTTCCTGACGGGGAGTGTTTTCCAGTTCACGCAGCAGTCGCAGGACATGACTGCTGTCGTTCGCCAGCAAACCACAGAGTTGTATGCGCAGGACCAGTTCCGCATACGGCCCAATCTGACACTGTCCTATGGACTACGTTATTCGCTCTTCCGCCAGCCCACGGACGCCAGGGGACAATTGACCGACTTTGACCCCGCCACATTTAACTTGGCAAATGCTCCGCAGATATCGCCATACACAGGCCTTATTAGTGGGGCGGGGAACTCATTGAACGGAATTATTATTGGAGGACATAACTCTCCGTATGTGCAGGAAGGGGCCACGAATTCCCCCTATGGGAACGCGATTGCGCAACAGGACAATAAAAACTTTGCCCCGCGCATTGGCCTGGCCTGGGACCCCTTTGGCAACGGCAAGATGTCTGTACGCGCCGGGTACGGCCTCTTCTACAATGAGACGGCCGTCAGCCGCTGGGAAATGAATATATTCACCAACCCGCCCTTTTTGGTCAATGACCTGATCTTCAATACGTCCCTTTCTAATCCTGGAGGAGTAGCGGCCACCCCAACCGTCGGGTGCGTAGGCTGCTCGCCCATACCGCTGAACGCAGTTGGCACCAAGTGGAAGACGCCCTACACTCAAGAATGGAGCTTGGATGTACAGCAGCAATTGACCCCCAATACCATCCTGGACATGGGGTACTACGGCAGCACCAGTTCGCACCTTCCTGGCATGGAGGACATCAACCAACCCTTACCTGGCCAGTATGCGAACCCGAATGCGCAGCCTAACCTCACAAATCCAGCTTATGGCGTGACCATCCCAATAACATATGGGACAACGTCCCAACTGAACTACATACGCCCTTATCGCGGTTATGACGCGATCAACTCCTATGAGTCTGCCTTCAGCGGGAACTATAACTCTCTACAGGTAAGCTTGCAGCAGCACTTCAAGAAGAACTCGTTCCTGAACCTGAATTACACCTGGTCGCAGACCCTGACAGATTCAACGGGTGATACTGCCACGCCGCAAAACACATACGACCCACATGCAGAATATGGGCCTGCTGGTCTGGATGTGCACCATGTATTCAATGCGAACTACGTGTACATGTTGCCGTTTTATCAAGACCAGGCTGGGCTCAGGGGCCACATGCTGGGAGGATGGGAGGTCTCCGGCATTGTGAACGCCATGAGTGGATTTTATTCAACCGTATATCAGTATTTTGATGATCCTGCGGGACAAGGCGTCATCGATGGAAACAGCTACGCATCTGGACGCCCGGACCAGATATCCAATCCCAACCGCGCCACTGCGACCAGTGGAAAAATCCACACATTTAATCAGTGGTTTAATACTTCCGCCTTTTCTCTGGTGCCCGCCGGAGAGGCACGTCCGGGCAACGCGCACAACGGGAGTGTCATTGGGCCAGGTCAGCAGGACTGGGACATCTCGCTGTTTAAGAACACCAACATTACGGACCGCGTGACGACCCAGTTTCGTGCTGAGGCATATAACGCCTTTAACCATGTCAATCCTACGGCCTTCGGCACTGCTTACCAAATAGGACTGTATGGCCAGGTGTACGCCACGCAGGATGCGCGCGTTATGCAATTGGCAATGAAACTTTATTTTTAGCCTAAGAGGAAAACCTGGGCTTAATTGAAGTATTGAACTGATTTGTATTGCACCGTAGAACAAAGCAAATGCCGCTGGGGGCCTGCCCTGGCGGCATTTGTGTTTTTGGCGCAGGGCCGTGCGCCTTGCTGGGGCCAAACCTTCTAAACATTCCGCATTCCTGGCCGATGAAATAATTGTCTCTTTCTGTCTCCCGTTGTGGGGCAGGGGAGAGGACTGGAAAGCGACCGGCCCGCCGCATGGACGGACGCCCATGGCGGGGAAACGCATTGGCCGCCAAATCCGTAGCAAAGGAAGCGTATGCCAGCAACCACGGCCCCATTGACTGCCCTACGGACAGAAACAAGGACGGACCCACGGATGTAAGCGTTCGGGCAAGACCATCCTTTTGCAGCGGCAGATGCGGTGGTTGACTGGATGCATGAACACAACATTCTTTCAATCTGAGCATCATCATCGCCGCCGCCGTAGCCGAGCCGAGGTTGCGGAACTTGTG
>JBMFGT010000020.1:0-39861 GCA_049977205.1 Acidobacteriaceae bacterium | reverse complement strand
GCTCCAGCCGATGGCAATCAGATAGGCCGCGCCCCACAGCACGAAACTCCAGCCCCAATATTCGGTAGACCTACGCCCCTCTTGCACCATCGCTTCCATCAATTCGAGCCGGGCGAGAAGTTCCGGTCGTGTTCCCTGTTCTGCGTCCATGGGGGTGCTCCTATCAGATCAATTTTGTGCACAGCACAATTCCTGCAAGGAAAAACAACAGCGTCAGCAGGCGAATTCGATTTTTGCTCCAGCCGTCAAGCATACGGTAGGCTTCCCTTACACAGAGAACTCTACTTTATAGAGCATATTCTGTCAAGGACTATTTTGAGGTTTTTGCGGTTTCTATGGATATATTCGAGGAGGGATGTTTTGCCCCTCTCAAAAAACGAGAATTTACCGGGCGGGGGTGTCGAATTCCTCGCCCATCCATTGCTCAAAGGCCTGCAAATTCTGTGGGCGGCCCAGGAAATTCTTCACCAGCTCCGTGCCCGGTTCGGAGCCGCCCGGTTCCAGCACCGCTGCGCGGTAACGCAACGCCGCCGGGCCATCGACCAGGTTGTGCTGGTCGAACTGGCGGTAGAAATCGAGCGCAATCACCTTGTCAAACAGATAGGTGTAATAATTCGACGAGTAGCCGGTCAGGTGCGTAAACGAAGCATAGAAGCGGTTGCCCTCCACCCAGGTGTAGGGCAGGGCGGCGGCGTAGTCGGCGTGCATCAGCGTATCAAGATGGATGCTGGCGGTCGGGCGGTCATGCAGGTCCAGCGAGAAGCGCGTGTAGAAAAGTTGCGTGCGCACCCAGTTTCCGCGGCCAAAGGCGCTGGCCCGGTTCATCCGCTCCACCAGTTCTGTGGGGATGGGCTGGTTGGTCTGGTAATTGCGCGCGAATGTCTGCAATAACGCCGGGCTGCGGAAGAATTCCTCCAGCATCTGCGAGGGCGCTTCCACAAAATCGCCTTCGGTGGCGATGCCGCTGACGCCAGCCCATTGCTGCTGGCCGCCCAGGATGGCGTGCATCAGGTGGCCAAATTCGTGGAAGAAGGTGACCACATCGGAGTATTGCATCAGGCCGGCGTCGCCAGTCTTTCCGCCGGGAAAGTTGCAGATCAGCGCCGCTTCTGGGACCTGCTGGCCGCGAATGCCGGGCAGGATCGGATAGGCCGAGAACCACTTGTCCTTGCCCTCGCGCGGGTGCATGTCCAGATAGAAGCGGCCAATCAACTGGCCATTTTGTTTGCTCTGCGGGTCGCGGTCGTAGACCTCCCACGCGGTGACGGAAGGGTCCCAGACAGCGGCGTGGGGTGCGGGACGGAACTCCACATGGAAGAGCCTGGCCGCCGTGTCTAGCACGCCCTGCTGTACGCGGTCATAAGGGAAATAGGGCCGGACGGACTGCGAGTCGAAGTCAAAGACCTGGCTGCGGTACTGCTCATACCAGTAGGTGGCGCTGTCCGCGCTGATGGCCGCAAGGCCCGGCTGGTGTTGGCGGGCAAAATCCAGCACCATCGCGTATTCCTTGGCGGCAGCAGGTTGGGAGGCAGTGTCCAGCTCGGCAAGAAAATGCTGCACGTTGGCCGCGGACCCCATCATCTGGTCCGCCGTGGCCAGGTCGGCCCAGTTCTTAAAGCCGAGCGTAGCAGCCAGCTCTTGGCGCGCGGCCAGCAGATCCAGCAACACCTGTTTGTTGGCTGGGTACGCGCGCGTGTTATAGGCCAGAAACATGCGATGGCGCAGCGCTTCGCTCCTGGCGTAGGTCATCACCGGCATGTAGTCCGTGTAGTCGGTGGTGAGCTGGATGCTGCCGTCCGCGGCTGGCTTGTGCCGGGCGAGAAAATCGGCGGGCAGGCCAGCCAACTCCTGTGGGCCAGAGACGGAGACCGTGTTGACATGTTCCTGCACGTTGCGTCCAAAGACAAGACCCAGTTGGGTGATCTGTTCCTGGAGCTGCTGCACGCGTTTGCGGGTGGCCTCGTCCTTGTCAACGCCGGCCAGCCGGTACTCCAGCAGGGTGCGTTGCAGGTAGTAGCACGTGGCCGGGTCGGCCTTGGTTGCATCCACGGCGGCCAAAGCACGATATACTTGCGGATTCAGCGAGAGTGCGACCGAGGCCCCGCTCACCTTTTGCACCAAGGCCTCTGCCGCATCGCGGACGCCCTTGTCCGGGGAAACGGAGTACATCAGCTCGGCCTCCGATCCGGCAGCGTTCAATTCGGCCATGGCCCGGTCATAGGGGGCCAGCGTGTTGGCGATGGTGGGCGCGGTCTTTACGGCCAGCAATTGCTGGATGGCCTGCTGTTGCGCCTCCAGATGACCGTTGACCCAGGCACTGAGGCGCGCCGGGTCCATGGGGCCGGCCCAGGCATGGAGCGGGTCAGCCGGAGGCAGGGTGGGCATCGAGGAAGGGAGCATGGCAGCCAGACTGAGCAAGCTCGGCCAGGCGGCGAGGAGCAACCATTTACCAGGCATGTTGCGTATCTCCGTAAATAAAATTGCGCGCCCAAAAAAGGCGGGAAGGACCAGAGTATCACTGAAAATACCGGGAAGAGGCAGAACTTCTACACGCTCGCAAGCATCCCATAATTGACCAGTGTGGGAAGGCCATGGCCCCGCGCAGGGCGGTGCAGTTTCGAAGCGCAATTTTCGCCATTCCGCCCTGGTCCCCACAGGACCCACAGAGGGAGGCTTGCATTCTAATGCGGCCCAATATAAGATGCCCCAATTGCTGTAATGAAAATGAATTGAAAAAGAAATGACAAACGTTAGCACAATTTACCCGATGCAATACCTGCAAGCCCGCTTGACCAAGGTTTGCCTGGCCATTATTGGCGACACACCCCAGGAAATGATAGACCGCGCTGCCCAGGCCGTCCGCGAGAACACCTTTCTCGAATTTCGCCTGGATTACATGCCGAAGCCCTTGCTGGCCCTGCCCAAGCTCAAGCAGTTTTTGCAAGAGCACCGTGAGGCCACGGCGATTGCCACCTGCCGCCGGGCCGCCAATGGCGGCAAGTTCAAGGGCGCCATTGCGGCAGAGATGGAAGTATTGATGAAAGCGGCGGCGGCTGGTTGCCAGATTGTGGACGTGGAACTACAGACCGCCGTTTCCATCAAGACCGCAGGACTGGACAAGCTGCGGGAACAGGGCGCGGCCATCCTCATCTCCCACCACGATTTTCAGGCGACCAAAGACCTGGAAAAGGTCTACGACCGCATTCGCCCCTTTGCCCCAGAGTTCATCAAGATTGTCACCACAGCGAAATCCCTGGGGGACAACCTGACCATGATGCACTTTCTGGAGGAGAAGCAGGACGAGTCCCGCTTGATTGGTCTTTGCATGGGTGAGCACGGCACCATCAGCCGCGTGCTGGGCCTGCGCGCTGGCAGCATCTTTACCTTTGCTGCGACCACCGTGGGCGAGGAGACCGGCCCCGGCCAGATCACCGCGCGCACCTTGCAGGAGACCTATCGCATTGACCAGGTGGACGTGGCCACCAAGGTCTATGGCGTGGCCGGCCAGCCTCTCCATCACTCCCTTTCCCCCATTATGATGAACACCGCCTTTCGCCGGGAAACGGTGAACGCGGTCTTTCTGGCGATGCAGACCGCCAAAGTGGGCGACCTGTTGCGCTTGATTGCCGAGGTCCCGCTGCATGGGGTCGCCATCACCATGCCTTTGAAGCAGGAGATCATGAAGCACCTGGACCGCTCTGATGCGCTTTCCACAAAGATCGGCGCCTGCAACACCGTGGTGCGCGCGCAGGACGGCAAGCTGATTGGCTACAACACGGATGTACACGGCGTGCTGCGGCCCCTGGAACAAAGGCTGGCCCTGCGCGGGGCCAAGGTGCTGGTGCTGGGCGCAGGCGGTGCGGCCCGGGCCGCCGTCTTCGGCCTGGTAGACAAGGGCGCAGAGGTCTTCATCCTGAACCGCACGCCGCAGACCGCGCAAAAATTGGCGCGCGAAGCCGGGGCCAAGACCATCCGCCGCGAGCTGGTGGCCAAAAGCAGCTTTGACATCCTCATCAACGCCACCCCCGTGGGCATGGCAGGCAACAAGCAGCAGAGCGTCCTGGAAGAAGCGGAACTGAATGCACGCATTGTCTTTGACATGGTCTATGATCCGGTGGAGACGCCCCTGCTCCGCATGGCCCGCAAAAAGGGCCTGCAAATAATTACCGGCGCGGAAATGTTTGTACACCAGGGGGCCGAACAGTTCCAGCTTTGGACCGGCAAGCCTGCGCCCCGGGAAGAGATGTGGCGGGTGGTCACCCACGCCTTGCGGTTGCAAGCGGACGAGGAGAAAAATAAAAGCGCAAACGATTGATTCAAGATAGAAAGGGTGTATAAAAGAAATAATTATTCGTACCTTCCTCCCCCGGAAAGGTGATGGAGCGACATCCAGGGTTTGGAAGATACTTTCTATGGCCCTAATTTGTCGGTCCAGGGCGACATTATGCTGCGTAGGTTCCTTCAGTATGGGGGCAATGCGCTCCCGTATATTGCCTGCCTGACGCCCCTTATGGAACGGGTCTTCTGGCCCCGCAAAGATGAGGTGCTCCCTTCCATCCTTGAATTAAAGGCCCACATGGACACGCTGCATCTCTCTTTGGGCGGCGTTACCGCTGCAATCGAAGAGGGGCAGCAGCGACAAGACAGGCTGGAACATCAATGCCAGGAAATGAAAAAGTCCATTGATGACCTTGCCCACGAACAGGCCGACCTGGTGGAACAGGTACACGTCATGGTGGGCTGGGTGCGGAATGCGGCCTTGGCGGGACTGGTATTGTTGACCCTGTTTCTGGTCCTCAAGAGCGTCCAGATCATTATGGCCATCGGTCATTAAGGCTGATTTCGCACTGTTTTCCTGCTGGTAATTCGTGATGGAAATGGCCCATCGGCACGCCCGTTTTTCCAGCAAGCGGCATCCTGCATAACTCCCTATTTATTAACGAGTTTCAATGTCATTTTCAGGGTGAAAGACCGCCTTGGATGCGCGGAAAACGGGCTTGCGCATCGTCCTTTGCAGGGGCTAATATCTGTACGACGCACGGTACAGCCCCAACGGGCGCGCCAGTTTGTCCCAATGAGTAGTTTCTTGGTAGTCACGAACAGGGTTTTTGGGACCAGGTTTTTGCTTCACAGGCCATCAACAAGCAGCGTGACGGAGTGACTCGTATGGCGTGGTATGCCTACTGCATTGCAGAAAAACAAGCGTTTCCTGAAGTTGCCCACCATCGCAAACCAATACCAATGGATGATTTAGTGGGCGTATTGGGGAACCAAATCTTCCTTTATCCAGCCAGTGATTTGGCCATTATCGTTAGTGAACATCATCCCCAGGACAATCTAAACCAAAAGGCGGCCGTGGACCACGCGCGGGTCATCAGCGACTGCTTCAAAATCTCCACTGTATTGCCGTTTCGTTTCGGCACCGTCTTCTCCGATGACGAAGCGCTCCGGCGCTCCGTCCGCAGCAACCAACGGCAGTTCCTCGCCAATGTGGAACGGCTGCGGGGCAAGGCGGAGATGCACTTGAAGGTCCTGCTGAACGACACCAGCCCGGATTGCCCGCAGTATGCCTCCTGTGCCAGCGCGGGCCGGGAGTATCTGTCGCGCCTGCGGGAGAGCGCGGCCATCCAGCGGGAACGGCAAACCAAGGCACGCAGCATCTCCGTGCAGATGCACCGCATGTTTGCCCCTCTGGAAGAAGAAGTCACCTGCAAGCGCATGGAGTCTGGCAAGATGCTGTTGGACATCGCCCACCTGATTGACCATCGTTCCGTAGAGCGATACCAGAACAAATACACCAGCGCCAGCCAAACCATGCGCGAGTGCAGCATGGCCTTGTCTGGCCCCTGGGCGCCGTACCACTTCGTCCACCGGACGCAGCACGCGGCCACCCAGGGGACAAGCGTACTGGGCCACGCTTAAGGTCCTGCCGACAAGGCCCATGTTACCGTGGCAGCTCTGGCACTGGATTGTCATTGGGCCGTCGGCTGCCACGGCGTTGCCCATCACGCCGCGTAGACACTTGGTCGTAGGACCAGGGTGGCCGAAGGGCGCCCGCATCTGTATTGACTCCGGCCTGGAATGCCCACACGGCCCCCGCAAACTGCATATTTCCAATGGGTCCCCGTAGAATGGTTGCTGGTTACAGACAAGGGCCATGCAGATACGGAAAATCCTGATTGCCAATCGCGGGGAGATCGCCCTGCGCGTGATACGTGCCTGCCGTGAGCTGGGCATCCGCACCGTCGCTGTGTACTCTGACGCAGACCGCGCCAGCCTGCATGTGCTGCACGCGGAGGAGGCCTACCGGCTGGGCCCGGCGCAGGCCAGCGAGTCGTACCTGCGCGGTGACCTGGTGCTCGACATTGCCCGGCGCAGCGGCGCGGACGCCATCCATCCCGGCTACGGTTTCCTCTCAGAAAATCCGGCCTTCGCCGAGGCCTGCGAAGCGGCTGGTATTAAATTCATAGGCCCAACGGCCAGCGCCATGCGGGTGCTTGGCTCCAAGACCCACGCCCGCCAGGCGGCGGACGCTGCCGGTCTGCCGCGCGTGCCCGGCTCCGTGCAACCCCTGGCCTCCCTGGAAGAGGCCCGGACCGTGGCGCGCGAAGTCGGCTACCCCATCATGCTGAAGGCCGCCGCCGGGGGGGGTGGCAAAGGGATGCGCGCGGTGAACGCGGAGGAGGGACTTGCGTCTGCGCTGGAGGGCGCACGCAGCGAGGCCCTGCGCTCCTTTGGCTCCGACGAAGTTTATATTGAGAAATTGATTGAGCGTCCGCGCCACATTGAGATGCAGTTGCTGGCCGATGAACATGGCCACTGCATCTACCTGGGAGAGCGGGAATGCTCCGTGCAACGTCGCCATCAGAAGGTGATGGAAGAAGCGCCCTCCGCTGTGGTCAACGCGGAGATGCGCCGCCGCATGGGCGAGGCCGCCGTGCGTCTGGCGCTGGCCGCCGGGTACACCAACGCCGGTACGGTGGAATTCCTGGTGGACGCCGACCGGAATTTTTACTTTTTGGAGATGAACACGCGCTTGCAGGTGGAGCACCCGGTCACCGAACTGGTGACCGGCCTTGACCTGGTACACATGCAAATCCTGGTGGCCAGCGGCACGCCCTTGCCGATCGCGCAGGCGGACGTCCCTCTGCTTGGACACGCCCTGGAGTGCCGCATTTACGCCGAGGACCCGGACAACCAGTTTTTCCCTTCACCGGGACGCATCACGCGCCTGCTGCGTCCATCCGGCCCCGGCATACGGGAGGACTGTGGCATTTACGAAGGCTGGACTGTCCCGCTGGACTACGATCCTCTGCTGTCCAAGCTGATTGTCCATGCGCCCACGCGCGAGTTGGCCATCCGCCGCATGGTGCGCGCGCTGGCGGAATATCACATTGGCGGCATCGCCAATAATCTGGACCTTTTCCGCCGCATCCTGCAAGATGCGGACTTCCAGAGCGCCAACATTGACACCACGTATCTGGACCGTTTGCTGGCAAAACCGCAGGATGAGACAAAGACAGCGGCCTTTTATGACACAGTCACAGGCACCAGCGCAGACGGCCCCGGTTTTGGAGTGTACCTGCCTGCGGAAGTTGCAACGATTGCGGCTGGCATCTTTGAGCAGTTCCAAAAAGAGAGGACCGTCCCCGCCCAGGCCGCTGCCACGGCAACGAATGCCTGGAAGCAGGCCGCGCGACGGGAGGGCCTGCGAGGCTGACCAATGATCTTTGATGTGCTGATGGACGGGAAAAAGCGTCGTCTGGAAATCAACGCCGCGGCGGGAGCGGACCAGCCAGTGCAGGCCAAGCTGGATGGCCTCCCCATGGCCGTGGATGCGGTCCTATTGTCGCCGGGACTGCTCTCTGTCCTGGTGAATGGCCGGTCGTATCGCCTGCTGTTGGATGGCCGGGCCGGCGACCGCGCGGTCCTGTTGAGTGGCCGACGTCATGTGTATGAATTGGAGGACCCGCGTTCCCTGCGCGCGCGCAGCCGCCATGCCGCAGGCGTGGACGGCCCTCAGTCCATCCGCGCTCCCATGCCGGGGCGCGTGGTGCGGGTGCTGGTGCAGGTGGGCGATACGGTCACGGCCAAGCAGGGAATTATAGTGATCGAGGCCATGAAGATGCAGAACGAGTTGCAATCGCCCAAGGCGGGCCGGGTGGCGCAAATCAGCGCGAAAATTGACGCCACCGTACAGGCTGGCGATGTGCTCGCCGTGATTGCGTAGGCCCTGCGGCCTATGTCTTTGGTCCTGCCCTAGGGGCCCCCTGAACAAGTCAGCGTTTTGAAGGGGCGGGACTTTGGTCCCGCCGTAAGTCCCTGAAACAATAGTGGGCCCCAGTCCCTGAGGGGCAGCAGTAGGACTGGACCAGGGTTTTCCTAGTGCGCGCTCTTCAGCAGTTGCTCAGCAAAGTAATTCACTACATGCGATTGGTCCTGCATCACTTCCAGATACGCCTCTTTCAGCAAGCGGGAACGACTGTCGTGCAACTGCTGGCGTATCATTTGCTGCACGCGCGGGTCGCTCAAGGGGTGCTGACCGGCAGGCTCAACGGCAATCAGCTTGTAAATGGCATAGCCCATCACGCGCTTGGATGTTGGCCCTTCATACAGCGGCAGGATGGGAGTGATCTGTCCTGGCTTGAGCGCGATGACGGCGTTGTAGACCTCCGGGTCAGCACGCATCTGTGACTGGGAGGCAAAGCCCATGTCGCCACCGCTGGCAGCGGTGTCCGGCTGCTCAGAGAAGTTCATGGCCAGGGCGGCAAAGTCGTCACCGCTCTCCAGGCGATTGTGCAGGGCCTGTATCTTTTTCTTGGCCTCCGCGTCGTTTTTCGCCTTGCTGTTCTGCAGGTTGCCCGGCTGCTGGCTGGGCACGGAGGTGACGATGATCTGCGCCAGATGGTACTGCGGCTCAATCAGGTTAAAGTCGGCCTTGTGCAGGTTGTAGTAGTCGGCAATCTGCGCGTCGGTGATGTTGATCTTGGACTCGATCTCCTTGTTGAAGACCTTGCTGCTGGTCAGGGAGCGGCGCAGGTCATGGCGCAGGTCGTCGATGGTAAGGTTCTTGGCCTTCAGTTGCGCATCAAACTGCGCCTCAGTATACGGCGCTTTCAGCTCAGCAAGGCGCGCGTCCACCTCCGCATCGGTGGCCACCAGGTGGAGTTTTTCGGCCTGCTGGCGGGTGATCTCCTCGTCAATCAGGCTGCGCAATATCTCCAGCCGCAGACGGTCCGCCTCGTCCGCCGTGGGCTGTTGCGGGGCCGAGTTGACGCGGTTCTGGTAATACTTCTCCACGTCCGCACGCTGGATTGGATGGCCGTTGACGGTGGCCCACACATCGGGGTTCGGGGTGCGTTTACAGCCAGCCGCCAGGGTGAGCAGCAGCGCCACGGCAACCATGCCGAAACTTCCCAGGCCGCGAGGGCCAAAGGTGGATGTGGGCGGGGCCGTCATTCGACCAGCTTGTTGTGTCCGCGAAATGGTCTTCCCAGTTTTGTTCGGGTTTCTGTCCAGGTCCAACGCTTCACTGTTCAACGCTTCGCTCCGTCCTATACCAATCATAGTGTGGTCCCATTCGTAGTACAAAGTCCCTCTTTCCATCCCTCATCGGCCCCTCATTCGACGCCAGAAGCAGGGGCCGACCTGTCGCTTTGCGCTGCCACAGGCGGCTGCGGTGGGGGTGTCCCACCGGCGTCCGTGATGGCGCGGTCAATAATGGTCCATAGGACCTGTTGCGGAATGGCCCCCGTGGCGCGCTCGCCATTGATGAACAGAGTGGGCGTCCCATCCACGCCCAGGGCCTCGCCTTCCTTCATGGAGGCGCGGACCGCGGTCTCATCCTGTTTGGCCATGCAGTCGTCCAAGCGGGCAGCATTCACTCCCTGCCGCTTGCCCTCGTCCCTGGTCAACTGGTCCAGACGGTGCATGGAGGCGGCCAGATCGCGCTGGTTGCGGTCCCCGGAGATTTCGTCTTCATGGCCATGGATGTGGTCCACCAGCGCCCAATAGCCCTTGGGGCTTTGCGCCGCCAGACAGTTGGCGTCCACGGCCGCATGCATGGCCCAGGGATGGATTTCCACCAGCGGAAAGTCTTTGTAGATGAAACGTACCTGGCCTTTATATCGGTCCAGGGTCGCAGGAAACAGCTCCTCGTGCATGCGCGTGCAGAAGGGACACTCCAGGTCGTCAAAGTTGAGGATGGTCACCAGAGGGTGGGCCGCGCCGCGCACCGGACGCCCGGCCAGGGAGACCCCGGCCAGCGGGTCCTTGCTCAGGTCAAATTTCTCCAGACGCGCCAGGGTCTTGCCGTCCTTTGAAATCAGGAAATCCATCACCTTCTGGTGGTCATTCTGGCTGAATGTTATGGGCAACGTATCGTAGCCGCTGATGTCGCTTTTCCCGCGCTGGCCAACGGTCACGTTGTAATCCGGCGGCACGCGGAACTCAGTGCGGATCCTGATTTCAATGCTGCGGTCCAGTGCTGCCTGTGCCGCGTCTGCTGCGGAACTGGTGGCGGCTGGCTGCGCATGACAGCCGACTGTGATGGCCGCTAGAAAGAGACAAAGCCAAAGGTTCGTGGTCCGCAAAGTTCCTCACAGAACGTACAAAAGTCCATTATCCCACGTCCAGGCCAGCATGTGCCGCCAGCATGGCCAACACCCACCGGTTTGCGCCTGCCCAGGGTCCGCGATTGCAAGTGTGCTTGCAGCAGGCCCGCCCTAAAACAATCTTTCTGCCCGCTTCAGGTTCCCGGCTGACCCGACCCCGGCCAGCGTAAAGCTGAAACTCTCCTCGCTCTCGTTCCGTATCACGCCCAGGTTATAGCGCCTGTACTCAACGCTGAAGCCGCAGCAATTTGAGTTATAAGAGGTCTGCACCGCAGCATATTCCAGGGAGTGTTGGTGCAGATCGTAGCCGACATTGGCCGCCGCGCTCAGTCCTGGCTTGCTGGGTGAGCCGAAACCCGCCAGCATCTGCACCTGGTTGTAGTCCGTCACCGGACTGGGCGTGGGTGGGACCACAATGCTTTCGCCGGGGGCATTCATCAACGCATGGCCGAAACTGGAAAAAAAATCGCCATGACGATAGTTGAAGAAAGTATTGCTGGCCGCAATGCGTCCGGCCTTGGCGTCATAGTCCAGGTCCCATTCCAGGTCAGTATTGCTGCTGGTGTGCGCGCGCAAACGGGAAATGACCGGGGAAGTATTACGCGGCGCTGTGATATAAGCAATGGCGCTAAAATCCAACGTGCTGGTAAATATGTTGCGCCGTCCTGGGACCACCGCCCCGCCAAAGGTCGGATCAAAAAAATACTTCTGCGCCACATACCAGGAGAGCCATTCCTGGTCCCCTCCCTGGCAACTTTTTGGCTGGACGGCAGACTTGTCCTTTTGTTTGGCCCCCGACCCGGTCCCTTGCTTGTCCTTCTGCTCTTCCTGCTCCCCGTTGGCAAGATCATCCGGAGTGCAGGTATGGGGCCGCAACGACTTCACATACCAACGTTGCGTCAGGCCATATTCCAGTTCATTGGTGTCGCTGTAGATGTCCTGTGCGTCAAAGCGCTCCACGTTATTGAAGTTGCCAATTCCAGCCACATAGCGGTACTGCAACTCTGGAGCGATGGTGTGGCGTACGGCCACGCCAAAACGATGGGCCAGAACCCCCCCATTGAAATCGCGTTCCAGCACCGGGGGCAGGAGCTGCACCCCGACCTCGGCTGCCTTGCGGTTCAAGCTGGCATTGTGTTGGATGGGCACCGTAGGACTGAGCGTCTGGCTGTTGGAGTAAAAGGTCTCGCGCAGGCCGACCTCTGGACGCAGCGTCCAGCCGTCCTCCACCAGCGGCAGGGAAAGGTGCGGATACAGGTCCGTCCGCGCCGCGGCCAGGTTTTCAACCAGCCCCGGCTCTGAGCGCGTCATCTCGCTAAAAGAGGTCTCCGTGCCCCAGAAGAGACGGGAACGGCCAAAGTCATGGTCCGTGGTCTCATAATCCAGCTTGGGCAGGTGCAGAATGCGGACCTCGTCCCCTTCGGTGTCGCTCTCGAAGTTCTGATAGCGCTCCAGGGCCACACTGGCAGACTGTCCGTCCTCTTGGTGCGCCAAAAAGCCCCAGGACTTTACCTCAGAAGAAATGGCCTGCGAAAAGTTGGGCGCAAAGACCAGCCGGTATACATAGGAGCTGAGATACTCGGCATCAATTATGGCCCGGGTGTTCTCCGTCAGGTCACGCCGACCCAGGAGGATGGTGTCCTGCCCGCCCTGGTTGGGCTGCGCCGTCTCTTGACTGTTGTCAAAGAGGCCGTCAAAGAGGCCATTGTAGTAGACCCGGAAAAAGTCATTTCCCCGGCCACGGTAACGGTATTCCGCGTTGTCTGCTATGCCCCGCAGCGAGTAGTATTGCACGCCAATGGTCAGGTCAGAACTGCGATTGATGGCCCAGTAGTATGCGTCCCCCAACACTTTGCCTTTGATGGTCGAGTTGCTGATGTAGGGGAGCAGAAGGCCGGACTGTCGGCCCGATGCGTCCACCGCATGGGTAACGTAAGGCAGGTAAAAAATGGAATGACCAAGATACTGGAACCGGCTGTCCCATGCCTTTGCCGTGCCATTCTCCACCACGATGTGCGGGGCCAGCAGTCGCCAGTCTGGCTTGGGCAAACGGCAGGAGGTCATGCTGCCCCCATAGAGGACATACGATTCCGGGCCGTTCTTCACCAGCAGCTTGCCGGTAATCAAAAACGGGTTGGGTGTCGTATAGACCGCGTGCTGTCCTGTGCCATGCCGCACGCCCACAGAGCCAATCACGTCATAGAACTTGCCCGTCTGCGCATCCAGGTCCATCTCACCGTGCGAAGCCGTGATCTCCTCATGGTCCGGCCCGCCGTCCAATTGCAGGTGCCCTTGCGCCTGCACCTTTCCTGTGGCGGCATTGTAAGTGACATGGTCCGCGCGGAGGATGTAGTCCGTGTAATCAATCTCCACCTCTCCATTGAGCTGGTAGATGTCCCCCTGCCGCTCCTGCTCCTGCGCGTGGATCGTCACCGGGGTCCCTGCAAGGGGCGGGACGACCGGCTGGGCCACGGGTGCTTGCGCAAAGCTGGGCGCATCCGGCAGCCCTTCGCTGGCATCCGTCTGGCCCGTTTGCGCTGCTGCGGGGCCCTGCGCGGAAGGCGCGGGCGAGGACGCATTTTGCCCCGGTAACTGCTCTGCTAATGCCCTTGCCCGTACCAATGCCTTGGTCTGCGGATGACACAGCGCAAAGAGCGTGATAAGGACACAGAAGCGGGATTTCATGGCGGCGCAGTGTTTAGTGTATCGCCTGCCGATGACTCCGGGCCTGCCCGGCAGATTGTACCGCAGCCCTGGCATTGCAACCTGGTCCTGCAGCATGGCAAAACAAGGCCCCTGGCAAACCAGGCCTGCTGCTTGTTGCGCTTCTCCGCGCCCTTTTTTTTTCCGCAAAAAATCTGGAAGACCGCGGGCCCCCGGCCCCGGAAGAGGAAACTTGCTGCGGTTCTTGTGCATTTTTCTGGCATTTCCGGTGCGTTCTGTGCGATAACAAAGAGGTCAGGAGATGAGCAACTCGTCCCCCATGTCGGTCCCCTTTGCGTTCCCATCTGAGGAACCGGCCCCTGTGTGCGCGCAGGGCACGCCGGAATGGAAGCACGCAATTTCCCAGGCCCTTGAGTCGCACCGGGCGCATCGGTCTGGCCGCGCGCAGCCTACCATGCAACAGCATCCGGAACGTCCAAGCCAGACGCCGGCACAGGACCGTGCCGCCCGTATTGCAGCGGCGGTTGCCGCCCGCTATGCAGCCGCCCCCACTTATACAGAACTCTTCCAGCAGCCGGACACAGCCCCAACCGAAGCCGGGGCCGATGCGCCGCAGCGTGCTGCTGCGTCGGCACAGATGGGTGCGGTGCAGATTGGTCCGGCGCAGATGCGCGCCATCTCGGCAGACCTCTTGCAAAACGGGCCACAGGCCCCGCCCAGCGCAGACGCGCCCATCCTTACCGGCCAGCAATCGAGTGGCACCCGCGCGCACACAGAAGCCGCCCCGATAGACGCGCCTGTCTCCAATGCAGGGAGCAGTGCTGGGATGGATGCTGACGAGGAGTTCCACCTGGAACCCCGGCCTGTGCCAGTCCGCGGGGCCAGGATTGTCCTGCCAAAACTGCCCCGTCGCACGGCGGAAATAGACCTGCACCTTCCCGCAAAAGGGCCGGAACCAGCTTTGGAGGACCTGCTTGCCTCCTCCGTGGTCACTCCGCCCACTTTATTGCCCGCAAACCTGATTGAATTTCCCCGCGAACTGGTCGCCGAGCGGCGTGTCCGCCCGCAACGGGTGGAAGGCCCGCTGGGGACGGCGCACAGGGCCAGCATGGAAACGTCACAGGTGCAGTTGCGCATCTTTGAAGTGGGGCCGGAAGACGCACTGGGAGACGCCGTGGAAACGGTCCCTGCAACCAGCCTGGGGCCGGGAGCACCCACCGGACCCATTGCCACAGCAGAGACGGCGCTCCCCGCCGGACCAACAACCGACCCAGCGGCCCGTTCCACATGGTCTTCCATCCGCCTGGACGCGCGGCCCACCCCGGGAGGGCCATCGGAAGCAGACCTGTCCGATTCGCTGCCTGTCCCCCTGCAACCTGCATCTGTGGACCGCCGCCTCATGGCCCTGGCCGTGGACTTTTGTCTGGTCACCAGCGCCTTTTTGGCTTTCCTGTTTGTCTTTGCCCTGTCCACCCCGCACCTGCCCACCGGAAAAGCTGCGCTGGTGACCGGGGCCGTGGTGTATCTTGCGCTCTGGGTGCTGTATCAGCTCCTGTTTTTCTCTCTCTCGGATGCGACCGCAGGCATGCGCTATGCGCACATTGCGCTGTGTACCTTTGAGGATGAAAATCCCTGCCGCAGGGCCATGCAGCGGCGTCTTGCCGTCTGGTGGATTTCCATTTTGCCGCTGGGACTGGGCCTTGTCTGGGCGCTGTTCGATGAGGACAGCTTGTGCTGGCACGACAAAATCACACGCATGTACCAGCGCAGCTACGAATGACGATGGCGCGGAAGGCCCAGCTCAAGGCTGGGGGGCGTGCGCCGCAAACCATTTCCGCGCCCGGTCCTGCACCTGTAACACCTGCGGTTGGCTCAGATGGGAGGCAGCATCGTCGCGCTTCTGGGCCACGTCCTCCTGCTTGGTCCCCTCGATCTTGCCAGCCGCGGCCAGATCAAACCAGAAATAGGCCTCGGCGTAGTCCTGGGCCGTGCCCCGTCCGGCCAAATAAAGCTCGCCCAGCTTCTCCTGCGCCGCCGCCACCCCTTGGTTGGCGGCCTTGCGATACCAGTTGACGGCTTCCGTGTAGTCCTGCGCCACCCCTTGCCCCTTGGCGTAGAGGTTGCCCAGCTCTGCCTGCGCCAGCACCAGTCCCTGCGCGGCGGCCATTTTGTAATACGTGGCGGCCTGCTTATAGTCTTGGGGCGACGCGCCCTGGCTGCCTGCGAACGCCTTGCCAAGGGCGTACTGCGCATTGGCGTCCCCCTGCGCGGCGGCCTTGCGGTACCAGATCATCGCCTGGGCGGGGTCCTTGGGCATTCCTTGGCCATTGGCGTAAAGATGTCCTAGAAAGTATTGTGCAGGCGCGCTGCCCTGGTCAGCGGCCTTGCGATAATAGATGGCAGCCTGGGCATAGTCCACGGGCACTCCTTGTCCGTTGTAAAGGAGCGTCGCCAAGGCGTACTGCGCATCGGCATTGCCCTGGTCAGCGGCCTTGCGATAATAGGTGGCAGCCTGCGTGATGTCCTGTGGGACGCCCTGGCCGCTGAAGTAGAGCGTCCCCAGGGCGTACTGCGCATTGGCGTTGCCCTGGTCGGCGGCCTTGCGATAATAGGCGGCAGCCTGCGCGATGTCCTGCGGCACACCCTGGCCGTTGTTGTACATCACGCCCAGGCCGTACTGCGCTTCCGCATAGCCTTGATCGGCGGCCTTGCGATACCAGGCGATCGCCTGCGCGGTGTCCTGCGGCACACCCCTTCCCTTGTCGTATAAGAGGCTCAGGTCGTATTGCGCCAGGGCGTTGCCCTGGTCAGCGGCCTTGCGATACCAGGTGGCAGCCTGGGCATAGTCCTTGGGTACGCCTTGGCCTTTTGCGTACATGACGCCAAGGGCGTATTGCGCCATGGCGTTGCCTTGGTCAGCGGCCTTGCGATACCACTTCATTGCCTGCACAAAATCCTGCGGCATGCCCAGGCCCTTGTCATATAGTGTCCCCAGCGCGTATTCCGCATTCAGGTCGCCCTGGTCGGCGGCCTTGCTGTACCACGTCATGGCCTGCACATGGTCTTGCGGTACTCCTTGGCCTTTATCAAACAGTGTCCCCAGCGCATATTCCGCGTCCGGGTCGCCCTGGTCGGCGGCCTTGCGATACCAGGTCATCGCCTGGGCCTGGTCTTCCGGTTCTCCCTGCCCCTTGCTATAGAGCGTACCCAGCGCATAGAGCGCGTCCACATACCCCTGGTCGGCGGCCTTGCGGTACCAAGTCACAGCCTGGGCAAAGTCTGGAGGCCCTCCCGTTCCTTTGCTGTAGAGTGTACCCAGCGCGTATTGCGCGTCCACATTTCCCTGGTCGGCGGCCTTGCGATACCAAGTCATTGCCTGGGCCAGGTCTTCTTTCCCTCCCTGTCCGTTGTCATAGAGCGTACCCAAGGCATATTGCGCGTCCGCGTCTCCCTGGTCGGCGGCCTTACGAAACCATTGGATTGCCTGGGCGTTGTCCTGCGGCGTCCCTTGGCCCTTGCTGTACATTACGCCGAGGTTGTATTGGGCAATGACCCCTCCCTGGTCAGCGGCCTTGCGATACCAAACCGCTGCCTGGGCATAGTCCTGGGGCACCCCCTGGCCCTTGCTGTACATCATGGCAAGCGCGTATTGCGCGTCCACATCTCCCTGGTCGGCGGCCTTGCGATACCACGTAATCGCCTGCACAAAGTCCTGTGGCACGCCCTGGCCCTTGTCATATATGACCCCCAGATCATATTGTGCGTCGACGTTGCCTTGGTCGGCGGCCTTGCTAAGCCAAACAAACGCCCGGGAGTAGTCTTGCGGTACGCCGCCCCGGCCATTGTAATAGAGCGTACCCAAGGCATATTGCGCGTCCGCGCTCTTTTGGTCAGCGGCCTTGCGCAGCCACGTCATTGCCTGGACGTAGTCCTGCGGCACGCCTTGTCCATTGGCTTCCATCACGCCTAGGCTGTACTGCGCGTCCGCAAGCCCCTGCTCCGCGGCCTTGCGATACCAGGCGGCGGCCTGTGTATTGTCCTGTGGCACACCCTGGCCGTTCTCATACAGGGTGCCCAGCCCATACTGGGCGTCCGCAAGCCCCTGCTCCGCGGCCTTGCGATACCAAGTGGCGGCCTGCGCCGGGTCCTGCGGCACACCTTGGCCATTGGCATACAGCACGGCCAGGTTGGATTGCGCCTGCGCATTTCCCTGGTCTGCGGCCTTGCGATACCATGCGGCGGCCTGCGCCGGGTCTTGCGGCACACCTTGTCCCAGGTCGTACAACAGACCAACACTGGTCTGCGCTTTCGCGTCTCCCGCCTCGGCCTTGGCCAGCAACGCCGGGTCAATGCCCTTCGCTGGGACATTCGTTGGCGCCCCCGCTTGCACACCCATCGCAGCACCCACCCGGGCGCCAGCTTGGGCGAAAGCAAAAACAACTCCCGCACCAAAGATGAAAGGTAAAATCCATCTTTGGCTGATAAATCTCCAATTAGACATGACACCTGCAAGATACCAGACATAGCGGCGATTTTCAGCAGAAACCTTTATGTGTGTTCCCACAAAGTTAGCCCCAGCCGGGCATACGGCCCCCCAATTCAGGCCGGTCCAAGGCACCCTGCCTGACCTATTTCCCCCCATACATGGTATGGTGGAACTCGTTTCATAATTGCAGGAAGAGTTGCAGCCCTCCATTGGACAGGCCGCACCGGTAAGCGGACGGGGCCCATGGCTGCATGAGAGGAAAATCGCTGCTGGACTGCTGCCTGGCACTGGAAAATGGACAAAGAACACACACCCCCGCTGGAACCTTGGAAGGCCTTCGAGGTGAGGAAGCGCGACCCCGAAGCGAAACGTGTCGCCATACTGAACACTGCGGCCCACATGTTTTTGGAGCTGGGCTATCGCAGAACATCCATGAGCGAGCTGGCCAAGCGGCTGCAGATCACCAAGCCAGCCCTCTATTATTATTTCCAAAACAAGGAAGAGATTGTGGTGGAGTGCTACCGCCAAGGGATTTCCCTGATTGAGGCCAGCCTGGACAAAGCGCTGGTCCAGCATGGGACAGGCTTTGAAAAGGTGCAGGCGTATGTTGGGGCATACGCAACGACCGTGGTCCAGCATGAGTTCGGACGCTGCGTGGCCATCCTGGATGATGGGACCTTCTCTGAAACAACGCGCCGCGAAGTGCGCGAACAGAAACGCCGGATTGACACCGCCCTGCGCCGCTACATGGAAGAAGGCATGGAGGACGGCTCCATCGCCCCCTGTGACGCCAAACTCGCATCCTTCGCCATCGCTGGCGCCATCAACTGGATCGGCACCTGGTATCAACCCGGTGGCCCGCTCAGCGCCTGCGAGATTGGCAGGCAGTTCGCCACGCTGCTGACAGACGGCCTGCGCGGCGAAGGCGGCCCACCCATGCGCAACGACAAGTCCGCCTGACCCCTTTTTCCATGCGCATCTCGCACCGCGTCGTCAGGGCAAAATTTTTTATTTGACTATTTGACCGATTGTTCAGTATTCTTCTCGCGCAGGAAAAATGCGTCTTTTACCCGACGCAGATTTTTACCCTGCCACGTCACAGGAGAGCATGTATGGCATCCATCCAGGATGAAGAAAAAGTCCGTAGCGGCGTCATCGCATCGTGGAAGTCCGCGGCCCCCACGTATGAAATCCATCGCGTTGCCATTTTAGGGGCAGGGACCATGGGCGCGCGCATTGCCGCCCACATCGCCAATGCCGGTCTTCCGGTCTTGCTGCTGGACATGGTCCCGCCGGGCGAGGGAGACCGCAACCGCCTGGCCGCGCAGGCGCTGGAAGCACTGAAGAAGTCCAAGCCCGCCGCCTTTGTAGACGTTGCGCTGGCCTCGCGCATCCGCATTGGCAACTTTGAAGATGATCTCGACCAGCTCAAGGAGTACGACTGGGTCCTGGAGGCGGTCGCGGAAAATCTGGAGATCAAGCGCGCCCTGCTCAGCAAGGTCGCACAGCATGTCCGGCCCAATACCATCGTCACCACCAACACCAGCGGCCTGCCGATTGGGCTGATCGCCAAGGAACTGCCTGCCTCTTTCCGGCGCATGTGGTTTGGCACGCATTTCTTCAATCCGCCGCGCTATATGCGGCTGCTGGAGATCATCGCCACGCCGGAGACTGACCCAGAGGCCATCGCCTCCATCGCGCGCTTTGGCGAAATACACCTGGGCAAGGCCGTTGTGCCTGCCAACGATACGCCCAACTTTGTCGCCAACCGGGTGGGCACCTTCGCCATGCTGAACACAGTGCGCATCATGCAGCAAATGGGCCTCAGCGTGGAAGAGATCGACGCGCTGACCGGTTCCGTGCTGGGCTGGCCGAAGACCGGCACCTTCCGCCTTTCGGACATGGTCGGCATTGACGTGCTGGGCAGCGTGGCGCGCAACTTTGCCGCCATTGCCACCGACGAACGCTCGGACGTGAAACTTCCCTCGGCCATTGAGCAGATGCTGGAACGTAAGTGGCTGGGCGACAAGACCGGTCAGGGCTTCTACAAAAAGGAACGCGGCGCCGACGGAAAAGAAGTGCGTCTGGTGCTGGACCTGGCCACGATGGAATACAAGCCGACAGAACGCCCCAAGCTGGCCGAGCTGGAAATGGCCAAGAACAGCGACTCCGTGGCCGAGCGGCTGCGCATGTTGCTAGCGGGTGACCCGGAAAAGGACAAAGCGGCCAGGTTCTACTGGCAGGTGTTGCCGGAACTGTGGGCCTATGCGGCCCATCGCATTGGTGAGGTCACCGACAATCTGGTGGACATTGATCGCGCCATGAAGGCCGGCTTCAATTGGGAACTGGGCCCCTTTGAAATGTGGGACGCCGCCGGTCTGGCCGATACCGTGCAGAAGATGCGCACGCGTGGACAGGCCGTGCCAGAAGCGGTGGAAAAGCTGCTCGCCGCGGGCGGGACCTCCTGGTATCGCAACAACGCACGGGAGTATTTCGACCCAGCCACCGGCAGCTACCTGCCCATCGCAGAGACCCCAGGCATGATGACGCTGGGGAAGATCAAGCAGGCCAACGGCGTGGTGGACAAAAATGCCGGGGCATCGCTGGTGGATATTGGCGATGGCATTGCCTGCATTGAGTTCCACACCAAGATGAACGCCTTGGGCGAAGACATTGTGCGCTTTGTCCAGAAGGTCCTGCGGCCAGACAGCGATGCGGTGCGCAACTTCCGGGGCTTTGTCATCAGTGGCGACGCACCCAACTTCTCCGTGGGCGCCAACCTGATGCAGGTGCTGCTGGCCATCCAGGATGAGGAATGGGACGACCTGGACCTCTCCATCCGCGAGTTCCAGAAGATGACGCAGACCATCAAGTTCTGTCCGCGTCCTGTGGTGGCCGCGCCCTTTGGACTTTGCCTGGGCGGGGGCACGGAGATTTCCCTCCACGCAGCCGCGCGCCAGCCCCACATCGAACTGTACATGGGACTGGTGGAGACGGGCGTCGGCCTGCTGCCGGGCGGCGGCGGATGCAAGGAAATGGTGTTGCGCGCGGTCGAGGACGCCAGTGCGGTGCGGCCCGACCTGCGCGGCGAATCCGTCGAGTTGGCCCAGACCATCCAGCACGCATTCGAGGCCATCGCCATGGCCAAGGTCTCCACCTCTGCGGCGGAGGCGCGGAAACTGGGTCTGCTGCGCAATTCTGACAGCATCACTATGAACCGGGAGCGCCTGATTGCGGACGCCAAGAACGAGGCCCGTACACTGGCCGACGCCGGTTACACGCAGCCCCTCCCGCGCACAGACATCCCCGCGCCAGGGGAAGGCGTGCTGGCCACGTTGCACTCGGCCATCTTCCAAATGCGCGACGGCGAATACATCAGCGACCACGACGCCAGGGTCGCCCGGCAGGTGGCCCATGTCCTCTGCGGCGGCGACGTCACGCCCGGCACCCCTATCAGCGAGCAGTATCTGCTGGACCTGGAGCGCGAAGGGTTTCTGGCGCTCTGCGGGGAAAAGAAGACCGCCGAGCGCATCGCTTTCACCCTGAAGACCGGCAAACCACTCAGGAACTAATTGGAACTTGCGAGGACCAACATGAAGGAAGCAGTCATTGTCAGTGCAGTACGGACCGCAGTGGGCAAAGCGCCCAAAGGCACACTGAAATCCACGCGCCCCGATGATCTGGGTGCGGTCGCCGTCAGGGGGGCTTTGGACCGCGTCCCCCAACTGGACCCCAAGCAGATTGAAGATGTCATCATTGGTTGCGCCATGCCGGAGGCGGAGCAGGGCCTGAACGTGGCCCGCATCATCTCCCTGCGCGCCTCCTTGCCGGTGGAGTGCGCCGCCATGACCATCAACCGCTACTGCGCCTCCGGGTTGCAGTCCATCGCGCTGGCGGCGGAACGTATCCGCTGCGGCAGCGCTGAGGTGATTGTTGCTGGCGGCACGGAGACCATGTCCATGGTCCCCTTTGGTGGCAACAAGATCGTGGCCAATCCCTGGCTGGTTGAGCACTATCCTGCCTCGTATTTGTCCATGGGACTGACCGCCGAGCGCGTGGCCAAGCACTTTGGCCTCACGCGGGAGGAGTGCGACCGTTTCGCCCTCGCCAGCCACCAAAAGGCCTTGGCCGCGATCCAGGAAGGCAAATTCGAGGACGAGATCGTGCCCGTCACGGTGAGCACCTCCGTGCCCAGCAAAACGGGCAAGCCAACGAGGAAAGAAAAGGAATTCAAGGTCGATGAAGGCCCCCGCGCGGACACCTCCTATGAGGCCCTGGCCAAGCTGCGCCCGGTCTTCCACGCCAAGGGTGTGGTCACGGCGGGCAATTCTTCGCAGACCTCGGACGGCGCGGCGGCAGCGGTGGTCATGTCCGAGGACATGGCCCGTGAGTTGGGACTAAAGCCGTTGGTACGGTTCGTCGCCTACTCGTTTTCCGGCTGCCTGCCAGAGGAAATGGGTCTGGGGCCCATCTATGCGGTGCCGAAGGCGCTCAAACTGGCCGGCCTCACCCTGGACCAGATGGACGTCATTGAGCTGAACGAGGCCTTTGCCACGCAGTCCCTGGCCGTCATCAAGACGCTGGGCCTGGACCCCGCCAAGGTGAACGTGAACGGAGGGGCCATTGCGTTGGGCCATCCGCTGGGCTGCACCGGCGCCAAGCTGACGGCCACCATCATCCGCGAACTGAAACGGCGCAAGGGCAAGTATGGCCTGGTCACCATGTGCGTGGGCGGCGGCATGGGCGCGGCTGGCATCTTTGAAAACCTACAAGACCAATGAGCGGGCACCACAGGAGAAATCTATGAGTACAGCAACGGCAGCAAGCGTAAAGCGGACCACCGGCGGCAGCTTTCTGATTGAAGACATCCGCCCAGAAGACATCTTCACATTGGAAGACCTTTCCGACGAGCAGAAACAGATTGTAGAGACGACACTGGATTTCGCCGAAAAGGAAATCCTGCCCAACATCCCGGCCATTGAAGAAAAGCAGTTCGATGTGACCAAGGGCCTGCTGCGCAAGGCCGGTGAACTGGGCCTGATGTGCGTGGACATTCCCGAAGCCTATGGCGGGCTGGAGATGGACAAGGTCACCTCCGCGTTGATTGCGGACAAAATATCGGTCTCTGGCAGCTTTTCCGTCGCCTTCAGCGCGCATGTGGGCATTGGCACGCTGCCGCTGGTCTGGTACGGCACACCGCAGCAGAAGCAGAAGTATCTCCCCAAACTCGCCACGGGCGAATGGGTCGCCTCCTATGCGCTTTCTGAGGCGTCCTCCGGCTCAGACGCGATGAACATCCGCGCCCAGGCCAAGCTCTCCCCCGATGGCAAATTCTACGTGCTGAACGGCGAGAAGATGTGGATCACCAATTCGGGGATGGCCAACCTCTTCACCATCTTCGCCAAGATCGATGGCGAAAAGTTCTCCGCCTTTCTGGTCGAAGCGGGCACGCCCGGGCTGGTCGTTGGCCGGGAGGAGCACAAGCTGGGCATTCGCGGCTCGTCCACCTGCCCCCTGGTGCTGACCGATTGCCAGGTGCCGGTGGAGAACCTGCTGGGCGAAGCGGGCAAGGGCCATCACATCGCCTTCAACATCCTGAACGTGGGCCGCTACAAGCTGGGCGCGGCGGCCATTGGCGGGGCCCGGACCGCTTTCCGCTACGGCATCCGCTACGCCAAGGACCGCATCGCTTTTGGCAGACCCATCACCGCCTTCGGCCTGGTGCAAGAGAAGATCGCCGACAGTGCGGCAGGCCTTTTTGCGGGCGAAGCGGTGGTCTATCGGGTCGTCGGGGCCATCGACGCCTCGCTGGCCGAGTTGGACAAGAACGCTCCCGGCCTCACGATGGAAATACAAAAGCGCATTGAGGAGTTTGCCGTTGAGTGCTCCATCATCAAGGTCTGGTGCTCGGAGATGCTGGAGCGCGTGGTGGACCAGATGCTGCAACTGCATGGCGGCTACGGCTACGTGGAAGATTTTCCGGCGGAGCGCGGCTATCGCGATTCGCGCATCAACAAAATTTTTGAGGGCACCAACGAGATCAACCGGCTCATCATTACCGGATGGATGGTCAAGCGCGCCATGCAGGGCCGTCTGGCGCTGCTGCCCGCCATCAAAAAAGTGATGGACGAGGTGATGGCCGGTCCCAGCGCACGCGAGGAACGCAGCGGCGAACTGGCCGCTGAACACGCCCTGCTGGCCAGTGCGAAAAAGCTGGGCCTCTTCTGCGCAGGCGCGGCCTCGCAGCGATACGGCAATGACTTGGCCGACCAACAGGAGGTCATGGGTGCGCTGGCCGACATTCTGAGCGAGGTGCTGGTGCTGGAGTCGGCCATCCTGCGCGCAGAAAAGATGAAAGAAAAGAACGCGCTGGCCGTCAAGCTGACCAAGTATTATGCGGCGCGTTCCTTCCGCGTGGTGGAGGGCGCTGCGGAGCGCGTCATCAGCGCCGTGGCGGAGGGGGACATGCTGCGCACGCAAATGGCGATCTTCCGCCGCCTGACCAAGCATGAACCGCAAAACACCGTCGCCCTGGGCCGCGAGATCGCCGCAGTGATGACCGAGGCCGGGCGGTACACGCTGTAGGGGGCCTTGGGAGCAGTCTGCGTTTTGAAGGGGTGCGGCCCCAGCCGCGCCGTGACCGCAACACAACCAACGCGGGCCTTGGCTTCTGAGGGAAGGTGGCCCCATACGTAGGACTTGTGCAGGGTCTACTGAAATGCAGCAGGCCCCGTCCCTTACAGGGAAGAGGCTGCTGCGCAAAAATGTTGCGCCAAGGGCCTGCCAAAGGATACAGTGGCCGGTTAGGGCAAAGTATACCCATATACAAAAAGAGGGCCTCGCCGCGTGCAACAGGACGGCGAAGTAGAGTGAAGGAATGCGGATATTGACGTTGGTACGCCAGGTCTTGGATGCAGAGGAAAGCGTGCGCATCCGGGAAAACGCAGTGGACCTGGAAAGCAGCAAGCTGGTGGTGGACACCATGGACGAATACGGCGTGGAAGAGGCGCTGCGCATCCGTGAGAGCGGTGCGGAGGCCGAGGTGGTCGCGCTGGCCGTCGGCCCAGAGCGCAACCGTGATGTCCTTCGCACCGCCTTGGCCATGGGTGCGGACCGCGCCATCCATGTGGTAACAGACCTGCCCCTTGATCCCATTGCACTCAGCCAGGTGGCCGCGCAGATTGCGCAACAGGAAAATGCTGAACTGGTCCTTTGCGGCGGTCAGCAGGCGGACTGGGACAGTCAGGCGCTCGGTGCGGCCATCGCCGAGCGGCTCAACTGGCCCCAGGTCTGCTGGACCAGCGCGCTGGAGGTGCAAGGCCAGATGCTGACCGGCAAGCATGATGCCGATGAGGGCATTGAGACTTTTTCCGTGACGCTGCCGGTCGTCATCACCACCCAGCAGGGACTGAATGAGCCGCGCTATCCCACCCTGCCCAACATTATGAAGGCGAAAAAGAAAGAACTGCGCACAGAGACGCTGGAAGCATACGGCGTTGCGCCAAAAGTGAAATTCCTGGGGGCCGAAATACAGGTGAAGGAGCGGCTGCGCAAGGTCCTGGACGGCAAGGACGCGCCCGCTGCGGCCTCCGAACTGGTGCAGTTGCTGCGCAAGGAAGCCAAGGTGATCGCATGATTGTACTGGTGGTGGAACATGCCAACGGCAAGGTGAGCAAGAGCACCTACGAAATGGTGGCCTGCGCGCGGCAGTTGGGACGGGAAGGCCCGCTGACGGCCCTGGTGCTGGGCAGCGGCGTGGCCGCGATTGCCAGCGAAGCAGCGCTGCTGGCCGATCAGGTGTTGGTCGGAGACCATCCAGAATTGGCGCAATATGATCCGGAATTATGGGCCGCTGCCGTTGCGCAGATCAGCCGGGAGGGTGAGGCGCACACCATCCTGATTGGCGGCAGCCGCAGCGGGCGCGAGTACAGTCCACGGGTCGCAGTCAAACTGGATGCGCCGCTGCTGGAAGATGTGGCCACGCTGCGCTTCGCCAATGGCGCGTTGACAGCGGAGCGATACACCTATCTTGCCCGCGTCACGGAAAAAGTGGAGGCCCAGGCCCCGGTCGTCGTGGTCACCGTCAAGCAGGGGGCCTTCGATGCAGCCGCTCCCGGCACGCAGGCGGCAGAGCAGTTTGACGTGGACCTCACCCTCCCCCAGCGCCGCGTGCAGGTGACCGGCAAATCGGTTGAAAAAAGCTCTCGCGTCGCCCTGGCCGATGCGGACATCGTGGTTTCTGGTGGGCGCGGCGTCGGCAGCGCCGAAGGTTTCAGCACGCTGGTCGAAGGGCTGGCCGACCAGCTTGGCGCTGCCGTCGGGGCCACGCGCGCCATTGTCGATGCAGGCTGGCGGCCATATTCCGAGCAGGTGGGACAGACCGGCAAGACCGTGCAGCCAAAGGCCTACTTCGCCATTGGCATCTCCGGCGCCGTGCAGCACCTTTCTGGCATGAGCAAGAGCAAGTGCATCATCGCCATCAACAAGGACGCCGACGCTCCTATCTTCAAGGTCGCCGATTATGGCATCGTAGGAGACGTGAAGCAGATCGTGCCGGCCATCCTTGAGGAGTTGCGTAAATAGAGGGGCCGCGCAAATTGCCGTCTCTCCGGGGGCACCATGTTGCCACTTTCACAGAAGTACGTCTTTCTGCTTTTCGCACTGCTCACGGGGTCCGTGGGCCTGTACGGCTTTTATCAACTGGCCCTACGCATCCTGCGCGGACGCCCCGATACGGACCCGCGCACGGACCGCCCCTTCCAGCGTCTTTGGTATGCGCTTGTCACCATGCTGACGCAGGCGCGCACCTTGCGCAAACGGCCTTGGGTCAGCTTCTTTCACTCCTTCATCTTTTACGGATTTTCCTTCTACGTGCTGGTCAATCTGTTGGACGCGCTGGAAGGCTACGTGAAATTGCCTTTGTCCTCGGACACGCCCTGGGGTGCCATCTACAATTTACTGGCGGACGTATTCAGCTTCCTCGTCATGGTGGGCGTAATTGCCCTGGTGGTGCGCCGCTTCCTGCTTCCCAGCCGACGGGACTTTCGTTTCAACGCCAAAACGCTCCTGCACCCGAAGGTGCAGCGAAGTTACATCACGCGGGACTCCGTCATCGTCTCCGCGTTCATTCTTTTTCACGTCGGCAGCCGCTCCATTGGAGCAGGCGCGCGACTGGCCGCTGAAGGGCCAGACAAGTTCCAGCCCTTCGCCACAGCGCTCTCGCACCTCTTTACCAACCAAAGCGCCCAGACCATCTACGACTGGCGCGTCTTTGGCTACTGGGGCGCGCTGGGCAGCGTGCTTTTGTTCCTCTCTTATTTCCCTTACACCAAGCACGTCCATCTTTTCATGGCCCCGCTCAAGTATTTCTTTGCCCGCCGTCCCAGCTCCGGCGTGCTGCCTGCGGTGGAGATCGACCTGGAAACAGAAGGCCAGCAGATTGGCGCCAGTCGCCTGGAAGATCTGGCCTGGCCGCGTTTACTGGACGCATACGCCTGCATCCAATGCAACCGCTGCCAGGACGTCTGCCCGGCCTCGGCCACCGGTAAGTCCCTCAGCCCCTCTGCGCTGGAGATCAACAAGCGCATGGAGTTGAACCAACTGGCCTCCCGCAGCACAGGGTTCGTCGCAGGCAAGGCCAGCCCGCGCCCGCTGCTCGCATTCGCCCTCACGCCGGAAGCGCTCTGGGCCTGCACCACCTGCGGGGCCTGTATGCAGGTCTGCCCGGTCGAGGACGAGCAGATGCTGGACATCCTCGACATGCGCCGCGACCAGGTGATGATGGAAGGCAAGTTCCCGCAGCAGTTGCAGGCGGCCTTTCGCGGTATGGAGCGCGCAAAAAACCCCTGGGGCATCAACCATGACCGCCGCATGGAGTGGGCCGAAGGCCTGGCGCTGAAGACCATCGACGAAAACCCTACGCCGGAGGTGCTCTACTGGGTCGGCTGCGCGGCCAGCTACGATCCGCAGGCGCAAAAGACCGCCCGCGCCTTTGTCCAATTGCTGCAATATGCGGGCGTGGAGGTTGCCGTGCTGGGCAAAAAAGAGTGCTGCACCGGCGACAGCGCGCGCCGCGCGGGCAATGAACTGCTCTATCGCCAACTGGCCGAGCAGAACATCGCCACGCTCAATGCGGTCCAGCCCAAGCTCATCGTGGCCAGTTGCCCGCACTGCATGAACGCTCTGGGCAAGGAGTACCGGCAACTCGGCGGCAATTACACCGTGATGCACCACACCGAGTACCTTGCCTCCCTGGTCTCTGCCGGAAAGCTGGCCGCCGACCACCTGGACGCCAGCATCACCTATCACGACCCCTGCTATCTGGGCCGCCACAACGGGGTCTATGACGCGCCGCGCAATCTGCTGCGCGTCCTGGGCAGTGAAGTGCTGGAGATGGACCGCGCGCGCGAAAACGCCTTCTGCTGCGGGGCCGGGGGCGCGCAGTTCTGGAAGGAAGAAGAGCCGGGCGCGGAGCGCGTATCAGAAAACCGCTACCGCGAGGTGCAAGAGCGGCTTGACGGCGCTCCCCACGCGAAAACGCTGGCCGTCGGCTGCCCCTTCTGCAAGAGTATGTTCAGCAGCACGCCGGGCAACAGCGCGGGCGACGGCATCGTGGTCCGCGACATTGCGGAACTGCTACTGGAGGGCGTGCAGCACAAGCGCGGTATTTTTGCTGCTCCCGCGCAAGCAGAAGAAGCGCCAGCGGCCCCGGCCATTCCAGCGCCTTCCGCCACGCTGGCCCCCGCTGCACCGCCGGAGGAGGCCCCCGGCGCCATCCCCGTTGCCAAGGCCGCGCCCTTGCCAGCGGCGTCCGCTCCCACGCCTGCACCAACATCCACCCCAGCCGATGCACCTGCACCTGCGCCTGCGCCAGAGCGCAAAAAATGGTCTCCCAAAGCGGCAGCCCCTTCATCTGCCGGGACCGCCAATGCTCCCGCTCCCGTGCCTGCGCCCGTTGAGCAAAAACCCGTCGCGCAGGCAGTGGAAGCACCGCCCACTCCTGCCACGCCTGCCCCTGCGCCGGAGCGCAAGAAGTGGCAGCCCAAAGCAAAGTCCTAGCCCGCTTCTGCGCGGGTCATGCTGAGGGGCGCAGCGACGAAGGACCCAGTGTGTCCATAAGAAAAGGAAGTCGCTGAGCGCAGCGCGGTGTGAAGTATCCAGAAGGTCTGCGCTGCGTCGAAACAGCCAGCAGCGTCTGGGTCCTTCACTGCGGTCGCTTGTAGCGACCTTCGTTCAGAATGGCCCCTCACAGGATGGGGCCGTCCCTGCATTTTGCAGGTCTTCTCTGGGCGAAGCCGAAGGGTCCAGAATGACCCCTCTCGTAGCCAGCAGCGTCTGGGTCCTTCGTCGGTCGCCACAGGCGACCTCCACAGAACGACCCCCCGTAAATCCAGCGTTGCAACCCGTGACAAACACCCCAAGCACAAAAAAAAAGCAGGAGACCCGAAGGCCCCCTGCAAAGGTGTTCGTTGCCGCAAGCGGCATAGTTGGATTAGAAGGTGAGACGGCCCTGGACCACCAGGACGCGCCCGGAGACCGCGGACCCCTGGAAGGAGCCATACGGGCTGGTCGGCGCGCTGATGTCCGAACTGATGACGCCAAGCGTGCTTGATTGGGAGGCATTGTTTCCCGGCTGTCCAAAGTTCGGGTGGTTCATCACGTTGTAGGCCTGGGCGCCAATCTGGAACTGGATGGCAGACATCTGGACGATGTTCTTGTAGGCGCTTAAGTCAATGTCAGAGTAATGTGGCCCGCGGAAAGCATTGCGCGGCACATTGCCAAAGTTGGTCTGCGGGGACGGGCCGGGGCCAACGGGGATGATTGCAGTAAATGTGGAGTTGTATCCCAGGCCCTGACCATTAAAGATACCGGGGGTCTGGAAGCAGTGCTGGCTGAAGGAATTGCAGTTATGGTTGAAATTATTGTTCAGTACATCTGCAAGCACAACAGGATTCGCACCATAATTACCATTGCCGGTGCCGTTGTTGATGGCATTTTCTGCATTTACGTTAAAGACGCTAAACGGTTCGCCGGAACGCCAGTATGCCTTCCCAGCTACCGTCCAGCCCGCTGCCACCATCTGCACATACCGGTTAGCAAAGCGGTTTGGCTCCGCATACGTGACGTCCGCCGTCAAGTTGTTCCGTATATCATAATCTGCATTGGAATACATCAGATACGAGGGGCCACTGGGAGAGACTTGACTGAGTACGCTGCCTCCATTGGCTCCCAATCCTGCGCCGCCGTTGGAGATGTCGTCCAATGCATGCGACCAGGTATAGGACAAGTCAGCGGTAATACCACGGCGGTCGATGTGCTTATATTCGACGGACGCACCGTTGTAGTTTGAAATGCCGTCTTCCGGGATGTCCCTTACGGTTGTAAAGCGTGGATCGGCAGGGGCCAGCGGAAGGTTTGCGAAGTTCAACCCCACTTGGTTATAGTAATTGGGGCTAATATAGGTGTCCCCGCCCTGGTTCATGTTTTTCAAGTTGTTTTGCTCCAGCAAATTTTGCCCATGGTTGCCGGCATAGGAGACAATGACGGCATCTGATGGGGTGACCTGCTGTTGCACCTGCAAGCTCCACTCAGTATAGGTCGGGCTTACAAAGTTCTTGGGGGTTGTGTAATAGGCTGGCGGCGAGAAGGGCGTACCTGGAGGCATGGCCGCAGCAATTTGGTTGATGTTTTGTCCCTGTCCAAAGCCATTGGTAACGGCAATATTTGCCTGGTTCGCGTAATAGGCCGAACTACCCGCACCCTGGCCTACGACGCCCGCGAAGACTGACGGAGAAAAGACCATGGGGAAGGTGCCGTACTCGTTCCCAATAATCAGGGCAGGATACCCGTCTGCAAAGAGGCCCACGCCACCGCGTACAACTGTCGTCCCTTGTCCGGTCGTGTCCCATGAAAAGCCAAAGCGGGGCTGCACAACAACCGTTTGTACAGAGGGGAAGGCATGGCTTAGGCCAGTGGCAATGGTTGCATTATAAGGCGTGTTTAGGGTCGCGCTTGTATTTGGGAAGCCCCCTTGGTAACGCGAGAAGGCGTTATTGCCTGTCAGCGGGTTTCCAGTGCGGTCAAAACGGACGCCATAATCGAGGACCAGCCGGGGCGTCGCCTTCCACTCGTCCTGGGCATAAATGCCATAGTTGAGCAGCGCAGAGTAGACCGAGGCAAAATTCCCAGAGAACGACTGGTTGTAATTGGAGTTTGCTCCGCCAGGAAGCGAGCCACTGGCAAAATCGGCTGCGTCGCCAAAGAAGTAGTAGCCCCCCTGGGTGTTGATCCTGTTCCCTTCATCGGTCACATCATCGCGCTTGAAGTTGAAACCGACCTTGATGTTGTGGTTCCCCTTCAACCAAGAGAGATCATCCACAAACTGATATTGGGTGACATTGCGGCCCTGGGGATAGTTGAACCATTCAAAGCCGGTAACGCCGCCTTGACCGAATCCGGTGCTGGAGTTCGTACCACCATCAAACGGCTGATAAAGGAGGGTGGGTGAGGCGGCCAACGTCGCTGAGATGCTGGTGGGCTTGAAGATCGCGCTGTAATACAGGCCTGACATGATGAACTGGTTGGTCAGGTTTGGGGAAAAGATGTAGGTGTCATTCAACTGGCCGGAGTAGGCCGGCTGATTGCTCAGTGCATCCAAAACTGGGTTGATGAAGCTGGTATAGGTCGGTTGCTGGCCTTGGTCGTCCGTGTAGCGGCCAAAGATTTTATGTTTGTCGCTGATGTTATAGTCCACACGTGTTGAGGCGAACCACTCGCGGTTCATATTGGTGGCATTCACCTCTGCTGTATTCACGCAAGATTCCGCCACACCCGTCGCGCCTGTTGGCACCACGCCAAAGTAGGTATTTGGCTTGCCAAATACGGGCGTACCTGCCAATGTACCGCAGCCCATGGTGCCGGTTCCGTCCTGCAATCCGCCAGAACCATTTGTGACTGGCTGGGCCGTGGCATAGCTCGGTGCAGTCTGTAGCAGCTTGAACATCTGTCCATATTCCGATGCGCTTTGCCCTGTCGGGCCTCCCGGCACTGTATTCAGGATTGTGTTTTGCAGATCGGGGGACGGGAAGTTGACATAGCCGGAGACCGGAAGAATATAACGAATGCCTTCCGTGTTGGCGAACCAGAAGAGTTTGTCCTTGATGGCGGGGCCACCAATCTGCGCAGCATATTGGTTCGACACGGCCTTGGATTTGGGCGTGCCATACAGATTGTTAAAGAAGTCGTTGGCATTCAGACCGTCACTGTTATAGGTCCAGTTCGCCAAGCCATGGATGCGGTTGGTGCCAGACTTGGTGGCGTAGGTGACGATAACACCAGCTTGACGTCCATATTCCACGCTGTAGCCGTTTTGCACCACAGAGACCTGGGCGATCTCATCCGCGCCGATGGTCAGGTTGGAGGAGCCGGAATTGTTCAGATTCAGGAAGGGATCGTTGTCGTCCGCGCCGTTGATGATGAAGAGATTGGAGATGCCAGGAAGGCCATCGGAACTGAAGTTGCCGTATTGGCCGCCCGCGTTGACCACGACGCCAGGGACTGAGTATGCAACGGTGGTGATGTCACCTCCCGGCATGGGCAGGTCTTTAAACTGCTGCGTGGTAAAGGTGGTGGTCAGGTTGGCGGACTGGGTATCAATCATCTGCCCCTGTCCGGCGCTGACGGTGATGACCTGCTTGCTGGCCGCGACGGACAGCGTGATATTGGCCACTGCCTGGTGCCCGACCAGGACCACAACCGAGGTCGTCTGCGATTGCAGGCCAGGGGCGGTCGCGGAAACTTCATACGTATGAGGGTTCAGGAATGGGGCAGTATAACGGCCATCCGAGTTGGACTTGAGTACGCGCGTGTCGCCCGTCGCCTTGTCAATGACGGTGATGGTCGCATTGGGAACGACTGCGCCGGTGGAATCTGTGACGACGCCGTTGATGGCGCCGGTGACAGCGGTTTGCGCGCTGGCTGTCGGGCCGAAATTCAAGAGAACGATGGCAAGCGCAAAGGCGGCGCAGAATAGCGACGCGGCTTTGGCCCATTGCTTAATGACAACATGCTGCATATACATCCCCCTATGGTTTGTATGCCTGACACACTGATCAACCCAAGCCATCGCAACCAAGCGTTTGCTCTTCGACGTAGAGTTGAACGTTTGGTATAAGCACGCAAAGCGCCAAAGTTAATTTTTCGTAAATATGTATATATATCAGTGACTTGCTGGATTTACGCTGGAGGGAGAGCGGAAGATATTTCAAAATATGGAGGCTGAATCTATGAAATTCTGTATTCGTAGGGATTTCCTTGAGGTCTCAGCACCTGTATATTCTTGCTATTGGTGCGAGGCCCTTTTTAGAGACGGAAGATAGAATTCAGGCGATCGTGTACCTCGAAAAGCACCCAAAAATATATACCCAGCAGGACGCGGAACGCCCTGCTGGGTCTGTCCAGGCGGTTCTAAAAAACGATCTTACCGACTAGCTGGATGACACGCCCTGGTTGCGGGTCGCCCGCGCCGCCGGATGCAGCCGTGAAGACGACAGATGTGATCTGGCCAAATTGTGGGCCTGTGCTGAAATTGTTTTGTGGGTTCGCAAAGTTGGGGTGGTTGAAGGCATTGTAGGCCTCAATACGCATCTGGAAGTAACGCGAACTCTGCACCCCACCCAAATACACGTTCTTTTGCAGGGTAAAGTCAGAGTAATTAAATCCTGGCCCATGGAGGAAGTTACGTTTCACATTGCCAAAAGTCCCCAGGGGCTCAGGCGAAAAGACCGAGTTGTTGAACCAGTAGTTGCCGGGCCGACGCGGGTTGAGCGTCGGAATGTGGAAGGTAGAGGTCTCCGGAACGTCTGGGCAGGAATAGTAGCTGAAGTAGTTGCAATAGAGTGAATTGTTGGTGCCCGATTCGTACATGGAAATCGGGAACCCTGTTTGTAAGGCGGTGGTCCCAGTAAAGACCCATCCACCCAAGGCCTGGCGGACATATTTGTTTTCGTTCCAGCCGTGGAAGATCGGAATCTGGTATACGTAGTACGCGCTAAAGCGATGGCGCGCATCGTAGTCCGAGTCGCCATAGCTGAGGTACTGGAAGCCAGGGACCCAGTTTGTGCCGAGCCCATTGAAGCCAGAGCTCTCTAGGCCAGATGCGTTGTCAAGGCCATGCGCATACGTATAAGCCAGGTTAAAATACAGTCCGTGGGTCGTGTTTTTGACCAACTGCACCTGGAGCGAGTTGTAGTTGGATGCACCATCCGTATACTGTCTGCCAACAGACAGGTAGTCAGGTACACCATTGGCATTGGTCGCCGGCTGCGTTAGCATGGATGGAAAGAAGTATGTGGCCAAAACGCGGTTGGAGCCACTACAAGCGGGATTGGCCAGACAGGCTGCGTGGCCCGCCGGTGTGACCCGATCTGCCTCATAGGCCCGTACCAGCTTGCGACCCAAGTTCCCAACATAGCCGACTGTCAGTACCATGTTGCTGGGTAGCTCGCGTTGGACGTTCAGGTTGTAATTGTAGACATAAGGGACATCATATTTAGGCGATATGGAGTTGATGTCAAGCGGTTCTTCGCTGAGGAACGTTGACGCTGGTACCGATTGCCCTGGGACAGGGAATGTATAGGGGAACTTGTTGGCCTCCGACAGGCCCGGGCGGTTGGCAACGTCTTGGAACGGGTTCGCAAAGCTAGGACTGCCACCAATGTCCCCTGCGCCAAGGCTTGTCAAGCCAAAAGGCGCGTCTTCAAGGTTCTGCAGGGACCCCTCTTCAGAGTCGCGGTTATAGTAAATGCCAAAGCCGCCGCGTACTGCAAATTGGTGCGCTCCAGGTGTGCCTGTCAAGAAGCCCATGCCGGAATCGGGCGACCAAGCAAAGCCAAAACGCGGGGCCAGGTGATCATATTTGGTGGTGGCCCCGCCGTTCCTGTTGCAACCGGGGTCTCCGGGATAGAGCAGTCCTGGAGGCGCGTTCGGAAAGACCTTGGACTGCACATCACTTGCCTGCCAGCAAAAGATGCCTTCCCCTCCGTATTGCAGGTTTTCCCATGGGGTCTCGGTGTCCCATCCCACGCCATAATTCAGGGTGACTGTGTCTGAGACCTTCCAGTTGTCTTGCAGATAGAAATAATACTCCCAGCCGCGTGCATCGATAAATCCGCCCGTGCTTTGGACATAAGAGTCCGGTATTCCTGTCATGTAATCAATTAGCGGGTCGCCCGAACTGAAAGTTCCAGACCCGGCAAAGGTATAGTTGCCATTATTTTGCGAATAAAACGGGTTGCTGACCACGAATTTTTCGACGTGGGCGCCATACTTCATGCTGTGGTTGCCCTTGGTATAGGTCAAGTTGTCAATAAAGTCGTAGTTTTCATCTTTACGGGGCTGGGGCCCAAATTCGCTGAACCCCAAGGTGAACCAACCCGTAAGGCCGATATAGGGCGCCCCAGCCGCTGCTGCGTCCTGTGGAGTAATACCTGTGAAGCCCAGCGATGAAGGCTGGACCACCTTTGCAGGATTGACAGCGGAATAGTTAAAGCGGTAATAGCCAGCATGGAGGTCATTCAGCAGGTTTGGATTGAATGTGTGCGTCCAGGCAGCATTGAAGATTTTTGTGTGGGCCGCATTGACCTCGCCAAACCCATTCAGGTCCGCCCCGTCAAAGGGGAGGGCCGCGGAGGTTGGGTTGGACTCAAATATCGTTGAGGCCCATATTTCATCCTTCTTGGTCAATTGCTCGTCTAGGCGGATGATTCCTTGGTCATCTCCCGCTGTCGCCGCAGGATTGAAGTTGTAATACGATGTTGTTCCAATTGTTTGGTTAGGGGCAGGGACGTAAGTGTTCGCAAGGGCCGATGCGGTGGAATTATAGTTCTGCGTAGGGACAATGAGCTGGCCATTGGTGACCGGGAAACATTGGTTCCACGGCGTCCCTGCAGCGCAGGTCCCATTGGGCCCCTGCATGGCAAATGGGATTGCGTTGGAAGACAGTCCAGCACTGTCCAGGTTTCCCGTCACCGGTTGCGTGTCGTTGGAGAAGTTCCCGCTGGAAAGTTCTCCCGTGGCCGGTACTGGTGTCAACTGGGTAGTGGCTGTACGGTTGCGGTATCCCTGATACGACAGAAAGAAAAAGGTATGGTCCTTATAGACCGGACCGCCCAGCGTGGCGCCAAACAGATTTTGGTGGAACACCGGACGTATCTTCGAGAAGTAGTTGCCGTTGTTCATGAAGGTATCGCGATAGAACTCAAACGCGTCTCCATGGAACTGGTTGGTGCCGCTCTTAATGGCGGCATTCATGATGGCGCCAGAGTTACGGCTGAATTCCGGGTTCAGTGTGCTGGTGATCACGTCGAATTCCGCCAATGCGTCAGGGCTGGGGGTGACACCATTTGTTTGCAACGGCGCGTCGTTGACGTCTGCCCCGTCTAGTAAGTAGGAGTTGGTCTGTGTTTGGTTGCCGTCTGCCGAGAAGGTGCCGAAGCGGTCAGAGGACTCCACCACGCCGGGGGCGGACTTTTCCAGTTCCGTGGCGTCGCGGCCCAACAGCGGCATCTCCACGATTTCACTCCCGCTGACCATGGTCTTCAGTTGCGTGTCAGATGTCTCTACCTGCACCGCACTGGTCGTCACTTGGACGGTCTGCGACGTGGAACCGAGTGCCATTTTCGCATCAATTTCGCGGTTATCGTTCAGGTTCAGCATTAGGCCGGTGGACTGGAAGGTCTGGAAGCCGCTTTTATCAATCGAGATCGTGTAGGGCCCTCCAATATGCAGTTGCGTGAAAATGTAGTACCCGCTGCCATTGGTGGTAACGGTAGAGGAAATGCCTGTGCTTGTATTGAGTGCTGTGACCGTTGCACCTGCAATGACCGCCCCCGTAGGGTCTTTGACGATGCCATGCACTGCAGCGGTTGTCACCTGCGCCACTGCCGGGAGCGTAAACACCATGGCAGCGCAGAAATATAAGGCAATTGCAATTTTTGCCCAGAGTTGTTTCGACTTTCGCATATATTTCTCCCTTTCCATTTATGTGCTTGACATTGACTACGCGCGCTATGTCTGCAAATAAGCCGGTAAGCAGAAATGCTTCTATAGTACGTTGTCGTTGAAATAGTGCAATTTTTTAACCAAAAATGATTTTCATAAATGATCTTATTTATCAATAGGTTACAGGCGTAATGAATAAAAAATCTATAATTTCTACGAAAAATCGTAACGGAAATGCTGAATCCTGTAGAATTGAGACGCCGGAAGCCACCAATGCGCCATTTTTGCTCTTCCTGTGTTGATTTTCTGTCTGTACGGCAGCGTTTTCGGTAACAATCAGGCCTGGCATGGAAATCCAACTGGGAAGGGTCGTAAGCGGGGCCGCAGGCCGCCGGACAGGGAAATTGGCCGGGAAGAAAGACGGCCCGGAAGAAGCCTTACTGCGCGAATATGCGGACCGGCTGGAGCACTTCTGCCATTGGCGGCAGACTGTGTTTGCCACTGAGGACGCCCTGCTGGCGGGGTGCGAACGCGCAGCGGGCCGGACGCGGCCCTACCTGGTGCTGCTGGACAGCCGAGGCAAGCAGATGTCCTCTGAGGCGCTGGCGGCGTGGCTGGGCCAGCAACAGGATACAGGCGCGCAGCGGCTGGTATTTGCCATTGGCCCGGCGGATGGCTGGTCCGAGGGGGCACGCCAGCGGGCCAATCTGCTGCTTTCGCTGGGGCCAATGACCCTGCCGCATGGGCTGGCCGCCGTGGTGCTGGCCGAGCAGATTTACCGGGCATTTTCCATTCTGAAGGGCCTGCCGTATCACCTGGGACATCTTTGATGGGACCGCCCTGCCTACCGGTAGGGCCACGACGCCAGCAAAACCAGAAAGATTCTGCTAGCTTTTCTATATGACGGAAGCAAGACGCGGATTGATTTTAATCAACACCGGCCCGGGCAAGGGCAAGACCACAGCGGCCATGGGCACGGCCCTGCGCGCCGTGGGCAACGGGATGCGCGTGCTGATGCTGCAATTCCTGAAAGGCTCCTGGCATTATGGGGAGCTGGACGCGGTGGAGGCCTTTGGGGGCAACTGGGTGATGAAGCAGATGGGCCGCGGCTTTGTGAAGATCGGCGGCGCGGAGCCGGACCCGGAGGACCTCCGCATGGTGGAAACGGCATGGGAAGAGGCGCGCGTGGCCATCCTTTCCGGCGAGTGGGACATGGTGGTGCTGGACGAGATCAACTACGCCATTAGCTATGGCATGTTGGACCCGGCAAAAGTGGCGGAGACGCTGCGGCAAAGGCCGGAGCAGGTGCATGTCATCCTGACCGGACGCAATGCGCACCCCACGCTGGTGGAGATGGCCGACACGGTGACGGAGATGCGCGAGGTGAAACACGCCTATCAGAAAGGCATCCTGGCGCAGCGCGGCATTGAGTATTGAGCGCAGCGGCCAGGCGGGCCAACAGACGGGACGGGACTGCATGACATGGTTTAAGCGTAGCGAAGACGGGATTGTTACCCAGGGCGAGCAGCGTGTGCGCACGGAGGGCCTATGGACCAAGTGCGACGGATGCCGCCAGACCATCTGGAAGGCCGACCTGGAGGCCAACCTGAACGTATGCCCGAAGTGTGGGCGGCATTTTCGCCTCTCCGCGCGCGCGCGCATTGCAACGCTGCTGGAGCCAGGATTTGAACTGGTCGACCTGGAATTAAAATCCACAGACCCGTTGGAGTTTACCGATCTCAAGTCCTACAAATCGCGCCTGCTGAAGGCCCAGCAGGACACAGGGCTAAATGACGCCATCGTCAACGCGCTGGGGCAACTGGGGCCGCATTCCGTGGTGCTCAGCGTGATGGAGTATGCCTTTATTGGCGGCAGCATGGGCTGCGTGGTGGGCGAGACCATAGCCCGCGCCGTGGACCGCTCGCTGGCCTCACGGCACCCGCTGATTATTGTGGCGGCCTCCGGCGGCGCGCGCATGATGGAGGGCGTGGCCAGCCTGATGCAACTGGCGAAAATCTCCGCCGGGCTGGCGCAGTTGGAAGATGCGCGGGTGCCGTACATCTCCGTGCTGACCGACCCGACCACCGGCGGCGTGACGGCCAGCTTCGCCATGCTGGGCGACCTGAATGTGGCCGAGCCGGGCGCGCTGATTGGCTTTGCCGGACCGCGCGTCATTGAGCAGACAATCCGGCAAAAGCTGCCGGAAGGCTTCCAGCGCTCGGAGTTCCTGCTGGAACATGGCATGTTGGACGCCGTGGTGCCGCGCAAGGACCTGAAGCAATATCTTGTCCGCGCATTGGATTTTATGCAGCACGAATGAAAAATAATCTGGAATTTCGCAGGGAAGCTCCGTCCATCCGTGGAACTTCTTCCCCACTCAAGCCAAAACAAGGCTTGAGTGGCCACCCGCACAGGCCATCGCTACTCAGGGACACCGTCGTTGATCTGGGCGCAATCCATGCGCAGGGCACCATTGTCGTTGAAGACCAGACCATAAAAACGCACCACACTGCCCACGGCGATGGGATTGGTGTTGAGCATCTGCGTGTTGTCGTCAGCATAAACGACCACCTGGCTGGGATTGGTTAGCAACGTGGTCTGACCCGGCTGCACGGCAAATTGCGGGAACAGGTCGTAGGACGCCAGCGTCACGGTGTAGGTGGTAAAGCCACCACTGCTTCCAATGGCGCTCACTGTGCCATTGATCGTCTGCGGCATCAACGTGATTGTGGATATATAAGCGAGTATTGGGCCAGTGTTTAAGGCCTGACCATGTGTGGTGAGGAAAATATTCTGGCCAGCTACCATGTTGGAGGCAGTGAAGTTTGCGGTAAATGGTAGGCCTTGCAAATTGTCTATCTGACCAGAAACTTGGAAGGCGGCCTTACTGAAGCTTAATTGTGCAGGGCCAGACACTCCAATTGGCCCCTCTTCTAATATTGGCGCCATACGTAAGATAGATTGTGATGCAGATACGAAAACCAGTGGGCCGGCCCAAAAGCTGGCACCGCTAGTGTTCGTGTCATAGACCGCAATCCTCGTTGCCAGGATCGATCCATCCGCTTGAATTGTGCCGTCCATGTCAACTGGCATTCCTGC
>JBMFGT010000019.1:0-41889 GCA_049977205.1 Acidobacteriaceae bacterium | reverse complement strand
CGACCGACGTTCAGCACAGGGACCGCTGCCCAAGTCACGTACGACCGAACAGTCGCACGAATTCCATCGTATACAAGGCAGGTTATCGTGACACAAACAATTTGTGGAGTGGACATTTCCTCGCGCACCCTGGATGTCTCCCTCGGTGCTCGCCACCTTGAAGCGCAGTTTCCCAACACACTGGAAGGCATCCGTGCCCTGGCCCAATTTTGCCTCACGCACAATGTCACACTCGTGGCCATGGAAGCCACCGGCGGTTACGAGCAAAAGGCGCAGCACGGGCTCACCGCCGCTGGCCTTGCCGTCGCCATCCTCAACCCGCGCGCGGTGCGCCAGTAGTGAAGAACCCAGACGCTGCTGGCTGCAAAGACGGTGCAAGGACCGTCGTATACTTCACTGTGGTGCTCCGGTCACTGCGCTTGCTGCGGCGACTGGGCACGTTCTCTCGGAGCAAATTTGCGACGGCGCCCGATGGACGCTTCAAGTGGGCCGGGCCCCCTCGGCGGACGCTACAATAGATAGGGTGGCAGCGCCCTGCATGGGAGCAATACCAAGGACCGGGGCCAAGGCCCTGCCCCAAGGTCCCGTGCGCGGAGAGCGCCACGGTCTGTGTGGGCGAGTAGCTCAATCGGATAGAGCACCGGCCTTCTAAGCCGGGGGTTGTGGGTTCGATTCCCGCCTCGCCCACCAAATGTCCGTCCTATGCGGTCCCGCCAAAGCGAAATAAAATCTGCATTCTTGATGGATACCTGGGGCGCTACGGGCGTATAGGGGCCGTATCCAAGATTGTTGAAGCCGCCATTGAACAGAAGTGCCGTCCACACAGTTACCAATTCACTTGTGGACGTGTTTTTCCCGTCCAATCAGCAGCACCATTTTCAGGTTAATGCAGAAGAAGCGCCACAACTGCCACGGTAAAAAGGTCCGCATAAACAGCGTGAAGCGGGTCGGGCGCGTGGCATAGGTATTGGTGTTTGTCACTCTCGGTTGCATTTTCCCTTTCCCTTGTTCTGGTCCTTTGTTCTGTCCGCTGGTTTGCCTTGCAGTTACTCCGGGACCAGCCACCAACCGGGCCACAGGTGCGCCTTGTACAGGAACATGTAGTGAAGCAGCAATTTGATCCAGTGTCCGGCCAGTCCAATTTCGCCCATGGTGTATTTCAGGTCACGGCCATACTCCGGGTATTGGTCGTAGTCTGGGACGATGGGGAAGACCGTCATGGAGGCCGCCGTGCCGTGCAGCAGGCTGGCCCCAGAGGAGGCGACGCAGGCGGACCCCAGTTCCGCCATGGATGCGGTGCGGAGTGGCCGTTTTTTGCCGAGGACCATGTCCGCGATGCTGCGCGCGACCACCCGCCCGGTGGTTGCCGAGGGCATTCCGGTGCGCGGAGGGGCCGCGAAGATCGGCGTCCCCTTGGGGCTGAAATGCGGGCAGGAAATGGGATGGGGCGGGGCAAAGGCTATCCCTGCCGCAAAGATGTTTGCGTATGCCGGGCTTTGATAGGTCTTGGGCCAGTCGGAGGCCTTCCACTGCTCGTAGGGTTTTTGCGTGTAGTCCGCATCCACCTTCATAAAGCCGCTGGGGGCAAAGACCTTCGCGGTGATCTCCTGGCCCGCGCGGTCAAATGCCTGGATGCCCACCCCGGCAAATGGCGGCAGCAGCATGGCCATGTCAAAGGCCAGTTCGCCTTCCTCGCCAGAGAGTGTTTCGTAGAAGATGCGCCCTGGTCCAACCTTGTGTACGTGGGCGCGGATGATCGATTCAATGCCGCGCTCAGAAAAGAGGGACTCCGTAAAGATGTTGGTGGGCGTTATATACCCGTTGCGGCGGATGAAGGCGCCGCCCATGCCAAAGTCACCCAGTTCATATTCATTGGTCAAAAAGACCACCTCGGCCTTGTCGCGGACACCATGTCGCCGCAGCTCGAATTCCAAGTTCACCACATATTCAAAGGCCGCGCCTTCACAGGTGCAATTGCCGTGTCCGGTACCAACGACAAAGCGGCAATGTTCCCCGCGCTTCATGCGTTCGACGAGCTCCAGAAACATCTTGGCGGTCTCCACGGCGTGGTCCACGGTGCAGACTGAAACGCTGTTTTTACCGGGGCCAAGCCCTTCCGTGGCGGCAAAATTCAGCTTCGGTCCTGTGGCGTTGATCAAATAGTCATAGGCAACAGAGGTCCGCTCACCCACATGTCCTGGCGCGGTGCGCTCCACCACCACATAGGGGCCGGGAGTGCTGGCGTCCCCTTCTGGGTAAAGCGCAACGGCGCGGCCTTGTTCAAACTGGATGCCGGCCTTGCGGTAGACCGGCGCCAGCGGAAAAGCGACCTGTTGCGCCTGCATCACGCCCAGGCCAAGCCAGATGTTTGACGGGATCCAGTTGTAATCCGGACCGGGGGCGACGACGACCACCTCATGTGATTTGTCCAGCCATTTGCGTAAGTATCCGGCTGCTGTATGGCCGGCCACTCCTGCTCCCAAGACAACAACTCGTGACATAGATATATGGCCTCCTGCGACCATTCCGATCAATGTTTTTGCATCCACAAAACCCACTGAAATACGTCAGCCATGCCCTGCTTCCGGTACAAAATACGGGGCCTTTGCGATGGGAAACTTCCGGACCGTCTTATGGGCCGTCCATCCGGCGCATTGCAATGGAGTTTGAAATATCGGCGCAAGACCTGTCAAGTAAATTACATTTTTCTGCATAATTTGAGCAACTGTCGCCTGGTATCTCCCAATGCAAACCGTTCGGCGCCGGACCACACAGGACCGCAAGGAACAATGTGCCATGCTATAACAGCAGGCATGGAAAATGCCCGTCTTCCAGTCCTTCACACTACAGGACAGAGGATGCTTCCGGGCAATTTTTTTTGCTTGTGCCGGGTGCGGGGGGCCAATTTGGGCCAATTCGTGGCCAATTTGGGAACTGCATGGAGTGGATGGCCAACGGTTGCGCATGGATGGGACAATAGAGCAAGGAGCGCGTCGCTCCGGGAGAAACAGATTGGGAAGCATGGACATCATGGACCATACCGCCCCTGCGGGGCTGGTGCAAATCGCAGCACCGGCCCCACGGCGCTATCGTCCCTCCCGCTTCAATGCCCGTACCTCTACGGAAGACGGGAGACTGGTCCTCTACAACAGCTTTACGGGGAACATCTGTGTGCTGCCGGTTGCGTCTGTCTCCGATGCGGGCAGATATTTGTCCCGCGCTGGAGCGGCGGGACCACTCGACAAGCTGGGCGAGTATCTACTGCAGAAGGGGTATATCGTCGAGAGCACCGTGGATGAAGAACAGCGCTGGGACCTCCGTTACGGGATGCAACAATTCCGCCCGGACATTTTGGAGCTGGTACTGCTTGTCTCAGAGGAATGCAACTTCCGTTGCGTCTACTGCTCGCAAAGTTTCCGGCGCGGGACCATGACGCCGGAGGTCCGGGCAGGCATCCGCGCCTTGGTGCAGGCGCGGGCCAAAAAACTACAGGCGCTGAGGATTGCCTGGTTTGGCGGGGAACCGCTGCTGGGCTGGGAGGCCATCGCAGAGCTGGCCCCCTTTTTCCAGCAGATTGCGCGGGAAAATGATGTATCGTTCCAGTCGGACATAACGAGCAATGGGTATCTGCTCACCGCTGACAAGTCGAGGGCGCTGTTGGATTGGGGTGTGCGCGAGTTCCAGGTCACACTGGATGGCACGGTCGCCGACCATGACCAGCACCGGCCATTGAAGGAGGGTGGGGGCACTTTTCATCGCATATTGGAAAATCTGCTGGCGTTGCAGGCGCATCCGGGGGAATATCTCGCCACCATTCGCGTCAATTTTGATAACACCAACGTGGACAACCTCACACCGCTGATTGAGACCGTCCGGGAGCACTTCGGGGGCGACCCGCGCTTCCAGGTCCGCTTCCATCCGGTGGGCAAATGGGGCGGTCCGCAGGACGACCAGCTCGATGTATGCGGCACGCGCGACGTAGTGCGACACCTGGCCGCGCTCCGCAAGCAGGCGCGCTCGGCTGGTACCAGCGCGGAGCGGGTTGCCCCGTACCTGGCCCCGATTGGCAAGAACGTGTGTTTTGCCGCTCGCCCGTACAGCTTCGTCGTCGGCGCTGACGGGAAACTGATGAAGTGTACCGAGGTGCTGGACACAGAACCGGCAAACATCGTAGGGCAGTTGCATCCAGATGGAAGGCTGGAACTGGACGAAGATGCTTTTGGCAAATGGACCAGGCCGTACTATAAAGAAGACGAGGGTTGCAGCCGGTGCTTTTTTCTTCCGGTCTGCCAGGGCGTGATTTGCCCACTGCCCCGCGTTGTGGGAGGGGACAGGCCCTGCCCCACGCACAAGCTGGAAATTCGCCAGACGCTGTTGGAAGTGTGGCGCGAAACGATGGAGACCCACCAGGGCACATCGGCGCAAAACACAGTGCGTTGAACTCCAAGCGTACTGCGCACAAGGTCCCTGCCAAATTGGCACGGGTATGCAACAAGAAAAGGAGGAACTTCATGGAAAATGCGCACCTGAACTCCACGCTGCAGGCCACCAATGAGGAACTGGGCATCATCGAACTGGAAGACCGGTCCGATGTGTCTGCTGACCTCTGGGCCGTCTCCATCGGCAACGATTGCGGGAACCAATGCGGCAACAACTGCGGCATGGGGAGAAGCTGACCACACTGCTTGCATCCTGCTGCAGGGGCCTTGCGCAAGGAAGGTCCCCGCAGCAGTTGATTTTTTCTGATTGGCCAAGTTTTCCAGGTCCCCTTGGCCTAGACACCTTGGACTATCTGGAAACCTTGGACTATCTGGAAATGGAGACCGCCATCCATGCAGGAACCAGACGGCTGGCGCATGCTCGGCGTAGTGGAACATTGTGCCAACTTCCCGCAAACAGAGATTGCGGATGCGCTAAGACAATCTATGTAGAATTGGATATTTGGTGCCGGGAGGGGGGGTCGAACCCCCATGACCCGAAGGTCGGCGGATTTTGAGTCCGCTGCGTCTGCCAATTCCGCCATCCCGGCCTACTGACAAAATTTAGTATCGCATAGGGTGGTCCTTGTCGCCACCTGGCCCCCTGGTGACTCGGCGGGGCAGGGAAGGAGCACCGATTGGAAGACCGGCGAGTGAAGCAGGAAAGTCAGGTCGTGGCGGACAATTCTGAGGGCCGGTTCCAGAGCGGGACGTGGGTTTCAGGAAAGTGCTGACACCGTGCAAGAGCAAAGGGCCTTGGCCTTCCATTGCTCTGTATCTCTATGATTTCAATCTTTGAAGTGGTGCGCCCCGAGAGATTCGAACTCCCGACCTGCTGATTCGTAGTCAGCCGCTCTATCCAACTGAGCTAGGGGCGCACAGGCTGAAGCAGCGGAGAGATGGCTGCTATCAAAAAGATACCAGTTGCTGCGCAACGAGGCAAATTATCATGGCCACGGCCCACCCAAAAACAGCTCAGGCCTTGGCTGCCGCTACGGCAGCAGGCGCAGGCTCAGGCGCAAGGGACGTGACCAAGGGGACCTCTTCCTCCACCATAAGTCCGGTGCGGCGCAGTAATTGGTGCAGGGTCGGGGCCGTCAGCCGCGTGGCGTCGTATTCCACGCGCACGGTCTTCGCGGACCTGTCCAGGTGGACGCTGCGGATGCCGTATACCTCGCGGAGGCTGTCCAGTGCGCGCAGGACGTTTTCTGCAGGGTGCTGCGCATAGCGATAGAGAAGTTCCACGGTCGTCATATAGTTTGATGATACCAAGATGTCAGTGCTGCGCGGAGACCGCATTCAGGTAGCGGAGAATGTCCGGGCTGGTCCACTCCTGCGCGCCGATGAACTTGCGGAGAATGTGTCCGCTGCGGTCAATCAGGTAGCTTTCAGGAAACTGCACCGTGCCGTAGAGTCGGTTGCTCTGTTGGGAAGGGTCGCGGACTGAGAGCAGGTCGACGTGGTGCGTCTCCAGGAACTTGTGATAGGTATCGGCGTCCGTGTCCACGCTGACGGCCAGGATGACCAGATTGGGCATTCGATGGTGCAGGTCAAGGAGCGAAGGCAGTTCCACCACGCACGGCGGACACCAGGTCGCCCAGAAGTTGAGCAGGACCATCTGGCCGCGGAATTGGCCCAGGCTGACGGTCTTCCCATTGTCCGTCACGGTAAAGTCCGGGGCCATCCTGCCAATGCTCTTGGGATGGGCGCCCCGGTCACAGCCGGAGATGGCCAGCAGGCAGAAAACCATCGTCGCTGTCAGAAAATAAAACGAACGTGGCCGCACATTTCTATAATACGGTCTTATGCAAGGGACCGCAGAGACAACAGCGATGCAGGGCCATGCGGATGGGGGCCAGCCAATGCTCTTGTCCGTGCTTGTACCGGCGCGGAATGAGGCCGATTGTCTGGGCGATTGCCTGCGCTCCCTGGTCGCGCAATCGGAGACGGGCTTTGTCCTGGGGCAGGACTGGGAAGTGGTCGTCGTCGATGACCACTCGACGGACGCGACGCGGCAGATTGCGGCCTCCTTTGCGGGCGTCACTGTGCTGGAGGCCCCGGAATTGGCGGACGGCTGGACCGGCAAGGCCAACGCGCTATGGGCAGGAACAAAACAGGCGCATGGCGGCTGGCTGTTGTTTACCGACGCAGACACGGTGCATGAGGGGGGCAATTTGCAGCGCGCCATCCATGAGGCAGAGCGCGCGCAGGTGGGCATGTTGTCGTACTCGCCACGGCAGCAGACACACGGTCTCTGGCAGCGCGTGCTGATGCCGCTGGTCTATGCCGAATTGGCCGTAAAATATCCTCCGCAGCGGGTGGACGACCCTGCCTCACCCATTGCCGCAGCCAATGGGCAATTCCTTTTGGTCGAGCGCAACGCGTATGACCGCATCGGGGGCCATGCGGCGGTCCGGTCCGCGGTGCTGGAGGATGTGGCGCTGGCCAAACGCGCCAAGCACACCGGGCAGGGCCTGCGCTTCCGCTATGCGCCGGATGCCGTCAACACGCGCATGTATCGCAGCTTTGGCGCGATGTATGAGGGTTGGACGAAGAACCTGGCGCTGCTCTTCCCCAATGCGCCGCTGCTGGCGTTGTGGAAATTGCTGGAGTTCCTGTTGCTGCTCTTCCTGCCGTTTTTGGCCTTGTGGATGCCCCTTCCCATGCAGCGCATGGCCGTCCTGTTGTGGTGGGCGTGGCGCGTGGGGGTGCATTACGCGCGCACGGCCAAGGCGCATTTTCCCGTTTCAGGGACACTTCTTTCGCCGCTGGGACTGCCCCTGTTCGCGTGGCTTTTGCTGCGGAGCTGGCTACACTGGAGGCTACGCAGGCAGGTCGCGTGGAAGGGACGGGTCTATAAGGCCCCGTCCAAAGGATGAGAGCATGGGGGAATGGGAGCAGGGCAAGTGGACCGCCGGATGCGACCCATCGCGTCGTGCGTGCATCTAAGTGAAAAGGAAAACCATGATTGCTTTGACCCGCAAAGCGGAGTTCTCCTCCGCCCATTATTACTACAACGACGCCTGGTCGCCGGAAGAGAACCAGCGCGTCTTTGGCAAGTGCGCCAATCGCAACGGACACGGACACAATTACACCTTGGAAGTGACGGTGGAGGGCGAGGTTGACCCCGTTTCTGGCTTTGTCGTGGACCTGAAGGCGTTGAAAGATGTGATGGACCGCGAGGTGGTCCAGGCGTATGACCACCGCCATTTGAACCTGGAGGTGCCGGAGTTCCGCACCACCATTCCGACAACGGAGAACATTGCCATCGCCATTTGGCGCCGTCTGGAATCGAAGATCGAAGGGGCCAGGTTGCGCCGCGTCCGCGTCTACGAGATGCCCGACCTCTTTGCCGATTACTGCGGGGAAGCATGAAGGCCTATCTGTCCCGGCGCTATACCATCAGCGCTTCGCACCGGCTGCATAGCGATGCCTATACGGCGGAAGAAAACCGCGCGGTCTATGGAAAGTGCAGCCACCCGCATGGGCATGGACACAACTACGTTGTGGAAGTCACCGTCAGCGGGCAAGTTGACCCTGTGACGGGAATGGTGTGCGACCTGGCGGAGTTGGATGGGTTCATGCAACAGGCCGTGGTGGCGCGTTTTGACCACCAGAACTTGAACTGTAATCCGGCCTTTGCCCAGGTTGTTCCTACCACGGAAAATTTCTGCCTGGAGGTCCATCGCATCATAAAGCGCGGTTTTTCCTCTGCGGTGCTGGAACGGGTCCGCGTGGAAGAAACATCCAAAAATTACTTTGAATACTCAGAGACGGGAGCGCGCACGTTTTAGGCGTTTCGATGAGAAAGGAACAGGAGACCACGGTGCAAACAGCAGGAAAGAATGAGGCCAACAGGACGCAGCCAGCATTGAGGAAGACCACCGCAGACCTGTCACAGGTGTCCATGCAGGAGATGTACCGGGAGATACTCTTGCGCCTGGGCGAGGACCCGGACCGCGACGGCCTGCTACGCACCCCGGAGCGCGTGGAGAAGGCCCTACGCTTCCTCACCAAGGGCCACTCCGAGGACGCCAAGGAGATATTGCGGGGCGCGCTCTTTGATGTTGCCTACGACGAAATGGTCATCGTGAAAGACGTCGAGGTCTTCTCGCTCTGCGAGCACCACATGCTGCCATTTTTCGGCAAGGTCCATGTGGCCTATCTTCCCAATGGCAAGGTGCTGGGACTCAGCAAGATCGCCCGCCTGGTGGATGTGTACGCCCGCCGTTTGCAGGTACAGGAACGCCTGACCCAGCAGATCGCCGACGCCATTGAAGATGCCATCCAGCCGCAAGGCGTGGGCGTGGTGATTGAGGCCCGCCATCTCTGCATGATGATGCGCGGCGTGGAAAAACAGCACTCCTCCACTGTCACCTCCGCCATGCTGGGCAGCTTCCGCCAGGACCAGCAGACCCGGAATGAATTTCTTTCCCTGGTGCGCACCCGCAACACCAGCTCGTTTTAGCCGCGCCGTGACGATTGCAGCGTAGGTGCGGCCCCAGGGTCGCTGAGGCAGGTGGGCGACCTAATATCCCAGTGGGTTCACCTGGTTCTTTAAGGGCTGCCCGGCAAGATAGCGCTGCATCTGCTCCGCTGCAAAGCGGTATCCGCGGACAAAAAAACCTGGCGTGGATCCGGCCACGTGGGGCGTGATAAAGCAGTTTGGTGCGGACCACAGCGGATGGCCTTTGGGCAGGGGTTCCGGGTCTGTCACGTCTAGCACGGCGTGGATGCGCCCGGCCTGCAACGCCAGCAAGAGCGCCCCAGTGTCGACAACCGTACCGCGGGCCGCATTCACCAGCAAGGCCCCCGGCTTCATGCGGTCCAGCATGGCGGCATTCATCATCCCCTGCGTTTCTTTTGTCAGCGGAACAATCAGGATGACGATGTCCGCCAGGGGCAAAAGACTGGGCAGATCAGAGACCGGAGAGACGCCGGGCCGCGCACTCCGCGCCACGCGCAGGAACTCCACATCAAAGACCTTCAGCTTGCTCTCAATACATGCGCCTATGCCGCCATACCCAACAATCAGGGCCTTTTTACCGGCCAGTTCTTCACCAAGAATGCGGTACGGTGGAGGCATGTTACCTTCCGGGAATTTCCCGCCCACCAGTTGGCCGTCCCAGAACTCCTCATGCTGGCGGTCACGAAATTCAGGAAAGCGCTTGAGCGCGCCCAGAATGACGCCCACAGTCCACTCCGCCACGGGCGCGTCATGCAGTCCCTGGCCGTCGTAGAGCAGGGTCCCCGGCGCCAGCCAGGGCAGCATCCAATCCACGCCTGCCAGAAGGGACTGCACCACCTTCACGCCGCGCAACCGGGCATATTGCGGCTCGGCGAATTTGCGATACAGCGGCGGTATCCAGAACTCAATCTCCTGGACCTCACTGGAGTGGTAGGCGAGGGGCACCATCTGCACCTCTTTGGGGAATTCGGGGAGCCAGGCCTGGGGAGTGTTTTCAGGAAATCCGACACGTAGCATAATTTGATCCTAAACAATTTTTTTGGAGACATGCAAAAAGCAGGTACGTCCGCCGCCAACGTTCCCTGTTTTGTGGGCCAATTGTCCTTACTGGTCCTGCGGCTTCATGTGCAGTACATGGGTGCTGATGTCCGGCCAGAATTCGCGGAATACGTTGGTCAAACCATCGCGCGCACCCTGCATCAGCCAGCGCTGCCCGGTCTTGGTCCAGGTGATCTCGCTCGACGGATAGTACAGATTGCCAATCCCGGCCTGTGCGCCCTTGCCAACGATTTCTGACAGGTTCAGGGTGTTTTTTCCCGCATCATTGGGCGTAATAAACAGGCGGGAGATGGCGTAATAGGCGCGATAGAGTTTGCGGCCTTTTCCCAGGGTAAAGTAGCGGGAGTCTTCATGCGTCATTGTTGGGACCAAAAAGTCCGTCATGTAATTGCCCACGGCCTTGTCTGTGAAAGAACGCCAATAGTAGCGGCCATATCCCACCCAACCATTGCCCAGTGTCGGATAGCTCTTTGAGACATAGGGAAACTCGGCATCAATCCCGGCAAAGATGAACGCGGAATAATCAAAGCTGTTCAGTGTGGCGACCTTGAACTTTTCTTTGACCGTAGGTGGTGGCGGGCGGACATCGGCGCTGACGGCCCGATAATTCGGCATCAGGCCCAGAATGCGTTTGGGTTGCTGGCCAAAGTCTGGCGGAGGGGTGTTCGGCTGCACGCCCCCAGGCGTGGCGTATTGGATGCGGTTGCCACTCGCCCCAGGCGTGTTCTGCAACAGCAGCTTTTTGTCCTCGCTGGAGGGGGCCTTTTTCTCCTGGTCGGAGGGCCGTGTCGGGGTCTGCGCCTGTGTTGGCGTCTGTGCCTGGGCGGCAGGTGTGCCCGTTGTTGGGGGCGCCGCCGGAGTGCTGGCGCCCGTTTGCGTGCTGGAAGAGGATTGTTGCGGCCCTTCAGAGGTCGGACCGAGCGGCGCCACGGAAGACGAATATGCGACCTGTGTTGCGGTATCGGATGGTGCAGGGGCCGCAACTGCTGCCTGCATTGCCTGCAGAGTGGGACCTGGATTGTCTGGCAAAAGGGCGCTACGCTGCTGCGCAAGCAGAGGGGCAACGGTAGACATCAAAAAACATAAAGTTACAAGAAAAAAATTTTTACGCAAAAGAAGGGTCCTAACTGAAATATGGTTTTACTCGAATGGGCCTTCTTATATGACGCAACCAAGGGCCCATTAGTTTCGTTATTCAAGCGGTCCCCGGCACACTTTATCCGAAAGCGTCAGAACAGACGGTGCGCTGGTTTTCTACCTGTATTGTATCGAAATGGGGCCAAGGGGCCTTGCAGACATGGGGCCTCTGGTTGTTGGAAATGGCCTTCTGTCGCCGTACAGGCAAAGGAAACGGGCGGCGGCCCTGCGGAGGGTCTGCAGACGGTCTGGTTGGCGAGGACGCCATTCTGCGCGATATTATTGTCATCGCACCACTCGTTCTTGCCCAGGGAGGGGCCTTGCGTGCCAAAACCAGTCCTTGTTGTGGGTAGCATCAGCCAGGACCTGGTCGTCACCTCCGCGCGGCTCCCGCTGCCGGGGGAGACCCTCATCGGCACCCACTACGCCACTTTTTTTGGCGGCAAGGGCGCCAACCAGGCGGTCGCAGCGGCGCGTCTCGGCGCCTCTGTGGCCATGATCGGCGCGGTGGGCGACGATGCCATCGGTCCCCATCTGCGCAATGGACTGGCCAACGCAGGCGTGCATGTCCAGGCCATGAAGACGGCACCTGGGGCCTCTGGTGTGGCCGTCATTTTCCATGCAGAAACTGGAGAGAACGCCATCGTCATTGCGCCCGGCGCCAATTCCAATCTACTGCCAGAAGACATTGACCAGCACCGCGCGCTGATTGCAGAAGCTGGCATGGTGTTGTTGCAAATGGAGGTCCCCGTGCAGACCGTGGAGCACGCCATTGCCGTGGCTGCGGAGCTGCATGTGCCTGTCATGCTGGACCCGGCGCCGGCCCGTCCATTGCCAGACCACCTGCTACGCCAGGTCACATGGCTTACACCCAATGAAACGGAGCAGCGCGCCCTGCTGGGAGGGGATACCGTGCTTGCACCGGCCCAGACGGCCCAGGCCCTGCTTGCCCGCGGCGTGCAAAATGTGGCCCTGAAGCTGGGGGAAAATGGCGTTTATATTGCAGGCCAAGACTGCCCGGCGCAGCACATTCCAGGCCTCTCCGTCCCTGTGGTCGATACCACTGCCGCAGGCGATGCCTTCAATGCGGCCTTTGCCTGCTGGTTGCTCCAGGGCAATGCCCCTGCGGAGGCAGCGCGCTTTGCCGTGGCCGCCTCTGCCCTCTCTGTCACGCGCGCCGGGGCACAACCTTCCCTGCCCACCTTGCAGGAGGTACAGGCGTTCCTGCGCCTACAACAAACGACAGCGGTCTCCTGAGGCCCCCGCCTACTCCTCCGTCGGCAGGATTTGCTGCCCCACCACCACGTCCGCCTGGGACTGCAATTTCACATGATGGACCTCGGAGGTGACCTTTACCGGTTGCAGCCCTTGACCACGCGCCAGGAATGTCAGAAGATACTGGTCCGCAAGCTGCTTTTGCAGGTCTTCCACAAAGGGGGCAAAGGTGACAGGGTTGCCAATCCCCTCGTAATACATCGTCCCTCCGGTCGCCGAGGCCACCTGTTGCAGGTAATTCTGCCCTATGGTCGCGCCACGCATGCCCTGGTCGGCACCGCCCCTGTCCCGAAAATAAAAAGAGGAGACCATGACATTGTTCTTTTGCGCATCGGCAATGGCGCTGTTCACGTATGGGTCCAGCGGGTCGTACATGCCCGGCTCATAATACCTGTCAATTCCATCGGTGATCGCCAGGATTGTTTTGGATGCAGCGGGCCTTCCCTTGGCTGGCCAATGCCGTATCAGGTCAGAAATGCAGAAATACGGGCTGGCGTTCACTCCAATCATGCCCGTAGGCAGGCGCAATTGCTTCACCACGCTTTCGTGGTCAGTCGTCAGGTCGCCCGCCATCACAGCCTGCCCATTCACCATGTATCCCACGGCCACCTGGGTGGTGGCTGGCAGGTCGCGTATGAATTTCCGCAGATCATCAAAATTGATGCTGACCTTGGATTGCAGCGAGTCATCCAGCAGAATGACCACCTGCACCCCGTCCGTCGCGCTGTCAATGTGCTTCCAGCCCACCACCTGCGCGTGTCTTTTACCTTGCCGCACCAACACATCGTCCCGCTGTATGCCGGCATTCTGGGCCGCCGCGTGGGAGTTGTCGAGCACCGTGACCACGACCTGCGTCGGTATACCGTTTTCTGAAATGTCCCTGGCGTGGGCGGTTGCCGTCGCTGTTACAAGCAGTGCCAAGGGGACCAACCCCCATAGAAATTTTCTCTTACGGTCCATAAAACTTGCGTTTTTCATTCGACCACCCCATCTCCTTATAGATTGCTCCTGTTGGTAAGACGCAAACCATAAAAAATATATGCCATTTTCGTGAAAAGAATTTTCAGGACACCCATTTATTCCTGCCCCTGCGTCATCGTAGGAGGCAGGGAACCACTGCCCCATCGCAGCGTCCCCAGGAAAAGCAGCAGGCCCCCAAAGAAGACATGGGAAAGCAAAAATGTCCATCGCGTAAACATCAGATAAGAAAGCGGCGCCCAGGTGTCTGTCATCAAAAGATATGCGCCCAGCAGCAGGGCAAAGGCGGTCCAATTTTCTGACGCACGGGGCATCCATGCCAGGAACACAAGGAAAAACACGCCATAGTGGTGCTCCCAGGCAATCGGCGAGGCCATGGTTGCAGCCATGGCAAAGAGCAGCAGGTCCAGCGTACTGCCCGCCACGCCTTGTCGGTATGGGACCACCAGCGCCGCCAGCAACAGGGCCGCCGAGCCGCAAATTGTCAGCCAGTAGATGTGTGCGTCATAAGGTGGATACCCGTAGGCAGCCGTGACGAAATTGCCCACATGCAACAGGCGGTGCAGCAGTCCGTTCAAGGACTGGTTGGTGGCCAGCGCATCCCCGTGTCGGCCCAGATAGCGCAGCACGGCAAGATATTCCACGCTGTTGCGCCATCCAAAAACGGCAATGGACAGGGACCCTCCCGCCAAAAGCATGGCCGCCAGACTGACGACAAAGCCCCACTGACGGCGCAGCACACCCCACAGCAAAAACAACGCCATCTGCGGCTTGATGAGGCACGTCAGGCCAAGCAGCACTCCGGGCCAGGTGCGCTGCCCGCGCAACCAGAGAAGGACGCTGGCAATCATGGCCAAATTGAGCAGCGTCTGCATCTGTCCCAGGCAATAGGCATTCACCAGAGGCAGAAAAACCAGCCCTAGAAGGGCCACCAGCACGCGCAACAGCCATCGCCCACGTGTGCTCCACGGCTGTTGGGCCTGCTTTTGCGCCAACGCAAGCAGGAACTCCCCCGCCAGGCCAAAGGTGGCCCACAGCGCAAGCCAGAGTGTGATGTTCATGGCATGCATGGGCTGGAGGCCAAAACGCGCCGTCTGTTGCCACGCGCGATAGAACAGCAGGGCCGTGGGTGGATAAATGAAACGCACCTGGTGCTGGAAAAACACCGTCTGGTACAGCGATTGGCGGGAATGCCGCGCCGCCAGGTCCCCCTGCGCCATGTAATAGGATGTGTCGTCAAAGACCATGCGCACCATGGCGGCGCTCTTCGCCAGCTTGAGCACGCTGCTGGAGTGGAGCCGTGGCGCAACAGCGACCATGCCTGCTTCAAAAAGCAAAACGCAGGCCGCAAACAAGAGCAGCGTGCGCAGCAAGACAGAGGCAGCCGGTCCCTTTTCTGTTCCAGTCATGGTCGAAGGGAGTGTACCAGAGGGCGGTGTCCCGGTTGCGCTATTTTTGCCAGGAAGGCCGCAACGGCCAGGAGGGACACCCTTAGTATTTTCGTATTGTGGGGTCGACCGCGTCCGACCATCCGAGGATGCCACCAACCAGGTTGTGCAGCTTTTTGAAGCCGGCCCTGGCCAGGAACTCCGCCGCGCGCTGGCTGCGTATACCGGCCTTGCAATGGACGACGATCTTCTGGTTGGGGTCGAGTTCCTCCATGCGGTCCCGTAACGAGCCCAGCGGTATCAGATGGCCGCCAATGTGTGCGATGGCATATTCATGGGGTTCGCGCACGTCCAGCACAAGGACCTCCTCGCCTGCGTCCAGCCTGCGTTTCAGGTCTGTGGGGTGCATTTGGGGGATGCCATTGACAACGTGCGTGTCCTGTGTGGTGTCCTGCGCTTGGGCCAAGGCTGGGGCCAAGGTTGGGGCCGGTGCTGGTTGCCGGGCGCTGGCAAGGGCATCCGGGGCATTGGCGTTGGCAGCGGCCTGTCTGCCAGCAAAAGGATGGAACGGTGTGGGTATGTGTATCTTCATCTCGTTTCCTTTGGTCTTTTTTGCCTACACGCATGGGCCGCGTGTGCTGCTAGGCGACGGCCACGGAGTTGAGGACCGCAATGGGGCTTGCTTCCAGATGCTTGTCTCCCTCGCCGCTGCCGGTCAGCAGAAATGCGTTGGTTTCCTGTGCCCGGCAGCGCGCGCCGTCCTTGTACACGCTGGTAATGACGTAGGAGCAGCCCAGCCAGTAGGCCCCCATCAGGTCCGTCTGCGACCACTGCGCCGGATGGTCCGGGTGCGAGTGGTAAAAGCCGACGATTTCCAACCCCTGCTGGCGCGCCCCGCGCTGGATGCGTATCAGGTCCTCTGGCGCAATCTGGTAGCGGTTGTGCGCAGACCCCATGTATGCGTTTCCAGTACGCACAACAGACACCACGCTGGCGCCATCTTCCCCAGTGCTGGGACGGCCCAGCAACACGCCGCAGCATTCGTTCGGATAGCTCTCCTCGCCGTGCTGGCGGAGACTGTCGTACTCTGGTTGGTGGATGCGTAGCATGGGCCACTGCGCCCCTCGCCGAAAGCGTGTAAAAATCAACGGCGGCCCAAGCGTGGCCCGCCCAGAAGCTATACTCCATAGTGTAGCTTTGGTTGTTTCATACGTAAAGAAGAATTGTGATTTCCATCACATACAAAATTTCCAGGAAGGATTAGGTTCCATGGCCCAAAAGCAGAAACAAAAGAAATTCGAGGAAGCCTTGGCGTTTCTCCGCGCACATTCCTTTGATGTGCAACAGGTGGCCAACGTTGCAGGCCGCGTGCAGGCCCGCAAATATGGTTGCGGGGCCGTGTTGGACCGGGCCGGGGACGGGGGCATGGTCTGTGTCTCTGGGCCTGGCTGCCTGGTTGGCGGGGAGATGGCCAACATCGTGGACCGTGGATACCAGAAATTCCTGAAGACCAGCCGGGTGGAACTGCCAGCAACGGCGGACCATCTGCATGCATTGCACCGGTTCACAGAAGAGTTGCGCGAGGCCGCGGGGACCATCAGCCTGTACAACGAGGCGTTGGGGACGGTCAGCGACCTGTACCAGTACGACCGTCTGCAAGGGCGCGAGCACCCCCAGGGGGTTTCTGGGGCGACGGCCAGCCACTAAATTTTCTGTGCCATCGTGGCGCGAGCCAGCATCTATAAAATTTGGGTGTAATGTTGTGCATGAGCGTACGTCCCATGAGACAACAGAGATTGTTCGTGACACTTCTGTTCCTTGTACTGGGCGCGATACTGTGTGTGTTCCCGGGCAAGGTCGTCTGTGCCGCAGCACAGGAGGTCTTCCAGGAAAATGGGGACGCCTGGCCGGTGGCCCCCATGTCGCCAGATCGAAGCGACGACGCCTATGCCATCTACTCGTATATTGTGGAGGGCCGGTTTCCCATTGATCTGATGGCGAACAAACCGCAATGGCTGATTGCTGACACCACGGTGATTGCCACGGAAGAGTGGATGCCCCCACGCGAGGCCATTTTCCCTCCCTTGGCCCAAGCGCAGGCCTTTCCCGCTGTCCTTGCTGATTACGACCAGCACAAATATGAGCGTGTCCGCCTGGAAAGGGAGTTCCATCTGGACATTACACCGTACCGCCTGCTGAGCAGGGCGGAGGTGGCGGAATATAAGAGGTTGAAAGAGGCAGCAGACGCCCGGCAGGACAATTCCATGCCCCTGAAATACCAAGGGGCATCGGGTGTGATTTTTTTCAGCAATGTGTATTTCAACTTTGACCACTCGCTGGCCCTGGTTTATGTTGCGCACTGGTGCGGAAAGACGTGCGGCGAGATGCGCTGGATTGTACTGGCCAAAATAAACGGTGGCTGGGAACAGCTCAACTGGAATGCTTTGACTGGGCACCCTTAAGGCAGCCCTGATCCAGTCCTACTGCTGTCCCTCAGGGGCTGGGGCCCACTATTATTTCAGGTGCTTACGGCGGTACTAAAGTCCCACCCCTTCAAAACGTTGGCTTGTTCAGAGATTCCTTAAGGCGCCATTTGCCAAGTGCTATTTGCAACTGCGTTCGCGTTGCAGCTCGCGGTAGACCGCGCTTTTTGAGGCGCCGCGCTCACGGGCGATGCGTTTGAGCGCGTCCATTTCATCAAGATTTTCCATTTTCTTCAGCTCTGCCAAGCGGGCCAGAATGCTGCCCTGCTCCGCGTCCGCGGAAGGTGCGTCCTGCTGGCCGCTGGCCCCGGCGACCATCAGCGTGATCTCGCCACGGACGTTCCCCCGTTGGCTGAGCGAGGCGTGGATGTCCTGCAAGGTCCCGCGTAAAAATTCTTCGTATATTTTGGTCACTTCACGGGCCAACACCGCGCGGCGCCCTTCGCCCAGGGCCGCAGCGGCATCGGCCAGTGCTGGCACAATGCGGTGCGGGGCCTCGTAGAAGACCATCGTCGCCGGTTGCGTGCGCAGCGCCCCAAAAAAGCTGCGCCGTTCCCCGGGCCGAGGGGGTGGAAAGCCAAGGAACAGAAAACGGGTGGTGTCGAGTCCGGCGGCGGCCAGCGCAGTGACGGCTGCGCAGGCCCCAGGGATGGGCACAACGGGAATGCCCGCGGCTATGGCCTGCTGTACCACATCTGCGCCGGGGTCGGAGATGCCGGGCAGTCCGGCGTCAGAGACCAAGGCAATGCGCTGGCCCTGGTGCAACATGGCCAGCAGCTCTGGGCTGCGCTGGCGTTCATTGTGCTGGTGATAGCTGAGGAGTGGTTTGGCAATGCCGAAGTGGGCCAGCAGCTTTTGCGTCTGGCGCGTGTCTTCACAGGCGATGCGGTCCACGCTGCCCAGCACGCGCAGGGCGCGCAGGGTAATGTCTTCCAGGTTGCCAATGGGTGTGGCCACAACATACAGGCCTGGCGCAAGCGGTGGTGTAGGTTCCGTCATGGGGCCAGGGAGCATCAGCGTAGGGATTTAAGAGGACTGCTGTTGCAATTTGCGGGTCTCGCCCAACAGCCCCATGCTGTGCATCAGGTTCTGGAGCGTGACAATGCCGACGATGCGCTCGCCCTCCATGACTGGCACTAGAGACAGGCCCCGGTCGCCGGTGATGCGACGGAAGGCCGCGCCAAGCGAGTCCCCCGGATGGGCCACCTGGAAGGCACGCGACATGACGCCCTGGATGTAGCCGTTCCCGTTGCTTTGCAGCGCCTGCAGAATGATCTGGCGCGAAACAATGCCGACCAGCAAATCGCCGCGGACAACGGGGAAATCATCTTGCAGGCTATGTACGGCCTTGAAGAGGGCGTCCTCCAGCGTGTCCGAGGCGGAGAGCGAGGAGAATTCCGTCAGCATCACGTCCCGCATGTAGACCGTGTCCACGACGGACTGGAACATCAGTCCCTGGTCCTCCAACTGCGCGCTGATAAAGATGAAGAAGCCGGCCAGGATGAGCCAGGGGTCCTGCAGAAAGACCCCAATCAGGAAAAGAGAGAGGGAGATGGCCTGGCCCACGTTGGCGGCGGTGTGGGTGGCTTGCAGGGCCGTACGGGAGTGCGAAAGTCCACCCCGCAACAGACGTCCGGCATCCAGCGGATAGGCAGGCAACAGGTTCACCAGGCCAAGAAAAACATTCAGCCAGAAGGCGCTGCGCAGCAGGTGGGTGGGCGTCACCAGAGGTCTGCTGAAGATGGCGACCGTGGGGGAAACGGCCAGAATGAGTCCCAGCAGAACAAGGGCCGCAGAGAAATTTGTGATAGGCCCAATCACGGCCAGGACCACCTGGACGCGGCCTGTGACCGCCTGCTCAGCGGATTCCGGCGTATGGTGGGCAAAAAGCCCGCCGATGGGCAGCAGCAGAATGTTGCGCAGCCGCAGGCCGTAGTACGTGGCGGCCAGGGCGCGGGCGATCTCCCGCACCGTGACGGCGGCCAGCAACAACAGCCAAAGCGCAACGCCCCGTGCCGCAGAGATATTGGCCATCTGCGTATACATCAGGCCCAGGCCCAATAGCAGGACGAAAAAAAGATGCAGGCGGACCTCCACACCCATCAATCGCCCTAATGAAATCGACCAGCTTCGCATGGCGCCGCCCCTGCCGTTATTGTAGAGGCAGCACCAGTACAACACCAGCCGGGAGCGTCCATCGACGGCGTGGTGGATGCTGCGGCGGGAAGCAGGGTGAAAATTGTCCCTGAAGATACAAAACACATGCGTGTGATCGCAGGCAAATACCGTTCCCGAAGACTGGTGGCGCCCCATGGGTGGGAGACGCGTCCCACCAGCGACCGGCTGCGGGAGACGCTTTTCAATGTCCTGGCGACGCGGGTCCCTAGGGCAGTTTTTGTGGACCTGTACGCGGGCACTGGGGCGGTAGGGATTGAGGCGCTCAGCCGCGGGGCCGCGCAGGTCTATTTCTCTGAGACGGCCAGGGCCGCACTGGCCGCGCTGCGAACGAACCTGGGGTCCCTTGGCATCGGCCACGCCTGCACCATCGAGCCACGCGGCGCCCTGCCCCTGCTGCGCAAACTGGCCACAATGCGCGTGCAGGCGGACATCATTTTTCTGGACCCTCCCTATGCGGACGCCAAGGCCTATGCGAGCACCTTGGAATTTCTCGCCTCTTCTTCTGTGTTGCAGGAAGGTTCTTTGGTCGTAGTCGAGCAATCCAATCATGCTGCCGCTCTGCGACTCCCGGCCAATCTTCGGGAAGAGCGTTCCCTGGTGCAGGGGGATACGCGGATGGGTTTCTATAGCGTGCAACCGTTTGCATCTCCGGGCAAGGCCGATTTATCTTGAGTGACCGCCTTGTTTCATAAAAAAGGCAAGATAGGTCATGTCTGGTCCATCTCTCCATCGTGGCCCAAGTAGGGGCAAAGTCCATCTTTTAGGGGCCTTTCCGGGGAATGGCGACAAAATAAGATATGCAATGTTTTGCCCTACCTTCCCTGTTTTCAGGACGTAACATGTTGACTTCAGGCAACAATTGTTTGGCTGTCGAATTGCATTCAGTGGGTCTGAGGGGTCACACTATGACAAACTGTCGCTTGCCGCAATCCATTGCGGTTTCCTGCCTGGCTTCACTCGGGTGTCTGGTGCTGTTGCTGGCATTGCCCAGCATGGGCCAACAGCAAACGGACTTCCAACCAACAAAAGTTTCACCCGATTTATTTGTAACCACACCAGGTTCTTCTTGGCTGGTCCCTGCTGGGATGGTCCCAAAACTTAACATTCAAGGGGACGAGTTGCGTGTTGGGGCCAAGAACAGGAGTTTCATCCAGTTGGGCCACTCCGTTGAAGGCCCAGGGGTCGCTGCGGAGGTCCGTCTGGTGCAATTACCAGCAAGTCCCTCGGCGCTTTCTGGCATTGGCGTCATGAGCGATACCGAGCACGCGCTGGTCATCGGTATCGAGGACGGCAATATCGTCCTTTGGCGGTTGGACCCTGAGGATGCGCGCATTCTGGCCCGCAAACCCATTGGCCACGATTCGCCTTTGGACTTTCGCGTGACTGGCGGAAGCATGTCGGATGTGCGGTTCTTCTGGCGTCACCAAGGGGAAGCAAGCTGGCACGCCTTTGGTAATCCAGCGAGCTACGCAAATCTGTCCAGATGGAGACAGTCCATGCGTTTTGGCCTGGTGGTGGACGGCCCGATGGGTAGCCAGGCCGAGTTCAGCAATTATCGGGAGGCCCCTTACGAACAAGCGCCATCTTTGATTATGGCGTCCAATCATCACAATGGGAACGTTGGGCAATAGATAACGGACAAAGTGGTCCAAGGCAGGGCCGCAAACGTTGCGCCACTATGGGAGGAGTGGAAGCAACGCTGCGGCCCGCTCCTGTATGTTGGCCACATGATGCGGCAGGGCCAGGGTGCTGCCGGATTCGATCAGGGGGATGAGCTTGTCAAACTCCGGGCCGGAGTGGGAGCCGGTAAGCGCCACCCGCACGGGATGGAAGAGGTCCTTGCCCTTGGCCCCGGTGGCGGCCTTCACCTCTTGCATCACCGCCTTGAATGCTTCGGGCGTGATGGGCGTGGGGACAGCCGCAATCCGCGCGGCAAACTCCCGCAAGACCTTTTGCGCAATCTCCGTAATTAGGATGGCGGCATTCTCCGGGGCCGCTGCGATGGCCTGCGCGTCCAGCGCAAACAAGAAGCGCGTCTTTTCCGGCAACTGGTCGAGTTGATCGACCGAGGGCAAAAAGAGGGCGAGGACCTGCTGGAACCAGCCTTCGAAGGCCGCGTCGTTGGTATGTTCTGGCAACCATCCAGCAGCCACAAAGGCAGGCCGCGCCAGCGCAGCAATACGTTCCGGTTGGGCCAGCTTTAGGTAATGGCGATTGAGCCAGTGCAGCTTTTGGAAATCGAAGACCGCCGGGGACGGGGTGACCCGCTCCAGCGTAAATTCCTTTACCAGTTCCTCCAGCGTGAAGGTCTCCTGTGTGCCGCCTTCCGCGCCCCAGCCCAGCAGCGCCAGATAATTGGTGAGCGCTTCGGGAAGGACACCCATCTGGCGAAAGCTGCCAATGGAAGTGGCCCCGTGGCGCTTGGAGAGACGCGCGCGGTCCGGGCCGAGGATGGTGGAGAGATGGGCGAACTCCGGCACCGGCCAGCCAAAGGCGTGATAGATGGCCACCTGTTTGGGGGTGTTGGAGAGATGGTCATCGCCGCGAATGACGTGGGTAATGCCCATGAGCGCATCGTCCACAGTGACCACGTAGTTGTAGACCGGGATGCCGCTGGAACGGACAAGGATGGGATCAGAGACGGCCTCGGCGGAAAACTCCACGGTGCCGCGCACGATGTCATGGAAGCGCAGCGGGACGTCTGGCTGGATGCGCAGACGCACGGCGAATGCTTCGCCGCTGGCGGCGCGCACGGAACTTTCCTCAGCCGGAAGCTGGCGGCAACGGCCACTGTAGACCTGCGGGCGCTGCTCGGCCATGGCCTGCTGACGTTCCGCTTCAAGCTGCTCCGCGGTGCAGAAACAGCGATAGGCCTTGCCCTCGGCGAGTAGTTGCTCTGTGTACTGGCGATAAATGTCCAACCGTTCCGATTGGCGATAGGGGCCGTTGGGGCCGTCGTTGGCCGCGCCGGAGCCAGGGCCTTCTGTCCAGGTAAGCCCCAGCCAGTGCAGGTCTTCAATGATCTGCGCTTCAAAACGGGCCTCGCTGCGCTCCACGTCGGTGTCCTCGATGCGCAGCAGAAAATCGCCGCCGGTGCGTTGGGCGAAGAGCCAGTTATACAGCGCGGTGCGGGCGTTGCCAACATGCAGCAGGCCGGTGGGTGAAGGCGGAAAACGGACGCGGACCTTGGTCGGAGTCATCATCTTTAATGGTAGCAGGCGTGTGCCAGTGGGCTGGCCTCCTTAGCGCGCGCGATAGTGCTCCCACCCCAGAGGCAGCAACGGTGCAAGGACGTGCCTCCGGCCATGCAGGGTGCGGAGCTGCATCCGGGGCGTGTTTTTGCGCGCACGATGCATTACTCCAATGCAGGTGATGGGGACGCCAGCGATGCTGCGCGGCACACGCGCACTGGCCGGTGCGGTAAAGAGCAGTTCGTATTCCTCACCACCATGCAGCGCGGTATGCAGTGGGTGCTCCATTTTCAAGGCCAGCGGATGGATGGGCAGGGCTGCGGCGTCCACAATGGCGGCAAGGCCGGACTCCTCGCAAAGATGGTCAAGGTCAGTGGAAGGCCCGTCGCTGATGTCAATGGCCGCAGTGGCCAGCCGCCGTGCCAGCAGATATTGGCCGACGGCCAGACGCGGTTGCGGAAACAGATGTGGATGGACAGTAGGGGAAGTTGGAGAGGGGGCGTCCACAAGTTTAGAAAAACGCCGGGGATGTGCCGCCAAAGTTGCCAGTTCCGCAGCCGCACCGCCCAGGTGTCCAGTGACGTAAATCCTGTCCCCCGCTTTGGCCGTGGAGCGTAGCAACGCACGCCCACGCGGGGCGCTGCCAACCAGCACGATGTCCGCCAGGACGAGGCCGCTGGGCGCAGGGCCGGAGCGGGACGCATAGGTGCTGTCTGCGCGAAGATTTCCAGCCAGGCAGAGGGGCGACTGCGCCGTGTCTCCACCAGCCAGTGGGACGTCCTGTTGTTGCGCCAGGGCCAGCAATCCCCGCAAAAAGTGGTCGCGCCAGGAGGGACGTTGGCCCTGCGCCACAGTCAGTTCCCGCGGCAACGCAAGGGAGAGGAATGCCGCCAGCGGTCGCGCGCCCATGGCGGCCAGGTCGCTGAGTCCACGCGCCAGGCAGCGATGTCCGATGGACCCCGGGGTGTGCCAGTCGCGGCGGAAATGCATGGTTTCCAGGGACAGGTCCGTGGTCAGCAGGACCTCGTGCCCAGCGGGAGGGCGCAGGATGGCGCAATCGTCGCCCATGCCCAGACGCACCGGCCCCAGGCGTCCTTTTCCGGGGCGGATGGATGGGCCTTCTGCCTGTTGCCGTAGGCTGGCAATCAGGGCGCGTTCCGTGGGCTGCGAAGTCTTTATGGCTCGTGGCATCTTATAGAGAAGTATCGGCCTTGGCTTGCAGCTTTGCCAAGGAGACCCTGCCGGGGTGAGTAGAGATACGGGCCAGGCGCCTGGCATAGGGGCACGCAACTTTACCGCAGGCAAAGGACCCAAGGACGCAGACAGGGGCCTGGGAAGCGTGGGCGCCTGCAATTTATTGATTGACCGGAGACCCACGCTTTGTTACAGTCAAGTTTGAATTTCATATCACTCATTCCTTTCGCGCTGCGGATGCGCAAGCTGTCCCCCAAGCGTTGCCGCCGCACGGTCCGATGAGGTAGATGGCCCTGTGTAAAATTGCAGGGACCAAATTGAGTGAGGAAGAACCTTGCGAAAACAACAATACATTGTTTATGTCACGCGGGACGAGCATGGCCATCTGCAGAAGGTGCCCATCCCAATGCACTACGCATATGTATTTTTGGCGGTCGCCGTAGTGGGCCTGTTTACCATAACCGGGCTGGCTGGGTCCTATACGCGGATGCTGCTCAAGACGGAGCATTTCAACCAGCTCCGCAGCGAACGGGAAATGCTGCGTCGCGATTATCAGCAACTGCAAAATGAGACCCAGCAGAAGGACATCCAGGTGGCGTCCCTGGGGTCCCTGGCGAATGAGGTCTCCGCATTGTATGGCCTGCGGCAGTCGAAGCTGTTGACAGCGAAGGCAACCACGCCGGCCCCGGATGCTTCGGATGGCCTGAGCAACGCGGCCTACGCAAAGTCCTTGGACCAGTTATACGCCCTGCGCGCCACGGCCCTTTCCGGGGTCGCGGCCCAGGCATTGTCTGCTGGGTTGGGGCCATCGGAGACATTGACAGACTGGGTACGGCTGGCAGACGCACCGTCCCTGTGGCCGGTGGTTGGCCGGGTCACCAGCTCCTTTGGTGAGCGGACAGACCCCATGGGCGGGGAAGGCGAGTTCCATCGCGGTATTGACATCGCAGCCGGGTATGGCGATGCGGTCCGCGCCACGGCAGACGGGGTGGTCGAGTCTGCGGGCATGGTCTCCGGCTATGGCAGGGAAATTGAACTGGACCACGGACATGGAATCCAGACGCTCTATGCCCACCTTTCCTCTGTGATTGTGGCGCCGGGGGAGACTGTTGGGCGTGGCCAGATCATTGGCTATGTGGGCCAGAGCGGTCGCAGCACCGGCCCGCACCTGCACTATGAGGTCCACATACACAACACTCCGGTGAACCCACACCGCTACATGCGGACCACCATGCAGCAACTGGCCGCAACCTCCCCATCTGCGGAGACCATCGGCCAGTAGCGCTTACTTTTTTCAGTCGTTCCTGTTCTCTTGATACTGGGACTGCGCAGCGCCCCACTGCATTTGCAGGGGGCGTTTTGCATTTAAGGAATGGCTGCCGATTGGGCGAGGCCCGCAGCTAAGGAATCCCTGAACAAGTCAGCGTTTTGAAGGGGCGGGACTTCAGTCCCGCCGTAAGTTCCTGAAATAACAGTGGGCTTCAGCCCCTGAGGGACAGCAGTAGGACTGGACCAGAGTTTTCCTAAGGTTTGTCCTGGCTGTTGGCGTTGGCTGGATGGGCGGCGTCTTTGCTGGCAGAGAGCAGGTCTTCCAGCAGGCCCACGGGCAGGATGGCCTGCAAGATGGCCCGGTCCCCCTTTTGTTGGACCGTAGCACTGTTCAGGAACTTCTGCCAGTTGGCCAGGGCCGGGTCTTGGGAGGTGTCGCTGGTCAGCCCAGAGCGCAGGAGCTGGATGGTGAGATTGGCCACCTGCGCAAAGGCCTGCGCGGAACCTTGCGTGGGCGCAATCTCCTCTACGCGCAGGTGCAGCGACCCCAGGTAGCGCACAGAGGCGATGAAGGTGGTGTCTACGGGCAGGGGAAGGGGCACGCCAAAGAAGCGCAGGTCATGGCCCTGGCCAAAGGGCAGCCCGATCTTTCCAATGCCCCAGGCCTGTGCCAGCAAGGGTACATCAGAGTAATGCTGCGCCAGCAACGTAGGGCCGCTGAAGGGCAGGGCGGCGGAGTGGTAACGGTCAATGATGGAGTGGACCTGCTCCGGCGTGGGCGTGTTGGAAACGGCCACCATGTCATAGCCGAGCAGGGCGACGCGCACCGTGCGCCCTTCGTGCGGGATGCGATAGATAGTGTGGTCGGCGTATCTTTCTGTATCGGCGGAGTGCGCTGCCAGCCATAGCGCCAGGCGCACTCCGTCAAAACGTCCGACAAAGACCTCTGAATAGGCGACGGCGCCGTTGGGACCAGTGGGGTCGGGCATTCGATGGATGGCAAAGGCCGCCTCTTCCAGGTCCCGCTCAAATTGTATGCCAGTGGCCTGGGTAAAGGCCTGGTACGCAGCATCGTGTTCGACCGGATACTGCTCAAAGTGCGTCAGTGTACGCAGGGGCCGCAGGTTGAAGTAAACGATGGCGTCCGCTTCCGGCAGCAGGCGCGCGGCCTCGGGCGGGGCCTTTTTGCGCAGATAAACGGCCAGCAGCAGCGCTGCCAGCACAGACAAAGCGACAAGGATGGACAGCCAGGTGCGTTTACGCAAGGAGAAATGGCCCTTAAATGCCAACGCCGTATTCGGCGCTGCCGTTGCCAGGACTGTCCTGCTCATCGCCGGCGTGGGAAAAGAAGTCATACGGCGTACGGCGGCGGAAGTTGTAACGCACGCGTAATTGCCGTCCTACAAAATAGCCAAGCGCAATCATCCCCGCAGCCACAGAGACCCATCCGATGGTGCGCGCCAATACGCTGTTGCTTTCGTTCCCCTGGTCTTCCTCCATGTGCCCCTCACTCTCTGTTTTGGCCTGCTTGCGATGCCATGTTCTGGCCGTCCCAGTCGCCCCATGGCCACATCTTACCTCAGTTGGACCGCACCTCGCGCCAAAGATGGATGAAGAAATCCAAAATGGGAGAGGGGGGCGAGGCAGGCCCGCTTTGCCCGTTACAATCCTAGACTGGCCGGAGGGCCAGCATACTGTTCCACGCGTTGCAGCAGTTCCAGCTTGCGTGCAGGAGGCAAAAAACTGGCCTCAATGGAGTTGCCTGCCAGTTCCCGCAGGTGCTCCAACGTCATGCCGAATTGCTGATGGGCCAGCAGGTACTCGTTGCACAGGCCGCTGCCAAAGATGGCCGGGTCATCGGAGTTCAGCGTAATCATCAGGCCACCATCAAAGTATTGGCAGACGGGATGGTCTTCCATGCTGGGGCAACATCCGGTGCGCAGGTTGCTGGTGATGCAAATCTCCAAGGGGACCTGCTTTTGCGCCAGCACCTCCATCAGTTCGGCATCGTGCTGGGCGCTCAGCGCATGGCCAAGCCGCTCTGCGCCAATGTTGATGGCGGACCAGATGCCTTCCGGGCCGATGGTCTCTCCGGCGTGGGCCGTCAGGCGCAGGCCCTGGTCGTGCGCTGTGCGATAGAGGTCGTGGAAAGGAGTGGCCCCGGTGCGACGCTCATCGCCGCCAATGCCAATGCCAATGATGGACGGGTGCTGGGGACGCATCTCCGCCGCTGTGCGGAAAACGCGCGCTGCCTCTTCCGGGCCGAAGTGTCGCACGGCGTCAAATATCCAGAGCAGCGAGATGCCAAACTCCCGCTCACCGCGCTCCCGGCCCCGTTCCATGCCAGCAAAGAGCGGCGCGAACTCCACCTTGCGCCAGTAATAGACCACGCCAACGGAGACGTAGACCTCGGCATGGACCACCCCCTGCTGGTGTAGGGCGCGCAGCATTTCGTAGGTGACCAGTTCGTAGTCTTCTGGCGTTTGTAGGCGTCCGCTGATGGCCTTGAAGGCCAGCAGAAAGCCGGTGAAGTCCTGGTACTGGTACAAGGCGCGGGCCGCTTCCAGCGTCAAGGGCGCGGCATCATGCCGCTGGCCCAATGTCACCAGCGTTTCCGGTGCAATGGTCCCTTCCAAGTGCAGATGGAGTTCTGCTTTGGGAAGGCCGCGTATCCAGGCCACAGGGTCGATTTGTGGTTTTATTGGCATGGGCCAATCTTATCGGGACTGGGGGGCAAATTCGCTGCGATGGCGGCTGTAGAAAAAGTAAATCACCAGGCCAATGGCCAGCCAGGCCAGGAAGCGGGACCATGTGAGCAGCGGCAGCCCCATCATCAGAAGGAAACATAAAGATGCGCTTAGCAATGGGACAAGGATGCCGCCAGGAGTGCGGAACACGCGCGGGCGGTCTGGTTCCTTATAGCGCAGGATGATGACGCCAATGGAGACCAGCGCAAAGGCAAAGAGTGTGCCAATGCTGGCCAGGTCGGCAAAGGTGCCAATGTCCAGCAGGCCCGCAGGCAGGCCAACAAGGAAACCCGCCACCCAGGTGGCCGTCGATGGGGTGCGGAAGCGCGGATGCACATGGCTGAAAAGGGTCGGCAGCAGGCGGTCGCGCGACATGGCGAACCAGACGCGCGCCTGGCCAATCTGGAAGACCAGGATGGAGGAGACCATTCCCAGCAACGCGCCGAACAATACCACCAGGTGCGCCCAATGCAACAACTTGTTGCCATTGTGCAAGTAGAGTTTGTGCAGCGTGTTGACCACCGGGGCCGCATCGTCCCTTAGGTTTTGCCAGTGCGTAAGGCCGGTCAGCACCACGGCCACGCCAATGTAAAGGATGGTGCAGATGACCAGCGTGGCGATAATGCCAATCGGAATGTCCCTGCGCGGGTTTTTACATTCTTCGGCTGCCGTGGAGACCGAGTCAAAGCCGATGTAGGAAAAAAAGATGATGGACCCGCCAGTCAGTACGCCGGACCATCCGTTGGGATAAAAAGGGTGCCAGTTGGAAGAATGGACAAAGTGGGAGCCAACCAGGACGAAGACAAGAATGGCGCAGATTTTCAGCAGCACCATGATGTTGTTGGTCTCAGCGGACTCGCGGATGCCCCGCACCAGCACCACGGTAATCAGCATGACGATGAGGAAGGCCGGGAAATTGAAGCCGAAGTGCCAGCCAGGCGTGTATAGGACCTTCCCTTGCAGGCTCTGCAGGCCGCTGGGAAGATAGGCCGGGGATATCCAGCGCATGGCGGGATGGAAACCGAACCATTCGACCAGGTCCACGGTGTGCGCCGCAAAGCCCACGCTGACCGCCATGTTGGAGAAGGCGTATTCCAGGACCAGGTTCCAGCCGGTGATCCAGGCAACCAGTTCGCCCATGGTGACGTAGGTGTAGGTGTAGGCGCTGCCGGCAATGGGGATCATGGAGGCCAGCTCCGCATAGCACAGGCCGGTAAAGGCGCTGGCCAGGGCCACCAGCAGCATAGAGATGGCCAAAGCGGGGCCTGCCCCCGGACGGCCCAGCAGCGCCGTGTGGTGCATCAGATAGTCCAACACGGGCGCGTTCATCACGGAGGAAGTGTCAAAGCGCTGTCCGGCTATGGCGGTCCCAATCACCGTGAAGATGCCGGAGCCGATGACGGCGCCCACGCCCATCGCCGTCAGGGAGACAGGGCCGAGCGTTTTCTTCAGACTGTGCTCTGGCTGTTCTGACTCAAAGACCAGTTTGTCGATTGATTTCGTAGCAAAAAGCTGTTGTATCAGGATACTGTCTCCAAAAAATCCAACTTGCCCAATTGTCCGATAGGTCTCCGCCTAGGAACGCTGCCGGAGCGCAAGGGCGCGTCCCGGCAGCAGGTCTTAGCGTTTACTTTGGCCGCGGGCCAATTTCTTTACCTTCTGTTTGTTGGAGCCGCGTGGGGTGGTGCGCTTCGGTTTGGGGGCGGCCTTTTTACGGGCGGCGCGCTTTACTGCTTTACGTTCCAGCTTGTCTTCAATCTTCTTTGTATTTGCCATAATCTTTCCACGTCCTTATCGTGCCTGCATCCACAAAAAAATGCCATGCACAGTTTCACTGCCTGCCCCGCTGGTTGCGTGGCTGTCATGGCCGGAAGCGCGATTTTAGATGCGCTCCAACTTCGCAAACTTCTCGACCAACTTTTTTATACCAAATTTCTGGAATTGTACAGTTATCTTCGCATCGTCCCCGTCCCCCTCCCGGTGGAAGACCGTCCCCTCCCCGTATTTTGGATGGCGGACCCGCTGGCCGTTGCGAAGGCCCTTGCCGCCGTTGGGCCCTGGTTTCGTCAGGGCGGACAGCGCTGCCTTGTGCCGGACCGCGCCCCCTGTCGCGCCAAAAAACTGTGCAATATGGTCGATGGAGTTGCCGTCCTGTCCTGCTGTTTTTTGTGATGACGGGTGTGCTTCGCCAATGGAGTGCGACGGCGCGCTCTGGTCTTCGTCCTCGTAATTCCAGTGCGCGGCGTTCCCGTGTCTGGGGCCGTTGCCAACGCTGGGGCCGCCGTGCCGTCTGCCGCTAAAGTGGGCGTTGTCCCCGCGTCCGTCCCCATTGCGGATGGGCCGCGCACCCTGGCCCAGGTCCTCCAGCAGGTGCTGTGGCACCTCCTCCAAAAAACGCGATGGCGTGGAGTGTTCCGGCATCTCGTTGCCATAACGGCGGCGGAAGCGGGCGCGTGTCAGTATCAGCGCGTCCATGGCGCGCGTCATGCCAACGTAGCACAAACGCCGCTCCTCCTCCAGCCCGTTGGCGTCGTTGAAGGTGCGTGAATGCGGGAAAAGCCCCTCCTCCATGCCCGCCAGAAAGACCAGCGGAAACTCCAGTCCCTTGGCCGCGTGCAGCGTCATCAGGGTGACGCGCGCCTCCGGGTCGTACTGGTCGGTGTCGCTGACCAGCGCGGCGTGGTCCAGAAATTCCGCCAGCGTCTCGCCGCGTTCCTCGGCGTCCTGCGCGGCGTTCACCAGTTCGCGCAGGTTCTCCATGCGCGAGGTGGCCTCCGGCGTGTCCTCTTCCTGCAGGGCGCGCATATAGCCACTGCGGTCAATAAGAAACTTCATCAGCTCCGGCAGCGTCGCGGCGTCTCCGGGCTGGCGGAAGGCAGGACCTTCTGCGGGCGTATCAGCATCCACGGACGGACTGGCCGCGTCCCTACTGTCCTCACTGCCAGCGTCCCCCTGGAAGCTGGTGTCGGCCACTGCGTTGCCAAAGGCAAAGCTGGTGTCCGCATCCGCCACGCTGCTGGAGGTACCTTCGATGGCGCTTTCCGCCGCAATGTCGGCAGCAACGTCCGCGCCCAGTTTGTCCGCAAAGCCAGTGCCCATCATCGCGCGCGCGTCCTCGATCATGCGGCGGAAGCCATCGAGCGCCATGAGCGTACGCGTTGGCAGCAGCCGTCCGCGGAGGGCGTGTTGCATGGCCGTCCAGGTGCTGCTTCCGGTCTCCAGCGCCATCCGCTCCAACGTCTCCACGGTCGTTTTACCGATGCCGCGCGCCGGGGTGTTGACGGTGCGCCCGAATGCAATGGGGTCCTCCGGGTTCTGCACCAGCTTCAGATAGCTGAGCAGGTCCTTGATCTCTGCGCGGTCGTAAAAGGAGAAGCCACCCACCATCGAATAAGCAATGCCGTAACGGCGCAGCGCCTCTTCCATCACGCGCGATTGTGCATTGGTGCGATAGAGCACGGCAATGCGTGGCAGCGGGTCCTGGTTGCCGGTCTGGAGGATGTATTTCTGGATGCGGTCCGCGATAAACAACGCCTCACCCTCGCCATCCAGCGCTTCGTAATACCCTACCGGCGCGCCGCCGGGCCGGGTGGTCCACAGCACCTTGCCCTTGCGTTGCAGATTGTTGGAGACCACCGCCGCAGCCGCTTCCAGCACCACCTGCGTGGAGCGGTAATTCTGCTCCAGCCGAATGACCTTGGCGTTGGGAAAGTCCTTTTCAAATTCCAGGATGTTGCGGATGTCAGCGCCGCGCCAGGAGTAGATGCTCTGGTCCTCATCGCCCACCACGCAAACATTTTTTTCCTCGCCCGCGAGCAGCTTCATCAGCTCGTATTGCGGACGGTTGGTGTCCTGGTATTCGTCAATCAGCAGGTAGCGATAGCGGCGGTTATAGAATGCGCGCACATCCGGGCAGGCCCCCAGCAGGCGGACACCTTCCAATAGAAGGTCGTCAAAATCCAGCGCGTTGGCGCGCTCCAGTTCCTTGGAATACTCCTCAAAGATGTGTGCGATGCGCTCGGCCTTGGGGCCTTCTGATTGCAGATACATCTCCTGCGGTCCGAGCATGTGGTTCTTGGCCCAGGAGATGCTGGAAAGCACGGTACGCGGCGTCAGTTGTTTGGTGTCCAGGCCCATGCGGCGCATTGCCTGTTTGACCACGGCCTGCTGGTCGTTCTCGTCATAGATGGCAAAGTTGCGGGTGCGACCACGACCGTTGCTGCGCAGCGATTCAATGTCTCGCCGCAGCAGGCGCACGCAAAAAGAATGGAAGGTGGCCAGCAAGGGACGGGCCAGCGTGCTGTGGCCCAACAGTCGCTCCACGCGCTCGGCCATCTCGCTGGCGGCCTTGTTGGTAAAGGTGACTGCGAGGACAGAGTCTGGCGCGACGCCCCGCTCCTGGACCAGATAGGCAATGCGGTACGTAATGACGCGCGTTTTGCCGGAGCCGGCCCCGGCCAGGACCAGCAGCGGGCCGTCCACGCTCTCAACGGCAGAGCGTTGTTGCGGGTTCAGATTGTCCAGAGGCAATGCCACGAAGTGAAAATACTCCCTGCCCAGCGCACAGTTTTTGGCGCAGGGTCTACCTCTCCAGTGTACCGGGTATGCTTCGCCACTCTGAACCATTCGGGTGCCCCAGGTCTCGGTTTTTAGACATGGGGACCAACAAGACCCGCCCACGCCAGCCAAAAGCCGGCTTGAATGCGGCACCCGGCAACGCGGTATCCTTTTGGGATGAAGCAAAAACAGCGGAACATCTGCGTGTATTGCGGATCGAGTGAGGGCAACCGTGCGGAGTATCGCGCGGCGGCAGTGGAGTTGGGCCAGGCCCTGGCCCGCTCCCATGTGGGACTGGTCTACGGTGGCGCTTGCATTGGATTGATGGGGGCCGTGGCGGACGCGGCGCTGGCCGCAGGCGGTCGCGTGACCGGCATCATGCCGCGACGGCTGGTGGAGCGCGAGGTGGCCCATCACGGACTTACAGAGCTGCGCGTGGTGGAGACCATGCATGAGCGCAAGCACCAGATGGCCGCGCTGGCCGATGCTTTTATCGCCTTGCCGGGAGGATATGGCACGCTGGACGAACTGTGCGAGGTGCTGGGCTGGGCGCAACTGGGCATCCATTCCAAGCCAATCGTCCTGCTGAATGTTGCCGGATATTATGACCGTTTGCTGGCCATGCTGGACCACGCGGTGCAGGACGGATTTTTGAAGGCGCAGAGCAGGCAATTTGCCATGCAGGCGGAAACGGTGGATGCAACCATGCAGGCGATTCAAGCCGTATGGGCGGACGCACCTGCCCGCTGAAGCGCCCAGAATTCCCGGTCCAGGACCGCCATCAATACGAGCGTGTGAAATTCCCCATCCCGATAAATGGCCTCGCGGAAAACGCCATCTTCCTGGAACCCGGCCTTGCGATAGACATGCCGCGCACGGAGGTTGTCCTCAAATACATCCAGCCAGAGCCGGTGCGCCCCTAAATCTTCAAAAACATATTGCATGACCAGGGAAAGCACCGCGCTGCCGGTCCCTTGTTCTGGCGTGGCGATGACGAAGCGTTTGAGTTCGACATTGCGGTGCGGCGAGGAGAGGCCGCGCAGGATGGCGAAGCCACAGCGTTGTTCTTGCTGCTGCATCGCTGGCTGCATTCCTTGCTGCACCGTTTGTTGTACCGCCTGCGGCGTGGTTTGCTGGGTGCCTATGCGCCACTGCGCAATCAAATAACGATGGTCCACATCCGAGAGCGCGCGCCGGTGCTCGGCCTCTGGCCAGTTGCCCACCTGGGTGTGGAACTCTGGCCTGCTCTCTGTGGCAACAATCCAGGGAGCATCGTCAGCACGCGCCGGACGCAACTCCAGTCCCGCTTTTAGTCCCACCATAAGAAATCAGCCTTCGCGCCGCTTGCATTCCTCGCACTGGCATACGCGACGCAGGTATTCCCAGGAGTAAATGCCGCTCTGATGGCCGTCGTTCCAGTGGAAGCTGAGGGCGTAGCGGCCCACGGGAGTGACCGATTCCGGCAGCGCGGGGGCCTTGTACATAGGCAGCAGCGTGGCCGGCTTAGGCTTGGGCTGGCCGGGCCTGCGTCCCTCCTTTTCGCGCTCCTCAATGCAGGTGGCGCAGGGGCAGGCATCGCGCAGCCAGGCGAAACTCCATTGGCTGTGATGGCCGTCCTTCCAGTCGATCTCCATGCCCGTGCCTTCCGTTTTGTGGACGCGCACATGCAGCGGCGTGGTGGCGTCGCTGGGCAATAGGGTCTCCTCTGCAGTCCTCCTGCGGGCGGTCTCTTCGTTGACGGTCTGGATGCCTTCGTGTCCCATATCTTGTTTCTACACCTCTTTTGTGGTCAATAAAATGTCTGCGGGCACACCTGCGCCTGAATGTCTGTCTTGCCGGATGCAGAGGGCGGTCGGTGCATTGTACGGAGGCCCTTGTTCAGTTGTCATAATGCAGCTTCAGCCCCAGGATGGCCAGTGCCAGGGCCAGCGTCGCTGTGTTTGCGGCCATCATGGGCAGGGAGTGGAGCAGCACCCCGTAAACCAGCCACAGCAGGATGCCCAGGGAGAAAAGCAGGAACATGCCGAGGGAGATGTCCCGCGCGCTCTTGCGGCGCCACACGTGGACCAGTTGCGGCACAAAGGAGATGGTGGTGCAGATGGCCGCCGCAGCGCCAACCAACGAAGTGGTGAGAGGGGCCAGCGTCATCGATAAATCTTCCAGAAAAAATATGTGGTGACCATGCAGCCCATCAGGATGATGAACACGCGCAGGCCCCTGGGCTTTTGCTCGCGTGCAATCCGGGCGCTCAGATAGCCGCCAATGCTGGCGGCGGCCATCATCACCAGGCCGTAGCGCCACAAGACGGCCCCGTAAACCACAAACGTAATGGCCGCCACGCCGTTTGACATGCTGGTGATGAGCGTTTTGAGCGCGTTGATCTCATGCACGCTCTCCACCCCGGCGAAGCTCAGCACGCCCATAATCAGCAGACCGGCCCCGGCCCCAAAATAGCCGACATACAGGCAGACCAGGAAAATGCCAAAAGGCAACAGCACGCGCGCCACGGGCCGCAGGCCGGGGGCATGGGGATGGGAGGTTTGCAGCAGCTTCTGTTGCAACGGTGGCCCAGCCGCGAAGAGAATGGTCGCCGTAAGGAGCAGCCACGGCACCAGATGGAGGAAGGTCCCCTGCTGCGTGGCCATCAGGAGACGTGCACCCATCAGTCCACCAATAAAAGCGGCCAGCAGCAAGGGCAAGAGCATGGTGTGATGGTTGCGTAGTTCCTTGCGGTAGGCCGCAGCGGAGGTAAACTGCCCCGGCACCAGGGCCACCGTGTTGGTGGCATTGGCCTGTACCGGCAATACGCCCACCTGCAACAGCGCAGGAAAGGAGAGCAGGGACCCTCCACCAGCAATCGCGTTGACGGCCCCTGCCATCAACGAAGCAGCGGACAACCCAAGCAGGTGGAGATATAGAACTGGCATCACCTGTGATTGTATCTGTTGCGATGGGTGCGGGCCGAGGCCGGGGAATGTCTCAGCGCGCAGGTCATAGGGTCGCCAGCAGCAACTTTACCCGGTCGCGGACCTCGTCGCGGAGGACGCGCACTTCTTCGATGGGCAGGCCTTTGGGGTCACGCAACGGCCAGTCTTCCCGCCGTAATCCGGGGACGTAGGGGCATTGGTCTCCACAACCCATCGTAATCAGGAGTTGCGCCCCCTCGACCAGTTCCACGGTCAGCTTTTGCGGCCTGGCCTGACGCAGGTCAATCCCCACTTCCAGCATCGCGTCCACCACAACAGGGTGGAGCTGCTCTGCTGGTTGCGTGCCCGCGGAAACGGCGTGGGTCTGCCCATGGTCCGCCAGGTGGTTGAAGAAAGCTGCGGCCATTTGCGAACGGCCAGCATTGTGAACACAGGCGAAAACCACCTTTTTCATCGTTCCACCACCTTGGCGGGGCCGAAAAAACGTTTCTGGAACCAGAGCGAGACGCTCACCAGCCCGATGAGCGCGGGGACCTCCACCAGCGGGCCGATGACGCCCACGAAGGCCTCGCCGGAATTCAATCCGAAAACGGCCACCGCAACGGCAATCGCCAGTTCGAAATTATTGCTGGCCGCGGTAAAGGAAAGCGTTGCCGTCTGGGAGTAGTCTGCGCCCACACTTTTTCCCATCCAGAAACCCGCCAGAAACATCACCGCAAAATAGATGACCAGGGGCAGCGCAATGTGCAGCACGTCCAGCGGGAGCCGCACAATCAGGTCCCCCTTCAGGCTGAACATCACCACGATGGTGAAAAGCAGTGCGACCAAGGTGAGCGGGCCTATGCGTGGAAGGAAGCGTGTGCGATACCACTCTTCGTTTTTGGCGCGTATCAATGTAAAGCGCGTCAGCATTCCGGCCAGGAAGGGAATGCCGAGATAAATGAAGACGCTTTTTGCGATCTGCGCCATGCCGACGTGGACCACGGAGCTTTGCAGTCCGAACCATGTTGGCAGGATGGTCAGGAAGACCCAGGCATACACGCTATAGAAGAGCACCTGGAAGATGCTGTTGAAGGCCACCAGGCCGGCGGCGTAGTCTGTGTCGCCCTCGGCCAGTTCGTTCCAGACGATGACCATGGCAATGCAGCGGGCAATCCCAATCAAAATGAGGCCGCGCATGTAGGCCGGTTCGCCGCGCAGAAAGGTGAGCGCCAGGGCAAACATGAGCAGCGGCCCGACGACCCAGTTCTGTACCAGAGAGAGCGCCAGCACCTTGCCGTTGCGGAAGACCTCATGCAATTTTTCATAGCGTACCTTGGCCAGGGGAGGGTACATCATCACGATCAGGCCAATGGCGATGGGCAGGTTGGTGGTCCCCGTTTGGAATCGCTGCACAAAGGCCGCCGTGCCGGGGACAAAATGCCCCAATGAGACCCCAGCGGCCATGGCAAGAAAGATCCAAAGCGTCAGATAACGGTCCAGAAAGGACAGGTGCTTGCGCGCCAGGGGCGCACAGATTTTTCCTTGCATGACAGGAGAAGTGGACATGGCTAACGGCATTCCTTTTGGGCAGAGGGTGACAGCGTCGTAGGGAGCGGGGCGCCTTGCGCCGCAAGATATTTTCCCGGTTTGCAGCAGGTGCGCGTCAATCGCGCCCGGTCTGCCTGCATGGCTTTGTCTTCGCTGAGCCAAGCCAGGACCGCATCCAGTACGCGCCTGCCTGCGGCGTCCCTGGGCTGCTCAATCTGATAATGCATCCACTTGCCTTCGCGCTTTGCTGCGACCACCCCGGCACGGCGCAGGTAGGCCAGGTGACGGGAGATTTTCGGCTGGCCCTCCCCGGTGATCTCCACCAAATAGCAGACGCAGATTTCCTGACCGGCCATCAGGTTGAGCAGACGCAGCCGGGTGCGGTCGGCCAAGGCCCGGAAGAGCCGTTCCATGTCAAACGCTTTTGTAGAGGGCGCCATGACAAGACAATATATCTGCCTTAACGTATATGTCAATGGCAAATGGATGGGACGTAAAAGCCGGATGGTCTGGTCTATGCTGTGCGCCTTCTGGCGTCTATTCTGAGCTGGGTTGTATTTGCAGGGCGCCGGTCAATGTGCGTACCTCATAGACCTGGTGCTGGATGCACCACGAGCGCAGTCCGCGCGCAATACGCTCCACCGCGCGCGGGTCCGCATAGCTGGCCGTGCCCACCTCGACTGCCGTCGCCCCGGCCAGCAGGAACTCTATGGCGTCCTCTGCCGTGGTGATGCCACCCATGCCTATGATGGGAATGGAAACAGCGCGTGCGGCCTCCCAAACCATGCGCAGGGCAATGGGTTTGATGGCCGGGCCGGAGAGTCCCCCGGTCACATTGCTCAGGCGCGGACGACGGGTGTTGGCGTCAATCGCCAAAGCAAGGAATGTGTTTACCAGGGAGACCGCGTCCGCACCCGCATCGGCGGCGGCGCGCGCCATCTGCGCAATGCTGGTGACGTTGGGGGAAAGCTTCACAATGAGCGGACGCTGGGAAACGGACTTCGCCTGGGCCACCAGGTCGCTGAGCAGTCCGGCGTCTGTGCCAAAGACCATGCCGCCGGTGTGCGTGTTGGGGCAGGAGGCGTTCAGTTCATACGCCGCAATGCCATCAGCACCGTTCAATGCCTGGATGACGGCGCAGTAGTCCTCGACCGTGTCGCCAAAGACATTGGCGATGGCGACGCAGGGCAGCTTGCGGATGGCAGGCAGTTTCTCCTGGATGAATGCGTCCACGCCCATGTTTTGCAGGCCGACGGCATTCATCATGCCAGAGGCCGTCTCCAGCAGCCGGGGCGGGCGGTTGCCTGGCATCGGCGCGCGGGAAAGCCCCTTGGTGACAAAGCCGCCAATTTTATTCAGCGAGACGATCTCCTCAAACTCCACGCCATAGCCAAAGGTGCCGCTGGCCGCGAGGACGGGATTGCGCAATTCCATCCCGCATAGCGTCACGCGAAGATCGGGCGCTGGGTTGCGCGTCACGGCTGCGCCTTTCTTGCTGTGGCAGGCGCTTCTGTGGGTTTGGTACTCCGCTTCCGGGTGACGGGCCGACGGCGCTTTTCCGGCGTGGCTGGGCGTTCTGGCCGCAGCGCCTCCGTCAAAACATGTCCCACGCTGGCCGAGGGCTGGTTGACGCCCAGCAGCGCGGCAAAGGTGGCTGCAATATCGACCGGCCCCACGCGCTGGAGATAGGTCCCGGGAAGAAATGCGGGGCCATAGAGGGCCAACGGTACATGGCGATCATACGAATAAGGGCTGTAATGCGTGGTGCCATTGCCTAAGGACTGCATCTGATAGGCCTCCGGGACCACCATCACATACCAGCCGCCATTGGGGGAGTAGCTGTGCGCAAGCAGGCGGCCAAACTCCGTTGGCGGCAGGCCCGCTTCCAGAGACCCCAGTTGTTCCCGCGTGAAGGTGCGGACAATTTCCGGTACGGGCGCAAGGCGCGTCTGGCTGGGTCTGGAGGCAGCATCTGGGGCGTTGCTGGCTGCGTCCTGCTCTTTGCGGACCTCCGCGAGCGCATCGGGTACGGCCTGCTGCACGGCCCGTTCGGCCTCGTGTTCATTCACCCCGGCCCGCTCAAAGACAGGCCTGTTCAGGGCGATATAGGGCAGCTCCTGCCTGGGCAGCATATAGGGCAGTTGTTGCCCGGGGGAAAACTGCTGGTTCATGGCCGCATTCAAGGCCAGGGTGAATGCCTTCAGGTGGATGGTGGCGGCAGGAAGGCCAAGCTGCGCCGCCACGGCGGGGACGGGCGCGACGCCGTGGTCCGCAGTCAGGGCGATCCAGACGTTGTGCAGTCCTCCGGGGACCTCCTTGTCCAGCCAGGTGAAGAACAGGTCCAGGTCCACGTCCAGTTGGTCCACCATCTGCTGTTGCTCCGGCGAATCCGGGCCAACGGCGTGGCCCAGGATGTCCGTGGACGAAATGCTGATCGTCAGGACGTCCGTGACATTGTTTGCGTTGGCGCCGAGTTTCTCCCCTTGGATGAGGGCGCGGACAAAATCCAGCTCGTAGCGGATGGCCGCCGGGGTGGGGCCGACCTTGGCGTAAAAGGGCGCGTCCGCGGGCATACCGGCCTCTGCGCGCGCCTGCGCGGCGCGGTCGCTGTTGTTAAAGGCGACGGCCCAGTCCGGCAGCGTGCCCATATAGTAGGTCGAGGTGAGAAAGCGTCCGCTGGTCGGATCAATCCAGAAGGCCCCGTTCGCACTGTGCCCAGCGGTCAGGATGGCGGCCCGGTCCTTGAGCGAGACGCCAAAGAGTTTGGACGCGCCTTTGGTGTCCAAGCGGACCTCATCGCCCAGTGTGGTGGCCAGCAGGTTGCGTGGAGACGCCCCCGCTTGTACGCGGCCATCCGGCAGGCCGACCAATTGGTAGCGCGGGTCTTCCACGGAAGAAACTGGACGCTGCGTGTTGCGGGCCAGGTCCCACCATTCGTTGCTGGAGATGCCGTGCCCGTCTGTATATGCCCCGGTGCCGATGGTGGCATGTCCCGGCGCAGTTTCGGTGTTGGCGTAATCGAAATAGCAATTCGGGAAGTACGCCCCTTCGTCCAGAAAGAGGCGGAAGCCCTGCCCTTTGAAGTCGCTGCGGTAGCGTTCCAGATAGTCTTCACGGAACTGGTCAATCACCAGGATGACGACCAGTTTGGGATGGGCGTCATAGGCGCTGGCTGCGGCGGTCACTGGGGTAGACAGCGGGAGCAGGGCGGAGAGCAGGACGAAGAGCAATCGTTTGTACATGGGCATAATTGGACATGGCTGCGCAGAGGCTGGGCCTGCCGCGCATGTTCCCATGGTATCAAGGGAGCAGGTCGCCTGAAATTGCCCCGCTCCAAGCCAGCTTGCGTCCCATGCAGACGTGCCCCACCGGGGCCATCACTGTCCGGGGGATTTCCCTTCAGAGTTGGATGTTTACCAGGTCCCGCGACTGCCCTTGCGGCATCCCTGGGGAAATCTGCGAGGTCTGCGGCGCGCGCCAGTGGTCAATATAGGAGACCTGGTGTACGCAGGAGATGGTGCAATGGGGTGCGCAGGTCTTCTGCGTGAAGAACTCGCGCACCACGTCGGCGCGGCTGTACTCGGCCAGCGGCACGCCCGGCCAGCCCCGTTGCTGTGAGCAATAATGCACCAGCCCGTTTTCGCAGATGTAGAGATAGCGCGCCCCGGCGCGGCAGCGCCAGTCATTCGGCTGGCCTTGGGCAATCGCCTCCTGGAAATGGTTGAAGCGCGAATAATGCCGCTTGGTCAGCGCCCTCACCTGGGTGAAAATGGCGTACTCCTCCGCATTGATCGGCTTCAATTGTCCGCTGCCATCGTGGATGATGCCAATGGTCGAGGTAAATCCCAGCTCCAGTGCGCGGCGCGCAATGGTCAGCGCGTCCTCCGGGTGCTGGATGCCGCCGCCGACCACAGAATTGATGTTCACATGGAAATCGGCGTGCTCGGAGAGCATCTGCAATTTCTTGTCGAGCACCTTCAGGCTTTTCTTGGATGTCTCATCCGGCTGCACGTTGTCAATGGAAATCTGCATGTGGTCCAGACCGGCGTGGTTGAGCCGCGCAATACGTTCTGGCGTCAACAGATAGCCGTTGGTAATCATGCCGGCCATGCTTCCGTGGCGGCGGATGCGCGCCAGGATGGCGTCCAGTTCCGGGTGCAGCAGCGGCTCGCCGCCAGAGATGGTAATCACGCTGGTGCCCAGCCGCGCCAGATGGTCAATGCGTCCGAGCATCTCCGGTAAAGGCACAGGGTCAGAGACCGCATCGTACTCATTGCAGTAGGCGCAGGAGAGATTGCAGCGCCGCATGGGGACAATCTGGGCCATGTAGGGATGGCGCGTGGAGGCCAGCGCGTGGCCAATTGCGGCCAGCTCGCGCACCCGGCGGGTGGCGGCCTTCCAACGGTGGTGCAGCGTGGACCGGCGTGCAGTGCTCATAGGACTGTCTTTATTGAACCACAAACGCCCCTCCCCTGCGTGGTGGGGGGGCTGGTCCAATACAGTATGGACCTGAAGAATGGGCCTTCCTCTTCACGGCTGCTGCCCCCCTCCTTCGGGCCCATCTCTCGATTGGAAAAGACCAAGCAACCCACCGGCAGGACCTTGCATCTGCCTTAAACCAAGGTATGCGTGTCTCTGTACTACCGGGCAAGCTCGACCTCATCGGCCACTGCGGGAACGATCCAAGGAGTGACAGAAGACCCGGACACACTACCGAGGCCTATCGTCCCAGGAGGTCCCAAATGAACCGGGGTAATTTACACGCTCTTCTTATGGTTGTTTTCGCCCTGCCTATCACAGGGTATGCGGCGGAACAACTGGTCCCAGCCGGCTCCTTGGTCAGTTGCACGATATCGGAGCCAAGGCTGTCCTCGAAAACAGTGGCTGTTGGCGACCCTGTTCTCTGCCAAGTGGGCCATATTGAGCCGTTTGGCCGTTCTGTATTACCTTACGGCAGCTTCATGGTCGGACAATTTGAGGACTACAAAGACCCGGGCCACTTTGTAGGAAAAGGCTGGATGGAGCTGAAA
>JBMFGT010000018.1:0-42432 GCA_049977205.1 Acidobacteriaceae bacterium | reverse complement strand
CAGTTGCATCGGGAAGGTTCACTTGAGTTTCTTTCGCATGATCCGTTCGGAATGTCCGGGGGCCACATGGTCTGTCAGTTCGCCAACCACCTCGTATCCACGCCGGGCATAGAGTTTATGGGCGCTGGTATTGAAGTCGGAGACGCAGAGAAAAATATAGCGGGCCTGGGGGTATCGCTGTTCCGCAAAGTCGAGCATCTGACTCCCCACTCCTGCCCCGCGCGCTTCCGGGGCCACGGCAATGGCCGCGATGTAGGGTGCCCCTGCCAGCCCATGGGATTGCAGCAGGAGTAGACCCAGTCGCTGGTCCCCTCGGCGGGCGAGAAACAGCTCGCTGCACGGACGGTCCAGAGCTGCCTGACACGCGGCAGCATCCCGTTGCAGTGTGGACCAAGGTTCGCTTGAAGCCATGAGCTGGGCGCACCAAGCGTGGTCCGCTGCGGAAGCGGCAAAAATCGAGATGGGATCATCGGTCGGCATTGTCTGCCAAAGCTGAATTTAAGTCCCGCCTGTGGGATTTGTCTAGCACTACAGTGTTATCATAATTCATCGACCTGTTAGGCCAGCCGCTTATGGGACGGGTCACCGATCCACCATGTACCCTTTGAACCACCGAAAGAAATTGTAGGCCTTTGCACATTCTGCAGAAGTGACCTGTTTGGTGGAAGGGGCCATCTCTGTTTCCCAAACTGCGTGACGTTCCGGGTCGACCACAAAGAACACTTGCCTGTTGTCATATTCTTCGGCAGGCACGAGAAAATACCGTTCAGACCTGTCGATATCGTTGTAGGAAGTGCGACCCCCAAGAATTGCTACCACGCCCACCATGCCTTTGGGAACGTCCTTGTGCCAATCCCCAAACGCAGAAACGACGACCATTTCATGCTGATGGCCGACGCATCCGCATTGTTTGCACTCATCGCAGCGTGGCCCGAGGCCGAACAATTCAGGGAACCAGTAGAGGTTGGACTCAACCAGTGGGGCGATGAGGTCGGCATCGGACTTCGCCAGTTGCGCGGTCAGCTTCGCAACGCATTCCGGGCCGCTGCGCTGTGCATAGTCTGGAACGGTATCGCCAGAGAGGATGCGCCTCCAACTATCCAGGCTGCGTTGCAGGTGCTTCCTGTACAGGTCGGGCCGGGCGGCAAAGACCAGACTTGCAGCGCAATCCTCCTCGAAGGCAAACCATTCGCCAAACGGAATGGCGGCCCCCAGGATGTTCTTGGGCAGGGTGTGAATGGCGGACGTATGGACCATGGTCCCGCCGTGAGACGGGGTATCGACCAGGACGATGCCTGGCCCCAGGACTTCAGTAGAATTGGGTTTTCCCCAAGGGGTATACATAGGGCCTCGTGAAGTGCGGGGTACAATAAAGTGGAATGGAACGCGGCAGTACAGTCGTCGTTATGCGTGACAAATGTGCATGGTCAGGGGTTGCGTGCCGCGTTCGTGCATGGCTTTTGTCTTGGACATGGGCCAATAAGGGCCATTGACATCCGTTATGACGGACGAGCACTCGTGGCAATAGAGATGGACGGCGCCGCGCGGTTTCCGCGGCCATTGGGGCCCATCCAGGGACGCAGTCTGCCAAGGGCCACGGCCTGCCGTGGTGCGCCTGGGAATTGCTTTGAAGGGAAGGGAAGGGAAACCGCAGAAACACAAATGGCCACCCCCTTCTGGGGATGGCCATTTGAATCGGTGTGGCCAAAGGTCAGTTGCTCCCGCCATTAAGGACGCTGATCGATGTATCGGAAGAGACGTACACAAGGCCCGTGGTCTGGTCCACGGCAATGCCAAAAGGGGCCGGGGCCACGTTGAAGGTGTTCGAGACAGAATTGGTTGCGCCGTTGATGACCGAGACAGTGTTTACGCTATTGACGACATAAATCATGTTCGTGGCCGGGTCAACAGCAATGTTCTTGGGGGCATTTTGGACGTTAAATATCTGGGTGACAAGCTGTTTAGTGGCCCCATCGATAATGGCCACTGAACTGTTGTTGGTCAAGATATAGGCCATGTTTGTAGTAGCATCAACATCTACCGCGAAAGCTGCCGGTGTATTATCGACGGGGGCAGCGCTTATCAATGGAACCATCCCAACAAGCGAATTATCAGAAAGGTCTATCATCCCAACAATAGGGGAAGACATGGATGCAACATAGAGTATATTGGTCACCGGGTTGACTTTGATGGCGGACGGCGCAGCACCATAAGCAAATGTGGCTGTCACGGTATTGGAGGCGCCGTTGATGACGGACACTGAACTGTCTCTGCTATTGGCAACATACACCAGGCCAGTCGTAGGATTTACACTGGTGCTTATTGGGCCATTCCCGACCGGAACAGTCGCGACGATTGCACCCGATGCGGTATTGACCACCGACACGGTATTGTCCTTGCTGTTCGCAACATAGGCCGTCCCAGTCTTCGCATTTATATCGACACTGATAGGGCCGTTCCCAACCGGTACTGTGGACATCACCGTATTACTGGCGCCATTGATCAGGGAGATGGAATTGCTCCCTTCGTTGACAACGCAAATAGTATTGGAAGTGGGACCGACAGCAAGCGGCAATGGCCCTTTCCCAGCGGCTGGGATGGTTGCTACAAGGTCTGGAGTGGTGTCGAAAGGGGGGGCGGTAGGCCCAGTCCCGTCCTTGCCGCCGCTGCATCCGATGACGGTGTCCAGAAAAAGTCCAAAGAGAAGGACAGTAGCAAGCTTGAAAAATGGCCGGGGCGTTGTTTCCATGATGACCTCCTTGGTCAGTAGTGGCAAAGGCAGCGGCCCATATGGCCACTACCACGGTTGGTGGGGAGAGGACACGGATGGCCCAGGCCGGCGTGACGGACAGGACTGGCCCCGTGTCCTTTAATTGATATACCTTATATTATAGATATTGTATGGGGGGGGCGCTAGCACATCTGCCCAAGGTAAATACACTTTAGTAACGTGTCCGCAAGGGCAAAGCAGCGGCGCGGTCACGGGCCTTCTTGGAGGACGGGGGAGGGAAGGGAAACGTGGTCCCATCGACCTTCCCGCGCGCACTCCGGGGCGCCATCCACACGTCCTGGAAGCAGCGGCAAGGCCCTGGCAGGGGCGCCCCAGTGTTGTTTGGCCCGGCCAACGGCCCCTGGACCTGCCGGCCCCCACGCGAATGGGGCGTCCCCGTCCTGGTTGGCATCCGGGCGACCGGGGCCACGTTCGTCCGGGCCACCTATTCTGCCCGCGCGATGTCATGTCGCGCCTTCCTTTTTTTCATTGGGAGAGCAGAACGATCGAGTGTGGGCCCGAGGCACCGCCAATCTCCCAATCACCGCAATTTCATGGACGATGAGACGGGCGGGCAGACTTTCGCCATTCTCTGCAGCAAGCGGCGCTTGTAGACCGTGTGCTGGTAGGTCCGCAGCCCAACACTGAGGGACAGCAGGGCGAACAGGACGGCCAGGACGAGGATGAAATAATCCATGATGGGACCTCAGGGTATTTCTTCTGCTGAAAGTGTCGGCACGGAATGGGGGGGCAGTGCCGGGGGCCGGGAAAAAGGTGGGATGGATTGCGAAGGAATGTGTTGTGGGGTTGGGGAAAAGCGAACTGGGCCTTCATGTCCGATAAGAAGACTTCTGTAAAATCGATGCCGTCGACCGTCTGCTTGTCATGGGCTGCCACACCACAATTTTTTTTGCTCTCGAAGTTGACTTACACTGTCATAAGGTTACACTGGTGACTGTATGGTTCCCAGCAACTTACAAACGCTTTTCTGGGACACAGACCTTGACACCTTCACGCCCGAGGCATATCCCGACTACACGATCTTCCGGGTCTTGGAGTTCGGCGACGAGGAAGCAGTGGCGTGGCTGCGTCAGACGTTTTCCGAGGCGGAAATCCGCCGGGTGCTCTCGACCGAACGTCGCCTCTCCGAAAAATCCGCCAACTTCTGGGCACTGGTATACGGGGTCCCGTCCCGCGAGGTTGCGGCGCTCAACGGCAGCCGCTAACCACCACACTATTCACCAAAGGACACTGCCATGACCAACCATGAACACGGCGTGTGGCACCGCGAGGTGACTTCCGCCTCAACCGAGGCAACACTTTGCGCCCTCCGGGACGCGCAACTACTGGACCACTTTTACCTCGCCGGTGGAACGGGGCTTGCTCTCCAGTTCGGCCATCGGCTTTCCCACGATCTGGACTTCTTCGCCAAGGACCATTTCAACGAGGAGACGTTCCTCCAGCGTGTCCAGGCGCTTGCCGGATTTGCGTTGGTTGCGAAGGCCCCCTATACGCTTCACGCCACGGTCCAGGAAACGAAAGTCAGTTTTCTAGGCTACGCCTATCCGGTGCTGTTTCCAACAAATCCGTTCCTCGATGTTGCCGTCGCCGATCCGCGCGATATCGCCTGCATGAAAGTGGGCGCCATCGCGGGCCGTGGCACCAAGCGCGATTTTGTGGACCTCTACACGTCCGCGGAGCGCTACGGCCTCACCGAAATTCTGCGGTCCTTCGACCGGAAGTATGCGCAGACGAACTACAGCAAAATCCACATCCTCAAATCTCTGACTTTCTTCGGCGATGCCGAGAAGGACCCGATGCCCCACATGCTCGTGGCGCTTGATTGGGACAAGGTGAAGCAGTTCTTTCTCCGGGAAGCGCCCCGACTGTTCTAATGCGGGATGCTCGTGCGCCCATTGCAAAGTGGAAACGGGCGATGGACTTTCCGGGCAGTAAAGTATGTCCGATAACGAGGATTCTGTATACTCAACGCCGACCTGCCCCTGGCTACCGATGCTTGCCTTCCCCGCGTTCAATGTACTGCGATGCCCGTTGCAGGAGGAGATCGAGCACGATCCGCAGCTCATGGACCGCAATCGTATACTTGAAGAACGGACGAAGGTTGCCAATGACTGAATTGCTCAAACCCGGTGGCCCCTTTCGTGTTGCGATGCTTGTCTACCCCAGAATCACCCACTTGGATTTGACTGGGCCTCATGAGGTCTTCACCAATGTGCCTGGAGTCGAGGTGCGCCTCTACTGGAAGGACCTGACTCCCGTTACCAGCGACTCCGGCCTTCAGTTGACGCCCGAGTGCACCTTTGCGGACGACTCCCCGATTGACCTGCTCTGCGTTCCCGGCGGGTCAGGCCAGGTCGAACTCATGGCCGATGACGAGGTGTTGAACTTCTTGCGGCGGACGGCAGGGTCCTCGCGTTACGTCACCTCCGTTTGTACTGGTTTCTCTCTTGCTGGGCGCTGCGGGGCTGCTCCAGGGTTATCGGGCCACCACGCACTGGATGTACCTGGACAATCTCTCCGCACTGGGGGCGATTCCCGTCTCTGAGCGCGTCGTCTTTGATCGAAACCGGATCACCGGTGGAGGCGTGACCGCTGGCATCGACTTTGCGCTGACCGTTATCGCGCAGCTTTGGGGAGAGCCCGCCGCGCGCGCCGTGCAGTTGGGTCTGGAGTATGACCCGCAACCGCCATTTGCGTCTGGTTCACCCAGAACAGCGCTCCCCGAGGACGTTCAGAAACAGCAGGATCGACTGCGCCCATTTGCGGAGCGCCGTCTGGCGGCTACCAAAGCAGCAGCCGCAAGATTGAGGACATAGGCGCGGACCAGCGTCTGACCCCTGATGTCTGACCCCTGTCCTTCGCCCCCGCGTATAATGGGTATTCAAGATTAGATCCCCTTACGGTCCTGTTGCTCCTTCATCTCTTTGCGCAGCTTGGTGACGACGGCCTGCAAGTCCTCGACAGTCGGCAGCTCGTCCCGCACTGGCGTCGGCAGTTCGCGCGTCACTCGGTAGGTGGAGACGCCGATGGGCTTGGCTATATCGCGCAGAGCATATTCGGCGACCGGGCTGTTGTGGCTTTCGCAAAGCAACAGGCCGATGGTGGGGCCGTCCGGCGCGGTGCGCATGAGATCGTCCACCGCCGAAAGGTAGAAGTTCAGCTTTCCGGCCCACTCCGGCTTGAAGGGGCCAGTTTTCAACTCTATGACAAAGTAGGAATGCAATCGCACATGGTAGAAGAGCAGGTCCATGTAGAAGGTCTGATCGCCGACTTCGAGCGGCACCTGGCTGCCGACAAAGGAGAAGCCTCGGCCAAGCTCCAGCAAGAGGTCGCGCAAGTGCAGCAATAGGCCGCGCTCGACTTCGCGTTCGTGCGCCGCCGCGGTCACGGTCAAAAAGTCGAAGTTGTACGGGTCTTTCAGAATCTGCTCGGCCAGATCGGAGTCGGGCGGTGGGAGGGACCGCTGGAAGTTGGTGAGCGCCTTTCCTTCCCTCTCGTGCAGCCGACTGGAAATTTGCAAGGTGAGGACGTTACGGCTCCAGCCGTATTCGACCCCCGCGCGAAGATACCAATCCCGCGTCTCCCGGTCCTTTACCCGGTCCAGCAGGACGCGGAGATGTCCCCAGGGCAATAGTGCCACAAGCTGTGGCACTATTTCAGGCTCAGGCCAAGCCTCGGCCAGACTCTTCATGTACTTGAGATTTCGAGGGCTGAAACCCTCGACGCCGGGGAACTCCGTTTGCAAGTCACGAGCCAGCCGCTCGACGACCTTGGCGCCCCAGCCCTCGACATCCTGACGGGTGAGGATCTCCCGGCCTATCGACCAGTAAAGCAGGACCAGTTCTCTGCTGACGGCGAAGGAGGCGCGCAGCTGGGCGGCGTGGATGCGGGCCTTCAACTCTTGAAGGAGTTCGGGGTAGCCGACCGGAATCTGGAGTGAGTTTGCCATGCGCTTTCCAACTACCACAGGGCCGCTACTTCGCGGCCTTTTTCTGCGCGGCCCAGCGACGCTTGGTCGCCTCAACGATCCGAGCGCGGCCCTCCGGTGAGAGGTTCCGTTTCTTCTTCGTTTTCGCGGTTTTCGTCACGGCTGTCGGCAAAGCGTTTTCGGCCTTGCGCGGCCGACCCGCTTTCCGAGGAACTACGCTCCCCGTCGAATCAGCCTTCAACAATTCGCGAGCTTCTTTCAGAACCGCGATTTGCGAGTCGAGCAATGCAACAATGTCTTTGATTGCCATGCCTATATTATAGCCACTCCACGTAGGCTTCGCCACTTTCCTGCTGCGCCGGAATAACATCTCCAGCAACGGCACTGACTTTAAGTCGATGACCTCGAACATCGTCATGATAACTGCCCGAACATCCCCTCGTCCGCTTATGAGCTTGTGGGAAAAGACGAGCTATGTGGAAGTAAGAAAAGGCGCTTTAAGCCGCCTCGGCTTGGAGAATGGTCTGGAAGCGATATCCTTTCGACGCGAGTAGCGGGAAAGCATCCTTATCTATGATATGGCTGGTAACACGGGAACTTAACGGGGCAGAGTCGGTCATAGGAAGAATGAAGTAGTGGAACGTAGGAATGGGACCTGGAGCGGCGCGGTTTTCGTACGCGCCACCTGGGCATCAACCGTGTTGAGCAGGACGGGAAAGACTGGCTTTCGTACCAGTCGCCTGCCGAAGCAGGACGGATTGCGCGGGAAAGGTAGGAAGAGAGTCTACCGTCCGCGCAAAGCGGAATGTGTGGGCACTGAATGGAGAGGCTCAGTGCCGCGGAAGCCCGAGAGGTGGGACCAGCCAGAATGGGCATGGCTGGATGTGGGGTGGGATGGGGTGGACAGGCGGGGTGTTGGAGCGAAGACCGAATGGTTCAGGCTGCGGGATGGTTACGAAAGCCGTCACGTTCCCGCAGTATCGTTGGAACGGCCAGCATTTCTTCGAGGTCCCCTTGTTCTTTCTCCCAGGCAGACCAATCGACGCGCGGTTTGCGGGAAGGCAACAGCCGGGAAAGAAATTGATGGATGGCGGAAAACAAGAACGCGCTTTCTTCTTGAAGGTTTCGCGCATGGACGGGGATGCCCATGGCCGCCGGGGGGGACGGCGGCCTGGGGTGCCCTGGCACGACCGATGAAATCCAGGTAATCGCTTTGCTTTTGCAAAAGCCGCACCGAGCATTAACGGCCCAGGTGACAGAATCGCAATTCTCGCAAACAACTGCTTGGTTTCGAGGGATACCGAGATAGACAGACTCTATCGCCGGTTGTTTTTTGTGACGTGAAAGATGCATGGGACCCAACTTTCTGTCATGTGCTGAAGGGTAGACACGGGTTATTAGGGGGTGTGTTGGTTGGGTATTGTGCGCCCGCAAAACTGCGGGTGTTCATACGGTTGAGGGGGACACAGCTTGACGGGCTGGCGCAACGCCAGCTCCATGCTGTAGCGGGAACTTGAGAAGTGGCCAGAGCACAGTTCGTACTCCGGCCAAATGGAAAGGCTACGCGGCCTTTAAAATTTTCATCTTCACAGAGCTTTCCATTGCGGATTTCAGTTCGATGAGGTCGCCAACAGCCTGAATTTCGCTAAGACTGCGTATGTTCAATTTGTCCATGTTGAAGATGAACACATCGTCGCCGACTTTAGCTGCCATTTCCCGGATGTTCTGGACCGCCTGCGCGGCACGGTCCATGAATTCGAGCGCGGTCAAGTTTTTGTCGCCGCTGTACTTGTTCTGTTCAAACCCTTCGCAGACCATCGTGGTGATGGATTTGAAAAGTGCCGTACCGAGCCGTGCTTTGAAGGCCCCGAACAGCCGTTCCAGTCCTTCTTTTGTGGGGGCCTGTGGCAAGACCGACACGACAGTGGTGTGTGGCTGGGCCGGGTGCTGCGTGGGTGCGGAAGTGGCAACATGGGCGGCTTGCGCCTGTTGTTGTGCTGGAGCTGCCGTTCCCTGGCCCTGTTCCTGCGCTGGCGCGGGAGCGGGTGTTCGCTGTTGCGATGATTGTTGTTGACAGGCCGGTTGCTGCGACATCTGCGGCCCCCACTCTTCGAGATACTTCATTGGCAATGCCCAATCTGGCAGTGGAGGAGAATACTTCTTGCCATTCTTGTCGACAATATTCCCATAATCGTCCAGGTCGACCCAGGGTTTCTCGAGCCTCGATATGTATTCGCCCAAACCGAAGATCGCGCATGTGCGTTTGAAGGCCTGCGCTTCGGCGGTGGTCAGAGCGTTATCATCATCGGCCCATGCCTCTCCGGTAGAAGAATGAGTGCCGAGGCCGTGGATCGTAACGGTATATCTGACCATGACCTTGCCAGTCACGATGTTGGCTTTGCCCTTCAAGCGAGGGAGATCGGCGCCCATCAAAATCTCACATTGCGAGGTCCATCCGCTGATGGTGAACAGTTCCGTGAGTCTCTCTCGATAGGCCGACGACTTCACGTAGGCGACAACCTCGCCCCGCTTGTCGTTGCCCTTCTGTTTGCGCAGGACGCGCCAGTGGACATCGTGCGGGTGAAACGGTCCTTTGAGCCGCGCGATGAGGGCCTCGCGCTGCTCCGGCGAAAGCTGGGGTTCCATGATAAGACCTTTCTGCGGGGGCCAGCGATACACTGGATCGCGCTTCTGTTGGATGAAAGAAAAAGAGGGCGGCGCAGGATGTTCGGGACCGCCCTGAAATGGCCGACAATGCAAGTAATGGGATCAGAAGGGAATGTTGGAAGACCCTGACTCGCTGGGCTGATATTCCGCAGCGCCATCGCCCGACTCGTCCTGGTGTCCATTGTTGCCGTTGCTGGTTGGGCCGTTCGGCGGGGACAACAGAATAAAGTCGTTGACCACGATCTCCGTCTTGTAGCGCTTCTGTCCGGAATCCTTGTCGTCCCAGGAGGAGGTCTGCAAGCGTCCTTCGATATGGAGCTTGCTTCCCTTCCCCACATACTTCTCGATGATTTCAGCGGCCTTGCCATAGGCGACGATGTTGTGCCAGTCGGTACGCTCTTGCGAAGCACCGCTCTTGTCCTTGAATTTTTCCCTCGTAGCGATCGAGAAATTCGCAACCATGGTCCCGCCGGATGTATACTTGATTTCCGGCGCCTTGCCTGTATTACCGATTAAAGCCACGTAATTGTGCGATTTAGCCATTATTATGTTCCATTGTTGACGATCACAATCCTCTGCGACCCCCAACAAGTTTCCCTTTCTTTTTGTGTGTGGGTTTGTATTGCACTCGGATTGCCGTTCGTGGGGCCGCGGCGAAAAATTGCATGGTCAGGCCATGCCCGGCCACCAAGAATTTATTGGACGATCAGGTTGCCAGTACGCTCCCAGATGTGCTGGAAGTTGTTCTCGGACCCCTGGACGCTTTGAGGGCCCTTGGTCAACAGGAGCGTGTTGTCCTGCTCAAGTTCGCCCGACCGCGACCAGTTGGCGGGGCCTTCCCGAAGGATGTTCCCATCGGACCAGCCTTTGATGTGCATGAGCACTCTGCTGTCCTTCACGCGGATGGAGATGTTGGGATTGCCGCGGAACATTTCCAGGACATACGGCTCCCGGCGTTGTTCTTGCGCGAACTGTTCGTCGTCGCGATAAATCTCGACCTTCACGCCGCGATTGGCGGCATCGGCGACGGCGCGCGCGATCTGCACGTCGGTAAACGCATACATCGCAATGTCCAGATGATCGCTGGTTGTCTTCTCAATCAACTGCACATCGATGTGCTCCAGGTCCTTGGCGGGCGCATAGTGGATGGCCGCGCCTTGCGCCGGAACGCTGACGGGAATGTTCAACAGTCGATGACTGTAGGAAGAAACGCTACGAAGGGTGCTGGCGGTGGAGAACGAGCGGCTGTCGAGATCGGAGCTGCGACGATACGGCCCGAAATTGCCGCTGCAACCTCGGATGCCCATCCACATTACCGCGCACAGGATGCTGGCGGTGAGATATCTGGCGATATAACGGATCAAGGGACTGCCTCCATGCTGGGGTCTTGTGGAACATTGCTGGGAAAGGTGTAGGGCCCTTTCTTCTTTCCGTGTTTCGTGCCTTTGTCCGGCTGGCTATCGGTGGATGCGGGAACGGCGGCCGGTTTGGGAACTGGTTGTGGTGCTGGAACGGGAAGCTGTATCGAAGGCAGCTTTTCAAAGTGTGCGTGCATGCAGGCCGCGCACTTTGTACCGACAAGAGCGCACGCGATGTAAGGCTTCAGGTACTCGGGAAGATCGACCGTTTCCCCGGACCGGTCCAGGAAAAGCAGGTCGCCGTTCTTCTGGATATGCCCCCAGTGTTTCAGCAGAAGGTCCCGGCGAAGGTGGGCCGGGCGCTTCCCTTCACTGGCCTCGCCCTTGGTAGGGCCAACGGAATGGTGCGAGATCAAGAGATGGCAGTGGGTGCCATAGCGAAAGAGTTCAAAGCGGACCAAACTACTGGCAAAGAGCAGGCAGTGGCCGCTATTCGGTTGCAGGGTCTGGTTCTGGAAGGAGAGGGCCAATCCGGACGGTTCAACGCCGGCGAAACCAACATAATGGCCAATCGCAGCTGTGCCACCTCCGGATTCTTCCGCCCTCAGTACCCACCGTCGACTTTTTCGCTGGTAGGCGAGAGAGACGGTGCTGTGGGCCTGGATGGAGGCTGCCCTCAGGGCGGACAACTCTTTGGGGGAGAGTGGAAGACCGAGACCTGGGGGGAAGGACGGATTCGGATTGGCCATTGTGATGGGACCCCTTAGTACTATCGGCGATATTTACTGCGGTCATACGATGGAGGAGGAAAGCCAAGCGCCGCCCAGACTTCATCGGTCGTACATCCGGGATTTCGCCAGCACTTGAAATAGTTCTCCTTGTCTTTCAGGTTGCATACAGCCAGGTTGTCGCCATGATGATCGTGCCCTTTCAGGACACACGACGGGCATTGGAAGAAATCGTTGGAACCGGAGGTAAACTTCTTGGTCCCAAGGAAATCGCGGACCCACTTCCTCCGCTCCCCTGTTGGGGAAGGGTGGAAGATGTAGTTGGGCGGCGGTGCCGGTCGTTCCTCGGGCGGCGGCTCGACGAAATCTGGCATCGTGAGGCCCCGTGACAGAATCATGAGGCGCTCTTTGGTCAGCTTGGGTATTTTCCGAAGCAATTCAAACTGGGCCTCCAGGTTTGGAGCGGCCTCGTTGAACCAGTAGCGTTTGCCTGACTTCAGTTGTATCCCGAACGGCGCGCGAACACCGTTCCCAAATCGGCCTGGCTCGATCCCATTTTGCCGCGGAAAGATCTCAATCCCGTCCCTCTCCGGTTCTCCCGGCCCGAGCGCCTTGTAAATCTTGACGGGCACGCCAAGTGAAATGGCGAGGTTGTAGGCATAGAGCCTGCACTCGCGCGCCGGCAACGGCTCCGCTCCGAATATCCAGAGATGGGCGCCGCGGCGGGAATGTTCAATGAGGGCGTGGACGCCCTCGTTTTCGAGATCGGACTTCATCCGTGTAAGGTCCTTGAAGGCCTGGTCGCGATCGTAATCCGCGTCGATGGCGATCCACTTGCAGCACTGGTCCGCCGGGTTGATGGCATACAGGCTGAGGGTGATATCGCCTTGAATGTGGCGTTGGATGTGAAACGGCTGCAGGTCCACAGTCTTGGTTTTCGTTCTGTCTGTGTACTGCAGCGCGTAATAACCGTCGGGTTTCTGGCGCATGAAGGCGCGCCGGTTGACAAACAGCCGCTCGAAATCCGCGACCATTCGGTCGGTGACGCCGGTGAGTTTTTCGGACTCGATCGACGGGGTGGGTTTCCAAGCGGAAATCGATGCTGTTGCGACCATGACGCGCCTCCTTTTTTCAATAGTAGTGTACGCCAATACACGGTATATACGCTATACCATTATTGCCGATGGCAGGACTCCAAGGCGGACAATGCCCTGTGGACCCTGGAGATGTTGGTCATGGGCGCGATTCCAGTTTCGTCCGCCGCGCTGGCGCCGGTGGCCCACGAAGACTGGTTTCTCGGTCCCGCGGGCCGGCGTGGACCGCGCTTGCGGTTGTTCCGATGTCGCGTGCAGCAGGTTGTCGAACTCGGACGCGCTGAAGTACTCGTCCCGTCCGGCGATTTCGAGCCAGAAGATGTATTTGGAACGGTCGTCGTACAGGTAGATTCCACCGGTATTTGTCCGTCCTGGGACCGATGCCAGCAAGAGCCAACCATTCGGCGCCTCTACGAAACGCTCAACGGTACATTCTGCCGCTTGTTGGAAAGCCACCATCACTTGCAGGTGGCTGCTTTTGCGCCCTGCCCCTTTAAGCTCAGTGGCGCGGAACATGGGACGAAACTCGATGCGAGGGCTACGACGGGTGCGTGTTTTCATGGTGTGACCTTCCTCTCCTGAAAGGGGTTGAACTGCGAGAAAAGCGGTACGGACCTCCAGAACGGGGGCCGCGAAGTAAGGGCAAGGGACTGGAAACCGCGCTCAACTGTCTTGCTGAAAAATACCGGTGACGGGTTGGTGGCCCGTCACCAGGCGAAAGGACAGCAATGAGGTAGGGACAGGAGTTACGGAAATATCTTTATAGTGAAAGACTTGAAAGCCTTCGTTGTTTCTTCTACTCTCTCATTAGAGGAAGATTGCGATGGTGGCAAAGCTTGCAAGCAATCTATCGCGGGCTGTTCGCCCGTTCTGGTGCCGGTGTGGTAGCCCCGATATTTACAAGAAGGGCTTATGCAGCCGGTGTTACGCAAGCGAACGGCACAGCCAGGAAAACTACGATGGGCTACGGGAAAGAGTGCTGGACCGTGACGGCCGAATGTGTCGGGTATGTTTCCGCCAGGAAGACGGACCTCGCTCGTTGGCGGTCCATCATCGAAAGCCAGGGATTTCCCGATCGCAGGACCTGATCACGCTATGTTTGGCGCATCATGCCATCGTGACGCGAACTGAATTCATGCGCTTTGCTGACTCAGATCTCTTGCGTCAGCTCTGGCGAGAGCAACATCCGCAATCTCCCGAACAATTCGAGCTGCCTTTCGGGGAACGCAGGTCCGTTGGTATACACCCGATTCTCTAGGCATTGGAGGACATAGAAATGGAACCTAAACGCTATGAAATCGAGCCACGCCCAGCGGCGCTCGGTGGCGGCTGGCGGCTACACTTGATTGGACAGGACATGGAGACAGGCGAAGAGAGTGAGATGGACGGCGGCGATGTCCCAGTAGAAGTCGGCGAGGACGGGAAATCTGCCTACGTGGATGCATTGTGGGCTGGTGAAGAATGGCTATGTGCGGATGATTCTGGATTGCGACAAAACGCGGACAGGGACCACACGGTGTTGTCCTCCACGGACGACTTGACTTGAGAAAAATCGACACGGGTCATTACGTGGCATGGGTGCAATGTATTGATGGGCACCCGCCAAATGAGCGGACGCCATTACTGTGGATGAAGCACAGTTTGGAAGGCCGGCGAAATTGCCTTCTCCATACTGTAACGGAAAACTTGACGGAGGCAGGGCCTTTTACGAACGGTCCTGCCCCCTCGAAAAACCCAGTGACCGTCAGAACGATCACGCGCGGCACATGTTCTCGTTGTTAGCAACCGATGCCACAAAAACGAAATCCCGTTCGGACAGACCGCCGTTCGATTGTCTCTCCGGATAGGTCTCAACTGGCGTCATCGTGTTTTGCAAACTTGGCATGCAGATGCCAGCCAAGGCATTCTGCTGACGGTTGTATCTTTTCCAAAAACTGGCTGTACTCCCCTTACTTATTCCCATACAAACTCTCCTTTATTGAACTGCGTGGAAAAACAAAAAGCCACGCATCAATGCGTGGCCAATGGACTTGCTCTAGAATTCGCGGCAGGGTTGCGTACCTGCCCCAAGACCTACTGGTCCCGACGTTTACATGGGATGTGCCCCGAATACCCATGCGGTAAAAATTGAGGCAACTGCCTCGCGAGAACTTCACGGGGAACGCTCACGCATTCCCCATCAAGTTGTCCAACGACCCCTGGCAGGCCGTACAGCGAAACTGCGCCGGGGCCCTTCATTGTCCCCAACTTCGATGTACATCCCTGTTGCTTCCATTCGCGCCGGACAGGCCCACATGGGCGTCTCGTAAAAACCTGGAATGACAATTCACAGACATCGGGTAGGAGGCGGGATTACTCCCGCCGTCCTCCCACACCACAGGACGTGCCGTTCGGCATCCGGCGGTTCATGAAGCAGAGGTAAGGCGTTGCCGAGTTTCCAGCAACGAAACCAACCCCATACGGTCAAACCAGGACTTCGGATACGCAGCGTTCATGTGCGAAGCGCCGCCGTTCCACCATGGGCCGTGCCCGTTGGTGGCAGAGCGCCAAGCCCGCACCCTGTCTATCCCCGCCCGCATCAGATTCTTGGCCCGCGCATAGACCCGCTTCCACTGCCGCCACAGAACGGTTCGCAGCTTGCGTCTGATCCAGCCGTCAAGCTCTTCCAGCACACCTTTAACCTCAGTGAGCCGGAAGTATGCGATCCAGCCCCGAAGAACCGGGTTGAGCCGCTCGATGGTCTGTTTCAAGCTTTTACCACGCGCCTCCCGCATCGTCTTGCGCAGCTTCTCCGCCAGACGCTTGCGACTTGCTTCGGCGATCTTCAACTTCGGTTTCTTGTGCCACGTCATGCTGTAGCCCAGGAACTTCCGTTGCCACGGACGCGCCACCGCGCTCTTGGCCGCATTGACCTTCAACTTCAGTCGCCGCTTCAGAAACGCCGTGACCGCCTGCATTACCCGCTCTCCTGCCCGCTTGCTGCCGACATAGATGTTGCAGTCGTCCGCATAGCGGCAGAAGCTCAAACCGCGCCTCTCCAGAAAACGGTCCAAATCGTCCAGCAGGATATTCGACAGCAGGGGAGACAGCGGGCCGCCTTGCGGTGTGCCTTCCGTGCGCATACTCGTTATCCCACCTTCCATCAGGCCCGCCTCCAGAAAGCGCCGGATCAGCTTCAACACCCGTTCGTCCTCAACCTTGCGCGCCACACGCGCCATCAGCACGTCGTGGTTCACCCGATCAAAGAACTTTTCCAAATCGAGATCGACGACCCACCGCTTGCCGGACTCAACATACCCCCGCGCCGCTTGCACGGCTTGATGGGCGCTGCGTCCGGGACGGAAGCCATAACTCGACGCGGAAAACTCCGGGTCGAAGAGCGGTTGCAAAACCTGATTGAGGGCCTGTTGAATCAAGCGGTCCAACACCGTCGGAATGCCCAGTGTGCGAACCCCGCCTTGCGGCTTGGGTATCTCCACCTTGCGCACCGCCTCCGGCTGATACACGCCCGTCAATAGGTCCTGTCGTACCCGTACCCAATGCCGCTGAAGCCATGGCTTGAACTCGGAAACCGTCAGTCCATCGACTCCCGGCGCTCCGGCATTCTTCACCACGCGATCCTAGGCCTGGAACAGATTGTTGCGTTCCACCACGGCTTCCATCAGCCGCAGCGCCTCCGGTTTCGGCAACCCAACAGCCGCCGTGCGCGACTCAGCGCCAAGACTGGCACCGGACAGGTTCCGCCCATCCGTCTCCAATCTGGCCGTACTTGCGTACGCTTCTGCGTCTACGTCGCGCATCGAGGTCTGCTCCCCTACTACCGTACTTCACGTTTGGCCCTTCATCCCGCCTGCGCGGGACTACTATGGCCGCTGCTGACTTCTGGCGATTCATCCCAGCGCCTCACGACGCCGGTAGCCCCAAGGCAAACCGCCAGACCTCCCCGGGTATTACGCACCCACCTTCACGCTTATGCCTGTCGGATATACGTCATGGCGTTCCGTGCAAGTACTGGGCTTTGCAGATATTGGCCTGCTCACCCCGCCATGCCGCCTCGATCCGCTCGCTGTTCGTCAGGCCAGCGCTTTGCCTGCGGCTTCCTCCAGATTCCACCTCACGATGGACACCCTTGCCGTTCCGCTAACACTTCCCCTTGCCGGGTGTGTAGGGGACTTCCACCCCCAAGTGAGTGCGCCCTGCCGGGCGCACCAACAAAAAGGGCCTGCTTTCGCAGGCCCTTCGAGAAGACCCTCAATTGCCAATTACGCTAATTCGAACTGAATATCGATTTCGGTTGTTACCGGTACGGGCGCGCCGTTCTTCGTGGCAGGCTTGAACTGTATCCGCTTGGCCGCTCTTTCGGCCTGTTCATCCAATCCATGTCCAAGGCCGTGAATAATTCGCACGACCTCAACGCTTCCGTTGGCAGCGAATGTAACCTCAAGGACCACACGACCCTGCACCCTCAACTTCCTTGCCTCATCGGTATATTGAGGGACCGGTTTATTCGTCACGATCACCTGGGTCTCCCTCACTGTTGCAACTACTGGCGCTGCGGCAGGTTTTACGTCCGGAGCGGATAATTCGACATTCTTTACCTGTCCCTGGACCTTTACTGAACCATTTGCAGAGTTGACTCCAAATCCGGAAGATGCAACGCGGCCGACTTGGCCCCTCGCTTCCCCGCCCTGGATGGAGCCGAACGCGGAACCGGCGGGCGCGACGTGAGCGGAATTCGCAGCATTCGGATTGAACAGGGAGACTCCAAAGCGGACTGCGGCGATATTCGCGTGACTTGCAGTCGTCGCCTTCGCAGTATCGAAAGCGTTCGTCAATTTCGGTTGCGGGGCCAGACGCACCGCCGACACGCTTGGTTGTTCAATGACCGGGACTGGTGTAGGCATGTTGAAGTTTACTATCCGCGGGGCCGGGCGTTCTGCCTGCCGGATAGGCACGGCAATGGCGGACGGCTCGATCTTCAATATAGGGATGTCCCTTGGCGCCGCGAGATGAACGGGATGTATGACGGGTCGGATCCGCGGGGTATCTGCGGGAAATACAAGCTCCATATATTGATAATGCTTTTGCGCCACCTGGTGCGCCATGTGGCCCAAAACCAGGGCAGCAACCAAAAGGGTCATATTGACGGCGGCGCTCAGTGCGATCGAGCGGGGGTCTTGTTTTTGTGTGGGAAGCGATGCGAAGGAAATGGACGGGGAATGCTGCACGACGTGGCCTCCTGCCCGGCAATACCACGGGCCTGAGACCGATCTTATCGTATTCCTGATATTGCTTCAATACCCTTATCTGTTTCGGTCTGGGTAGGTACGGGTGCTTCGATAATTCTGCGTTTTGGTTGCACCTCGATGATCCGTGGCGTATACACCTTGGGAACGTCTGGACTATTGAGATTCAGAGGCAAGGCTGGGGCAATGAGAGCAGGCTTTTTTACCTGAATTCTCTATTGCCCACGGTCTCATTTTATAGTGTATATTCACGGCGCAATTCATTGTGTGTCTCTCTCTTACGCGGAAACCTGGCTGGCCCTCTTGTGTTGTTCGACCAACCCTCGCAACCATACTTCATCGGCTACGGTCCACATGGAATAGAACTCTTTCATGTGGACTTCAAAAGTCGATTCTTCATATTTCCCTTCAGAATTCACTCGGATGTAACGCCCCTTGGAAAATGTAATGTTCACGGCGATCGGCGCTGGAAGCTTGAACTCGTAATGACAGTGGAGATCGTCGTTGGATTGATACGAAATAAAACCGTTTCGCATGGACGGGTATCGGGACGAAAGAACTTGGCGACGGCCTGCTGCCGACGCTGAAAGATCGAGACAAATGAATCGAACGAAAATCGCATGACAACTCTCCTTATTCAATGACGTGAATTCGGCCACATGGGCCGTGAAGTAAATTTGCTGGGCAAGATGTCGGGTCTCGCCCTGAGTAAATGTCGGCATCACCGAGACGACTCTCTCTATGCCTCGGTGTTGGTGAATTACGCAACCGCCTTCTTGGGCGGATTGACGGCCACGATCCTTAAAACCGGGCCTACTGAATTTGGCAAGGCGGACTCTTGAACTGCAACCGCCCTCTCATGTTTCAGGTTGGTGGATGCCGCAACCAGGAAGTTCTGGCTGTTGCGATATCTTTTCGCAAAAGATGCTGATGTTCCGGGACACATACGCATGACAATTCTCCTTGGTAGGAAAACATGGGATACCGCGCGGCCGGGAATCCCGGTCGCAGAGACGTGAGAATGAAAATGAAGGATTGGTTTAACGGGCTGAAAAGCCGAACGAGCTTTCTAGGCGGGAAATGTGTGGGCGATATAAAGCCTCTCCTTGGGCTCGAACGGTCAATTGTTCATGCAGCAGCCAATTGCCGGAAAGCAATTACCTTCACATATGCCAATTGCCGTTCTTGGGGATGTAAAGGAAATCCGTGCGCCGGCCACACCTCAAAACAATCGCGCTGTGGCATCTCCACTTGAAATTTACAGCCGTTGAGTTCCTTGCAGAGGAAATCAATCAGATGCAGGCTGTATCGAGCGTCTTGACTGTTGCATTGCGATCCATGGTGAATTCCTCTCTCTCTCTCTCGAAATTGCGGCGCTGGGCTTACGCGCCTCGTTGGTTGATTGGGGTGAAAGTGAAACGCTGATGGTCCAATATCTGGTCTTCCTCATCGGCGAGCGAGGAAAGCTCCCGAACGATACTGGCCCTATTGAAGAGCGCAGATCCAGCAACTTGAAAAGCTGGGCCTGTAATTCTTGCCGTCTGTATCGAATGTCCTGAATTCGCATATCGTCTCTCCTTGTGGCAATGTAATCTCTGCGCGCCCGCCCCTCTCTTAAATGCTCATCCCGAGCATTTTCGATGGACACAGGCGTGCAATTCCCCGGCAGGTGATGCCGGGGTCTGGATGAAAAGAAAGAAATGAACGTGCAGGAAATGTGCGATTGTTGAGGTCCCGTTGCCACAGAAGATTTCTTTATCTCGGATCGTCTTCTTCCGGGATGATCCACTTGGCAATGGAATAAACGATCTCAGGAATTGGGAAAAACACAATTCCAAACATAAAGAAAAGAATCCGCATGGCCGTCACGCTCCAGCCTCGGCGAATTGCAATGGCGGCGCACACACCGCCAATCACGCGTTGGGCAGCGGACGGTACATCGGCTTCAATTGAGAATTCTTGTCAGACATGATGTTTCTCCTGGGCGATGGTTTCGCTAAAAGTGCTGCTTAAATACCTGGAAAATTAAAAGCTCATATCCCCGGGTCGCAGCGTCAATGAAGCTGGCTCAATCGAGACTGACAGCATCACGACAAATTGAGAGTTCAGGCTCAATCGATCTGGTCAGCAGTGCGAGGAATTAAGGGAGAGCAAAACATGATATTTTAAGGGGTAGTCAATCGGAAGCTGTTGAATCTACGAACGATATAGACGTTCATGTTGGGAGTGCGTCCAGTATTGGGTGGTGGAGTGTGACGCAGTTGTGTCCGGTAGTAATGTAGGCGTTGTTGGGGGGGTGTTTGGTGAATTGGTTAGAGTATTGGCTAGGGACAGTCTATTGTTTGTCGGGTGTACCATCGATCCGGTACACCCGCTCTTCTATAGTTACAATATTTCAGTAAGCTTTTGGAAAGTTACTGAATGGATTTCCTGTTTCTGGCGCAACAACATATTCATCTTTGAGCCATCCCGCAGAAAGTCAGTGTACGACCCAAAACAGACATGACAGGCTCGTGAATCCATCTTGGTGCTCAGTAAATTTGCTATACCCGTTGATCCACAGAAATATACCACGAGCCGAACAAAGCGCTCTTGATTCAACGCGGCACTAATATTCCGATAACGCTCACTGGATTTTAATGTCGCCTCATATTCTATGGCTAGGTTGAGTGGAGGTTTATTTAATGATGATCTGTCAATCGTGACAAAAGCATCATAATCTTTGGCCAGAGGTGTGGCCAAAGTCATATTGTAAGAACGGAGAACACGATCGCACATGTAGGCCTGGACCTTAAAACTGCGATCGAATTGAAACATAATTTCGTTCAAGGTAAGAAAATGATGGGCCTGCTTGGAACTCGCAAGGTGTTCAGAGTCCGAACCGACACTTGTAAGGCCTTTGCCGAAAACTTCTAGAACAACAAGCCCTTCCCGAGTAATCGAATAAACAGGACTCTTAAATGGAAATACCTCCTCAGACAATTTATTAACCAGCTTTGCCTTCAGCAGGCGAGCAAACCGCCAATTAAATGTTGAGCGTGACTTTGCGATGTCGCGTTTTCTACAGAGTAATTCAAGTTGCGACTTTGTAATAAAGGTTGTGTCACGCACGATCTCAAGCATGTCGGAATCCTGTGTCTGGTTGATGTGTGGATCATTTACATAGGATGGCTTTTTAACACGATTTTGAACAGGTTGTTCAGTGGCAAGTTCTGGCATACGACCTCCCATATTCCTAATGATGTTGAAATGCGTCCGCCGACCGGCATCAGTAAAAGAAACTCCTGACATCCATTCCGCGCACTAAATGAGACCAGGCGTACATCACCTGACCTCCATCTACCTCGGAAGTCAATCATTCCGTGAATTCTGCTTTGGAAAGCAAAAAGCACGAAGGTTGGAGTGGACCGATCATCGACGGGACGGTCGAGCAACAATCGGTTTGTGTTCCGATATTGCTGTATCCCCGACGACGCGAAGAGACGCCCGGTAAGGTCCATAGACGTCGAAGAAACCGGAAAAGTATTGCAATTGAGCCGCACAAACCCTTTGATAACCCAATTCCGCAAATATCTGCTGCCTACCTGAAAGCCGGTCGTATTGAAAACGGCGGAACGTCGGCGCGAATATTCGCCGGTGCGATCGTCCGTCGCAAATCTACTCCACCAGACAGTTCCGAAACCAAGGCACTGGACAATCATCCTTTTAAAGCTCCGGAATTTTGTTCCTGTTAGAGGACACAGCCAAAGCGTCTTCCAGCTCGTTGATGCGAAGATTTTTGTTCTGCAGACGCACTTGCAGTGTTTCAATCTGGCGCCTTTTGGCCTCGAGCTCTTCCTCCACGCTAATATCGTCACCGGATTGTGGAGCGTTTGGAACTTCAGTTTCTGGACTTGAGAACTCTCCAACATGACCCGATGTAGTCAACGGGAGTGACGGTTTTACTTTAGTAAGTGCCTCTATCGGAATCTTCGACGAAGATAAAGTTTTATCTGCGTCAGTCGCTGCATGCTCTTCGTCCTGCTGTGGATCTCTTGCAGATGGGGTTGATGTAATTTGTCTATTCAGGATATTGACTGGAACAGTCGATGTAATATTCGACGTAGGCGAACCCGAGGTTTGCTCATTGTCAGTGGCGCCATCCCGCACTAACGCATCCAGCCGTTCCTCCGTTTGCTCGACCAGGCGGTTGTAAGCGTGGATGTATTTGTAGGCTTTATTTCTGGCACTCACATACTGGTTGTAAAGTTGCGCAACGACATCCCCGGCAATGACCAGCCGGACTCTGCGTTCTTCACGGAGCTCAGAGACCCACAGAACGAAAAGCATCAAAACTATGGTTTCGATGCAGCACACATAAAAATAGGCATTCTCAATGGTCTCCTGGGCCACTGCGATGTGCCATTGCGCGAGAAGGCCGCCCCAATCGTGATTGCATGGATTGACGTGGCCGGTCGCGGCATCCAGGGCGCCAGCCCATGATTGTTTTTGCGCATTGGGGCCGGCCGCAGGATCGTAATTCTGGCGCGCGGGATCGTAATTCGACGCTGAATATGCTCTCGTTCGAGAATCTTGAATCGGTTGTTGCGCCTGGGCATGCCCATTCTGCGCCGGAGCGCCATATTGCCCAAGGGCCCGTAACTGCCGCGCATACTCCAGTTGTTCTTCCATCTGCTTACTTCTCTCAAAGCGGTCATATTCTTCAGCACGCGCCTTGGCGATCTGTTCGGCTTCGATGTCGTCTGGAGTCGGGGTGTTTTCTGTTGCTGTGGAACTTTGGGCAGCAGTGGGACTTTCTCCAGTCGTGGAATCTTGGGCAGTCGTAGGGCCTTGGGCAGTCGTATTTTCTTGGGCCACGGCGCACAACGATCCGCCGAGAAAAAAGAAACACAAGGCCGTTGCAAGAATGGATTTGGTTTGCATTAGACACCTCCTCTGCGTTTGTTGCGTCCGCGGTCTTGCCGGGCAGATTCCAATTGGGGCTCGGAAAACCGCAAATTCAGTCCATTCGATTCCCACTTCGGGGTCTTGAGAATGGGATAAAGGCTGGCGGGGGATGCATCGGTAAAATGGCTGAGGCCGCGGCGGATATGAAGAAATTGGTGGATTTTCCCCGCCTGGTGGTCGCTCATCAGGAATTCCATCTGGCCGGTCGGCATGGTCTTGATGTGAAAGTCCTGCGCGCGCGTATCGACGACTTCCGACTGCGTGCCGGTATCGCCAACCTTAATATCGGCGTTGAACATGCCGGCCGTCTCGATTTTCATGCTCTTGCGAAACTTGGTGAACTTGGCCGATTCATTCAGGAAGTTTTGGACGGTCTTTTCTTCGGAAGTCCGGAGAATGAATTTGGTGTTGGCGGAACTGCCTACGTTGTCTTGAAACGACTGACTCACCTCGGCCAATTGAGGCAGGTTCTGCATCGAGGTGAGGAACCCGACGTTCGCGCCGCGGGCCTGGTTGATGATGGTTGCGAAGTTGGCATAGGCGAAGGGGGCAAACTCGTCCATGAAGACGCTCACAAACGGATAGACCTGCCCCGAGGTGTATCCGGCATAGCGCTTGCCAATCATGAGCTGCAGATTTTGCAGCAGAATTCTTCCCAGGGCGATGGTCGACTTCGATTCCACGTTCGTATTCAGCGAGACAATCAGGATGAGGTTTTTGTCAATCACGTCGTCGAGCGACAGGAGATTGTCGTAGGGTCCTGTGATGAGGGCGAGGTCTTCGCCCATGAAGCTCATCATGTTATTGATCAAACCTTGGATCTTTGAAATCCTGTCCGGCTCGTTGAAGGTATTGAGCAGGTTGAAAATGCTCATCTCGAGCGTAAGGGCCTGCTGCTTGGTCGCGGTTCCGGGGCGTCGCACGCGTTCCCGCGCCGTCGCCATGAGGCGCTGGAGAATATTCACGTCATACGCAGCGACCAGGACATCGTAAAAATTAAAGCGCCGCCCGGTATGATACAAGACCCGAACGATGTTTTCCAGATACGTGCGTTGGTGTTCATCGAAGAATGAATCGGAGGACCTGCCCCGATTGAACGAGTCGAAGACGAAGGAGACGTGCTGGTCGATCCTGTCCGAAGGGGCGGAAAACGGGTTGTAGCTGACGGAAGTTTCAGAGTGCGTGGGGTCAAGCACGCGAACGTCGCCCATGCGGCCGATGGAATCGATGTAGGCGAGGAGATGGTTGACGACCTTCTTCTCCCCTTTGCCGTCGATAAAGATCACCGGGCCGCCGCGGGCCACGTCCTGCTGGAAGATACCTTTCAACAGTTCGGTTTTGCCGGACCCGGTCGACCCGATGGCCGTGCTTTGCATACTTCGGATTTCGTTCTTCCAATAGAACGGCTTCCCCAGTTCGTCGTAACCCAGCAAGACGGAGTCCTGGTCGGCGGCCTCCTGAAGATATTTCTCTTCGTCTTGCAGGGACACGCGGATGCGGGGTTTGGGCCACATGTCCGCCAGCCGTTCCTTGCGGTGCAAGCGATAGCGGATGATCTGGAAGATATAGAGCATGGCCAACACGCCATAGATCGCCGCTTCGGTCACTTCCCGTCCGGTAACATACAATCGGCCATGCACGAACCACACGAGTACGCCGACAAAGGCCAAAAAAAGAAACGCTCCAAAAAGGAGCGCTTCCTGCTCCACTGCCGATTGCTTTGGATCATCCGCCACGGAATTCCTCCTACTTCGGGTTAAAATACGTAAAAACAGCTAAGGCTGCCGCCACGAAAATCACGGCGGAGAGAAGCAATGGATGGATCACCGCGAGGGGCCTCTCCTGGATCTTGATGTCGGGGCACATCGGGTCGTGGACGGCCCAAGCCAGCCGCTCTTTCAGGCCCCTGGGGGTTCTTTCCTTGAAGCACCGTTCAAGTATTTCGATGCCCTGTTTCCGGTCAATAAAGTCGATTTGCTCATCATGTTGTTGTTCGTCGCCGGGGGACCCTGGACCGCTACTACTGGGTATCAAGGCAGCCTCAATAATCGGGCCTGCCAATTGTTTTCCCGTGTCGGGAAACTCTGGACCGACCAATCTAGGTTTTGCCATATTATCGACTGGTTCAGTATTTGCCATGTTGTTACCTCCTAGAAGATGGCGATTGCGCGGACCATGTTTCCAGCGTTGTCCGGAAACTTGAATTGATACATCCTTGGAGTGACGTTGGGCTTGTCAATCGCCATGATCCACTGCGTCGATTCCCCGGGCTGCATGTCCTGTTTGACCAGGGTGGAGCCGTGGGTAAAAAGCGCGCGTTCGTTATAGAGGCGGAAGCGTTCAAACGTGTGCTGGCTGATCTGCTGGTCCACCATCTCATACGCCAGGTTGGACCCGAAGGCGGGGTCGATCTTCGATACCACGGGGGTCTGGATGCGGTAGGCATGTCCTCCCCTATTGAGGGCCTGCAGGCGCACGTAGTAGTTATGGGCATCCTCGCTTACATTCACGATGCGCACCTGGATGTCCTGGTGCTTGTCGTTCAATTTATGCGCGCGGATGGGAGTTGTCGTCATCAAAATGGCGCCCAGCAGTCCATCCCGTTCCCGCTGCCGTTCTTCCAGGGAAGGGCCGGGAGGCGGTGGCGGCAAGGGAGGATATATCTCGCGGACCATGTAGGAAATCTTTGCCGGGTCTCCGGCGGGCAGGATTTCGTAGGTAAGGCTGCTGTGCCCGATAAAGACGAACAGATCCGTATCTACGCCCTCCTGCAAGGGTTCAATGAGGACCTGGTTCCCGTTCCATTGCATCTGGACCATGTCGCTGCCAATTGCGGCCGAACGGACAGGTTCCGGCAGAGAGATGATCGAAATATGGTGGAGGGCCGTAGCGATCTTTTCCACTTGGCCGACCGCAATCGTATGGGTTGTGACCGTTTGGGCCTGTACGTGGACAGCGGAGGCGCCGGCAAGACCGGCACAGAGAGTAAGGGTCAGGCAGAGTTTCCGCATAATACCTCGTTTGAGACATCGAATTGGGAGGGGGAAGGCTTTACGCCCTCCCCTGTCCCCTACCATTTGGTGGGCTTGTGCCCACTCGTCATTTATGCAGCAACTACGAGTGTTGTGCCCGCGACTGGCGGCACTTCGCTGGTCATTTGCTGTACTTGTTGCATCGGTTCGGTAAAGGCCCTGACCTTATGGTTCTTCGGGTCGCTCTCGTCCAGATAAAATGTCGGGATCAAATATCCGTCCACCTTGCTCACACAGTAAAAGCGGTTGCCTTTTACTATCATGTGAGAGACAGGAACGCCGTCCTGAAGCATTTGCCGCGCAATCGGAGGAACAGTCGTGCGAATTCCTCCGGTCCGCTCTGCGGTCATGTCCACATATTCCTGTGGAAAGGTATGGAACAAAAGTGAACCCGTACCGCGGCCTTTTGAGACCACAGTATTGAGGGCCTGGCACCATTGACGGCGCGTCGACCCTTCTTTGCCTGCCGCCCAAAGACGGAAGATCGCCTGAAGGTTCGACATCTGCTCCTTCATGCGGTCTTCCGCGTCCCTGACAACCGCCTTTTGCTTGCGCAGTTGTTTCCGAACGGCCTTGAGCTCATCTCTCGAGTCTCCGGATTCCTTCAGTGCGATCACCTTCTCTGTCAGGACTTTCACTTGGAGCTTTTGCCCCTTGAGAGTGTCCAATAGCCATGAGCAACCGCTTCCGTAGGCCCGGTGGACCGTTTTACATTCGAGCAGCATTTCGTTATTGGGCGGGTGGCCCGTGATGAGGCCGGAGAACTGGTGGATTTGCAGCGGTGTTCCAACCACATCCTCCAGTACGGCGCGCAGGGTGTTGTACATCCAACCCACTTTATCTGTCGGCAAAATCTCCAGATAGAGCGGCAAGTCGTCAATCGTCTCGCAGTCTTTCAACGCGAGCCATGGGGCGCTATATCCGATCTTGGCGCGGATGTCCTGGAGTAACTTGGCATCCGACCGCACTCCATGCTTGAGCGAGTCGATTTCGAGTTGCAACTGCCCGACCAGCTCATAGACAAGTTCATCCAGTCCTGCGGCAATCGCGCTTGACATCAGATTAGTGATCGTCCCAATCTTGTTGCCGAGCGTGTTCCAGGCCACGTCCACCATGTTGAACATGGGAGACTTTGCCCTTTCCCTCTTGGCCTTGGTGATCGTGAACGCGCTCGAAAACGAAAAACGCGATTCGACGAACATCGGATAGAGGGCCTCATCGACCACGCAGATTTGATCGAAGTCGTAATCTCCACCGTTCTTCTTCGCCTCTTTCGAGTGAAGAGTGTAAGTGGCCGACAGCACCAACTGCTCTTGGGCGATTCTGGCAGCGAGTTCAGGTGAAAGCCCTTGCCCGACCAGCAGATCGACCGTCATTTGACGATTGCAATGGGTCATCGGGAGCAGATCTTCCCGCATGCGTACTGGATACCGCACGCACAAGGACCGCCTCGATTCGAGGGACGTGATTGCCATGCGCATCGGCAACCAATCGGAACCGGTGTAGAGGTCCCCATGATCGAGAACGAGGTAGCCATCGTCCGCAAGCGCGAACGCCGGCAGTTGAACGCCTCCGCCTGTCAGCAGCCGATGGGACCATTTGGCCATCAGCTTCTTCAGCTTCTTGTTGATGTACGGGTGCGAAGCAATCTCACCCGATCCATCAGCAAGCAGCATGGCCTCGACCGGGCGCTGATAGTCCAGCGTCGGATCGAATGCAGGCAGGTCCGATTCCTCGTTGTAGATTCCGTCCATCTCCTCGATGACAGGCTGTGAAACCCTGCCCACCATCTCGACGAGCTTGCGATGATTGGCGCTATGCCAGGCACCCCGCAATTCTTCGAGCATCTTGATCGCCTTGGGAGTGATTTCCTGTTCGATCACTTCCCTGGTTGCAAATTGCACAACCGTATAAGAAGAGCCGAACGTGAGTTTCCGCGATACTTCGCGAATCCCCAGAACGATCCTTCCGGCGGTCAGACGATCCCCAAATGCGTTCATGTCCCACGACGAAAACTTCGACGCGGGCTTGACGCTGGACTCCGGAACAATGATGTCGGCGCCAATAAAGGCGGCAACATCATCGCCCATCACCTTGAATGAACCTTTGGCCTGTTTCTCGCCAAAGGCCAGACGGAACTGATAGAAAGCGCCACTCGGAAGATCCAGCTTCCGGAATGTGTTCTCCGCAATCCAACCCCGGCAGTCGTTCGTCCCCAACTGGTTGTCGGGAACGACCAGGACCCGCGCATCATCGACCTCGATAATGACGCGGCAGTTGCTGGTCAGGATGCCAAAGTAGGTGATGGCCGCTTCCGGCCATTTTTGGTAGCGTTTTGCCAGGTCAGGAGCATACTCCTTGCTGGCGTAGTAGTATTTCCCATTTTTCGCAGAGCCGGAAGCGCCTACCATCTCGTAGTCGGTCCCTTTGTGCTTGATATTTCTGAGCGTTTCCTTCACAACTTCCTGCTCGTCGATCTCAAGCGCGTCGTCTGCGGGGATGCTTACCAGCGCGACCTTGATTCCCGGATAAATATGTCCCAGGAGGGTCGTGGCAAGCCAGTCCTGAGGGGCCAATTGATTGTGCCGCTCGGTGACTTTGCCTTGGCTGTTCACATCCAACATGATCATTTTCCCATTCATTGTCATAAGGTCTCTCTCCGTTTGATTCAGGGAAATACACGGAAAGAGCGGTCCGATGCCAATGGTCATTGACTTCATGCCTTGGGTCATTCAGTCCAGTCAGTCCGTGTGCTGCGTTGAACTAACCAGAAATCGTGACCGGTTAGCGAACAAATCCTCATATTGACCTATGAGGTGGGTATACAAATCGCAGGCGTCAGAAGTAGGTGAAGACCTCCAAAAGCGTGCGTTCTGTAAACTTGGTGTCCGCCGTTACTCCGGCTGTGCTTCAACTAAGACCGGAATCTCGGTAAGCGTTTTACCGACAATGTCGACACCGAAGAGTTCACCGCGAATGCACAAACTCCCGGTCTTGAAACATTCCCTGTAGGCCTCGTTTTCGTCCTTAAAATCTTTGACAACTGTCGGGGCTTTCCCCGCCGCGGGCTTGTAGCCTTTTTCTACTTGAAAGTAGTGGACGGCCTTTCGTCCTCCACCCGGCTTCTTCTTTGCAATCACGCTTCCCGGCTTCCGGCCCCGTCTTGACGGAGCTGGTGTTTCGTTCATGCTCCCCGCCCTGGTCGGGACATCGGCTGGAGGTACACTTTCCTGCCTGCCGGGGGCGACGGGCGACGTTGGAATGGCTGCTAGGTTGTTCATCAATTCCCGCCTCCTATTGCGGGTACATCGGCCACTGCCTGTTTGGTATCGGAGTTGATCTCCTTGGTTTGGAATCCGGCGATCAGCAGACCGGAAGGGTTTGTGTCGCTTCGGGTCGTCAACGCCAAGCGGATGCGGTAACCCTCTACCAGTTCATCCACCAACTCTTGTTGCTTGTCCATGCGGTGGACCGTGCGTATGCCGAAAGCGTTGTAGGTGAGAGGGTCGCTTGGATCGGCTTCGATGTTGTCTTTGATCGAGAGTTGAGAGCGTGCCTGTTCATCCTCCATGGTGCCGACCGTGTCCTGTTTTTCAAATTGGTCCAGGGCGGCGCGGCGCAAGTTGTAGGTCATCATGTTCAACGCATTGGACCAATTCGCCGGCAATGTGTGTGGATCGTAATTCAGATACTCGGTCAGGAAGGCCCGCACGTAAGCCTCCTTCTCGTATGCGGTCGGGGCCTCGGCCGCCTGGACATTGCTGAGAAGCGACGGCGACAGGCCGTCCCTGATTTTGCCGGTTGGACCGACAACTTTCGCCTCTCCGTCCGGCAGAACCCGGATCACGGTGGGCGGTTGCAGCCACACCGCAATCATTCCCGCCACCGCGACCAGGGCGACGATCGCGGCGATGATCGTAATCACCGTCATGCGGTTGCTCTGCGCCTTCAGGGCCCCATCCATGTGCCAGAAATTCGATTCTTCCGTCTGGTTGTTCATATGCCACTGATCGTCTGTTGGGACCAGGTATATATCCTAAGAAGTATATCGGGTGTATCGTCCCCACCCAGCAGGTCACGGGCCCCGGTTGGCAGTTGCGGCCAAACGGCAATCATTCCCGCCACCGCGACCAGGGCGACGATCGCGGCGATGATCGTAATGACCGTCATGCGGTCGCTCTGGGCCTTCCATGCCCCGTCCATGTGCAAGAAATTCGGCCCTTCAGTCTGATTGCCCATCTTTGCCTCGCGCCTGTTATGGCCAAGTATAAAACATATCGGGTATAACGTCAATAGCGTTAAAACCATGTCTAACCAAGTTCCTTGATCTCATTCATGTTTTTCATTAGATCGCTGCCAGCGGCGGGAAGATTGGAAGTGGCCGGCGGCGGCGTACTGGTCGTGTTTGTGGTTTGGCGGGCATTGCTGACTTCATTGCTGCCCCCCTGGACCGGTCCACTTCCACCGCTGCTGCTGGGTCCTCCGCCGCCACCCATACCACCTCCGCTGGCCCCGCCGCCGCCGGCGCTCGCGAGTGCGGCTACATTTCCGCCCATCATCCTTGACATGGCAACGAAGGTCGCCGCGACGCCGTCAAAGGACGCTCCGAAGAGAAAGTGGGCGAGAAACGGAATGATCAGAAGACAGAGCGCTATCACTAGGCTCATCATCGAGATGATAAGCATATTGGACGTGCCGGAAACGATGTCTGTGTAGTTCTTGTCGGCCAGTATGCTTGTTATGTTGGCCGAATTCATGTTATACGCCATGAGAGCAAATACAGCGTAAAGGACCGGCCACATGCACCATTCCGCCAGGCCCGCCAGAAACTTCTTGCCGAACCCCGCGAGATTCACACTCGGTACCGTGGCAATCAATAGAGGTGCAAGAAGGAAGAGGACACAGCCCCACAAAGCATAGATAAAATCAAAGATAATGAGTGATACCCCAAAAATTACATCAATGGCCAGGGTCACGATGTCTTGTGCAAGATTGGCAATTCCCGCGGCTATGCCCGCGGTGGCCGGGTTGGGGTTTTGTTGCATAAAGGCCACAAAGTTGCTTTGCCACAGGGAAACGTAGTCCTGGCTGGTGATGGCCCAGGCGATCGACTCTATGCCGGTATGGATGTCGTTGAACACCGCGGACCAGTTCTGGATCACGACCGCAGCAATGACATATTTCAAGAAACCAACCATCAGCTGCCGGGTGTCCCCGCCGCGCGCAAAGGCCTCATAGACGGAGAGAAGAAAGGTGATCCCAAGAATCATGTAGGACACAGTCTGAACGCTGGTCAACGCGGTGCCGCCCAATGCGGCCAGGGCCTGGTTGAAAAAGCTGTCATAAAAAAACATGGATCTCCTAAACTGGGCCCTGTCAGTTTGACCTGATGACGTTCTGAATTGCCTGATTTCTGTTCTGGACCAGGGTCCCGGCGGTCTTCATTTTAAGTGTCTTGTACGCCAAGGAAGCGGACCGTACGCGTAGCAATCCAGCGAGCGCACCTTGTGAATAGGCCTGGCCTTGCAATATCCAGGCGGCCGCTTGACTTTGGACCATTGCTGCCGTGCCCGGAGTGCTTGATTGCGCTTCTTGCATCAACTGCGTTGCAATTCCCATTTCCGTGGTGGCAACAGCATCCAATTGGACCGCCTTTGCAAGCGCGTCCTTGGCCTGGGCGTCACCCATGTCGATCGCGCTCCGTTGTTGCGGGTTGCTGACCTGGGCGGAGGTGGGCGTTGGCCCATAGACCTGCTGATACTCCGGAGCGATCGACGGGATTTGCCCTGTGTTCCCTGAGAGTGTCGTTGTCTCGAGCGTTGCCTGGGCCGTTCCAGGTTGCGCCATGGGCGTAGGGGTCGACGTCATATTTTGCATCTGCGACATCTGCGCACCAAAGGCAGACGCGAGGCCCTGTATTGAGGCAATCTGAGAGACCGGATAAATCGTTTGCTGCTGGAATATCTGCTCCTGTTGCTCGACCCCCTGGATAACAGTCAACGGGACAGCCAAGGTCGCTTGCATGGTGGTGTTCATCGTTTGCAGAAAGGCCAGAATTGCAGCTGTCCCCAGGCCCAATTGGCCCTGGGCAGGCCCTGCATCCAAAAAGGCCACAAGGAACGCGCCAAGACATATCCAGCCGGTGCGGCGAATGGTCGCGGAGTTCTGGGCTTTTTTGAGTATGCTCTTCATCTTCATTGCGGATTGCCTCCATTTCCAACAACATTTTGGACACCCTGGTCCGTGTTTTGGACTGCGGTTGCGGTCTGCTTGTATTCCATGCCAGTGACTGCGAGATCGTTGGCCTCTTCCCGCAGCATCGCGGCATACATGCGATGTTGCTGCGCCAGGACTTCTAATTCGCCGGCCATGGCCTGGGCTGTCATGATGTCCTGGACGCCGGCGGCCACCGAGGAAGCCGTGGTTTGGATTTGCTGGGCCTGGTTAATCAGCGTGCTGGTGGTGGCATCCGCACTCATGCCGAGCTGCATTGAGTCCATCGCCGTGGCGTCTGCCATGCCGATCGACTGGACCACGGGTGCCGGCGCCTGGGCGACGGTGAGGTTGGGCCCATAAGTATTGGTGTAATAAGTATTGACCAAGGACTGGGACCCAGAGAGTATTTGCGATTCCAGCGCCATCGACGATGGCAAGGTGGCACTCTGGACCGGAACACTGGATATAGCGGAAAGCGCGGCCTGACCGTAGGAAGTAAGACCGGTAAAGACGGACTGGAATTGGCCTATGATGGAAACCGGCCAAAGCGTCTCTTGCTCGAAGAGGGCCGTGCTTTGGCCTATCTGCTGCATCTGGGTCAGAGACGCCGACATTCCGCCGATGGTACCGAGCAGAGCATCGAAGACGCTGAACTGCGCGTTTCCACTCGGAGTCGGAACGAACAACATGAACGCCAATAATGGGGCCGTTCCAAGTGCGATTTGTCGGCCCACACGTTTGAGACCTCGCATTCTATACCGCCTTTCCTATGCCGCTTTCTTTGAGGTAAACGCGCGAATCACTTCGCCGGAACGCTCTTCCGGCAGTTCATCGAGCGAGGATATTCCGTTGGGATACTTCTCGGCCAGCAGGCGGACTGCATCCGTCAGTGGCAATGCGGGATGGGTCAGGAGCCACCATTCCCGGTAGTATCTTTCGCGCGGGTAGGTGGTAGTCAGCCAGTACATCATGGCGGACATCACGACATACAGACTCAGGGTCCACTCCGCTTTTTCTCCAACCGACACAAGGAACTCGCTTTTCTTCCCCTTTTCCGTCATGCCCAGCATCTTCACCTTGTTCAGGACCGTGTCGTTGAAGTGGAGGAACAATCGCAGAACGTCGAAGTTCCCTTTTTGCCGTCCAATCAAGCGGATGGCGGTCGTGGCCAGAATGGCCCCACCATATTTGTTCGGGTTGTCGGGTGTGCCCGTGAAGTCTTCGACCGCCTGGGAGATCGCCCATACACACGCATTCCGTTTCCGCGCGGTGCGGAAGAGCTGGACCACGACCGGGGCGAGCGTCTTCGATTCAAGCAGCTGCCAGCATTCATCAAGAACCACAATGCTTCGGTCCGTTCCATCGCCCTGGGCCCGGCGCGTGGTCGCATACGCGATCAGCAGGCTCATGGCGGCATCGAGTTTCGGATCGTCTTTCAGCTGCTCGATGTTGAAGTACAGCCAGGCCGTCCGCATGTTCACTGTGGTATGCCGGTCGAACAGTTTGGCATACATTCCATCGCCGACCCAGGCCGTCAGTTTCTCGGCCGCCATGTGGGCCTCTTTTTTGGAAGCCTCGCTGCCGTTGTAATACTGAAGCGAGAGTTGGAGATCGGACAGCAGCGGGTATGCGTCCTCCGCGGACCGATAGCGCCGTTTGTACACGTCCTTCAAACAAACTCGGATTGTGGACTCCAGAAGGTCGGAGTCGGCGGATCCGGTTTCCCCAATCATGAAATGCACGAGCTGCGTCAGAAACGAAAGGTGGTCGTTCGACGGCGCGAGCTGTCCTGGCTCGAGGTCAAACGGGTTGATCGTATAGGCCGAGTCGAGAGACATCGTGATCATCTCGCCGCCCATATACTTCACCGGATAGTAGTAGGAGTCCCCGCGCTCGAGGATGGAGACCTTCACTCCTTGCCGGGCTGTGGTAAGCAGCATCTTGCCAACCAGCACGCTCTTTCCTGTGCCCGAAGTTGCGGCCACCAGCATATTGGCGTTCTCGATATTCGGGTCGAATGGAGAGAACGGAAAGCATTGCCGGTACGGCGTATCGAAGATCATCAAAGGACATTTTTCCGTGCCTGCCCATGGCAGCTCCACTGGCAGCAGATCTGCAACATGGGAAGTCAGCAGGTCGAGATCGCGTTTGTCCTTGTCGGCCATCCCGGGCAGTGAGGAAAAAAACAGCCGTTTTTGGGCCAGGGTCTCGCAGTAGGCCTTCGCCCCATTCATCCGTCCGATGATATGGATGACCATCTGTCGGCGCATGGCGAGTTCGCGCTGCGCAGCCGCATAATCGGCTTCCGTGATGGCAGGGCCCGAGGTCCGTACCGCGATGGTCATGCTGACGCGTGCGGTCTTCGTGGAAGAAGCAAGGATCTTCGCCTGGATGTCTAACAGTTCCTGCGCGGCAACCTGGGCCGCAATATCGACACGCTGGTTGCCACGATGGTCCTTCTGGGCATTGACCATCTTCTTGTACATGCGCTTGTAGCGGTCCAACACTTTGCTCTGGTCCGGGATTACCACCTGCGTCGAAATGGATATCGGGAAGCCAGCGGTTTGCAGTTCGCGAACCACCCCGGGAAAGGTTGTGTCCGGTGAAATCTTGAGAGTGATCATGGACCACAGGACCCCGTCGATGTTCATATAGGTCTCGGTCTCGCCCAAAAGAGAGACACAGGCAAGCTGCTCCCGAACGGACCGGTATTCGAGGTCTGTGATTCTCTGGGGCTTGAGCGGGAGGTCATCCGGCAACAGTGGGTTCAATGCCCGTTTGATCTCCAGAAACATCTCTTGATGGGTCATGCGCTCGGGACCGAGACCGGCGACCTTCAGGCCCGATTCGATCCCCATGAGGATCGAGTTGAAATGATGCAGCGTGTCCCGGTGCTGTTTGTAGGTGCGTTGCACGGCATGGGCTGTGCTGGTTGTAAACGAATCGGGGTCCGGGGCCTCTTCGCCGTCCGCGGCTTCGGGGTCTTGTCCATCCGTCTCCGGCGCTCTGCCAAGTTGCCGCAGCACCCAGGAACGAAATCCCTCCCAGAGAGTTCCATCCTTTCTTTTTGCCGGATTGCTTTTTTCCTTGAAGCTTCCACCTTGCAACATCATTTGCCGATACTTCTCCGGACTCCAAATGAAATAGGCATGGAGTTTGCGGGTCAGGTATTCGCCGTCCGCGTCCCGTTGGCGGTAGGTCTTGACGAGGTCTTCGTCAAGGAGAATCGCCGCTTGCGAATCGGTCCTGCGGATCTCCTCGTATTTGTCGATCGTCTGGGCGCTCGTTTCCAGGACTTCGTAGCGGAACTGCACGCGCATGCTTTCTTCAGGGACCGTACGCAAGAGCGATTCGAGAAACGACTTCATTTCATTCCGCGAATGGTCGTCGGCAAAATAGCTCGAAGACCCGGCAAGTCTGTAGCCTGCGACATAGCTTCCATCGGTGCGCACCATGCAATCGTCGACGAAGTCGCGCACCGGCAATTGTTCGCACAACGCGGGCGCGTCCAAACTCTTATCGTGTTGTCTCTTGGTTCCCGGCATCCGAATCTCCTTGGTTATTCCTCGACGTCCTCGATGAAATACTCGCGCGTAAGCTGGCGGTCCCGTTCCATCGCGGAGTAAGCATGCGGTTTGCTATGCCACGCAACATAATCGCCCAGATATCCAGGGGGCTTCCCGGTCTTGAAGATCGCGAGCGCGGCATACCCGCCAACGATGACAAACAGGAACATGGCCCAGTTCATTGGAACACCGGCGATCGACCGGCTGGCAAAATAGGGCACAAACTGGCCGACAAGAAGCGCTGCTACGCCTGCCATTCCCAGATACAGAAGGTCTTCGAGTTCAAGGCCGAGAAACTTGATGCTTGCATGCAGGTTTCTGGAAACGGGTGTTTGATTGAGCGCCATTAGCTGACCCCTCCCGTGGCATTCATCACGAAGAACTCCAGAAGACGCACCATTCCTGAAACGCTCAGGCACATGCCCGCGAGGATGAAATGCCGTGAAGCGTCGTCTCCGATCGTCATGCGCTCCATGAATCCGCTGAGTTCAAGAATGCCGCGCACCAGTTCGAGGGCCGCAAACACAGGCATAATGACGTTGCTGACATAGTTGACCAGAGTGAGGACCGCGGATAAATATTGACCGGAGCCAGTGCCCTGGGCGGCGAATGTTTCCGCCACCCGAATCAACCCCGAGGCCAGCAGGGCAACCATCGCGCCAACGACGTACCGATCGCCGCTCTTCCGTTGCGAGTAGGCCCAGATGGCCATGCATAGGATGAGGCCGGCGCAAATGGGCAAAATGGCATTGCCTAAATATCCGGCGAGCATTTTTATCGCGCCGTCGAAGGACCCGTTGCCGCTAAGCGTTGTGCCCACAGGCCCTCCTGTTGGCGCGAACGAACGGCGTTGTGCGCAGTCTGCGCCTGGCAGCAAAGGAGGATGGGACACTCTTACGTTCGCATCCTGAGATACTGCCGCTCCATGCCCAGAGCTTTCCAAGAAGCATTCCCCAGCAGTAAGCCAGCATCAGAAATGCGGTCCCTACAACGAGGGCATGGACAATCAATTGACCTGCATGAAACAGGCACATCTCGCGCGCGGCCAGTACGAACGCGCAGAGTGTTCCAGCAAAACTGGCGATGCGTAAGAGTGCGCGAAATTTAGGCGATCGTGAAAGCTGCATTCCGTACTCCTGAGACTGCTATTACTGGACGCTGACTCCCGCGAATGTTTGCACCAGGGCCCAGAGTCCGGTCAGCGATAGAAATCCAAGCCCCGAGAAGACCAGATGGCCCCAGCTATGTCCGCGGATAAAGTTGATAATGGCGCCGACAATACAAAGCGCTCCAATCAGAGGACTGAGCGTGTAGGCGGCGTACTGAAACATCGACATGAGGAGACTGGCCGTACCGTAGGGGTCGGAATTGTTTTCCCAGGTGGAAGCCATGGTAAAGAACCCCTGGATGGAAAGAAGAAACAGCGCCGCTACGATGGACGGAAGCGGGCTAAGTCCTTCCGACCCATCGAGCACAGCCTTGAATACGAGCGCTGCCGCGAGAACGGGGACGATGTGCGGGACAAGATAATTGTTCACAAAATCTGAGATGGGCCGGGAGATCATGGCAACGTACCCGACATTCGTCGCTCCCACATTGACCACGCTGATCTCGACTCCTTCCGAGGACAACCAGAGGCTGATCGAGGGAAGGGTGAGCATCACCGCTCCCCAGAAGAGCCACTTGAAAAAGCCGCCGTTTGCGTCGTAGTTGACGCCCCCTTCCGCGCGTAGCTGCAACGCTGCCAGCACGAAACATGACAGCGATGCGACCACGCTGAGCGAGCTCAGAAGCGAGTACACGTTCTGGAAAAACGGCGGTATGGCCATCTTCAATACGCTCCACTTCTTTACATGACCCCGCCGCGGCCATTCATGATGAAATACTCCATGAGACGCAGGCCGCCGGAAACCGACAATAATCCGCCAGTACCCACGGCCCAGGGGACCCACTTCCCTCCCGTGGTCGCTTTGGCGACGGTACCAACCAAGGTCCCACCTGCCGCAACTGGACAGATCACATTGCCGAGCCAGTTCATGGCATTGAGCAGCGTGCCTTCCGGCTGCGCCGCGGTTTCGCCCTGGACTGCCACACCAACAGCGGGTTCTTGCCCGAGGTTCTGCGCTACAGCGGCAGCCGGAACGCCGACCGCTCCGAGCGTCACCAACGCAAGCAGCAATGCAAGCCGCGCCTGCTTGGCGACGTAAGCGGGAAGACAGAAATAGACCACTGTAAGACAGCCAACGATACTGGCCAACAGCAGCAGGGTTGACGGGTGAGAGACGAATGTGCGGCATGCCGCGGTACCTGCATGCAGCCATATAGGGAAGAGAGTGATCATATACGTGTCCTCCTGGTTGATGAAACGGTTGTTTTCTCTTACGCGAAACCTTGGTTCTCAACTGCGCTTTAGTATTGATGTTATACCCGATATGACGATTGTGCAATAGACGTATTCGTTCTATTGTCTCGTGTGCCAAACCAGACCTTGTTTGCGCGCCTGTGGCGCAGGTCAATGCCGCCTTAGTGCGAGGTCGTTTTGTTCGTCTGTGTGGGCTTGACAAACACAACGTTGATTTCCGTACCTGCGGGAATGGTCACAACGATATGCTGGCCATTGTTCAACATCTGGATTTGGCTGTCGGCGGCATTGCCGATATTCAGTGCCGCCTGCTGTTTGATCATGTCCGACTGGCTGTACGCGCCGCTCATGTTCGATCCACCGGCCACCATGGCCGTGGCCTCTCCCAGTCCCGCCATGGTGGCGACCAGAAATTGCTTGGCCAGGTTTTTGCCCGTCACGGTCCCTTTGATCGGCATCATGTTTTTATCCAAGGCGACGGCCGCGATTGGGACCGTCCTGCCATCCGGAAACTGTAAGGAGGAGAAAGACAGCCCGGCATAACCGGACGCATTGACCTGGTTCATGGTGCCGATCGCACGGCTTCCCGCGGGAATCAAGACCTTCCCGTCCCGCATATAGTTGTATTGGATCGCGGCCACAACGGGCACGCTGATCTCCGCGCTGCTGGCGGATGTTTCCGTCCTTGCTCCGATGTGATAGCCCGGCTCCAGTCCAAGGTTGGTGATCGGCAGATCGTTGCCGGATGGCTGCCCTCCGGCAGTCGCCTGGTTGGAAAGAGTGAACGTCACCGACTGCTTCGTGACTTGATCGGAGTACGCCCTTTTTTCCTCCTGTGTCACCAGGGCTGGAGCATTGGGCGGGGTTTGCCCTGAATAGGGGGTAGGCTGCCAGTTCCCATTCCCATCGTCTGCGGGCTTCTGAAAGGGATGAATCAGATTCAGCGGCTTGGCCTGCTGTGCGCTGGGCGCCAAATTTCCGCCCGCCGGCAAGGCGTGGTTCGGACTTCCTTGGGCGGCAGGATATGTTTGCGCATGGTTTGCGCTTTGTGCGTCCTGGGCCTTCCGGGCCGCTTCTACGGCGGGGTTGCGTGTCATCTCAATCGTCTGCGGAGTCACGTCATTGCCCCCGAGCGGTGTCGTGTTCACGGGGCTTTTGTCGGCAGGAGCGGAAATCAAAGGGCTTGTTTTTTTCACTACCGACCCAATGTTTGCTTGGGGATGACGCGGATTCGCGCTCTTTGTCTTCACGACATTCTTGCGCGATATCAGCACCAGCCCTACCAAGACAACGAGCACCACCACGACAATGCGGGCCGCGAGCTTCTGTGTCGTTGCTTTTGTGAGGAGGCCGCTTCCCTTCCCTATGGCCGGTTTGGCGGCAGCGGCGCCCTGGGCATTGGAACCGGAATTGTTGTCCGGAAGCAGTACTTTTTCGTCGGACGTAGGCATCGATATTGTCCTTTCGGATGATTAGTTTCCAGGTGCGACAAACGGAAGCGGCAATAGCAGCGGCGCATCGACAGCACTGTCGATGGCAACCTGCAGCACCATCTTGTCTTTGGTTTGCTTGAAGTCGGGGCGAGCGAAGACGACTGCCGCGTCCAGTCGTTGACTGGGCGCCAACTTCTGGGCGGTCATCTTGTAGGACCGGATCGGGACCTGCTCCGATAAGGACTGGGGCTTCTTTTTGCTTCTTTTCTTGGCCTTGGGATTCAAGAGCTGGATCTGCGGCGGCAGGACTTCAATCCAGTGGTCGCTGACATTGACCACGGAATAACTCAATGTCATCACATCGTCGTGCTGGGTAAAGTTCCCCAACGCAACCTGGAAGGAACCCGGCGTCATCTTGTCCGGGTAGACCTGCTTTTTCAGGTCTTCTCCAGTGATGTACATGGGAGCTGCTACGTCTGTCTGACGATCGAGCGCAGCCTCGACCGGGGTGGCGCCTCGCACAGAAAAGCCGGGACCGGACATTGGACTGTCCGCGGCAATTGCAGGCGTCCCGCCCGTATACACGGTCACGCCATCGCCCACGACCGTTCCGGACATATCGTTCCCAGCAGGGATAGCGGCGTTCGCGGCATCGTAACTGATTCGCATCATCGGTTGCGGATTACTGTAATCCACGACATAGTCCACCGGGTAGGAAGAACCGGCGTCCCCGGAAGACACCAACGTGAGACTCAAAGTGCGCCCGGAGGCCAGGGCAACCAGCAGGTTCGAATTTGCGGCCTCGTGCGTGGTCGGCTTGACAAAGACCAGCCGGGGTTCGTCCTTGCTGTGTTCCGCCGCGAATAGGGTCGGGGCCCCGACCGCGATCGATGTTACGGTCTCTGGAAGATGAATGGCGGTTGTGTAGAGCGGTTGCAAATGAACGGTATACACAAGTTTGGAGTTGACCGTCTCACTGTCGATATTAGGTGTGACCTTGATCGGCGTGGATGCCGGACGCTGCGCCATAAGCGCGGCCGGGAAGATTGCGGAAAGCAAAAGGGCCTTGGCGATGACTCGATTCATGGTTGTACCGTCTTTCTGTTGTCTGGATTTACGGTGCTTGCTTCGTGTCGCGCGAGGTCGCGAACATATAGTGCCCGCACAGACGAGACATATTGAAATACGTCCGCGTTGCTGTAACGCAGTCCCCAGCGCTGGATGGGGTGGTTCCCGCAGTAATAGGCGGCGACCGCCAGGCGAAGGTCCCCGTGGAACGCGCGAACCAGATCGGCCAGATACCGCGTGCCCGCGCCAATGTTCTCCACCTTGGAAAATGGGTGCTGCACCCCATATTGTCTGGCGGTATCGGGCATCAACTGCATGATGCCCAGTGCCCCTTTGGGCGAAACGGCATGGGGGTCCCAGCCAGATTCCTGCTCGATCACCGCGTGTACCAGCGAGCGCGGCAAACCGTAATGGTCGGCGTATGCATTGGCGTAATAGACGGCCTCCGGCGGTTCGCTACGATGGATTTGGATTGGGCCCGCCCAACTCGTACCCATGGGACCTGTCAAGAGCACCATGACGGAGATGAAGATGGTCCTCATGCAAACGCAACCTCGGGTTCGATTGGTCCAGGACCAATTTTTGTTTCTTCGGGAACCGCGGGCCCTGCGCTGGCATCCTGTTCCAGCGAAATTGCCTCGATAAAGGCGGGGGGCCATTCGACAGATCCATCGAGACGCAGCGCCTGGTCCACCTGAGGGCCCGTCATTGCAGCCGCGTATTTTTTCGCGTCTTCCACAATGTTCCGGAACATGCCCTCTTTCTTGACAAGCTGCGCGCGGTCGTTCTTGGTTTTCACCAGCAGCGGCAGGAACAGCATTTTGTGTTCCGCCTGGATCTCCGTTTGTCCCATCAACTCAAGCGCCAACGCGACGCTATTCATTTCGGAAATTGACGGGGGCTTTTCAAGAGACTCTCTTCTCAAGGCAATGGCCAGGCCAGCGATAAAGCGATGCATGACAGGGCCCGAATGCGGCGTTTTCCGCGCTACGATCTCGGCCTCCCGCTCCGCGGTTGGATGTTCCACCATCATGTACAGGCAGCGGCGGCGGAGCGCGAACCCAAGTTCGCGCTCCGCATTCGAGGTAATGACGACAAATGGAACGGTCTTCGCTCGTACAACGCCCAGCCGCGGGATGGAGTGTTGCCACACGGAAAGCATTTCCAGCAGAAACGCTTCAAACGCGTAATCGACCTTGTCGATTTCATCGATCAAAAGGACGCAGCGGGTCTCGGATTCGAGCGCTTCCAGCAGCGGACCGGCATTGAAGAACTTCCGCGATCTTGTCTCGACCGCGAGCTCGTCGAAAGACCGCAGCTTCCCCGATCTCGACTCGCGATCGACAAAGAGGTCCTGTAAAGCGCGATCAAAGTCTCCAATGGCCTGCTTGTCGCTGATTCCCTGGTAGCATTGCAGCCGAATGAATGGCATGTTGCCGGCCTTGGCAACGGAGAGCGCCAATTCCGTCTTGCCGGCGCCCGCCGGGCCTTCGATCAAGAGGGCCTGGTTTCCCCTGGCCGCGAAAAAGACGGCGGCGGCGGTGGCCTCGTCGGTGATATACCCGACATCCGTCAAGGCCCGGTGGGTTTCAGAAATGGAGTCGAAGATTGGCATGGCCTTTGTGCTTTCAACTATAGCACAACACTATACCCTCTATACATCGTATGCTAGGAAGACGAAGAATGGTCCCCGTTTTTCTCCCGGTCGAGCTTTTCATAAATGGCTTCGCGGCCCCAGGCCGTCCACGGAACCAGGCTGCGCCGGCGCGCCACCGAAGCGTCCACCTCCGTAACATTGGAGGCAATTTGGCTGGGACCACATAGTCTCCACGGTGTGGCAGCTCCGAAGGTACATGCAGTCGAACCATCAGCCACACCTCATGTATTGTGCCGGCACTACTGCCAGTTCCGAGTATATTTCACTGCTGTCCAAGATAAATTGCTAACTCAGGCGGCGTGACGGATGCGGGAGGAGACTGGTCTCCGCTACTCTGGA
>JBMFGT010000017.1:0-51224 GCA_049977205.1 Acidobacteriaceae bacterium | reverse complement strand
ATGTTCGACAGGTTGTTGGCAATGGTATTGAGCTGGGTCGAATCTGCCTCCAGCCCGGTAAGTGGAATTGAGAATGATGCCATAGGACTCTTTGCCTCGGGATGACGAAGGTTCTCAAGAAGTTCTTCTGTAAAAGACCTCTTAATGCGTTTTAAGGGCCAAATTCTGCGCAAGGAGGTGAAGAATTCTAAATTTTCTTTCAAAAATCGGTCTTCGTCTGCCGCAGACCAAACCGGTCCTCTACTTTGCCCGCGAACTGACCATCTACACCTGGCAGCCGCGGCCCGCCCTGGTGCTAGCGTAGCTTGCTGGGGACCTTGTTCCACTTGTAGGATGCACACAAAAAGGGCGGTCGCTGGTCCCCTTGAAAGGCTCACATGTTTGTGTGTCCGTGGCGCATCTCTTCGTTGAAGGTGGGTTTGGTCAGGGCCAGGGCGCTATCGCGCAACGCTTGATACAGTTCCGCATTCGCCATCAACTGGGGCGTGGCGGCGGCAAATTCCCCGGCAGGCCCGTGGCCGTTGGCCAGTTGGATGGTCTGGTTGCCGGCCAGCCCAGCGGCCATTTTCCGCAATTCGTCCACGGTCGTGTTCAGGTACTGCGCATCGCGTGGGTCGGCAATCCAGATGGGCCGCCCCTGGCCCAGCACGCCCGACAGCCAGTAGACCTTGAGCGCCAGGAACTCCCGGCGGCTTTCCTCAGTGGTTTCGTTGAAGAGGAACTTTTTTTGCCAGCGGCTGTAATAGCGCGTGGTGACGGGGACCGGCTGGCGGTTGCCGCTCTTCACCAGCTCAAGCTGTCCTTGGTCCAGCGTCTTGCGCACAGCGTTATATACAAAGTTTTCCGCATACGGCTGCTCTGGCGCGGCCACAATTTCAGCAAAAGTGACCGTCATATTGGCGGCGACCAGGGCGTGGAGTTGGCTGTTTTGGCCATCTTCCAGATACACCGTCCCGTGGACAATAAAGGTGTCAGCGCCAGAGGTGGAGCGATGGAAGGGCCAGGCAAAATCGCCCATGCGGATGGGCAACCCGGCCAAGGTGACGTCGCAATCCGGACGAGGGTTGCGCAGTCGCATGGCCGATTCGTGCAGATGGCTGGTCATCTCCGGCAGCAGGGCGGGCCGGTCAAAATCAAAGGCCTCGCTCAGTTCCAATTGCAGCGTGGGGGCGGGGGCCGTCTGTCCGCTTAGGCCAAGGACAAACCGCGTCGTAGGTGAACCGTGGAAGTCCGCGCCAGTGGTGGTGTTCAGGACCGTCAGTCCAGCAGCGTATGCGGCATTTTCCATGGCGACGATCAGGGAGGTATGGGTCTTCGATTGGGTCAACATTCTTTGTACAGGCCTCACAGGCGCGTCCATCGTTTGCAGTGGCCACGAGGAAACGCATAAACTCACTTCGACACTATTTTACTGGTTGCGCGGGCATGTTTGCATTCCTGCCGGGTGGCCAGCAACTTTTTCTTTGGAGCGTCCCTCAGTATGTCCCAGCATCTGTCTCAGATTCGCCTGGTCTCTCTTCGGTTTCTTTCCGTTTTCCTGGGGGCGGCCAGCATTGGCCTGTTGCCCCTAGCAGGCGTGGCGTCCGCGCAAAATACGCTGCCAGCAGCGATGCAGGCCAAGGTGGATGCGATTGCCGCGCAGGTGCTGCAAAGCACAGACGTGCCCAGCGCCTCCGTTGGCATCGTGCAGGACGGGCACATCGCCTATCTGAAGGCATACGGCCATGCCCGGCTGGCCCCCGACGTGGACGCGACCCCCACCATGCGCTATAGCATTGGCTCCATCAGCAAGCAGTTCACCGCGGCGGCCATCCTTCTGCTGGAGCAGCAGGGCAAGCTGTCGTTGGACGACACTGTTTCGCGCTGGTTCCCCAATCTGACCGACGCCAACCAGGTGACCCTTCGCGAGCTGCTTTCGCACACCTCCGGCTATCAGGACTACTGGCCGGAAGACTACGTGATGCCCCCCATGCTGTTGCCCACCACAGCCGATGCCATCATGGCCAAGTGGGGGGAAAAACCGCTGGACTTCCCTCCGGGCACGCAATGGCAGTACAGCAATACGAACTTCGTGATTGCTGGGAAAATTGTGGAGAGTGTAAGCGGCGAACCACTGATGCAATTTTTGCAGGAGCACATTTTTACGCCGTTGCAGATGTCCAGCGTGGCCAACTCAGACATCGCCAAGCTGGGCCAGACCGATGCGCAGGGCTACTATCGCCATGCGCTGGGACCACAGCGCGAGGCGCCCAAGGAGGGCGCGGGATGGATGTTTGCCGCCGGCGAACTGGCCATGCCTGCGCATGACCTGCTGCTGTGGAACATCAGCCAGATGGACCGTTCTCTGCTGGCGCCCAGGTCCTACGACGAAATGTTCCAGGACGTAAAGCTGAAGGACGGGAAGGACACGCATTACGGTCTGGGCGTCTTCCTCAGCACGCGGGACCAGCACCCCATCATTTCGCACAGCGGCGAGGTCTCCGGCTTTGTCAGCGACGATGTGGTGTTGCCGCAGGACAAAATCGCCGTGGCCGTGCTGACCAACGAGGACGCTTCGCGGGCCGCATCCATGATCGCCAATCAGGTGGTCGCAGCCCTGCTGGGTCTGCCGGAAGACCCAGGGGAAAAGGCCGAAGCGCAGGCGCGGCAGATTTTTCTCGGTTTGCAACAGGGGAAGATCGACCGCAATCTTTTCACGGACAATTGCAATGCTTATTTTTCGCAACAGGCCTTGGGCGACTACGCTTCCAGCCTGCGGCCACTGGGCCAGCCATTGGTCTTTCGCGAGACAGCGCATGAGTTGCGCGGGGGCATGACCTTCCATGCCTACGAGGTACTTTTCCAGGGCCAACATCTCATTGTTACCACTTACGTGGAGCCGGACGGAAAACTGGAGCAGTATCTGGTGATTCCGGCAAAGTAAGTCAGGCTGGGGCCAAGGAATGCAGCCTACGATATACGGGTGCCTCAGGTCCCGCTTTTGAGACCTGGGCATGTACCGACTTACACGGCCATAGATCTAAAAACGCAGGAGATAGGTCAACTTCAGATAGATGGTCTTGCTGTCATTCATCAGCGAAGAGTAGGTGGTTGGCAGGATGGGGTCGCTGGGATTGCACAGGCCATCTACTTCGCGGGTGCAAAGCGCGCGGTTGAGGTTCTCAAAATTCCCTATGTAGCCAAAGTAGACCGCCGTGCCGGGGTGCGGCAGGTAGGTGAAGAGCGCATCGGCAAATAGGTTCTTTGAGTTTGTAAGGCTGGTGTACTGCGGGTCCGGTAAGGTCGCGAGATATTGCCCAATTAGATTGAAGGAAACGGCCTTGGTGACCTGATAGTTCCAGCGCGAGATGAACTCGTGGTTGTCATAGACAACGGCCCCATTCTGCATGTTTGTAAAGTGGGTGTACACATAGCTGTTTTGCAGGTCGATGGGGCTTACAGGCTTTACCTCTATATTTAAGTTGGGCGAGGTCACATTGACCGGGTACGGCCCGGAGGTGCTGGGCGGGGAATAGTTGACGACGGTGCCGGTGAACTCCCCTCCACCTACGGCAATATAGGGTTTTGGGGAAGAGTAGAAATTCATCCCCTCGGTATGGCTGTGGTACTCCACGTTGTGCGTCAGCACAGGATAATCGACCGGGCGCAGGCGGTCCTGGCCCAGATCGACATTGGCGGAGACGGAGGTGCGGGCCTTGAAGGTGACGCTGTATGCTGGATTGACGTAGAAATCCAGAGGCAGCCCGGTATGGTCCCAGATGCGTTCGCTATAGATGCTTGGCCCGTGTGACAGGATGAGACCGCTGGCAGGGCGGAAGGTATAACCGTAATAGCCATTGGGTTCGCGCACGTCAGGACGCCGGAAGAAGCCTGTGTCCGTCACATACCCGGCGGCAGTGTCGTTGTAAGAGACCCACCAATTTCTATGTATGTCAGAGTAGTTCAGTCCCTGGGAGTAGACCTGGCCGCTACAGGACAAGGCGAGTGTCAAGCAGGACTGTTCCCCTGCCGTGGAGTTACTGATGTTTTTTGTTTCTGAAGTGATGGCCTGGCCAGTCAAGGTCCAGCGGTCCCGCAGGCGCACGCGGTAATCCAGGCCTCCTGCCCGGTTATAGGAACCCAGATACTCCCGGTCCGCATAGATCAGGCCCACGTTGGACAAGGCCCCAACGTCGCGGTTGACGCGCGCAAGGTAGAAATGGGCGCGCGTGTTGTATTCGGGACTGCCCGGCGGGACGGCCTGGCCGGGGCTGCGGTCATCCACATTCAAGATGCCCATCGCCCACCGTCCCAGCTTTCCCGTCAGCCGTTCGCCGTACTGTGGCAAGACAATGTTGTCCGTATAGTACAGGCTGATGGGCGTCATAAAGTAACTGCTGTTCTCAATGAAGAACGGGCGCACTTCAGGGAAATAGGGGGGGAATCGCTGGTTGGGCGTGGCCGGATTGTCAATGCCCACCTGGCTGAAATCCGGGTTGATGGTCGTGTCCAGCACCAGGCTGTTGTGCAGGATGAACTTCGCATCCAGACCGCCATAGCCCTGCAATTTCTTATGTTCGAAATAGGGATTGACCGGGTTGACAACATTGAGCTGGCGCAGGTTACGGGCCAAGACGTATGGCTCAAACTGCCAATTTTTTCCATTCTCAACGTCCATAAAACCATCAGCGGTCATCTCCTGGGTCAGGAGTCCCGCCACATTGTGCTTAATCGGCGGCCAGTAGGCATACTCATTCTCGTGCGAGATGAACCGTTCCAGGACCACGCCCCAGGTGCGTGGTTCGCTTGTGCCTGCCTTGGAGAAATACATGCTGGCAAATGGCACGCGGATGAGCACGGTGTAGCCATGTGGCGTGCGCTTGCCCCAGGTGTCCCATACCGTGTCAAAAGAATAATCTGAGCCATTCTGCTCGCTGTACAGCGCATCGGCCTGGATGCCCAAAGCATTGGTCTTGAAGACAAAGGCGCGGCGCTGGTCGTGGAAGGTGTCCAGAATGACTTTCACAAAATCGTCGTCGCCCAGGGAGTCGCGCGCCAGCATGTGGGCGCGGACCAGGCCTGGCTTCCGGTCCTGGCATACAAATGCAGCGTAGAAGTATTCGTGCGTGTAGCCCAGGTAGGCGACTGTTGGCCCGGTCACCGGCTTGCCGTCTTCTGGATAGCGCTGGATGAAGTTGTCCACGCGCAGCATCTCCCGCGCTGCGGCGGAAGCAAGGTGCGGGGCCAGAAAATCGCCCAACTTTGGCTCGCCCGTCAGGCGCGGGATGGTGACGTGCGGCATGGATTGGGGCGTGGGAATTGACGGGAGTGCGGATTGCGCCGTCTTGGCGCCATTGGCCGTTGTGGAGGTTGTCGTAGCGTCCTTTGCCGTGAGGTCGCGTCCCCAGGTGCGGTCCGCAGCAGGGGCCAGTGCTGCCGTCCATAGAAGCACAAACAGCAGTGCAACGGGTGCCGGGATAAGGTGTCTGCGCATAGGTCCTTCTGGGACACGTGTTATGGGGAAGTGCAAAGGGGCGGCCATCTCCATTTTACTGGAGGCGATTCTGTTTTCTGTAGGTAGGACGAAAGAAAATCGGTTTGGGTAGCGGATGTTGTTGCTATGCAGGAATTTGCGAAAGAAGAGGCGGGAGCAGCACGGTCCTCCGCTGCTTCAAAAAAGCGCTGGCTGTTTGCGCGGCGGCTCCAGGCCAAAATGCTGATAGGCCAGTCGCGTGGCCATGCGTCCGCGTGGAGTGCGGTCCAGGAAGCCGATTTGGATCAGAAACGGCTCGTATACCTCTTCGAGCGCGTCTTCCTCTTCGGCCAGGGCAGCGGCCAGGGTGTTCAGGCCGACCGGGCCGCCGTCGTATTTGTCGATGATGGTGCGCAGCAAGCGGCGGTCCATATCGTCAAAGCCGTGCGCGTCCACCTGCAACATTTCCAGCGCGGCCATGGCCGTGGGGCGGTCGATGCTGCCATTGCCGCGCACCTGCGCGTAGTCGCGGATGCGGCGCAGCAAGCGGTTGGCAATGCGCGGCGTGCCCCGCGAACGCAGGGCGATCTCCGCTGCGCCATCGGCATCGATGGGGACCTGCAACACTTCTGCCGAGCGCTCGACAATAATGCGCAGATCGTCTTCGGTGTAAAAATCCAGCCGCAGCAAGATGCCAAAACGGGCCAGCAGCGGCGAGGCCAACAGGCCGGGGCGCGTGGTGGCGGCCACAAACGTGAAGGGATGCAGGTCCATTACATGCGTGCGCGCCGCTGGCCCCTGCCCGATGATGATGTCCAGTTTGTAATCTTCCAGCGCCGTGTAGAGCTTTTCCTGCAGGCCCGCTTGCAGGCGATGGATTTCATCCAGAAACAAGACCTGATTGTGCTTCAGGTTGGTCAGGATCGCGGTCAGGTCGCCCTGGATTTGCAGCGCCGGACCGGAGGTCTGCTGGAAGCCCACGCCCAATTCGTTGGCGATGATGTTGGCCAGCGTGGTCTTGCCCAGTCCCGGCGGGCCGGAGAGCACCACATGGTCCAGCGCCTCGCCGCGGTTGCGCGCCGCTTCCAGCGCAATAGAGAGCTGCTCTTTGGCCTTGCCTTGCCCAATGAACTCATTCAGCCGCTGTGGACGCAGCTTCAACTCGAAGCTGGCGTCGTCTTCCACCATCGTTGCGGAGACCATGCGGTCCTGTTTTGCTTCCGGTTGCATGTAAGCGGATGGTATCGCGTGTGGCTCCGCGCGTGCAACGTCCAGGCGCAGGGTAGGACAAATGGCCCGCATGGGACGCGCCTTGCTCCGTCGATCGGGTAGACTCAGGGTTTGATGCGTATGCGTCTATTCTCCATTGAAATCGGACGTCCGCAGCGCTTTGCCGCGCTGCTGCTGCTCTTTTTTGCGGTGCAGTGTTTGTGGGTCATCCAGCACCAGCAGCTTACGGGGCGCGATTATCAGTACGCCCAATGTGGCCGCGCGTTGTGGGAGGGGCCTGCGCCATCGGAGGGCGCCGCGCCCTGCGCCAACCCTGGCGATGGCAGCTTTGCCTACCGCGTGGCAGGACTGCCGCTGGTCTTGTTGCACTTGCTTCCCGCTCGGGCAGGTCATTCCACCCTGGATGCGTTGCCCAACTCGCGCGCCGCCAATCTGCTGCTGCATCTGCCCTTTGTGGTTTTTGGCGCGTGGCTGGGCGGAGGTATTTGGTGGGTCACGCGGCGTTTGTATGGCACGGAAGGCGGATTTTTTGCCTTGGCGCTGTATTGTTTTTCACCGGAGATGCTGCGCCTCTCTGTGCACCCCAACAACGAAATTCTGGCCGTCTGGGGGATGTATGGCCTGGTCTACACGGCCATTGGCGTGGCCCATGCCATGCAGGGACCAGTACGGCGCTGGCGTCCACGCATCGTCCTGCTGGCGCTGGCGCTTGGACTGACGGCAATGGCGCATGTTGCAGCCGCGGTCCTGGGCCTGTTGCTGGCGCTGCTCTTCATGCTCTATCTGGCCTGGGAGCGCCGTTTGCCGGTGCTGCTGGTATTGCTGCTGGCCAGCGTGGGCGCAGCGTTTCTGCTGCTGGCTTCCGTCAACTTCCACGCCGGGACGCTGTGGGCCATCGTTTCCGGGGCGGCGGGAGGCATGGTCTTTTCGCTGGAGGGCCTCCGGCGGACTTTCCTATACCTGCCCAACGCTGGCGTCACGATGGCTGCATTCGTGGCGCTGGTCTACTACGCGCTTTCCCGCCGCTCGCGTTACTTTGGCAACACTACACCGCTGCTGGTGGCCGCACTGCTGTTGTGCCTGCAAACGACAGAAGTGCAGACTGGACTGTGGACCAACCCATGGTCCGGTCCGTGGGTATGGGCGCTGCCTTTCGTGCTCACCTTTGCGGGGGGCATCTTCGCGGACATGCTGGAATCCCGCCAGCGCCGGATGTATCTTTGGCTGGCGGCGGCCATCCTTTTTACGCAGGCCGGATGGGGCCTGGGTGGCCTACCCTGGCTAACGTAATAAGATTTTTATATTCATAGTGTTACGGGAACATTTTATTTCCCATTGGCGCTCCTATTTCTTGTCCGGATGCGATATTCTATAAGCACAGGAAATCCCAGTTTTTTCGTGATATTTTCGACCCTTCACCACTTACAGATCAAGCAAGAAAAGACACATGACAGACGACAAAGACCCGCAACTTCCTTTTGGTAATGGCAAGGACGACAACACGCCCGGCACACCCACCGGCCCCGGCGCATTGAACCTGCTCCCGATCAACATTGAAGAGGAGATGCGTCGCTCATATCTCGACTATTCCATGTCGGTCATCATCGGGCGCGCGCTGCCCGATGTGCGGGACGGGTTGAAGCCTGTCCACCGGCGCATCCTGTACGCGATGCACGAGATGGGGTTGCAACACAACAAGAAGTACACCAAGTGCGCCAAGGTGGTGGGGCAGACGATGGGCCAGTACCATCCGCATGGCGATTCGGCCATTTACGACACCATGGTGCGTTTGGCGCAGCCCTTCACCATGCGCTACACCATGGTGGATGGGCAAGGGAACTTTGGCTCCGTGGACGGCGACCCGCCTGCGGCCATGCGTTACACCGAGGCCCGGCTGACCCGCATTGCCGGGGAGATGCTGGCCGACATTGACCAGGACACAGTGGATTTCACCCCGAATTACGACGAGAGCACGACCGAGCCGGTGGTGTTGCCCTCGCGCATCCCCAATCTCATCGTCAACGGGTCCAGCGGCATCGCCGTGGGCATGGCGACCAACATCCCTCCGCACAACCTGACGGAGGTCGTCAACGCGGCCATTGAGATGGTCAACAATCCGCACGCCGGGCTGAAGGAAGTGATGCAGCATGTGCAAGGGCCGGACTTCCCGACCGGCGGCTTTATTTACGGGCGCAGCGGCATCACGGAGGCATACCGGACGGGACGGGGCCGCTTCCTGATGCGCGCCAAGGTCGCCATGGAGAACATCACCCAGGGCCGTCAGGCGATCATCGTGACGGAAATCCCCTACCAGGTGAACAAATCCAAACTGATTGAGCGCATTGCCGCGCTGGTGAATGAAAAGGTCATCGACGAGATCAGCGATGTGCGCGATGAGAGCGACCGCGACGGGATGCGCATCGTCATCGAGTTGAAGCGCGGGGCCGAATCGCAGATTGTGCTGAACCAGCTTTACAAGCACACCCAGATGCAGGAGAGCTTCTCCATGATCTTTCTGGCCGTGGTCAACGGCCAGCCGCGCGAGATGGGCCTACCGACGGCCATCCGCCATTTCCTGGACCATCGCATCGACGTGGTGCGCCGCCGCACCGCCTTCCTGCTGCAAAAGGCGCGCGACCGCGAGCACATCCTACTGGGCTATCAGATCGCGCTGGACCATCTGGACAGCGTCATCAAGATCATTCGTGGCTCTTCTTCGCGGCCCGACGCGCGCGAAGGCCTCTTCCGGTACTTCTCCGGGAAGTCCATCCAACTGCATGGCAGCGAACTGGCCGGTATCACACTGGATGCAGCGAAGTATGGCATCGACCTGGCGCAGGCCACAAATCCAACGCTGGTCCTGAGCTATCGCCAGATTGACGCGATCCTCGAATTGCAGCTCTATCGCCTGACGCAGCTTTCCATTGATGAACTGCTGAATGAGCTGAAAGATGTGCGCGACCATATCGCCGAGTATGAGTCCATCCTGGCCAGCGAGAAAAAACTGCGCAGCGTGATTGTGAAGGAACTGGAGGCGGCCAGGAAAGACTACGGCGACGCACGGCGCACAAAAATCCTGGACGAGAGCGCCGAGCTGCAACTGGAAGACCTGATTGCCGACGAGCAGGTGGCCGTGACCATTTCGCACTCCGGCTATTTGAAGCGCACGCCCATCACCACCTATCGCCAGCAGCGGCGCGGCGGCACCGGGCGCATGGGCATGAAGACGCGCGAGGAGGACTTTGTCGAACAGTTGATTGTGGATTCCACGCACGCCTATCTGCTCTGCTTCACCAACACGGGCCGCGTTTATTGGCTCAAGGTCTATGAGGTGCCCGATGTGGGCGCAGCGGGCAAAGGCAAGGCGATGGCCAGCCTGCTGAATTTGCAGCCGGGAGAAAAAGTATGCGCCATCCTGCCGGTGCGCAATCTGGAGGAGGAAGGCAAGTTCATCTTCTTCGCCACGCGCAATGGGACGGTGAAGCGCACCCCGCTGAAAGACTTCTCCAACGTGATGTCCAAAGGCATCATCGCCATTGGCGTGGACAAGGACGATGAACTGGTGGTCGCGCGCCTTACCGACGGCGAGCAGATCATCTTTCTGGCGACCCACGAGGGCATGGCCATTCGCTTTGATGAGAACGATGTGCGCTCCATGGGCCGCCCTGCCTATGGCGTGCGCGGCATTGACCTGGCCAAGAAGGACCATCTGGTGGGCGCAGCCGTCACCCCCAAGGAACGCAAAAAGACGGACGCCGGCGTGGCTTGTTCCTGCCTGGTCCTTTCCATTACGGAGCAGGGCTTTGGCAAGCGCACCGATGTGAATGAATACCGCTTGCAGACGCGCGGCGGCAAGGGCGTCATCAACGTGAAGACCACGGCGCGCAATGGCAAGGTCTCCTCCATCCAGTTGGTGGACGAGACCAGTGAACTGATGGTCATCAGCCAATTTGGCAAGATCATCCGTATTGACACCAATACCATCCGCGCGGCGGGCCGCTCCACGCAGGGCGTAAAGCTGCTCAATCTGGAGGACGGCGACAAGGTGGGGGCAGCGGTCGTCATTCCGCCGGATGAAAAGGAAAACAGCGGGGAAAACGGCACGATGATCCAGTAGGCCATTCGGATGGCCCTCCGAGGAGGGGCTGATTTGACCATCTGGCATTCCCTCAGCGGCTGGATTCGCGCCTATTTTGCGTCCGTTATGATGGGCTGAAGCCCGCCCTCTTCATAACAGTAGGCCGTCTTGGGGCCCCTTTATGCGCGGTTGGCGATGGAGTTGGCCAGATGGGCGGCGTAGGCCAGCAGGGCCGCGTCCTTGTTGGGAGCGCCGACCAACTGCACGCCTGCGCCATAGGGAGCACCCACCGGCCCCGCAGACAGCGTGACCACTGGCAGACCGGCCAGGCTGATGGGCGCGGTGTAACGCAGAATGGTGCCGCGCGTCTTGGAGTGGTCCGCGCCCAAGGCCAGCGTGGCCATTGGCGCGCAGGGCACAATCAAAAATTGGAAGCGGGCAAAGAGGTCGTGCATCCGCTGGCGAAAAACACCGTGCCGCTGGCGCAGGCCCTGCACGACCTCTTCCGAGAGGGACGCTCCCCAGGCCAAACGCGCCGCAATGCTCTCCTCAAAATGGGCAAAGTTTCCGCGATGGATTTCCGCGGCCTCGTGCGCCTGGATGCCGGCAAATATCTCCATCGCATCGGCCCATTCCGCAGTGTCCATTGGAGCAAGCTCTGCGCCTGCATTGCCCAGCGCCGTCTTCCACGCGGTGTAAGTGGCGAGCACCTCAGGAGTACAGTCGTATAGGAACGCATCGTCTGCAAAACCAATATGCACGGGGCCGAGGGGCCGTCTCTCCGACGGCAGATGAAAGATGGCCCCGGCCAGCAACGGCCCGTCGCGCAGGTCGCGGAAGAGCATCCCGATGGTGTCAAAGGAAGGCGCCAGATGGCGTCCGCCCTGCCACGGGCCAATTCCATAGGAGGCACGATAACCGGCCAGGCCGCAGAGCGCCGCGGGCACGCGCACGGAGCCGCCGGTGTCCGTGCCGATGGCCACCAGTGCCGAGCCTTCCTGGACGCTCGCTGCCGCCCCGCTGGAGGAACCTCCGGTCAACAGGCGGGCGTCTGCCGGTTGCGGGCAGGGCTGGGCGCAATCGCCGTAATCCGGGTTCTCTCCCGTAATGCCATAGGCGACCTGGTGCAGGTGCGTTTTGCCGGTGAGGACGGTCCCGGCATGGCGCAATTCGCGTACGAGGGCCGCGTCCGTCAACGCAGGCGGGTGTTGCGTGGCGTAGTAGCGGGAGCCGCAGCTTGTCGCCATTCCAGCAACGTCAAAGCAGTCCTTTATAGAGATGGGCACGCCGTAGAGCGGCGGACGCCGGTCAGTATGTGGAAACTGTGCTTCCAGGGCGTCGGCCTCGTGCAAGGCGCGTTTGGCGTCCAGGGCGAGGTACGTATTGCGCGACAGGTTTGCGTTTGCGTGGCGCAAGGCGCCTTCCATTTCCAGACGCGGGCTGGTCTCGTTTCTTGCCATGCGCGCGCGTAGCGCTTCCAAAGGACTCTCGGTCGAGGTCATAAACTGCATTTTATCGGGACGGACCGATGGATGGCAGTGGAGCATAGTGCATGGCCGAGAATGCCGCCTGCAGAAATGTTGTCTGCGCAGGAAGCATGCGGCATCCCGACCGCCCAAAACGGCGTTGGCCAGCAGGTGTTTGTCAGAATGGTTCCTGCGGGCAAAAAACTTTTCTTTTCGTTTGCCGGGCGTCCTCTGCATCCCTATACTGGAATTGCTCTGGTTTAGGTTGTCTGCGGTAACGGACCCATGCCTCCTCCCCTCTCCCACGATGTACTGCATCGCCTGCGGCGTGCTGTGTTTGTGTGCGTTTGCGCAGGTGTTTTTGCAGGGACATTGGTGGCGTCCCCGGCGCAGGCAGGGCAGGTCTCCTCCCACACGGACCGCGCCCAGCGCGCTGCCACCCAATTCCGCCATGCGGAAACATTGCAGCGGCGCTTGCTGGCCCGGCCACAAGACGTCCGCACGCAGAACGGATACGAAGCGGTCCTGGATGCCTACCGCGCGGTCTATCATGGCGACCCAGCAGCGCAGGATGCGCCCAAAAGCGTGGCCGCCGTGGCCGCCCTGTTGCAGCGGGAAGGCCGTCAGTTCAACGACCCTAAGGATTTCCGCGACGCTGTGGGGCAATACGAATTTCTGCGTCAGCAATACCCCACCAGTCCCCTGCGCTATCATGCCTTGCTGGCTGAGGCGGAGATTGAGCGCGGCGATCTGCACGACGCGCGCGCGGCGGACCGGATGGACCGCGAATTCCTTCATCTCTATCCTCATAACGCACTGGCGGCGCAGGCCCGCGCAGGGCTGAATGCAGACCGGAATGCTGCAACCCATCCCGCGCTCCAGCGCACGGCCACCCGGTCCGGAGTGGCCTTTGCAGATATGTCAGGAAGCAGGCCCCAACCAGGGCGCAGGCAGCAGGCCGTGGCTGCCAGGGCGAATGGACCTACCGTCCATGCCGCCGCGTCAAAGGAAATCTTTGCCGCGCAAGCTGCGGAAGACGCGCCCAAGGTACGCAGTGCAGCCATCACGCAGGCCGCAATCACCCAGAAGCCGTCCGCCCCGCCCACCACGCTGGAGAGCATCCGTTACTGGTCTACCGGCAGCTATACCCGTGTGGCGTTGGACCTGGGCCGCGCTGTCGCCTTTCAGTCTTCGCTGGCAGGGCAGCCGGACCGCATCGTCTTCCATCTGGCGGACACGAGGCCTTCAACGGCGTTGTTGATGCAGCCAATGATGGTGCGCAACGATAATTTTCTGCGCGCCATTCGCGTACAGAGGGAGGCGGGCAGCGCCGTGCAGGTGTCGTTGGAGGTGAGCAGCGCCAGTGACTACTCAGCATTTCTGTTGCCCAATCCGGTCCGCCTCATCATTGACATTCACGCCCGCCGTTCCGGCCACGCCCTCCCGTCCGCACAGGGAAAGGCCGCATCCAGCATCGCTGCACCGACCCAGGAGATTGCGCAGGCGACCACACCAAGCTGGGCTGCACAGCCTCCGGCCACGCCACGTCGCGATCCATTGCGTCCCGTTGCTGCTGTAGCACCTGCGTCCGACCCGGAACTACGTTCCGCATTGCCGCCCCCGGCCACATCGCCCATCCGGCCCACCTCCGTGGTGGCGCACGCGCTGGTCATAGATGGAACAGAGGAAACAAACGGTGCGACAAGCAATATGGCAGACGAGGGGGCAAACGATACAGCCAATAGATATGCCACCGTCCCCGCAGTGCAGGGCCCTTCGGAGACAGCGGTCCATCCGTCCGCTGGTGCAGCCGGTACTGCAAATGTTGCAGGGAGCAGCGCCAGCCCGGAGAGAAATGCCGTCCTGCACGCTGCCATGGCGCAGTCTGTCCCAAAGGAGACCGGGCCGCTAACGCAGATTGGGACGGGAAGTTCCCTGTCGCGGGTGCTGGGCCTCAAGATACACCGCATCGTCATTGATGCGGGCCACGGCGGGCACGATTCTGGCACGCTGGGGCCGCATGGCCTGGAAGAAAAGAACGTCGTGTTGGATGTGGCGCTGCGGCTCGGCAAATTGCTGCAGGACCGGCTGGGCGCGGAGGTGGTCTACACCCGGCGGGACGACACCTTTGTCCCGCTGGAAACGCGCACGGCCATTGCCAACCAGGCGCAGGCGGACCTCTTTCTTTCCATCCACGCCAACTCCAGCCGGGACCGCAGCGCGCGCGGCGTGGAGACCTATTTCCTGAACTTTACCGCCTCGCCCGGTGCGCTGGCCGTGGCCGCGCGGGAGAACGCCGTTTCCAACAAGTCCGTCTATGAGCTTTCTGATCTGGTACGCAAGATCGCGCTCAGCGACAAGGTGGACGAGTCGCGCACCTTTGCCATGGACGTGCAGCGTTCCTTGTACGAAGGACTCGAAGAGGGCAATCCCGGATTGCATGACCGAGGGGTGAAGCAGGCCCCGTTCGTGGTGTTGATTGGGGCCAACATGCCATCCATTCTGGCGGAGATTTCCTTCCTGACCAATCCGCAGGACGCCGCCAAGCTCCGCAGGCCCGCCTACCGGCAACGCATCGCCGAGGCGCTCTATCAAGGCGTTGCCGGATATGTGGATAGCATGGGCGGCGTGCGCGTGGCAGAGAACACCAACCGGTCTGGCCGCTAAACTGGATGTCCTGTTGCAGTACGTTTCGGGATGGCCGAAGTGGTACTCTGGGGCCAGTCGTATGTCCCTGTCGTCTCATTTTGTCCGCCCCTCTGCCCGCGTCCTTTTGTTGGGGATGCTGGGTGCCCTTATCTGCGTAATTTTTACCGCTGCGCCCGCCAGTGCGCGCACTCAACAAGGAGCCAAGGCCGCGCCACCGCTGTTGCCCACAATATTTTCCGCGTGGCAGCAGGCAGGCACATCCCTCAACAGCAACAACCCCGCCACTGCCGATGGGGTAAACGCCGCCGTGTTGCAGGAGTGCGGCTTCCAGCGCTTTGAGCAGGCCGCCTATGCCCGCGATGATGGCCAGTTGAAGGTCAAGGCCATGCAATTTGCTGACGCCAGCGGGGCCTTCAGCGCGTTTACCTTTTATCGACGTCCAAACATGCTGCCGGAGAGCATCGGCGCAGGCGCGGCCTTTGATGGCGCGCGCGTCCTTTTCTGGAGCGGCAATGTTTTGGTGGACGCCAGCTTCCAGCACCTGACGGCCATGTCCGCCGCAGAACTACGCGACCTTTCCCGTCAATTGCCCCAGCCAGAAGGGAGTGCCGCGGCCCTGCCCAGCATCGACGGCCATCTGCCGCCGCAGCGGTTGGACCGCATGTCCATTCGCTACGCCCTGGGGCCGCAGTCCTACGCGATGGGCGGGGGGGTCTTGCCGCCTGCGCTGGTGGATTTTGCGCGCGGGGCAGAAGCAGTGACCGCGCAGTATGGCGCTGCCGGTGGCGCTGGGACGCTCACATTGATGGAATATCCCACGCCGCAGATTGCCATGGACCGCGAACAGGCCGTGGAGAATTATTTGAAAGCGGGCAACAACACGCAGAGCAGTTGGCCGCAATCGCTGGTTGGCAGCAATCCTGGTGCGCTGCTGGTGCGCCGCTCCGGCCCCATTGTCGCGGTCACTTCTGGCGACTTCACGGTGACGGAAGCGCAGGAGGTCCTTGGCCGTCTGCATTATGAGGCGGACGTGACCTGGGACCATCCGCAGGGGTACATCAGCGACGCCTCCAAACTTGGGCGGCTCATTGTCGGCATCTTCTCGCTGATTGGCATCCTGGTGGGGGCCTCGATTATCATCGGATTTTTCTTTGGAGGTGGCCGCGCTCTCATCCGAAAATGGCAAGGTAAACCAGCTTCTGCGCTCGACGAGACGGCGGAGATCATCACCTTGAATTTGAATAAATTGGAATGATGGAGCGTCTTGAAGCAGCCGGATTTCCCCCAAAATGAACCATATCTGGTGCAAATGCGGCTTAACCCACTCTGGTAGAGACAATTGGAAGGGGTGGTAAGGTTGGAAGGCAAATATACGGCGAACAAGACAAGCTGTGCATATTTTTGGAGCATCTATGTAACATATTGATTTATAAGCGATTATTTTGCCATAGGAATTGCCTTGACACTCCGGGATGCGGACCATAAGATTTCGCCAGAAAGTTCTGATGGCTTTGCCTCCGTTGGAACTATTCTCCCAAGAAGAAAAGGCCGCCCTGTTGCCGGGTGGCCTTTTCGTTTCCGCTGGAGTGTTTTTTAGGTAGACGCCATGTTTGTTCTCTTGTGTATTCCCGTCCTCGCTGTCCTGTATGCGTTGCCCCTGGTCTTTGGCTGGGTGGGACCGAACCCCGTGTATGGTTTTCGCAATGCGAAGACGCGCGCGAATGCAAAACTCTGGTATCCGGCGAACCGTATTGCGGGAATGTATTTGATTGTGGCCATGGCAATGTGCGTTGCCCTGGAGTTTGCCGTGCCCGGCCTGCATCGCGGAGCGGCGGTGCAGGTGGCCACGCCGCTGGTGCAGATCAGTGGCCTCATCATCGCCAATGCGTTGACCACGGCCCATGTCCTGCGCATGCGGTTGAGGCAAGGAAAGACCAGATAGAAAAGTCCTGCAGACGCAACAGGAAAAATCTATTGGCCCCACACAGGCTGCTGCTTGCAGCCAGCGCGGCCATGCAGGAAGCGCACTCCATATTATTGTTATTGGCTGTCGGTCTGCATTGCAGCGGAAAAATTTTTACAGGGAAGATGTTTTTCTTTGGTACTCCCCGCTTTTGCCGCCGGATTTATGTTCCAGCGCAATCTCGCGGACCAGGATGCCTTTGTCCAGGGCCTTACACATGTCATAGATGGTCAAAGCGGCCATGGAGGCTGCCACCATGGCTTCCATTTCCACGCCAGTGCTGGCCGTGGTGGCGACGGTGGCGCGGATGTGTACGCCGTCCGGGTGCAACTCCGTCACCACATCGACAAAGCTGAGCGGCAGCGGATGGCACAGGGGCACCAGTTCACTGGTGCGCTTGGCCGCCTGGATGCCGGCAATGCGCGCCACCTCCAGCGGATTGCCTTTGGGGTTGTTGGGCAGTGCATCCAGCACCACAGGGGAGAGCGCCACGAAGGCCGTCGCCGTGGCCTCGCGTCGCGTGGGGGCCTTGCCGCTGATGTCCACCATGCGCGCGCGTCCATCCGCATCGTAATGGGAGAGCGGGGCCATGACAACAGCCTAGCAGGTTGCGGCTGCCATCTCATCTTTTCTGCAACAAGGTCTGGGCCTATCGCAGCAGAATGCGGACGTAGCTCCCAGCGGAGAGATGGGGCTGGTCTTCCGGGGCGACCAGGTAGCAATTGGCACGGACGTTGGCGGCCAGGTCACCAGAACCATGCCAGGGCACAGGAGTGACCGACGGCCCGTCGATGGGGCCGGGTGCATCGGAGGGGCTGGCGGGTAAAGGCGCGGTCTCCAGCCATGCTGGCAGGAAACGTGTGAGGCCGGGCGCATGGTGGAGGTCCGTGGTGAGGCGCGCCAGGGCGAAAGGCGGCTGCCAGCCTGCTTCGCCGGCCAGGGCCGCCAGCAGGGGACGGACAAACAGCGCGAAGGTGACCATGGTGGAGAGGGGATTGCCCGGCAGACCAAAGAAGTAGCGCGCGGCGTGGCTGCTGCTGGCGGGTACCCGGCCAAAGACCAGCGGCTTGCCCGGTTGGATGCGCACGCTGGTAAAGAAGAACTCCGCACCCAGGCTGGCGAGCACATCCTCCACCAGATCGTATTTGCCCATGGAGACGCCCCCGGTGAGCAGCAGCAGGTCCGTCTCCAGTCCTGTGCGGATGCCGTCTGCGAGGTCACGGTGCTGGTCGCGTGCGATAGGTAGGCGTAGCGGAATGGCACCGGCCTGCTGCACCAGCACGGCAGTGGAATGGCTGTTGGAGTTGTAAATCTGGCAGGGCGCGATCTCCGGGGTCTCTATGCCGGGTTCGACTAGTTCGTCCCCGGTGGCGAGGATGGCCACGCGAGGTTGTGCGTAGACAGGCAGACGGTCAAGGCCGCACCCAGCGGCAAGGGCAATCTGAGGGACGCCCAAGCGCGTGCCGGGGGCGACCAGAAGGTTGCCACGGCGGGCCTCGCTGCCACGCGGGACCACATTATCGCCCGCTTGTAACGCGTGGCCAGCAGCGGAGCGGACAAATTCGCCGTCCGCGGAGGGGACTTGTTCGGCGTGCTCGACCATCAGCACGGCGTTGGCCCCGTGAGGCAGGGGAGCGCCGGTCATGATCTCAATGCATTCTCCTGCAGCAAGGGCAGGCCGATGGGCAGGCCACATTTCCCCGGCGCGGAGCAGGCCAAGCACGCGCAACGGCTGCTGACGGGCCACATCTTCTGCGCGGACGGCGTAGCCATCGCGCGTGGCGCGGTCAAAGGGCGGCTGGTCGCGGTCTGCCAAAATGGGCGCGGCCAACACGCGGCCCACAGCACCGGCAAGAGGATGGACCTCCTGTGCGGCGGGCGGGTCCTGCAACAGGTGGGCTGCTTGTGTGGCCACGGACGCCACAGCCTGCACAAAGGAAAGTGGAGACGGGCTGGCAGTGGCGGGACCTGGACCTTGTTGATGCATGGCGCGTCCCTTCCGGCGAAAAGAAACGGCCCCTAGGGAAAAACCAGGGGCCGCTGTTGCGGTGCAAACAAAGGTGACAACGGACCAGCAGATCAGTGCTTGCCCTTCTTGTATGAGGAGTGGATGGTCTCCCCGGCAGAGGCCAGGATGCTGCGAGCATCGTCGGCCAGGGGGCCGTTGGGGGCAAGCTCCAGGAACTTCTGGTACGCGTCAGCGCAGCCCGGAGGCAGGACGATCCTCTGCGTCTTGGGGTCGACAGTAGACTTTTGCACCAGACTCCAGCCCTTGATGTAATATGGCACAGGCTTGGTGGGGTCGGCTGCAATGGCCTTTTCTGCGGCGGCGCCTGCGGCATCCGCCTGGCCGGCCTTGTAGAGGACGACGGCCTCATTGCCATAGTACATGGCGGTGTGGGTGGGGTCCACCTTGGCAGCCGCATCATAGGCCGCGACGGCCAGGTCGTTCTTGCCAGATTTTGCATAGGCCTCGCCCATATTGTTGTCTGCGGAGGCAATGATTTCCGGCTTGGGTTTTGCAGCGGCCTGCAAAATGTCCAAGGCCTTTTTGTAATTGGTGACGGCGTCGTCATACTTCTTGGCGCCCAGATAGCTGTCACCCAGTTCATACCACAGAAGACCTTCCGTGGGCTTGAGCTGTGTGGCCTGCTGGTCCAGGGTGATGGCCTGGTCGTAGTTGCCCGCCTTGCGTGCGGCACGGGCCTGGGTAATCAGGGAGTTCAGGTTCTTGATCTGGGCGTTCTCCTTGTTTACCTCCGCGTTCTTCTTGCGGGTCTCTTCCAGCAGCTTGCGTTGCTCTGGCGGCAGCTTGTCCACGTACTCCTTGCGCGAGAGATCAAAGTTTACCTGTGTGTCCTCACCGGCAGTCAGCTTGACGCTCTGTTGGGAGTCAATCACGTTGGGGATTGCTCCGGGTGTTGTACTAGGGGCCGCGGCCTTTTTACCGTTGTTCTCTGGCGCCTTTTGCAACACGATGGTGTATGTGCCAGGGGCAATGTCTTCGCCCTTGAAGTCGCCGTTGGCGTCGGTGGTGAAGGTGTATTTGATTGTCCCGCCGCCGGGTGAGAGGAGGACCTTGGCGTTTGCTATGGGGATATTGAGCGGGTCCTGCGCGTTGCCGTGGATTTTTGCTGTACTGGCTGTATTGGTGGCGTTTTGCGCCCATCCGGCGGTGGCCATAATCAAGAGGGCCGCCAGCCACGTTTTCTTTAACATTGATTTCTCCCTTATCGCGCGGCCACAACTTTTGTGGAGTTGGGCCACACATTTCCGAAAGTATTTAAGCCTCCACGATTATAAGATATTCCAGCGCACTTCTGGTCATGGACGCACCGGAGGGACGGGCCTGCGGGCGTAAGGGAGCGGGTCCACGGCCCCCGCCTCAGTAAAAGCGCGCAGGCGCAGGGCGCAGCTCTCGCACATGCCACAGGCCTCGACTTCGCCGGTATAACAGGACCAGGAGTGCTCAAAGGGCGCCCCCAGTTCCAGGCCAAGACGCACAATCTGGCTTTTCTTGAGCGCAATCAGCGGCGTGACCACCTCAATATCGCCCTCGCGCGTGCCGGTGCGGACAAGCTGCTGGAATGCCTGATAGTAGGCGGGACGGCAGTCCGGGTAACCGGAGCTGTCCTGCTCGACGGCCCCGATAAAGACCTTCTTTGCGCCCAGCACCTCGGCCCAACTGACGGCCGCCGCCAGGAAATGCGCATTGCGAAAAGGGACATAGGTGACGGGAATTTCCGCGCCAATCTGGTCCATGGGAGGCGCGTTGGGCACGGCGATGGAAGGGTCAGTGAGCGCCGAGCCGCCAATCTGGCGAAAAAGGTCCATGCGCAGGGGCAGCAATTGCCGGATGCCCACGGCCCTGGCGACATTGCGGGCGCTCTGTAGTTCGCGCGCTTCCGTGCGCTGGCCGTAACTGAAATGCAGGGCGTAGGTCTCATAGTCACGGACCGCCAGGGTGGCGCAGACCGTCGAATCCATGCCCCCGGAGAGGCAGACCACGGCGCGCGGGCGGGAGACCGTCTCTTTTGCAGCGGCGGTCAGAGGGGAAACTGTCATGGTTGTTCGCTCTCTTCCATTTTGAATGGTTGTTGGCTTTCGTCCAAAATCTCCCGCGCCGCTTCCACGTCCACCTTGCGGACCTGCAGTGGAATGCCGCTGTGGGAATGCACCCACCCCCCATAGAGTCGAAGGAAATTCTCGTCCTCCAGGACGGCCCCAATCCCATAGGAAGCAAGCAGGCCTTGCACCAATAACGCCTCGTCCAGCGAGAGATATTCCTCCAGTGTGACCAGGGAAACTGCGTCGTCAGAAGATGGTTGGCCGGGCATGTGCGTGGACCCCTTGGTTGAAAAAGTCTATGGACCTTGGATGCAGTCACGGTTTGGGACCGACGGTTTCAGCATGAAGGGGACGGGCTTCAGTCCGTCCATTCCAGGTGCAAAACCAGTGCGGCTTCAGCCGCTGAGGGAATGCCGGATGGTCAAATCAGGTCCTCCTATATGCCTGGGTCCTCTATACGCCTTTGGTCTGTGGCTCCCAGATGAACTTGTGTATTTGCAGGCCAAGGCGCGTGGGCAGGCCGTCGGCCAGCATCCATTCCACCAGCAATTTAGGGTCCAGTGTGCAATTGGCCGCATCGCGCGCAGGCGTGGGGGTCTTAGAAAACGCAGGCGACAGGAGGACCTCTCCACAGCGCGCGGCCAGATCGTGTTGTCGGAGGAACCCCCGTGCAAATTCGTAATCGGCGCGGTCCGTAAGGACAAACTTCACCTCATCGCGCGGCGTCAGGGCGTCCAGGTTGGGTAGATGGAAGCGCGCGCTTTCGCCGGAGCCGGGGCATTTTACGTCCATGATCTTATGCACGGCCTTGGGCACGGCGGCCAAGGGACGCTCGCCGCTGGTTTCCAGCAGCAGAGTAAACCCCTGCGCCAGCAGGCGGTCCATCAGGGGCAGCAGTTCACGCTCCTGCAACATCGGCTCGCCGCCGGTGAACTCGATGAGATGCACTGGCGCAAGCGCGTGGATGGCCGCCTCGACCTCCTCCGGCGCGTATTTCGTTCCGCCCGCGAAGGTGTACTCGGAGTCGCACCAGGCGCAGCGTAGATTGCATCCGGCCAAGCGGACAAAGATGCAGGGCAGACCGGCGAAGCTCGATTCCCCTTGTACGGATTTATAGAGTTCGATGAGAAACATGGCTATTCGTCGGCGTAATAGGTGGCGATGGAGGTGTTGGTCTCAAAGATGGTGCATTCCTTGACATGGACGCGGCCCTCGGTCATCTCGCTGAGTTGGCGGCTGGTCTCGTCGTAAAAATAGCGCGCCATGTTTTCGGCGGAGGGGTTCAGCTCCGTAAACGGCGCAAGGTCATTGATCATCTGGTGGTCCAAGCGGTCAATGACCGGCCTCATCACATGCTTGAGCAGTTTGAAATCCAGCAACAGGCCGGCGTTGTCCAACTCGCGCCCGCGCAGCGTGACGCGGACCCGGTAATTGTGTCCGTGCGGGTTTTCGCATTTGCCGCGATAGTTCCTTAAATAGTGGCCGGCGGCGAACTCCGCTTCCACGGTGACTTCGTACATGTGCCCCCTTTGCCGCCACATGGTGCGGACGGCCTGTCTTCTATTGTAGCGATGGCCGTGCGGGGCCGCTGTACGTGTCCGGTGGGCCCGCTGTGCGCAATCGCGTCATCGCGCTGCCGGTTTCGTATCGAAGAACGCTTCCACATCGGAGAGGCGCTGGGTGACGCGATACGGCGGCAGGCTTTCCAGAAAGACGCGGCCATAGCGCTGGCGTTGCAGGCGGGGGTCCAGCAAGACCAGCACGCCGCGGTCGTTTAGGGAGCGGATGAGGCGGCCAAAGCCCTGTTTGAGCGTGAGGACGGCGCTAGGAAGCTGGTACTCCGCAAAGGGGTTGCGGCCATCGTCCTCAATGGCCCTCATGCGTGCGGCGATGACGGGGTCCGTGGGCACGGCAAAGGGCAGCTTGTCGATGATGACGCAGCTCAACTGCTCGCCCTGCACGTCCACACCTTGCCAAAAAGAAGAGGTGCCAAAGAGGACGGCGTTGGGCGTGGCGCGAAACTCGTCCAGCAGCGCATTGCGCGGGGCCGTGCCTTGCAGCAGCAGCGGAAAGCCGACCATGGCCAGCAGGCGTTCATGCACCTCGCGCATCTGGCTGTAGCTGGTGAAAAGGCAGAAGGCGCGGCCCTGGGTGATCTCCAGCACCTCGCGGACCTTTTCTGCAGCGGCGGCGGCAAAGCCAGTCTCGCGCGGGTCCGGCATCTCCGGCGGCAGGTAGAGCAGGGCCTGCTTGCCATAATGGAAATGCGAGGGCACGACCAGTTCGCGCGCGCTGGGCACGCCAAGGCGTCCGCGCAGGTGCTCAAAGTTGTTTTGCACGGTCAGCGTGGCCGAGGTGAGGATGACGGAGGGCACGGTCTCAAAAAGCTGCTCGGCGAGCATGGCCGCGACTTCAATGGGCGTGGCCTGCAACCAGGTGTTGCGCGCGCTTTGGCGCAGGCCGCCAGCATTGCGGCGCTCAATCCAGAAGACGAAGCTGCGGTCTTCCGATTCGAGCAGGAAGCGCAATTGTTTGTACAGTTCCACTGCGCGTTTCTTTAGTCCGCTGGCCTCTTCCACGCCGCGCAGGCGGTCCAGTTCGCCGCCCAGCCGCTCCAGCGTGTTGCAGACGCCGAGATAAACGTCGCCGGAATTTTCCAGAAATTCCTCGCGATTGGCGAAAGGCATCCGGCCCTCGGCGTTGTTGCCGCGCGCCTCCGGCAGGGCAAAGAAAAAGAGCCGCGCCCGTTCGCGCAGCGTCTCCGCAGCGTCGGCCAGTTCATTGGAGGGCGTTTTTTTGGCGCGCAGCAGCGTCTCCACGTCGCGCGCCAGCTCCTCAAAACGCTGGTTGCTGATGCTGACGCCAAAGTAGTTGGAGGCCACGTCTTCCAGCTCATGCGCCTCATCAAAGATGACCGCTGCGGCCTCTGGCAGCACGCCTGCGTCGGGTGCGCCCTGGGCCTGATGGCGCAGCGCCATGTCCGCAAAAAAAAGATGGTGGTTGACGATGACGATGTCGCTCTCCAGCGCGCGACGGCGCATCTGGGTGATGAAGCAGCGCTCGTAGTTGGGGCAGGTCGTCCCCAAGCAGGCCTCGGTGCGGGCGTCCAGGCGCGTCCAGAGCGGGCTGTTCTCTGGCAGCGTGGTCAGCTCTGCGCGGTCGCCACTCTCGGTGCGTTGCTCCCAATCGCGGATGGCCTGGAACTGGTCCACCAACTCCATGCCGGTCAGCAGGGGCTGGTCGCGCAGGGCGTAGAGCTTGTGGCGGCAAAGATAATTGGCGCGGCCTTTCATGTAAGTGACCTGCAATGGCCCCAGCAGCGATTCCAAAAAAGGAACGTCCTTGAAGAAAATCTGTTCCTGCAGATTGCGCGTTCCGGTGGAGACGATGACGCGCTGGCCCAGACGCAGGGCGGGCAGCAGATAGGCGAGGGTCTTGCCGGTGCCGGTGCCTGCTTCCACAATCAGGTGGTGCTTTTCTTTCAGGGCCTTTTCCACGGCGCGGGCCATCTCCAACTGCCCCGGACGGTATTCATAGGGCAGGCCAGAGGTGGAGAGCATCCCTCCGGGCGCAAAGAATTTTTGCAGCGAAGGCAGCGTGCCGGGAGTGGAGGGAGTGTTGGTCACAAGTAGGGGCCACAAACAGGGTCGCACATTCGGTCAAACATTGGGCCATGCTTTGCGTAAGGCCATGGGCCAGGCCATGGACCAGACATTGGGCCGCAAATACGCAAAAGGCCGCTGCTTCCTATAATAGTGAAGCAAAGCAAAGGTTGAAGGATGACAACAGCAGTCAGCAAGAAGCGGGCAAAGCGCACGCCAGAAATCCAACCAGCGGGGCCCGGCACGGCCCTGCCCCTGGTCGCCATTGTGGGACGGCCCAACGTGGGCAAATCGACGTTGTTCAACCGCCTGACGCGCTCACGACGCTCCATCGTCGGCAATGAGCCGGGCATCACGCGCGACCGCATCTACGGCGCCGTGGAGTGGATGGGCCGCACGGCGCGGCTGGTGGACACCGGTGGCATTGTCCCCGCAGATGCCGCGTTGATTCCGGCGGAGATATTCCGGCAGGCGCGGGTGGCGCTCGACGAGGCCAGCGCGATTGTGATGGTGGTGGACGGACGCACCGAACTGGCCGCGCCAGACATGGAACTGGCGCGTCTATTGCTGCGCAGCGGCAAGCCGGTCTTTCTTGCGGTAAACAAAATGGACGCGGAGACGCTCCATGCGCAGGCGGAAAATTTCCGTCGTCTGGGATTCAAGCAGATGCTGCCCGTCTCCGCCGAGCATGGCCTGGGCATCGCCGAACTGATGGAAGCAGTCTTTGCCGTGCTGCCGGAACAGAATGCGGGGGCCAAGGTGGTCCCTGCGCCGGAGATGCTCCGCGTGGCCGGTGCGGAAGGTGGGGCCGCGGACGAAGGGGCCCCACAGCCAGCAGCGGTCCCGCACGAGGTGAAGGTGGCCATCATTGGCAGGCCGAATGTGGGCAAAAGCACGCTGCTGAATGCGCTGACGGGGACCTCGCGGGCCATTGTCTCCCCCATTGCCGGGACCACGCGCGATGCCGTGGATGCAGTGGTGGAGTACGAGGGGACGGACTTCCGCTTCATTGACACGGCGGGCATCCGGCGCAAGGGCAAGACGAAATTGATGGCGGAAAAGCTCTCCGTGGTGATGGCGCGCAAGCACCTGGAGGCGGCGGACGTCTCGCTGCTGATGATGGATGCGACCGAGGGCGTGGCCGCGCTGGACGCGACCATTGGCGGCTATGCGCATGAGAGTGGCCGGTCCGTGGTCCTTGTAGTGAACAAATGGGACCTGGTGACGACGGCGCGCACGGACGGCAAGCCAGCGGCGGACCGCGGGATTTTTGAGGAGCAGGCGCGGCGCGCGTTGAAGTTCCTCGATTACGCACCCATGGTCTTTATCTCCGCGTCCGAGGGAAAGAACATTGACCGCGTCTTCCGCGCCGTGCAGCATGTGGCCGCCGAGCGGCGCAAGCGCGTGACCACCGGGCAGATGAACCGCTTTCTTGAGCAGGTGGATTTTGAGCGGGCCGCCGTGCCGGTCTCGCGCCGCATGAGGATTTTATATATGACGCAGGCCGCCGTGGCCCCGCCATTATTTGTGCTGTTTACGGACCGCGACGTGAAGATGCACTTTTCCTATGAGCGGTTTTTGGAGAACCAGGTCCGCGCGGCCTTCGGCTTTGACGGCACGCCCATCCACTTCAAAATCCGCGCGCGCAAGAAACGAGTAGCGCGCTAAGTTTCCCGCCCCTTCAAAACGCTGACTTGTTCAGGGGGCCCTTGGATTCAGGGGCCCTTTAGACTGGCGTTGGGTCCATCGACGTTGCCCTGTGTGTCCATAATGGTGGGACAGGTGGCGCCTCTCTCCCAAGGACAGCAGTCTTACAACGCGACGTGGTGTTGGCTTAAAAATGTATTGCGCAACTGGGGGTCTCGAAATGCTTCCGTGCCGCCAGGCCGCAATGTGGAAAGGGCGCCGGTCACATTTCCGATGGTGGCGCATTCCGTTGGGTCCGCGCCATGCACGTATGCGGAAAGAAAGCCCGCATTGAAGCTGTCGCCTGCACCGATGGTGTCAATCGGGTCTACGGAAATGGCTGGGATTTGAGAGAGTTTCCCGCCAACCTGTACCAATGCGCCGCGAGGCCCGCATTTTGCGGCGATACAGGGCACACGTTGGGACAAGGCCAGAAGCGCTTCTTCCACGGTGTCGCGTCTGGCCATACGACAGGCCTCTTCCTCGTTCGGCAGCAACACGTCCACATACCCCAGGAGCTGGTCCAGGACACCGTCCCAACGTCCCTCTGGATCATCATTCGTGTCCAGCGATATTGTCAGCCCTGCGTGCTTCAAATCGCGGAACAATGCAGGCAAATCGGGGGCCAGCGCGCGTTGCAGAAAAAGGGAAGACAGATGGAAATGCCGGGCAGAGGCCAGATAATCGAAGTTGAGGTCGGCACGCGACAGGACGCTCATGGTGCCGGGATACGTCAAAATACGGCGCCGTTCCCCGTGATGCAGCAAAATTGTGACGCCGGTACTGGTTGGCCCGTCCGCATGGACGGCGTGGGACAGGTCGACCCCACTCTCTGCCAGGCGGTCCATCGCCATGCGCCCCAGCTCATCCACGCCCACTCGCGTGATAAAGCCGACGCGCTGGCCCAGGACCGCGAGATTGTGCGCCAGGATCGCCGAGGACCCGCCGAGGGTGGCCTGGAAATCCGTGGCAAGCACTTCGCGTTCCAGCGGGAGGTCTTCTGGCAGGCCATACAGCACCAGGTCCATGTTGATTTCGCCCGCAATGCTAATGTCGAAATTTGTCATCGGTCCCTTCTCCCAGCCCAAAGGATACAAAAAGTTTGCTTCATGACGCTGGATTTGATAGCATGGCCTTTCGTTTGGTTAATATATCACGCAACATTGGATATGGATTATTTTTTAATTTATCGATTCGCAGCTTTTTATTTTCTATAGATTTGTTGGAACAATGATCGATACAGAGGAGCATGGGACGTGGACCCTTTAATCAATTTATTGGAGATAGGCGAAGAAGAAAAGGCCGCGCGTGGACTGTTACACACTCCCAGGGAGATCGCCCAACAGCCGGAAACCTGGGCGACGACGTTCTTTTCTGTCCAGCAGCAGCGGGTAGAAATAACGGCGTTCCTGCAATTGGCAGGCATCGACCAAGGTGCGACGGAACGGTCCATGGAAGTGCCCAAGGGACGGCCCATAGTTTTTCTTATAGGGGCCGGAACATCCGACTACATAGGCCAAGCACTCATGCACCTGTTTCGGCAGAAATGGCAATGTGAGGTCGTAGCAGTGGCCAGCACGGACCTTCTGACCGGATTTGAGGACCATGTTCTGGGCGGCCAGCGGTATCTGTGGATATCATTTTCCAGGTCAGGAGACAGCCCCGAAGGGGTGGCGGTCCTGGAAAAGGCCCTGGACGAACACCCCGGGATTTTCCATCTTGTCGTAACGTGCAATGCCGAGGGCCAGATGCTCCGGTCCCATAGGGGAGACCGGCGGGTGTATGGGCTGCTGCTGGATGATGCGGTAAACGACCGTGGTCTGGCGATGACCAGTTCCTTTTCCAACATGGTCATTTGTGGACAATGCCTGGCCAATATCTGGGACTTGGAAGGGTACGAAAGGACGCTCCACGCTTTGATTGCGAGCGGGGAAAAGTTTTTGGGCGCCGCTGCCAACTGTGCCGCCGCATTGGCGGAAGGCCCGTACACGAGGGCGTGCTTTGTTGGCGCCGCATCGCTGAAGGCCGTGGCCAGGGAGTCCGCCCTGAAGTTACTGGAGATGACAGCGGGGCAGATCGTAACGATGTCGGAGTCCACTCTGGGGTTGCGGCATGGCCCAATGGCCGCGCTCAATGAAGAGACGCTGTTGGTGTGCTTCGTTTCCAGCCAAAGCAAGAGACAACAATACGAAGTGGACCTGCTGAGGGAAATTGGGCGCAAGGGCGTCGTAAGGAAACGCATAGCAGTGGGCATCGATGCAGGAAGTACATTCAAGGGCGCGGCTGAATGTTTCCTCACGCCTGGCTTGCAGCTTCCCATCCCCGACGTATATCGTCCGCCGCTGGATGTGATTTTTGGGCAATTGCTGGGGTTGTTTTTCTCGATACGCTGCAATCTAAAGCCGGACGCACCAAGCCCCAATGGGGTCATCAGTCGGGTCGTGCAAAGCGTGGACATCCATAGCTAGCGCCTGGCGTAAAGGGCGGCATGGGTAGTTCAGCGGGGGCCAGAATGGGCCAGGATGGGGCCTATGGGCATCGGGATGGGGACATTCTTATGGAAGACACTACAGGGACCAACGATAAATTCCTGGCCATGGTGACGGCCAAGGCCGAAGTCGATCTGCGCTTGGGCGAGTTCGAGCCGAGGTCCATGCTGGTCACTCCAGTACACACGGTCGAACGCGCAAAATTCCCAGCGATTGATTACCACAACCATCTGGACGCGCAGTCCCCCCGCGCGGTCCTGGAGATCATGGACGCCTGCGGCATTGAACGCACCGTCAATATCACGATGAAGACCGGCGCCGAGGCATTGGCCATGATCGAGCGTTTCCACACCGCAGCGCCCGGACGTTTTTCCACCATCGCCTGGATGGACTGGTCCGATCTACATACGCCAGGCTTTTTTCAACGCGCCGTGGACCGCCTGGAGCTGCTCGTGGAAAAGGGCGCGTGCGGCATCAAGTTATGGAAAGACCTGGGCCTTTCCCTGCGCGATGCCAGCGGGGAAATGCTGCGTGTGGATGACGACCGGCTGGCCCCGTTTTTTGAAAAAGCGGGAGAGCTTGGCGTCCCGGTGATGTTCCACACCGCCGATCCTGACGCCTTTTTCCTTCCTATCGACCGGACCAATGAACGGTACGAGGAACTGGCGGCCCATCCAGATTGGGGTTTTTGTAATACGCACTTCACAAAAATGGAATTACTGGGGCAGCGGGACCGTGTTTTCGCCAGACACCCAGGGACGAAATTCGTGGCGGCCCATGTGGCCGAGCGTCCTGAAGACCTGGCCTATGTTGCGGGCCTGTTGGAGCGGTCCCCGAATTTGTGGATTGACATCAGTGCGCGCGTTGCAGAGCTGGGGCGTCAACCGTATACGGCCCGTAAATTCTTCCTCCAGTATGCCGACCGCATTCTTTTTGGGACAGACCTGGTCCCAGAGACCGGGATGTATCGGTTGTATTTCCGGTTCCTTGAAACTGCGGATGAGTATTTCGAATACCCGTCCCATGCTTCACGACAAGGGCGCTGGAACATCTATGGGGTTGAGTTGCCGGACGACGTCCTAAGAAAAATATATCGCGACAATGCTTTGGGACTCCTCCCGCGTTGAGGGGGACCCAGAGGATGCCCAGGGCAGCTCTGATCCAGTCCTACGGCTGTCCCTCAGGGGCGGAGGCCCATTATTATTTCAGGCGCTTACAGCGGGACCAAAGTCCCGCCCCTTCAAAACGCTGACTTGTCCAGGGATGCCGCTAGAGATGCCTGCTCCTGTTGCCACCAGGCGTCGAAGTGGGCGAGGGCGCGCTGGCATTGCAGGCGATGGCGTTCCCGCTTGTCGCGGACGCTATGCCGCGTGGCCTCGTCGAGTGGTTCCAGTAAGTCAAACGTAATGTTGGCGGGTTGAAAGTGCTCTGGGTCCGCGTGCGTGATGTAATGCACCAGCGACCCCAGCGCGCTGGCGCGCGGCAATGCTTCCGGCGTCCTGCCGTGGGCCAGTGCTGCGGCAAAGATGCCCGCCATCATGCCGCTGGCGATGGACTCCGTGTAACCCTCCACGCCGGAGATTTGCCCGGCAAAGAGAATGTGCGGGTGCGTACGCAATTGCAGCGTCTCCGTCAGCAGGCGCGGCGCGTTGATGTAGGTGTTGCGATGGACCTGGCCGTAGCGCAGGAACCTGGCGTTTTCCAGGCCGGGAATGAGGCGCAGCACGCGGGCCTGCTCACTATATTTCAGATGGTTTTGAAAGCCGACCAGATTGTAGGCGTCGGCGCGAAGGTTTTCGCTGCGCAATTGCACCACGGCATAGGGTGTTTTGCCGGTGCGCGGGTCGCGCAGGCCGACGGGCTTCATGGGGCCAAAGCGCGGCGTGTCGCGGCCACGGCGCGCCAGCTCCTCAATGGGCAGGCAGCTTTCAAAATACTGTAACTTCTCCCACTCCTTCTGTGTGGCGGGTCCGGCGGCAATCAGCGCGTCATAGAAGCGGTCATATTCCTCTTTGTCCATGGGGCAATTGATGTAGTCCGCCGTGCCTTTGTCCCAGCGCGCGGCCAGGTAGACGCGCTCCCGGTCGATGGAACCGGCCTCCACGATGGGGCTGATGGAATCGTAGAAGGCAAGGTGCTCGCTGCCGGTGAGCGCGGCGATGGATGCCGAGAGAGCGGGCGAGGTGAGCGGGCCGGTGGCCACGATGGTGATGTCGCCAGTGTTGCCTTCGCCGGTGTCGAGCGTGGTCACTTCCTCGCGATGCACGGTGATGCGGTCTTCAGCGGCAATGGCCGCGGCGACCCGGCGCGAGAACTCCACACGGTCCACGGCCAGCGCGTGTCCGGCGGGGACGGCGCTCTGGTCCGCAGCGGCCAGCAGCGCGGAGCGGGCATGGCGCATCTCCTGCTTCAGCAGCCAGGGCGCGGTGTTTTCGCTCTCGGATTTGAGCGAGTTGGAGCAGACCAGTTCCGCGAAATCGGCGGTCTGGTGGGCCTCGGTGGAGCGCGTTGGGCGCATCTCATAAAGATCGACCAGGCAGCCACGGCGCGCGGCCTGGAGCGCCGCCTCCGGCCCGGCGAGGCCAGCACCGAGGACGCGGACGCGCGGCATCAATGCCACCCCGCCGCAAGATATTTGTCAAAGGGGACCTCGAAGGGATGCAGGTCTCTGTCGCTGGCGTCGCGCAGTTCGCGCACCTCCAAGTGGGCGCCTTCCAGCGGGCGGTTGAGGCCCTGGATGTTGTAGAAGAGGAAGCCTGCGCGCGTGACGTGCGCGTCCACGGTCAGCGTTTGGAAGCCGAAGGCGTCAAAATCGCCCTGTATTTGCTTGTCCTTGTTGTGCGAGCGGGCGTGGATACGGGGAAACGGCGCAGGCAAAACGACGCCGGGAGTGGCCGGATTGGCGATGGTGTCGGTGCGGCGCTCGACGTCTTCCGGCACGGCGGCCAGCACTTTGTCCCCCTCGCCGGTGTAGAAATCAATGCGCGCCTCGGCCAGCGAAATGGGCGCACCGCTGTTGTTGGTGACGATGACGCGGACAGGAAGGAAGCCATACTTGAGATAATCAATGCTGAAGAAGGGGCACTTGCCCGACCCGTTGCATGGGTCGGCGGCCACGGCGACCTGTTCGGTGGCGTGGGAATCGACGGCAGGGTAATTGGTCGCAGGTTGCAGCGCGGGCGGCTGGTGGTCTTTGGCCGGGGCCAGCGCCACAAAGGTAAACAGAAAGATGGAAAGAATGGCCCGTTGCATGGCCTTATCAGTATCATCTTCAGGAAGACGGCGCGTAAAGCGGAGGGGCACGCCTTCTGCAATGCCGCAAGGAAGTGGCCCTCCCCATGTGGTTTTATAGTCTGGCCCTGTTTGTCGTTTTGATCGTCACAGCCCCGTACTGGTTGCTGCGCATGGTGGTGCAGGGGAAGTATCGCGCCGGACTGGCGGAGCGGCTGGGGCGCGTGCCCCGTCGCGTGACGGACGCCCTGCGGGGCCGTAGCACGGTGTGGGTCCATGCGGTCTCCGTGGGCGAATTGATTGCCGTCAGCGGCGTAGTGCAGAGCTTGCAGCAGGCCCATCCAGAGCTGGTGGTGGTGGTCTCCACGACGACGCGGACCGGACAGCGGCTGGCGCGGGAGCGCTTTGGCGCGGAACGGGCCTTTTATTTTCCGCTGGACTTTGCCTGGATGGTGCGGCGCTATCTGCGCGCGCTGCGGCCCCGCGTGCTGGCGCTGGCGGAGACGGAACTATGGCCGCGTTTGTTGGTTGAGGCGCACCACGCCGCGGTCCCCATCGTGGTGGTGAATGGCCGCATCTCGGACCGCTCCTTGCCGCGCTATCGCAGGCTGCGCTGGCTGTGGCGGCCCTTTTGGCAAAGGCTGACGCGGGTGCTGGCGCAGAGTGACGAGGACGCACAGCGTTTTGCCGCCATTGGCGTCCCCGTGCGCGCCATCGCCGTGACCGGCAATTTGAAATACGATGTCCGCACCGCGCAGGACATTGAGGTGACGCGCCGCCTGCGCAAGGCGTTGCCCGCAAGGGCCAAAGTGCTGGTGGCGGGCAGCACAGTAGAGGGTGAGGAACCTCTGCTGCTACGGGCCTTTGCGCGGGAACAGAAAAAAGTCCCCGGGTTGGTGCTGGTGCTGGCCCCGCGGCACCCGGAGCGGTTTGCCACCGTGGCCGCACTGCTGGCGCAGCAGAAGCTGCCCTGGGTGCGGCGTTCCGCGTGGATGAAGGCCCCTCGGCCCCTGGCGCAGGGCAGCGTCTTTCTGCTGGACTCCATTGGCGAGCTGGCCAGCCTGTATTCGCTTGCCACGGTGGCCTTTGTGGGCGGGAGCCTGGTCCCGGCGGGCGGGCACAATCCGCTGGAACCGGCGCAGTTTGGCGTGCCGATTGTGATGGGCACGCACACGGAGAACTTTCGCGGCGTGATGGGGGCGCTGATGGTGGAGAACGCCATCAGCATTGCCACGCCAGAGAATTTGCAGGAGACGCTGCATGAGATGCTGACCTCGCCCCATGCGGAGGCGATGGGCCAGCGCGCCTACAACGTCTTTGAGCAACAGGCAGGCGCAGCCGAAAGGACACTGGCCGTGCTGGAAGAATTATTGCAAGCGCCGGGGACGGACGCAGCGCAAGGGCCGCAGACACAAAGGACGCACAAAAGGACGCCGCGATGAGCAGCCAGAAAAATGCCCCTGTGCGTGGGGCGGAATGGACCATGCTGCAAGCTGTCGCAAGGCCGTTGGCGATGCTCTTCGCGCTAGGGGTTGCGCTGAAAAATGGCCTGTACGACCACGGCCTGCTGCGTCCGCAACGGCTGGCATGGCCGGTGGTGAGCGTGGGCAATCTTTCTGTTGGCGGCACCGGAAAGACGCCGTTCGTCCGGGAGCTGGCCCGCCTGCTGCAACAGCGGGGATGGCAGGTGGATGTGCTCAGCCGAGGGCATGGCCGCAACAGCAAACAGGTAGAGGCGGTCGACCCCGCAGGTCCGGTGCAACGCTACGGGGACGAACCGCTGCTGCTGGCCCGCAGTGGGCTGAATGTGTATGTGGGCCGCAAGCGGTATGGGGCGGGCAGGCTGGCGGAGGTGGCCAGGCTGACAGAAACCAGCGACGCAGCCTTCGGCCTGACTGCGCGTAGTCTGCACTTGCTGGACGATGGCTTCCAGCACCGCAGATTGGCCCGCGCAGTGGAGATTGTCCTGCTGGAACGGCGGGACTTCACTGACCGGATGCTGCCTGCGGGACGGCTGCGGGAGCCATGCAGCGCACTGCGGCGGGCGGACATCTGCGTGCTGCGTGAGGAAGACCGCGACCTGGCCGCGCCAGTAATGGAGGCGATGCAGACCGGGGACCCGGCGCGCGTGTGGTTTCTGCGTCGTGTGACCTCGATGACCAGCGCGGGGACGGGACCAGAGGCAGGAAGATTGCAGCGGGCGGTGGCCTTCTGCGGGATTGGCAATGCGGCGCAGTTCTTCAGCAGCCTGAGGCAGGCGGGCGTTACGCTGGTGGCAGAGGTGGCCTTCCGCGACCATCACGTATACACGGACCGTGACGTGGATGCCTTGGTGGAGCGTGTGAGGGCCTGCCATGCCGATGGCTTTGTGACCACGGAAAAGGACAGCGTGCGATTGGAAGGCGGGTTGCGCGAAACGCTGGGGGCCTTTGCTCCGCTGCATATTGCGGACCTCGCAGTCACCCTGGAAGGGCCGGAACGTTGCCTGGATTTTCTGGTGGGGCTTTTGGACAAACGCCCTGGCGTGCGATGATGAGGAAAGTTTGTCCAACGAAAAACAAGATGTGCGCATTCTCATCGTCCGCCTGGGCGCCATGGGAGACATCCTGCACGCGCTGCCTGCGGTGACAGCGCTGCGCGCGGCGCTGCCCGAATGCTGGATGGGATGGGCCGTGGAGCCGCAGTGGGGCGCCTTGCTGCGGGCCGCAACCGCAGACGCGGCCACAGTGCGCGGCCCGCAGATGCCCGTGGTGGACCGTTTGCATTGGGTGCCTGCCAAACGATGGGCGCGTGCCCCGCTGCGGGCCGCGACGGCAGGGGAGATTGCCGCCCTGCGCCACCAGTTGCGCACGGAGCAGTATGACATTTGCCTGGACCTGCAGGGCGCGGTGCGTTCGGCCTGGATAGGACGCATGGCCGGGGCGGCCCGCATGATTGGCGAAGCGGAGCCGCGCGAAAAGATAGCACGATGGTTTTTTTCTGAGCGGATACGCACCCAGGGCAGGCATGTGGTGGAGCAGGCAAGGGAAGTGGTGGATGCCGTGCTGCATCGCGCGTTGCCGTGGCTGCCTGCGGCGCTGCCGCACGACCCCGCCGCGGAGCAGTTTTGCCAGCAATGGCTGGAGGAACGGAAGATCGGGCGCTTTGTCCTGATGAACCCTGGCGCGGGATGGGGCGCAAAGTGCTGGCCAGCGGAACGCTATGGGCAGGTGGCGCGGGGGCTTTCCCGCATGGGGTACGCCACGGTGGTCAATGTTGGTCCGGGCGAGGAAGGGTTGGCGCAACAGGTCTCCATGGCCAGCGGAGGAGACGCAGTTCCGATGATGGGCAGCGTGGGGGAACTGATTGCCTGCACCCGGCGCGCCAGCCTCTTCCTGGGTGGAGACACCGGCCCGTTGCACCTGGCTGCGGCCTTACACCGGCCCGTGGTGGGCATCTTTGGCCCGACCGACCCGGCGCGCAACGGGCCATTTGAAACGCGCGCGCGCGTGCTGCGGCACCCGGAGAGCAAGCGCGACCATGCGCGGCGCAAGGCCCCAGAGTCGGGCCTGTTGACGGTCCAGGTGGAGGACGTATTGCAGGCCATCCAGGAAGTCTTGCAAAACGGGGAGGGCACAGTATGAGCGTCCCTGCTGGTCCGTCTCTTTGGCGCCGGGCCGTAAAGCGGGCCCGCGTCCCCCTGGGATTTTTATTTGCCGGGGTCTACCTGGTGTTTGCGCACCCAGGCGGACGCTCCTTGCTGGCAGGCCTGTTGCTGGTGCTGCCCGGAATTGCTTTGCGCGCCTACGCCTCCGGTTACGTAAAGAAAAATGCAGAGCTGACTATGACCGGACCGTATGCCTACACGCGGAACCCGTTGTATCTTGGCTCCATGCTGGTTGCCTTTGGTTTTGCCATCGCATCGCGCAATGGGTGGATTGCCGTGGCGCTGGCAGCATTGTTTGCCGCCGTCTACTGGCCCACGATGCTGGGCGAAGAGGCATATTTGCGCTCCCGGTTTGAGGGGTTCGATGCGTATACAAGAAATGTTCCGCGCCTGTTGCCGCGCCTGTTGCCCTGGGCACAAGGGGAAGGTGCGCCAGCAGGCGGCCAGTTTTCCTGGGAGCTATATTGGAAGCACCGCGAGTACAATTCACTCTTAGGCTCGACCATTCTCTATGTAGCGCTGATTGCAAAAATGTTGTGGCGGGGCTGATCCTGCAAGAAGGGCGCGAATGGGTCTTCTTTTGGACAAAAAAATATTTCTGACGTTTCTGCTTGGGTCCTCTGCTGCGTGCTGTTGTCTTGCGACGGCACAGGCACAGTTGCCGCAGATGCCGCCGCCGCAATATGCCATTCCGCTGCAACAGACGCTCAACTACTCCGTGGATTGGCGGGTCTTTCCGGCGGGTACGGCCTCCTTCCATCTGCAAGCAGAGGGCGACCGCGAGCGTGTGACCGCGACGGCCGCTTCTATTGGGGCGGTGTATCTGCTGTTCCCTGTGGCCGACCGCTATGAAGGCGTCTTTGACCGCAAGACAGGCTGCTCCTATGAGTACCAGAAGCACATCCAGGAAGGGCGCCGCCGCCTGACGGGGGAGTTCCAATTGGATTATGCCCAGCACAAGCAATTCCTGCGCGAAAAGAACCTGGTCAAAGGGACCTCAAAAGAACAGTCCGGCCCCATACCGGGGTGCGTGACGGACGTGCTGTCGGGGATTTTCTACTTGGCCACGCAACCCTTGCAGGTGGGCCATGATGTGTTGTTTCCCATAGCGGATGGTGGGCATGTCATCCCTGTCACCGTCAAGGTGCAGGCGCACGAGAAGGTGGTCACGCCATCGGGGACCTACGCCACGGTGCGCGTGCAGCCGACCGCCGATGCCGGCGTGGTAAAGAACCGTGGCAATATCTGGATATGGTACACGGACGATGCCCGGCACCTGCCGGTGCAGGTGCGCGCCCACTTGTTCTGGGGCACCATCACCCTGCGCCTGACCAGCTTCCGCAACCAGTGATCGCCCCAAGAGGACTGCCCCGCGCGCCGGACACGCAGGCCAGCGCAGTCTCGCATGGAAATGAACTTCCTTTTCATTTCGCATTTTCTGATAGAAAGATAGCTGTCCAGGTGACCCATTTTATTGCAATACGTTATGGGGGTTTTGGCAGAAATGGCTGGAGAAGTTGCATTTCCTGCCTCAAAGGTCTTGCCGCTTCCTCGGTTGTGGGCCTATACTCCGAAGGTTTGGGTGCATTGGGGGTTGGCAGGGGACGGCCCTGCGTTGACAGACCCGCAATGTTGCCAAACGCAGACTTTACTCAGCCATAGCGGCTGGGTCGTTGACAACCGGGACTGGGCCATCTTGCGTGCCCGCAGCGGAGACCATGCAGCGGGAGCAATTTGCGGAAGACCGTCCGGTCCATAGAATTGGAGAGGTATATGAGCACAGTAACGTTGGAGCAGGAGAACAATCCCTGGGAAGCCCAGGCTGCTCGCTTTGATTTGGCTGCAAAGAAACTCAACTTGGATGAGGACCTATGGAAGGTGTTGCGTTCCCCCAGCCGGGAGATCATCGTCCACTTTCCCGTCGCCATGGACAATGGCAAGATCGAGATATTCACCGGCTTCCGGGTGCACCACTCGTTGGCGCGTGGGCCGGGCAAAGGTGGCGTCCGTTACGCCCCCAACGTCAATTTGGACGAGGTGCGGGCGCTGGCCAGTTGGATGACATGGAAGTGCGCAGTCGTCAATATCCCCTTTGGCGGGGCCAAGGGCGGAGTGATCTGCGACCCCAAGAAGCTGTCCAAAGGCGAACTGGAGCGGATCACGCGCCGGTACACTTCTGAGATCATTGAATTCATCGGCCCGGAAAAGGACGTGCCTGCGCCGGACGTGAACACCAATGAACAAACCATGGCGTGGATCATGGACACCTACTCCATGCACATGCGCCAGACCGTGACCAGCGTGGTGACCGGCAAGCCCATCAACATGGGCGGGTCGCGCGGACGCAGGGAGGCCACAGGGCGGGGCGTCAGCATTTATTGCAATGAGGCGACCCGTCATCTCAAGATGCCGGTGGAAGGCTGCCGCGTCATCATCCAGGGCTTTGGCAATGTCGGCTCCAATACCGCCATGCTGATGCAGGAACAGGGCTACAAGATCATCGGCATCGCCGAATATGACGGTGGCCTGTACAACGCCAAGGGGATCGACATCCCGGCCTTGATCGAATACCAAAAGCGCAACGGCACAGTGGTTGGTTTCCGCGGCGCGGAAGCGGCCGCCTCCGAGGACCTGCTGACCACGGCCTGCGAGATACTGATCCCTGCGGCAACAGAGAACGTCATCACCAGTAAAAATGCCGCAAAGGTCCAGGCCAAAATCATCTGCGAAGGCGCCAATGGCCCAACCACGGCGGTGGCCGACGACATCCTGAATGACAAGGGCGTTTTTGTCATCCCGGACATCCTGGGCAACGCTGGCGGCGTGACCGCCTCCTACTTCGAGTGGGTGCAAGACCGTCAAGGCTATTTCTGGCCGGAAGCCATGGTCAACGAGCAGTTGGAGACCATCCTGAAAGAGAGCTTTGAAGGGGTCATCCATTACGCTGAGGTCCACAACGTCAACAATCGGATCGCCGCTTACATGCTGGCCATTGATCGCGTGGCTTATACCATCAAGCTGCGTGGTTTTTACGCATAGCTTTGCACCGGACTCCTTTTTTGGCCTCCTTGGCCGCCCAGATCACCGGGCGGCCTCTTTTTTTGCTCATCGCTCTCCGTCGGACCTGCTGGCCGGGGGCCTGTTCGTTCCCCGTTGCGGTGTCCTTGGACTGCCCTATTGCATGGCGATCAATATCTTGCCGAAGTGGTTGCCATTGGCCATGTGGGTGAAGGCCGCCTGCGCCTCAGCGAAGGGGTAGACACTGTCAATCTCCGGCTGGAGATGGTGCAGCACCAGGGCGCGGCACATGGCCAGAAACATTTCCCTGGAGCCAACATAAATCCCTTGCAGGCGCACCTGCCGGTGCAGCAGGGCCGGGATGGAGACGGGTTGCTCCACGCCAGAGAGCACGCCAATTTGCGCGATGGTGCCGGATGTCCGCACCGCAGCCAGCGATTGCGCCAGCGTCCCGGCCCCACCGACTTCCACCACAACATCGGCCCCGATGCCGCCGGTCTGTTCCATCACCCACTTGGCCCACGCGGGACGGTTGCGATAATTCAGACCGGCATCCAGGCCGAGCATTTGGGCGCGTTGCAGCTTGGCATCATTGCTGGAGGTGCCCAGCACGCGGGCGCCCAGCAGCTTGGCGAACTGGAGCGCAAAGATGGAAACGCCGCCGGTCCCCTGGATGACGACCGTGTCCCCGGCCTTCACCTGCGTGGCCACGGTAAGGGCGTGCCATGCCGTGAGAGCGGCGCAGGGCAGGGTGGCCGCCTGCTGATAGGTCATATAGTCAGGGATTGGCGCCACGCCCGATTCGTGCAGGACGACCAACTCGGCCAACATGCCGTCAATGTCGCCCCCAAGGGCGCCTTTGGCCTTGGCCGCGGTCAGTTCTCCGTCCAGCCAATTTTGCATAAAGAGGCCCATCACGCGGTCGCCCACCTGGACCTGCGTCACCCCCTCGCCAATGGCGAGTACCTCTCCCGCGCCGTCGGAGCAGGGAATTCTGGGCAGGTGCATTTTGGGGTTGTATTGGCCGCGCACGGTCAGCAGGTCGCGATAGTTGAGTGCGACGGCGTGGACGCGGACCAGCACCTGGCCCGGACCGGGTACTGGGTCGGGTAAAGTTGTGGGCCTCAAATTGTCCACGCCAAACTGTGTGATTGGACATACTTGCATGGGTGTCTCCTTGCTTTTGCCGCCGTATGGGCGCTGGGTGGAATGTAAAAAAGATTAGATGCGCCGGGCGCACCGCGCGGTGCGGGCCCCCTGGCAGTATCCTATAAGTATGGCAAGAGGATGGGAAAGTAAATCGGTTGAAGACCAGGTGGCCGACCGCATGGAAGCGCCGACCAAAGCAGCAAAACAGGAAGAAGCGCGTACTGACCAGGCGGCCCGCCAGCGGCAAATACAATTGCTGGAGCTGCAACGGGAGCGCGTTTTGTCCGAGCGGACCAGCAGCCCGGTGCGGCGCAGTGCGTTGGAAGCTGCACTGAAGGAGATTGAAGCAAGGCTGCTGGAAGTGTAAGTGCTGCGCTGTCCTGCATCTCCCCTAGCAAACGAGGGGCCGCAGCCGGTGCGTGCTAGCTTGGCCTGCGGTTGAGGAGCATACTGTTGGCCTGGTCCACGCTGGTGAGCAGGACCTCGGCGATGTTCACATGCGCAGGCCGGGAGACAGCCCAGACGATTGCATCGGCAACATCCTCTGGCGTCAAGGGTGTCAGCCCTTGGTATACCTTGGCAGCGCGTTCTGCGTCGCCGTGGAAGCGCACCTTGCTGAATTCCGTTTCCACCATGCCGGGGTCAATGGAGGTGACGCGGACCGGGGTGCCCAGCAGGTCCTGGCGCAGTCCTTCGCTGATGCGGTTTTCCGCCGCTTTGGTGGCGCAATAAACCGCGCCGCCGGGATAGGTCATGCGTCCCGCCGTGGAGCCGAGGTTGACCACATGGCCGCTGCCCCTTTGGACCATCCCCGGGACCACGGCGCGCGTGACGTAGAGCAGCCCTTTGACGTTGGTGTCAATCATCTCCTCCCAGTCGTCAATCTTGCCCTCGTAGAGTTTTTCCATACCACGGCTGAGACCGGCGTTGTTCACCAGTACATCAATGGCCTGCCACGCGGCGGGCAGCGCGGCAAGGGTGGAGGCGACCTGTTGCTGATTGCGGACATCCAGGGCAAAGACGTGGACTGCGGCTGCGCCTTCCGTTTGGAGTTGGTCCGTCATTGCCTGTATCCGCTGCACGCGGCGCGCGGCCAGCAACAGGCGTGCGCCTTCGGCGGCAAAACGATGGGCGCAGGCCGCGCCAATGCCAGCGCTGGCGCCGGTGATGAAAATGGTCTTTCCCTGGAATGTCTTCATGGTCCCCTTCCTGGTATTCGAGGTAGTTACAAATTTTGTTTTGCGGTCTTTTGCGCCATGCGATACTGGCCAACGGCCCAGTCGATAGGTCCCATGCCATCTGCGATGGCCGCGTCCAATTGCTGTTGCAGAAGGCCCGCCAGCGGCAAACGGACCCGGGCCCCAGCGGCCGCTTCGCACAGCAGGCGCACATCTTTTGCGCCGACTTCCATGGTCGCCCCCGGTTGTTCGGGTGGGTGCAGCATCATTTTTCCGTAGTTGGCATACATGGGCGATTGGAAAAGCGCATCGTTGAGGGTGTCAAGAAAGAGGTCCGTGTGTAACCCCATGGAAGCGGCAAAGACAAATGCCTCGCTGAGGGACTGGATCATGGCCGAGATAAGCAGGTTCCCAGCCAGTTTGAAGGCGTGCGCCTGCCAAGGCAAATTGCCAACCACCGTGACGCCGCGCCCCAGGGCCACAAGCACGTTCTGGACGCGCAAGAGGGTGGGAGCGCCCCCTGCAGCGACAACCCACAGGCGGCCCGCGGCGGCCACATTGGGCCGTCCAAAGACCGGCGCGCCGATGTAGCCCTGTCCTGCTTCCGCGTGGGCCGCGGCCAGGCGCTGGGAGAGGGCGACGCTCAACGTCCCATGGGCCAGATGCACGGCCTGCCTGGGCATTGCGTGCAGCAGTCCATTCGTGCCTTTGCCCGGCCTGCCAAAGACAATGGCCTCAGTGGCAGCGTCATCCGCAACCATGGTGCAGACCGCTTCACAGTCGGCCACGGCGCCACTGATGGAACTGGCAGATTGCGCGCCCTCATCCACCAAGGCGCTCACGGCCTGCGGCGAGCGGTTCCATACAGTCACTTTGTGGCCCGCTTGCAGCAGCATACGGGCCATGGGTGTGCCCATTTTCCCTAAACCAAGAAATGCGACCTTCATCCTAGGTCCCTTTTGTCCCTACCACCAGTACAACAAAACTACCGGGCAGCATGGAAGGGCGCGGGCGCGGATTTTGCGGCGTGGCGGCAGGCGGTGGCGCAAAGGAGGCCGTCACCAGATATATTTTTCCGGTGGAGGCGTCCAGCGCCAGCGTGCGCGCGCCGCGCTGTGTGGTCAAGGTCTGGATGGGACGATAGCTGTCCGCTGATCTTTGCTGGATGACCGTCAAAGTGCCTTCGCCGTTGGAGCTGAAGACCAAATGGCGCGCGGCGTCATAGCGCGTGCCGTCGGGGCCATTGCCAATGGTGGGTGTGGCCTCCACGCGCCCATTGTCCGCATCCACCACCGTCATCAGGTTGTTGTGGCAGACGGAAAACAGCCGATGGTTGACGCGGTCCAGCGCCAGTCCGCTGGGTGATTCGCAGGGAATGATGGGCCAGATGGCGGTGACAACCATTTTTTGGGCGTCAATGCGCGCTATTTCATTCAGGTCCTCAATGTTGACGAAGACCGTGCCGCTGCCGTCTGTCTGGGCAAACTCCGGCTTTCCAGGCAGGGGGACGGTCTTGAGCACCTGGTTGGTGGCCGCGTCAATGACCGTGGCAGACTGGCTGCGTCCGTTGAAGGCAAAGACGCGCTGGGTGAAAGGCTCAAAGAGGATGGCGTCCGGGTTGTTCCCGGCAGGGACGCTGGCCGTCACCCGGAGCGTGGCGCGATCAAAGACGCGCACCGTGTCGGCCATGCCGTCACTGATGTATCCATATTTGTTGTGGTCGTCGAGGGCGACCCCATGCACGCCCTTCATGCCGGTGATTTCCGCAGCCAGCTTGCCAGTGTTGGTGTCCACCACTTGGATGCGGTCGGCGCGGCCAATGTAGAGGCGGTGCGCCGCAGGGTCGGTTGTCAGATAGTCCCACCAGCCATTGCCGCCGATGTGCCAGGTGTCCAGCACCCGGAATTGCGGCGTCTGGGCAACGCCAGCGACGGAGAGCAACGCCAGCATGGCGCCCAATACGATTGAGGAGCGTACCTTTCCAAGTTTCATCGGAAAACCACCTTTCTGATTTGCAGTGCGCAGAAGTATGCGCAGGGCACAGATGCATTTCTACACAGGCAACCTGAAAATCCCCTGAAAGGGCGTCCTTGTCCCTGGCCTGCGGCAAGGAGTGGACGGTATGGGAGCAGCGCGTCGTTAACCGGCCTGTGACTTCCGAAAGTCTGCATGTCGCTGATACACTAACTGTACCCGCCGGTGTGGGGCTATAGCTCAGTTGGGAGAGCGCCTCGTTCGCAACGAGGAGGTCGTCGGTTCGAGCCCGACTAGCTCCACCAAAATCCAGGCCGCAGTCCGGCCCGTTCCTCCACTACCAGCAATTTACATGGAATGCAGGGAATTTGCATTGCAGGACCGACCTTTGCCGGTGTGCGGATTTTTGCGGTGGTAGAAGGCGGTAAAAGCATTTACGCCAACGGGGACGGGGGAGGGTGTAGAAAAGATCATTTCCGGCGCGATCGGAATTCAGCTCCAAATTCCCGTATGGCCGCCGCGTCCAGCCTCCCTTTGGCGTAAGGAAAGACAATCGTCTCTTCCACCTGGATGTGCCTGGTGTAGAGATGTTGCAGTGTCTCTATTGCAGACAAAAGGGCGGCCCCATCTTTTTTGGGGAGGGTCCCGTTGGAGGTCCACACTGAAAATAAATGGCCAATGGTCCCATGCAGACATGCGGCCTCCCGGTGCTGCGCTTCCAGTTTCTCCACATGGCCAAGGACATCCAGGTCCGCCCCGTTGCGGATGCGGGGAAAAAGCGATTGCTCTTCATCCGCATTGTGCAGGGGGCCGGAGGTACGGAAGTAATGCAGCGCGGCCTGGATGGCGGCCTGCTCCTCCGGCGTCAGGAGACGCCCCCGCGCGTCCTCTGCCACGCGGAGGAAAATGCCGAGAAAATGCTCAATCCTGCGATGGCAGTCTTGCAGCATCCCAATGGGGTCGTCCGACCCGCTGTCGGGCCTGGCGCCAATCTGTACGGCCATAGCTACCTCTGCTTTTCCGGCCTGGATGTTACACGTTCAGGCCGCGGATGCTTCCATCGCCAACGCGCGCGGGAACAGGATGTTGTTCTCCAGATGGATGTGCTGATGGAGGTCCCGCTCGAACTCGTGTAGGCCGTCATAGAAGGCGTGAAAGGTGGGGCAGGCGCCTTCGGGGAGCTGGAAATCCTGGCTGAGTCGGCGGATTTCCGCCGTCAACGCCCCTGCGGTGTCGTGGTCTTGCGTCATCTTTGCGATGGGCATGGACACGCTTGCAAAGTGGGCCTGGGGCCGCGCGCCTTCCCCGGACAGGGCGCGCTCCAGGCGGACAATGTAGGGGAACAGCACTCCTTCTTCCTTGCCAAGGTGTTGGATAAGTTCCTCATCCAGGGTGAGGAGGAGCGCCTGTATCTGGGAGAGTTCCGCATGGACCGGGCCGTGGCGGGCGACCACTTTTTCAGCCAACTGCTCCAGGCGCGGCAGCTCCCGGCGGATGTAGGCGTGATGGGTGGAAACAATGTGTCCGCTGAGCTTGGCCAAGGGGGCATTGGTCCAGTCTTCGGTCATTTCCCCGGCCACATTGGGGGCAGTGGAGGACGCGGCCTGGAGCGCTGCAAGCACGCTCTCGATGGAGAGGTCCTTTTCCGCGCAGGCGCTTTGCAGGGGCCGGTGGCCCCCACAACAATAGTCAATCCCAAACTTCTCAAAAACGCGGACCGAGGCTGGATGTTCCAGCGCGATCTCGCGGACGGTCTGTGTAGCGGTTGCCATAGAAAGCTCCTTAAATGCAAGGATAGGGGCTTGCGCAAGGTGGCCGCAGCGACTTTAGTCACAGTGCCGGAATTTGGCATGGGAGTCCCGCAGGCCATGCAAAAAGGCCCAGACGGCGGCACAAAATGATATGGTGAAGAAAAGCCGTGCCCTACAAATGTCGCACAAGGTTTGTACAGGTTTTGTATGGGCCTCGCACAAGCTTTGTACAAAGGGGGCTGGCAAAATACGGCCTGCCAAGGAATGTAGGCGGACAATACCATGTCGAGCGCCTTGAAGCGTGACGACAGAAATTTTTTTGCGGTACGGAAGGTCTTTGCAAATGCAGTTGCCTGGGTGCTCAATGTCACTATTCAGGAAACCATGCCGGGCATGAAAGAGACGCACCGCAGGACGCTGTTGTTTTCCCCATTTTTCTTCCCGGAACGTATCTCCACAGGGAAGGCCAACACACATTTGGCGCAGGCGCTGGCCGCGCAGGGGGCCAGGGTCACAGTGGTCTGCTCGCACCCGCTGTATCCCGATTGGGTCCCCGTATGGAACCATGCGCCGATGGCAGGCGTCACGGTGCTGCGCGGCGGTGGATGGGTGCGCTATCCGAAGCGCCTGGCCCTGCGCCGCGTTGTTTTGGAGGCGTGGTTTGCCGCCTACGCCGCCTGGCGTGCATGGCAACAGCGCAAGCAGGCGGAGATCGCCATTGGGGTATTTCCGCCCAGCCTGTTTGCGCTGTGTACCCATCTTATGCTGCCACGGCGGACCTGCCAGATTGCCATTGTCCACGACCTGCAAGGCGTGCTGGCTGGGCAGCGAGGGACCCTGGCGCGTCGCATGATTTCCCGTCTGGTCCATGTTGTGGAGTCGCGTGTTTTCCGCCAGCAGGCGTTGTGCATTTTTTTCTCCACAGACATGGCGAAGGAGGCACAGAGGGCCTACGGCCTGGAGGCCACGCGCGTGGCCGTGCAATATCCCTTTGTGACCATTGGCGATGGGAATGGCAATACCAGCAATGCCAGCGGTCTTGCAGCAGAAGCTGGTTGCCTACAGGCGGTCCTGCCATCGGGGCAGGCGCATGTGGTCTATTCCGGTGCGCTGGGGGAAAAGCAGAACTCTGAGCAATTTGTGGCTTTTTTGCAGCTTGCGGCCAGGAAGTTTCCCGATGTACGCTTCCATCTTTTTTCCGGTGGGCCGGTCTTTGGGCAATTGCGTGCCCTGTATGAAGACCTGCCCGCACCGTGCGTCCATTTTCATCCGCTGGTGGAGGAACGCGACTTGCCGGAACTCTATGCACGTTCGACCATCCAGATGGTCCCGCAGGCAGAAAAGACGGAGAACGGGGCCTTGCCGTCCAAGCTGCCTAACCTGTTGGCTGCGGGGACCTATATCTTCGCCATCACCTCGCCAGAAAGCGAAGTGGCGCGCCTGCTGCGTGAGGCAGGCACGGGCACGGTGGTGGAGCGATGGGAAGAGGGCCTGTTTTTGCAAAAAATGGAAGGCGCCCTGCGCGCGGCGCAAGATGTGCCCGCAACTGCCAGAAGGCAACAGGCGCAGCCATTGTTGGGCCGTTTTGCCGTGGAGAACCTGGTCAGTCTGGTCTTTACAGCGGCGCAGGCCCAGAGGGAAGGGAAGGCATGACCCCAAAAACATGTGTGATCTTTGGTGGGACGGGCTGCATTGGCACGCAGATGGCCCAGCATTTGCTGGAGCAGGCGGAGTATGGGCACATCTATTTGGCCGACCTGAAGCCGCCCAGCACCGCAAACTATGCGGCCCGTTTGCAACAGGGGCTACAGGCAGGCCGCGTCGTCTATGTGCCACAGGACGTGCGCCATCCCATTCGCATTGGCGGACTGCCTGCGCAATGCGATTTGATTATCAACCTGGCCGCGGTCCATCGGGAGCCGGGCCATCCGCCGTATGCGTATTACGAGACCAACTTGCTTGGTGCGGAAAACGTCTGCGTCTATGCCACAGAGACGGGGGTGCAGCAGATGGTTTTTACCAGCAGCATTGCCCCGTACGGTCCCGATGAGGCGGCCAAAGATGAAGATACATTGCCGGTGCCGGACACGCCATACGGCGGCTCCAAACTGGTGGCGGAAAAAATCCATCAGGCATGGCAACAGGCTGGGCCAGCGCGCGGGCTGGTGATTTTGCGTCCCGGCGTGGTCTTCGGTCCGGGAGAACACGCCAATGTCGCGCGGCTGGTGCGCAGTTTGGTGAGGGGTTACTTTGTTTACACCGGAAACCGGGGCACGCGCAAAGCAGGCGTCTACGTAAAGGAACTCTGCCGCGTGATGCAGTTTGCCCTGGAACATCAACAGGCCACACGGCAACCGCTGTTGCTGTGGAACGTCTCCATGGACCCGGCGCCGACGTTGGAGGAGTATGTCCAGGCCATCTGCAAAGCCACCGGGCTACATCGGCGACCGCCCTCTGTGCCGCGCAGTTTGCTGATGGGGGCGTCGTATATTGCGGACGCACTGGCCCATCTGTTGGGAATGCAGCAGCCATTGGACCCGGTGCGGATGCGCAAGATTTTCCATTCCACCGATGTCAGGCCCAAGCGGCTGCGCGAGGCAGGCCACCAATGGCATTACACGCTGGAAGGGGCCTTTGCAGACTGGAGACAGGACGCGCCAGAGGACTTTTTTGCGTAGGACGTTGCAGAGGGCCTGTTGACGGGCGCGACAACAAGCATGGCGCAACGCCCTGGCCGATGCAAAATGTCCAGCAGCAGGGCAGGCGGGGGTGGTACTCTTGGCCTGAAAATATATCCAGGAGTCATCGTGCATGAAGAAGTCCCTGATTACGGGCATCACTGGACAGGACGGCTCGTATCTTGCGGAATTTTTGCTTGAAAAGGGCCATGAGGTGCATGGTGTCAAGCGCCGTTCTTCGCTTTTTAATACGGACCGCATTGACCACTTGTACCAGGACCCCCATGTGGAGGGACGCCGCTTGGTCCTGCATTATGGGGACATGACGGACGCGACCAGTCTCATCCGCATTGTGCAACAGGTGCAGCCGGATGAAATCTACAATCTGGCCGCGCAAAGCCATGTGATGGTCTCCTTTGAAGGGCCGGAGTACACGGCCAATGCCGATGCATTGGGCACGCTGCGGTTGCTGGAGGCAATACGCATTCTGGGCCTGGAGAAGAAGACGCGTTTCTATCAGGCCTCCACCTCGGAGATGTTCGGCCTGGTGCAGGAAACGCCGCAGCGGGAAACGACCCCCTTCCATCCCCGCTCACCCTATGGCGTGGCCAAGCTGTATGCCCACTGGATCACGGTGAATTACCGCGAATCGTATGGTCTGTATGCATGTAACGGCATCCTGTTTAACCACGAATCGCCCGTGCGCGGCGAGACCTTTGTGACGCGCAAGATCACGCGGGCGCTGGCGCGCATCAAGCTGGGACTGCAACCGCGCCTGTACCTGGGCAACCTGGGAGCGCGGCGCGACTGGGGCCACGCGCGGGACTACGTGGAGGCGCAGTGGCTGATGTTGCAGCAGCCGCAGGCGCGCGACTACGTGATTGCCAGCGGCGAACAGCACAGCGTGCGGGAATTTGTCACCTTGGCGGCGGAGTTGCTGGAGATGCCACTGCAATGGGAAGGCCACGGCATAGAGGAAAAGGCCCGCAATGCCGCGGGCGAGGTGGTGGTGGCCGTTGATCCGCGCTATTTCCGCCCCGCTGAGGTGGAGACGCTGCTGGGCGACGCCACACGCGCCCGCGAGGAACTTGGCTGGAGACCGCGCACCAGCTTCCGCGAGATGGTAGAGGAGATGGTGCGCGAAGACCGCAAGGCAGCCGAGCGCGATGCGTTGGTGCGCCTGCACGGATACAATGTCTATGATCGCCATGAACAATAAACAGAGCAGCGCCATGGACCTGGACAGCAAGATTTACATTGCGGGCCATCGCGGCCTGGTTGGCTCGGCCATCCGCCGCCGCTTGGAGGCGGACGGACATACCCGCCTGTTACTGCCCACGCGCAGCGACCTGGACCTGACGCGGCGCGATGAGGTGATGCGCTTCTTCGCGCAGCACCATCCAGAGTTTGTCTTTATGGCTGCGGCCAAGGTGGGCGGCATTTACGCCAACAATACCTTCCCCGCAGATTTTATCGGAGAGAACCTGCTCATCCAGTGCAATGTGATTGACGCATGTTTCCAGCATGACGTGAAGCGGCTGCTCTTCCTCGGCTCCAGTTGCATCTATCCGCGCGATTGCCCGCAACCCATCCGCGAGGAGCACCTGTTGACCGGGCCGCTTGAGCCAACCAACCGCCCCTACGCTGTGGCCAAGATCGCCGGCATTGAGCAGTGCTGGGCCTACAACCGGCAGCATGGCACGCACTTCCTGGCCGCCATGCCGACCAATCTTTACGGCCCAGGAGACAATTTTGACCCGGAAAATTCACACGTCCTGCCTGCGCTGCTGCGCAAGGTGGCCGAAGCAAAAGCTGCTGGCCAGAAGCAGGTCGTCGTTTGGGGCACAGGGACGCCACGGCGCGAGTTTTTGTATTGCGACGACCTTGCGGGGGCCTGCGTAATGTTGCTGCGTCTGCCGCAAGCGCAGTTCCAGCAATTGCTGCCAGCCGACCAGCCGCCACTCATCAACATTGGCGTGGGCGAGGACGTGACGGTCCGCGAGCTGGCGGAGACCATCTGTCGCGTACTGGAATTTGATGGCGAGCTGGTCTTTGATCCATCGCGCCCCGATGGCACGCCACGCAAGCTGTTGGACGTGCATCGCATACAATCGTTGGGCTGGCGCGCGCGCACCTCGCTGGAAGAGGGCATTCGCCGCACCTATGCAGCAATGAAAGACAAGTTGTAGACACTTGCGTAGGGGCGGGTCAAACTTTGTCCGCGGGTGTCTGTATAAGAGATGCAAGACCGCTGTTTCATGCCGCTGATTTTGTGCATATACCTTCTGTGTGCCGCTGCGTCCTCTCCTATGCAGGCACAGAGCGCCGCAGAATATAGGGCCGCAGGCGTACTCTTTCAATCGGCCAATCAGGAGCGCGCCGCGCGCGGATTACCAGCTTTGCGCATAGACCCTGCCCTCAATACAGCAGCGCGGCAACATGCGCAACGCATGGCGGCAGAAGGGACGTTGTCCCACCAATTTCCTGGCGAACCTGCGTTGGCCGCCCGCGTTGCACAACAGGGGATGGCCTTCAGCATGGTGGCGGAGAACGTTGCCGAGGCCCCCAGTGCGGGACATATCCAGACGGAATGGATGCACTCGCCCCCGCATCGCGCCAATCTGCTGGACCCGCGCCTGGACAGCATTGGCCTTGGAGTGGTGGGACGCGATGGGGAACTGTACGCAGTGGAAGACCTTGCCCACGCGCTGCGCACCCTGACGCGACAGCAACAGGAGCAACAAGTGGCGGCGGTGCTGGCGGCCCAGGGCGTGGCCATACAGGCCAAGACCGCCATCGCGCGCAGCTATTGCGGTAATGCCCCGCTGCGTGCGCACCCACTGCCACGCTTGATTATGAATTACACCACAACAGACCTGCGCCAATTGCCACAGTTGCTCCAGGCCCGCATCACCGCTGGCCACGCGCGTGCAGCCGCCGTGGGGGCCTGCGGCCTGGACAACACCGGTGGATTTACTGCGTATCACATGATTGTGTTGCTGTATTAAGCAGCTCCCGGCCCCAAGGGCCACTCCAAAACCGACCACGCAGGTATGCTCCAGGGGCAGCCATCTGGACAGGTTGGGCGTATGATGGCCTTGGTCAGTACCCTCCGCTTTGACCTTTCCGGCTGCATTTGCTAACTTACAGAGAGATTGATTTTCGCCCAACACTCCTCAGTAGCTCAATGGCAGAGCATTCGGCTGTTAACCGAAGGGTTGTAGGTTCGAGTCCTACCTGAGGAGCCAATCTTTTCAATGCTTTACATCCATCCAGATTTGCAGCTAGGACACAGTTGGACACAGTTGAATCTGGACCTTGCAAATCCTGTTCTTCCCCGTTCTGTCCGATACCAAGAATTTCCCGCGTGGTTGCATTGACTGCCGACCGCACGCTGGCCGGGATCTCCTGTACATAGATGTTCCCAGTCGTCGTGATGCTGGCGTGGCGCAGGTGTGCCTGCACGTCCTTCATGGTGCCGTGCTTCTGCATGGTGGTCCCGAAGGTCCGCCGTAGCACCTGAAACGTAATCAGAGCGGGATCGATCCCCAGTTCTTCGGCCAGCGGTTTCATGTGCCGCTGCAGGAACTGCCGTGGCCGCATCGGGACCTGCTGCTTGTATTTATTGCGGCGGATGGCCTGAAACATCAGGCCATTGGGAGCGGTGTGCTGGCTCTGCCTTCTCCAGAGACCAATCCACGGTTGGACACCTCCGGCACAGTGACCAGCGCTCGACTTTCGTCCGTCTTGGTTTGCTCCTCATAGATTTGGCCTTCCCATGCTGTACCCTTCACCAGAATCGAATCGCCCAGATAGGCCCCCCACGTCAATCCGAACACCCCCTCTGTGACAACAATGGTGAGACAGGTGCCCCATGGATAATTACTGTAGGGCGGAGAAAGAACCCTCACCTTTA
>JBMFGT010000016.1:0-54274 GCA_049977205.1 Acidobacteriaceae bacterium | reverse complement strand
GCCGCACTTCCGTGCGCCGCATCCTGGCGGACCCCTCCAAAAAAAAAAGACCGGTTTTTTCATTTACGCAGCGTTGCGGAAAAGACACACAGCTTCGAAGACGGGTTTGAACACATTTGCGGCCGTTTACGCGTGCACTGGCTGTGGTGGCCGGCAATTGGCGGGATCGGTGTAGGAGTGGGTGGGCTCTTCTTTCCTCGAGGACTTGGCGTCGGGTACGACAACATCGCGGAGGTCCTGCGCGGGAATGCTCCGGTGGCGCTTCTGCTCGGACTCATTGTCGCCAAGTCATTGATGTGGGCGTTTTCATTGAGTTCTGGAACGTCGGGCGGCGTGCGATTTCTGACGGACAATCTTGCGGATGGCGGTACGGAGTTTTTCCCGATCAATCTCGTCGGTCATGGACCACCTTTCATTTTTACGTATCTCTAATCAGACCCGATCAGCGAAGACAATGAGCATGTCATTTCCCTCGCCGTGGGGCACGTTTCGCAGGCTTTGTCTTGGCCTTCGCTTTGGCCTGTTTGCGTGGGCCACGCGCCGCTGGCGGGGCAGCAGGTTGCGCAGGCCGTGTCTTGCCTGACGGCCTTTTTACCGGGGCCGACTTCTCCAACTCAATTCCAAAAACCTGGGCCAGGTCTTCCTTGGCGATTGTCTTTTTCTTGCTGGCGGACTTCTTGACCAGCGCAGTAGTACTGGCGACGGCGGTGACCAATTCCAGATGGTCCACCTGGCGAAGCTGAAAGAGCAGCTCCGGTTGATGGTCCAAGCGGTTGCCCACCCCGTAGAGCACGGCCGCCACATGCTTGCACATCTCCGCCCAGTCCGGGCAGGAGCAATCGAGTTTAATTTCCTTGGGTGATGGAAAGAGACCGCTGCCGCGCTGGGTCACGATCTCCATGACTCCTTGCGAAAGCCGTCCCTGCAGTAACTCAATCAAGGAGCCAATCTGGCCCTGGCATTTTGTCTGGATGCCCTTCCATTGGGCCGCTGGCAGGGGTTGTATCCCGATGTTCACGCGATACAAGTGCGACCCGCTGACCAGTGCTTCAATCTTGCCCGGCCCGATCTGTAGGTCCACCACCGAACCGTTGCGGACATAGGTGCGTCCACGCGGCAGGCGATTGCTGAAGTCGCTGTAGGACTCCAGATTGTCACACCAGGCCTTGCCCCAAAAAGTGGTGGCAATGGTGCGTCCGGCGGTCGTTACCGGAGCGACCTTGTGTCCCTTTTTGGCCAACTTCTGCGCGGCCCGGGCCGCTTTGGCCCGCCTCTGGGCCACCGGCACATACGGAGCATACCCCCACCAACTCATGTTTCCTCTCTTTTCTTCCGGTCACGCTTCCATCGCTTTATGGATGTCCAACGCGACCAGATGCAGGAGTTGCTCGTTGTCCATCTCCGTTAGCAGTGCTTCGCCGCCGCGGTCGTCCAGCAACTCATCCGACAGGCCGCTTTTCTGGGCAATGATTTCATCGATCTTTTCTTCCACTGTACCCCGGCAAACGAACTTGTGGACCATCACATTGCGCTTTTGGCCGATGCGAAAAGCGCGGTCCGTGGCCTGGTTCTCCACTGCCGGGTTCCACCAGCGGTCAAAGTGGACCACATGCGAAGCCGCCGTCAGGTTCAGCCCCGTGCCACCGGCCTTCAGCGACAAGACGAAAAACGGCGGGCCATCCTCACGCTGGAAACTCTCCACTATTTTCTGCCTCTTGCCCACCGGGGTCTGCCCATGCAGGACCAGTCCGGCACGGCCAAACACATCGCCCAGAAAGTTTGCCAGGGGGGCCGTGATCTCTCGAAACTGGGTGAAAACCAGCACCTTCTCCTGCCGCTCGGCCAGCTCCCGGCATATCTCGGCCAAGCGCTGGAACTTCCCACTGTGCTCCGGTGCGTAGCCTCCATCCGCTGTCTGCTGCGAAGGATGGTTGCATATCTGTTTCAGGCGCATCAGATACGTCAGCACAATGCCGCGCCGCTGTATGCCATCGGCCTGCGCGATCTTCCCTGCCAGTTCCCTCACCGATTGCTCGTACAGCGCGACTTGCACCTTGGTCAGGCCGCAGTACGCACGCACCTCGGTCTTCTCTGGCAGGTCGGCAATCACCCGGCGGTCTGTCTTCAAGCGGCGCAAGATGTAAGGCCGCACCAACGTGCGCAGTGGGCCGTAAGCATTTTGTTTGGCGCCCTCGCGTTGCTTTACAAAACTGGCAAAGGACTTGGCGCTGCCCAGTAGCCCTGGATTGAGAAAATCAAAGAGCGACCACAGGTCTGAAAGGCGGTTTTCAATCGGTGTCCCGGTCAACGCGATGCGTCCTTCGGCGCGCAGCTCCTTGGCCGCGCGCGTCTGTCGAATGCCGGAATTCTTGATGGCCTGGGCCTCATCGAGGACCACCAGCTTCCACTCCCGCTGCCGCAACCAATCCAGCTTGCCCAACATAGTGTAGGTGGTGATGATTAGGTCTTGGCCGGCAATGGCCTGGGGACTTTTCAGGTCGCTGCCAGCTTCCGAGGGGTGCGCGATATAGACCGACAGAGAGGGCGCAAAGCGCAAGAGTTCCGCTTTCCAGTTGGCGATCAACGACGCCGGGACCACCAAAAGGCTGGGTGTTTCTTTCTGGATGTGGCCTGCTTTCTGCGCGTGTTCCGCCTGCAAATGCAGCAATAGTCCAATCACCTGGATGGTCTTTCCCAGTCCCATGTCATCGGCCAGACAAGCGCCCAGGCCCAGGCGTGTTACAAAACGCAGCCAATGCACTCCCGCTTGTTGGTAGGGTCGGAGCGTGGCCTGCAACTTCGGCGGGGGCGCTTCCCTGCCCTCCTGGGACGAACGTAATTCGCCCAGCATGGCCTCCAGCTTCTCTCCGGCAGTGATGCCGACCCACTCCCTGGCTGCTTCCGGCACCGTGACCGCCGCGTCCCCGGCCAGACTGGCCCCAGACAGCAGTCGCATCCCCTCAAAAAACGAGATGCCGCCACCTCGCGCCGCACGCTCCACCTTCTTCCAGTGCTGCAAGGCCTCGGCCAGCTTCCCGCTGTCCAACTCGACCCATTGGCCTTTGAGGGAAACCAGGCCGCTGGAAGAGGCGAGAATACCCTGCATTTCCTGCTCGCTGAGCGCCTCCCCATTCAAGGTCACATTGACAGAGAAATCCAGCAGTGCGCCTACGCCCAGCTTCGTCGCGGTATTTCCGCCAATTTTGATGTTGACCACTGGGCGCGGCGGTTTGGTTGCTTTCCACCAGTCCGGCACTCGGACAATCAATCCACTGGCTTCCATATCCGGAACGCTTTGCAGAAAGCGATAAGCGTCCTGCGGCCCCCAGGCCAGCGGCTGATACACCTCCCCGGAACCGACAAGCTCCTTGACCCACGGGGACCGCTCCGCTGCCTGCTGGATGGGCTGCAACAGCGAGAGCAGCGCCGCGTGGTTTTTGGCCGCGCCATATTCCCGCAAGGCCCGCTCCAATGGCAGATGTTGCAACTGGCCATGCGCGGAAAGGCGGCTGCTATAGGTCGCCAGAAATGCAAAGGGCCACTCCGGGTCGCGCTTGTTCTCCGCCAGATGAAAGGTCACCCGCCCGACCATCCGCCATAGACGGTTCCGCTTCTCCAGAAACTTCTGGATGCTGTTCCCTGCGACCTCCACCTCGGCCCGCACCAGCCGGTCCAGTTCCAACCACCAGCTCTCCAGAACGTCGGCGTTGAGATACTCCGCACCCCGCATCGGTGGTGCGGAAGCAACTATGGCGGCCTGCTCTTCCACGGAGGGAGGGGGCATGGACCAGGGCCGGGCGCCGTTGCTGCTCTCTGGTTGATGGCACAATTGCGTCAGATAGGCGCGGCCCCAATCGCGGGCAAAGGAAAATGCCGCGGGCAGGCTGGTCTCCAGCTCCACAGTCGCCAAATGCAGCAGTCCATGTGCCGTGCCATGCGCAAATGCAGCTTCGAGCCTCTTGGACTGGGGGCCATCAATGGGCGCGGCTTCCGCGTCCGGGACGCTCTCCACAAACAAGCGCCCGTGCGGAGAAATGGACAGGGCCAATGTCATGTTGACAGCAAGTTTATCAGCAGGCGGGCGTCCTTTTCTGGATCGTGGGACATGCGTATACAGAGGGGCCCCCTTCGCCCGCTCTGGAATATGACCCCAGTATCCATCTTTCTGTCCAATGCCGCACCTCTCAGGCATTCAGTCGCTGCGCCATCGATAAGGACGAAGGTCTTATCAAAACAAAAATACCCTGTTCGCTGTACAGCCTGTGGTGAAAGTCGGGTTTTGAAGGGGCACGGCTTCAGCCGTGCCGTAAGGGCCGCAAAATCAACGCGGCTTTGGCCGCCGAGGGACGTTTTTGTGGCATCTCAACTTTCACCACGGGCCGTGTAGGTTGTCTAAAACTCTTCGCTTGTCGTAAAACATGCCTGTACAGAACGCGAGAGATAATGCCTATGCCATCGCAGAGCGCGTACTCAATTTATTGCTCGAACAGGTCGTATTGTGCGTGCGTCTTGCACCATTCCTCGAAGGAAGGTAGTGCCAACTGTTCGCGGACCTCTTGCACCAGAATCTGGCGTGCTAGTATCTCGCGCTGCGACGGATTGACGCGGATGAAATACTTGTCGCTCTTGGACTTTTGTCCTACCACTTCTGCTATCTTCTTGGCCAGTTCAGGACCTGGATAACGTACGGAAATTTCGGCATCAACCTGCTTCTCTCGCCACGTAGCAAACGCTATTTGAAGTTCGAGATCGTGCTGTTGTTCTTGTGCTCGTTGGCGTTTCGCGGCCTCGCTCTGGCGCCGCTTCCTGGAAGTAATGAATGCGTCCGGTATGGGCACGTCAAGTCCTAAAAGTTCTGTAGCACTCCCGGGTACCAGTGATGAGTCTACTGTGCTGCCCGGTCACGAGACAAACATTTTTACCGGGTCCTGCCTTCCGCGGCGGGTGCTGAGGACGAAGCGGATGAGTCCGTCAACAGAGCAATGGGCCTCGACCGGGTGGCGTAGCGGCATCCCGGTATTGACGGTGTAGCGGTTTCGCCGTCCGGCCTTTTTAATCGCAAGATATCCGGCGGCGGACAGGTCGTCCACGATGCGCTGCACGGCGCGCTCGGTAATGCCGACAGCGGTGGCGGCATCGCGCATGCGCATCTCCGGGTCGCCGGAAAGCAACAGCAGAACATGAGCGTGGTTTGTCAGGAAGGTCCACGCCGCCTCCGGTCTTGCCCGCCCGCGGCCCTTTGACTTGATCGCCATCTCCACACCTCAATCCAGAAAATATATATACGTATTGCAATACGTGATATTACTGTCGTATATTATGCACATGGGCTGAATGCCCCATGCCAAAGGAGAAACCATGAGCGCAAAGCTTCCCGCACTTGAACTTACCCATACACATCCTAAATGCAACGCCACCTGTGTGACAGTCGTGCCGGGCGACGGCATCGGCCCGGAAATAACCGCCGCCGTGCTGGTAATCCTGGCCGCCGCCGGGGCCAATTTAGAGGCAGAGTATGTTGAGGCCGGCGAGCGCGTCTACCGGGCGGGCAATACATCGGGCATCCCGGAGGAGACGTGGGGGTCCATCCGGCGGACGCGCGTGCTGCTGAAAGGCCCCATCACGACGCCGCAAGGCGGCGGCTATAAGTCGCTGAACGTGACACTGCGCAAGACGCTCGGTCTTTACGCCAATGTGCGGCCCTGTCGGGCGTATGCGCCGTACATCCCCTCGCGGCATCCGGCGATGGACGTGATCATTATGCGCGAGAACGAGGAAGACCTTTACGCCGGAATCGAGCACCGGCAGACCGCCGATGTGACGCAGTGCCTGAAGCTCATCACGCGGCGTGGTTCCGAGCGCATCGTCCGTTACGCCTTCGACTATGCCCGCCGTCATGGGCGGAAGCGGGTGACCTGCTTCACCAAGGACAACATCATGAAGCTGACCGACGGACTGTTCCACCGCGTGTTTGACGAGGTTGCGCAGCAGTACCCGGACATCGAGACCAGCCACCAAATTGTGGACATCGGCATGGCGAACTTTGTCCACCGGCCCGAGGCCTACGACGTGGTGGTGCTGCCGAACCTTTACGGCGACATTCTTTCCGACATTGCGGCGCAGATGACCGGATCGGTTGGCATCGGCGGCTCGATAAACATTGGCCCCGGCGGGGCCTTGTTTGAGGCGATCCACGGCTCGGCCCCGGACCTGCCACCCAATGTCGCCAACCCTTCGGGACTGCTTCTGGCTGCGGTCGAGATGCTCCACCACGTTGGCAAGAGCGAGGTGGGCGAGACGGTCTACAACGCCTGGCTGGCGACGATCGAAGACGGCATCCACACGGCGGACATCGCAAACGGAGCGACAGTGGAGCGCGCCACGACCAAGCGGTTCACGCAGGCTGTCATCGAGCGGCTGGGACGAAAGCCGAGACATTTACCTATGGCCGAATCGAGGCCGCAAGCGGTGGCAAAGACAGACACGTCGGAAGCAGAAAGAGAGTGCGAGGCAATCCAGTTGTGGCCGATGGAAGTGAAAACGCTGGTGGGAGTGGATGTCTTTCTCGACTGGAACGCTGGATTGCCGGATGATCTGGCGGCGCTGCTGGAGGCCGCTGCAACGGCGGGACTGGCGCTGAAGATGATTACCAATCGCGGCGTAAAGGTGTGGCCGAACGGGCATCCGGAGACACTCTGCACCGACCACTGGCGGTGCCGCTTCCAGACCGAGGGGACTGGCGCGGAAATTGCACACCGGCAAATCGTGTCGCTGTTGCATGCGCTGGATGCGGCGGGGTTCGACTTCATCAAGATGGAGAACCTGTACAACTTCGACGGCAAGCCCGGTTACGCGCTGGGTCAGGGGCAGTAATGGCGGGAGGCCCAGTGCGGCCTGTTTCCAATGCGGCATGTTCAGGAGCGACGAATCGTGCAGGTGACATCCAGCGAGGGAGGCGCGTATCAGGGACGGCGCGTCGCACTGCTCACGCAGCATGGCAAGGAGCAGGTGGTCGCGCCCGTGTTGGAGGCGGCCCTGGGTTGCCGCGTGGAACGTGTGGCGGGGTACGATACGGACCTGCTGGGCACGTTCACGCGAGAGGTTCCGCGTCCGGGCACGCAACTCGAGGCGGCGCGGAAGAAGGCGCGCATCGGCATGGAGCTGGCGGGGTTGCCCCTCGGTCTTGCCAGTGAGGGCAGCTTCGGGCCGGACCCCTACGCTGGGATGTTTCCCTGGAACGTGGAGATGATTGTCTGGATCGACGATACGCTCGACATCGAAGTAGTCGGCGTATCGTCGGGCAAGGCCAATTTTTCTCATCTACTTACCGCAAATTGGGAGGAGGTTGAGATATTCGCCAGCGCTGCGGGTTTTCCCGAACACCGCCTGGTGGCGCGCCCGCAGCACGAGGACGATCCCCGCATCCGCAAAGGTATCGCCGACTGGAGGACGCTGCGCGAGGCCTTCCGCTGGGCCTGCGGCGAAGCGAGCAACGGGCGCGCCTTTCTGGAAACCGATGCGCGGGCCGATAGGAATCCCACGCGCATGGAGCGGATTGGTCAGGCCGCGCAAGACCTTGCGCGCAAGCTGTGCAGCCTCTGCCCCATCTGCAACGCGCCCGGCTTCCAACTGGCCGAGCGTGTTCCCGGCCTGCCTTGCGAGGATTGCGGCGCCCCAACCCGGGAAGCCCGAGCGGACATCCACCGTTGCGTCCGATGCGACCACCATATGACGGTGGAGCGCCCGGAAAAAGCGGCACCGGCGGGCCGCTGCGACTTCTGCAACCCGTGATGCCCGAAGCGCATGGGAATGAATCGCACAGAAGCTATGGGCCCCCAGCCGATGACCTGGCTGCATGTCCTCAAGACGGAAACGATTTCACGGATCCAGGCAGGGCCATCTCCTTGCCTTTACTTGCTCTCATCGTCACACATTGTTTGACTGGGTGTCCCCTGGGTGTTTGGTCCCATCGTGTGGTGGGGGATTGAATCGGAACATGGCTGTCCGGTTAAAGTTAGTCTCTGATCTGGCAAGTGTAGCATAACAAATGCGTTATATCTGTTTTTTGCTTGCCGCGATTTGAAATCTGCTCCACTGTCTCGGCCGCCGCGCAACATGGAGAGATGAACGAAGGCAAGAGCGTCTTCTCTCAGTTGATCGGTTTTCTCCCCGACCGCGACTTCCGCCGCTGCGTTACCCGCTATGGAGGCGACCGCTACACCAAGACGCTCTCCTGCTGGGAGCAGTTCCTCGCCATGGCTTTTGCCCAACTGGCCTACCGCGAGAGCCTGCACGACATCGAAGCCTGCCTGGGTGCGATTGGACCCAAGTTGTATCACATGGGTTTCGGCCCTGCCGTGGTACGTTCCACGCTGGCTGACGCCAACGAGGACCGTGACTGGCGCATCTTTGCCGACTTTGCCCAGGGGTTGATCCGCATGGCGATCAAGCTCTACACCAATGATGTAACAGGCATCCCGGATGTGCATGATTTGTACGCGCTGGATTCGACCACCATCGATCTTTGTCTGGCACTGTTTCCCTGGGCGCGGTCCCGCAAGCATAAGGCCGTCGTCAAAATGCACACGCTGCTCGATTTGCACGGCCCGGTCCCCACTATCATCCGCATCACCGACGGCAAGGTACACGACGTGAACGTGCTCGACGAGATCGCCATCGAGGCTGGCGCCTTCTACGTGATGGATCGCGGCTACATCGACTTTGAGCGCCTCTATCGCTTCACGTTGGAATCGGCCTTCTTCGTCGTGCGCACCAAGACAAACATATTGCTACAGCGGCGCTATTCGCGCCCGGTCGATAAGAGCACCGGTCTGCGCAGGCCCATACAGTCATTCTGACTTCCCGCGCGTCGGCGATGGCGTATCCAGACCCGCTCCGGCGCGTCACCTATTGCGATCCGGAGACCGGCAAGCGCCTGAAGTTTTTGACCAACAACTTCACGCTTCCACCGCTGACCATCGCCCAATCTCCTTGGAGGTGGGAGCAGAGTTGCTCGCCCCAACGATCTGGGCCAACTTGGACACAGGCGCTGGCATCGTATGGATGGAAGGCCCCCGGTCAGGGGAGATGCGTCGAGTGCCTTCCGGCCCGCATCGCCGCAAAATGCGCCCAGCCCGCTGCTGCCAGCAATGGTCTTTGGCTGGCCGGGCAGCCTGGCCGGAGTGGTCGCGGCCTTCAAACGCAGGCGCAAGGGGGCGAAGCAGCAGGTACGTGCTCTGCAACTTTGCCTGCTGGTGCTGCTGACCGGGGCGCTGGCCGTAGGACTCTCTGGATGCAGCGGCGGTTACACGATGGTCGCAACGCCCACGGGCACTTCGACCATTGTGGTGACGGCGGCGGCGACAGCAAACAGCGGCCAGAGCAGTGGGGCCAGCCAGAGCCTGCCCTTGACCATCACCATTGCACAATAAAGAGCGCTAACAGGAGTGCTGCATGCGGAATGTATGGTTGCTGTTTTTTTGCTGCACGCTGCTATCGGTGGCGGCGCAGGCGCAGGGGCTGAGGCACGGCCAAAGCCCCTGGCGATACCCCTACACGTACCAGGGGGACAAGGCCGCGGCCATTGCCGCGCCGATCGAGGTCTCGTTGAGTTACAACTATGTGCGCAGCAATGTTGTCTTGCGCAGCAATGTTGTCTCAGACAACAGCTTCAACATGAATGGCGGCAACACGGAGGTGGCCTTCCATACCTATCGCTGGTTCAGCGCCGTGGCCGACCTGACCGGGGCGTACTCCGGTAGCATAAACGGCGGTGGGCAAGGTCAGACATCACCCGTCAGGTGCTCTCCAATTTGGGGCTTTGGCAATTTGGCCGGATGATACAGGCGCTCAACCTGGGCGACACAACTGCATTCATGCTCCAATCGGACCTGTTCCTGGGAATGGTCCTCGACCAAGATCGACTGTTGGCGACCCAGCAGGAATTCCTCCTCGGCAAGTGGATCGCCGAAGCGCGTACTTGGGGCATCACCGCGGACGACAAAGACCAAATGGAGAGAAATGCGCGTACATTGCTCACCTTGTGGGGGCCGAAAGCTGCGGCCGCAAGCCTGCACGATTACGCAAACCGCGAGTGGTCAGGCCTGCTCAGCAGCTTCTACCATGCACGCTGGAAACTCTGGATAAACCTGCAGGAAAAGCTCCTGCGCGGCGACAGTGCGACGCCCATCGATTGGTACACATGGGAGGACGCATGGACCCGCGAGCGAGGCCCCTTCCCCGAAGCTCCGGTCGGAGACCCGATCGCCGAGGCCCGCCGAATTGGCGAGAAATACGCAGCACTCTTGCGCCGCTCTGTGGAAAGCGAGCGGTCTTGAGCCCGGTTCCTGTCATTTGTGAGCGGGCCGAATCTGCGAGGCGCCATACAAGGAAAGACCCGCCAGCGGTCCGCGGTCAGGAACCAGGCCAGAGTTCTGTGGCGACGTGCCAACAAAAATGCAAGACATGTCGGATGGGTCCCGTCTTCTCATGGTCAGGCCGCCATTCGTTTCGGCCACACCAAAAAGTAGGGACCATGACCACGCCATTCCAAGGAAATTTGCATTTTGCCTTTCCTGTTTCTTGGCCTATGCGGCCTTCCATTGTGACCTTATACCTCCGCTTGGCATCGCAAAAATGTGCCTAAATGTTTTCTTTCAAGCATTTGCCAATTGAATCTGCACATAAGCCACTATTGGCGAAAATCCGTTGAGACCACGGATTATGCATTTTTTGCCGCCAGCGCGCGCCAGCAGGTTTTCCGGGCAAAAGCAAAGCCCGCTGATTTGGCGGGCTATAGCGGATGATAACTGGTAGCGCTACCGGGAATCGAACCCGGGTTTTAAGATTGAGAATCTCACGTCCTGACCCCTAGACGATAGCGCCATGGGCACCTCTTTACTATACGAAATCCTGCACAATGGAACAACCTCCACCTGTCCGCCCATGTACCATTATAGAAGGGGACCGTCCTTCGCTGACCGAGGCAGGCCATGCGGCGGCCCGGTCCAGAAGACACAACCATGCCAGAGCTTAGGATATTTGCCTCATTGACGCTTGAGGACCCTTTTACTGAGATCATCCCGTCTTTCCAGTCGGCGCACCCAGGCGTGACGGTCACGCCCACCTTCGGGGCCTGCACCAGCCTGATACAAAGCATGGAGGCGGGCGCCGTGGCGGACATTTATTCCTCCTCTTCCGTCAAGTTGATGGAGTTGGCGCAACAAAAGGGACTGATCGCCGCAGGCCCGGTGCAAAAGCTGGCCCGTCTGCCCCTGGCGCTGGTTGTTGGCGCGCGCGACCGCAGCGTGCAGCAATTATCGGACCTGCTGCGCCCGGAGATACAGGCGATTGCCATTGGCGACCCGGAAACCGTGCCTCCGGGACGCTGTGCGCGCCTCGCGCTCACCGAGGCCAGTCTCTGGGACCCACTCCTGCCCAAGCTGCAAGTGCAAAAGGACGCCTACCAGCCCCTGCTCCGCGTGGCGGAAGGCAAGGCGCAGGCGGCCTTCGTCTTTGGCACCACGGCGGCCAATGGCGCGGGCCAGGTCCGCGTCGCCCTGGATGTCCCCTTGTCGCTCAACATGGACTATCCCATTGCCCTCACCGCACACTGCCGCTTTCCTGAGGCTGCCGGGCAATGGATGGCCTTCCTGCAGACGGAGACCGCCCGCGCCGCCCTGGTGGACGCCGGTTTTGCCGTGGATTGAACGGGACTGCGCAGCAGGATGGAGCTGGACCAACGGGACTGCGCAGCCTGCGCGACGCTGCGGGAAGATGTTTCCGCCCCTATGCCCGGCGGCGCTTGGGCTGCTTTTCAATCCATTGCCGCAACGCCGAGTCCACCCGCGTCTGCCATCCGGGGCCGCTGGCGCGTAGCTGCTCCACCACATCGCGCGAAAGGCGGATGGTGACGACTTCCTTGGTGGGGGCCTTCTGCGGCCCACGCGGTTTCTTGACTGAGCGCAGCTTCTCTTGCAAGGAGACAGGCAGCTCAGAGAACGTCATGGCGGTGGCAAAGTCTTCCTCTGTCCACTCCCGCACTTCGCCTTCCTCATCGGTCAAGGGTTTTCGGTAAGCCATATTTCATTGCCTCCCTCTGGTTTGCCTTCCTGAAGCTGATGACGCGGACCCCAGACGCGGTTTCCAAATAGCAGAGCACATGCAGGCGATTGCCCAGGTATCCAACCGATACAAGTCTGTTTTCGCCCCTGCGCTGCTCAACGTGCGTCACCGCGCCCTCAAAGTCAAACTCCGCCGCCAATGCAAAGGAGAGGCCCCGGTCCCGGATGTTGCGCTCGTTTTTCTCCGGGTCGAAGGTAATCTCCACATTCAAATTGTAAATACAATTGCCCCCGGACGGCGAAAATACTGCCTGCCTCCCAGGTCCCAGAATCGAGGGGCGCTCGAAGACCTGTTATATCGCCAACACCAAAGACCCGGCAGTTCTCCGGGCCTTTGTATTTTTATCGCTCTCACATTCAACACACCCAAAGAAAAGGGGGTCGTTTTGAGCGGAGCGTTGCGGAGAGAAGAACCCAGAGAATGCTGGAGGAGAATGTGAGGCGGAGATTCCCTGGGTTCTTCGTCACGTTGCTCCTCAGAATGACTCCTCGCGTAAAACAACTCCCCCGGCGTGCCCCAGGTCTCGATTTTGAGACCTGGGATGCCAGCATCTCCCAATCCCACGCGAACACCCTACGCAATTCTGGTGCGGTCTTTTACTTTTTTGGCGGGGACGCCGGCGTAGATGCTCCACGGTTCCAGGTCGCGCGTGGCCACCGAGGCCAGGCCGAGGATGGCCCCCTCGCCCACATTGACTCCCGGAGAAACGCAGGCGCGCGCGGCCACCCAGGCATAGCGCCCGATGCGCATGGGGTAGGAGACCACAGGGAAGGCCGGATTGTTGTAATCATGCGTGGCCCCGCAGAGATAAGCGTCCTGCGAAATGATGGCGTGCGAGGCCAGATACAGGCGCGAAGGATTGTATAGCTCCGCACGGTCGGCGACGATGACCGTGTCTTCGCATTCCAGCTCCCACGGCGCCCACACGCGCGACTGCGGATAGAAGTGGCAATGCGCGCCCAGCTTTGCCCCAAAGAGGCGCAGCAGCCAGGCGCGCCAGCCGAAGGCCCGGCGCGGAGAGGTGCGATAAAAGAGCGCCCAGCAGGTGTTCCATAGCTGGCGGCGGACGCGGTTGGCCAGCGAGTATTGGGGCGCAAGGTACGGGTCTACGGGCATACCATTTTTCGGGCCGTTCGCAGTCATGCCAGTCCTCCTGTTTCCTCCCAGAATCACTGCACAAAGTAGCGCACCAGCTCCGCCACGTTTTTAACGATGTCATAGCGCTGCTCAAAGCACGCCCGCGCGCGTTGGTCCCATTGTTCGCGCTGCCCGCTGCTCTGGGCGGTCCACTCTTCCAGCAGGCGTCGCGTGCCATCCAGCGTGTCTGGGGCGACCAGACCGGCCCCATCGCTTTGGATTTCCGGCCAGATGTTCACCTGGTCAGAGATCAGCACCGGACGGCCACAGCCCAGCGCCTCGGCCACGGCGATGCCAAAGTTCTCCTGGTGCGAGGGAAGTATAAACGCCTCGCTGGCGAAAAATGCGCCCCATTTTGCGTCCCCGGTCAGCAGTCCCGGCCAGTGGACGCGGTTGGAGAGGCCCGCAGCAGCGACCTGCGCCTGCAATTGCGCGCGCATTCCCGCCGAGTCCGGACCGGCCATCAACAGGTGCAGCCAGGGCGCGCGCTGGGCCACCTGCTGGAAGGCCGTAATCAGCAGGTCGCATCCTTTTTTCGGATGGATACGGCCCAGATAGAGCAGGAAACGCTGCCCACGCAACTGCGGACACTGCGCGTAAAAGGCTTCCATCAACGCCGCTGGACTGCCCTTTGGCTCCTCTGCGCCATACGGAACCACGGCCCCGTTCCAGCGGTGCAGCCAGAAACTTTCCGGGGCCAATTGCTGCTCAATGGTAGAGGTAAACAGCACGCGCTGCGCCCCGCGCAGCACCCAGTATTCGGCCAGCACCCAGTAAATCCACTTCTTGATGTGCTTGAGGGGGTAGCGCCGCTTGAACCAGGGGTCCAGCATTCCATGCGTCAATTGCACATAGGGGACCTTGTTGCGAATGACGCGCCAGGTGCCCCAGCTTTGATACTGCCAGATGCCCTGGATAATGATGCCATCGTATTCGTGCATGTGGGCGCGCAGCCAGGGCGCCCATTTCGAGGAGTAGCCATAGACGCCGAGCGCAGGCCCCAGTGGATGTACGGGAAAGTCCAGCCCCTTCAGGAAAGGGGAGTCGGGCGCATCCAGACAGGCGACCTCGCCAATCATTCCCAGGCTGGGATAGATGCTGACAATCTGCCGCACCAGTTGCGCCGGCCCGCCATACTCCGGCGACAAGGAGCGGATGACATGCAACTGGCGGACGGGGCGCTGGGTCATGGATGCACGCCCACTTTGCCGGGGACCTTGCTGCGCTTCCATTCCGTTGCGGCAAGGAAGGCCTGCATCAGGCCGCGCACATCGGCCTCCAGGCTGTATTGCTGGACGCGCCCACGGCCACGTTCTCCCATGCTGCGGCAAAGGCCAGGGTCCCGTACCAGGCGGTCCAGCGCCGCGCTGAGGGCGGACACATTCCGCGCTGGAAAGACGCTGCCATTCACCCCATCCTGCACCAGGTCCGGCTGGCAGCCCACCTGGTCAGAAACAATCACAGCGCGCCCGGCGTTCATCACTTCATTCACCACCAGCCCCCAGGGTTCGTGGATGGAGGGCAGCACGAACACGTCGCACAGGTCGTAAAAACGCGGCATCTCGGTCTGGTTGCGGAAGCCCAGCAGCCGAATGCCAGTCGCGGCGGACCGCGCGATGCGCGTTTCGATCGCAGCGCGTTCCTCTCCATCGCCCACAATCAAAAGATACGGCTGCTTTTCTTCCGGCACACCCTGGATGGATTGAAGATACGCCTCTACCAGGTCCATGCAGCGTTTACGGGCCAGCAGCTTGGAAGCAAACAGAATGACAGGCCTGCCGGGTTCCAGCCCCAGTTCGACGCGCAGTTGCTCGCGCGTTTGCGCGGCCACATCGGACTGGCGCGTGAAAAAATCATTGTCCACGGCATAGGGCATGGGAAAGATGCGGGCGTCGCTGCCCAGGTGATGACGCCAGTATTCGCTGTTGCGCTGGCCCCCGCTGAGTACGCCAAAGACCAGCGGACGCAGCAGACGAAAAAAAAGGTCCTTGGCCAGCAATTTGGCCCGGCTGCGGGGATGGTCGATCAGCGTCGAATCGGTGCGCAGCAGGACGGGAATGCCCAACGCCCGCGCGGCCAGGATCGCCATCTGCGCGTTGAGCGTGGCGTAGCCGTGCGACCAAAGCACATCGAATTTCCCGCGCTTCAGACGCTGGAAGACGCCATGCGCCAGGGGACGCAGAAAGGTGACATCGTGCGCATCCAGCAAGCGCGGCAGGAACTCATGCTGGTAGCCGCCGAGCAGCGGCACGTCCCACTCCACCGGCACGCCAAAGCCCTTGTCATGATAGCTGCGCAAGGAGAAGTCCGAGGTGTAGAAGACCGTCAGGTCCAGGGACGGCTGCTGCGCCAGCCGCCGCAGCAGCGGCGACTGGTACTGGATCGGATGGCTCAGCAGATAGGCTACTTTCAGCATGGAGAACGCATATGGCCTGTCACAGGTACGGGATGGCATAGATGAGCCCCAGGGCGATGCCTGCGGCGCCGCCCTTGAGGGCCGACTTCATGGCGTCGGATGGGACAAAAACGATGTCGTCGTCCTGCAGCACCGGGTCTGGTTTCTTGCCAAACATCACTTTGCCCAAATTCACAGGGATCTCCTGGCGCGTGGCCCCAATGGTGCGGATGATGCGTGTGCTGCCCTTTTCCGCTTCAAAATTGACGCCACCAGCCAAGGTGATGGCCTGCATCAGGGTCAACGGGGTCCCGGTCGCAATCGGATAGGCGTCCTGTCTTTTGACCGCGCCCACCACATAGACCACCCCTGTGCGGGGAACAATGATCTGGTCACCGGGAAAGACCATGATGTTTTCCGCTTTGGAGTGGGCAAGGTCCGGGCCAAGCTGCACCAATAATGGGTCAGGGACCCCGGTGCGCAGGATGGAAAGCGTGTGGCTGGCCGTCGGCTTCAATCCGCCAGCGGCGGCAATCACGTCCAACAGGCGCATCCCCCCGTATGCGGGGACCGTCCTGGCGGTATTCACTTCGCCGGTGATGGTGATAAGGTCCCGGGTGGAATCGGAAACCAGAATGGTCACCTGCGGGTCCTGGACCATTCCGGCGGCGTCGAGTTTATTGGCAATCAGCTTCTGCCCTTGTTGCAGGCTGAGTCCATCCAGATGGACGGCGTCAATCAGTGGCAGGTAGACATCCCCGTTGGCGTCAATGCGGGCCTTGATGTCGTAGTCTTTGACGTTGAAGACCGTGACTTCAATCATGTCCCCGCTGTGCAAATGCAATTGGAAGGTCGGGGCAGTCAGGCCGCCGGAGGGCAGCTTCAACGAAGGCGGCAGCGGCGCTGGGCTGTCTGCCTTGGTGGGGGCAGGGCCAGAAAATTGGGCCAGGCTGCATACCGGCAAGCAGAGTGCGCCAGTGATAGACGCGGCCATTAGCCAGCGGAAGGGGCCCCGCAATACAAAAGGCTGGATCATTCCACGTCCTCCTTGCGCCAGAAGAAGGGCCATTTCCGCCGTTTGGCTGGTGGTGCGCCCTGTGCATTCGGGCCGCGCTCGTTGAAGTAAGAGTAGCGCTGGTAGCCATAATAACCGTAATAGCGTTGGGAGGAGGTGTCCACGGCATTGATGACGGTCCCGCCCATGCGCACGCCTGCACGCAGCATCAGGTCATGGGCGCGGCGCACGGAGTGTTTGCTGGCCCGTCCATAGCGCACCACCAGCAAGGCAACGTCGCAATGCTGGGCCAGCACAATGCCATCGGTGATGGTCAGGATGGGCGGGGAATCAATCACAATGTGGGTGAAGCGCCCCCGGCATTGCTGCAACAGGTCGCCCATCTCTTTCGACGCAATCAGCTCCGTGGGAAATGGAGGGACCAGGCCGCTGGAGAGCAGGGAAAGATTGGGCACTTCGGGGATGGACTGCAACGCATCGTCCAGCTTGGCGCTGCCGCTGAGCACCGACGAGAGGCCGACCTTGCCACTGACGCCAAAGCGGCTGTGGATGGTGGGGCGGCGAAGGTCCGCGTCAATCAGCAGGACCCTGGCGTCGCGGAAGGCCAGCGCACAGGCCAGGTTGGTGGCCACGGTGCTTTTTCCTTCAGCAGGCGTGGAGCTGGTGACCAGGACCACCTGGGGCGGCTGGCCCACGCCAGAGAGCATCAGCGCCGTGCGCAAGGAGCGGAAGGCCTCAGCAAATTGGGAACTCGGCTGGCCGAGAATGTCCACGTTCTTCTGGGCCATGGAACGGGTGTCCTCGGTGATGGTGCGCGGCAGCAGCTTGCGCGCCCTGGGGATGACGGCCAGCGAAGGCAGCTCGGAGATGGTCTCGATGTCGTGGACGGTGCGCAGGCTGGTGTCCAGGCTGTCCGCAAAGAAGGCCAGGGCAATGCCCCCGAAGAGGCCGAACATCAGGCCCACCAGGACGCGGGAAATGCGCCGCATTCCGCCGGGATACTGGGGGATGCGGGCCACGTCAATCACGTCGATTTCGCTGCTGGTCAACCCGGCCTCAATGCCGGCCTCGCGCAGGCGGCTCAGCAGCCCTTCGTACAGCGTGCGGTTGGACTCAAATTCGCGTTGCAGCAATACATATTGCACCGTATCGTCGCGCAGCTTGTAGGCATTGGACATTTCCGTGTCCAGCATGTTCTGGGTCATCTGTTGGTCTTTGGCCGCGGTCTCGTACTCTGTTTTGGCCTGCGCGACAACCCGCTTTTCCTCAACGTCAATGGCCTTTTGGTTCTGCTTTATCTCTGCCTGTAGCTGCTTTACCTGCGGATAATTCGGCCCAAATTGCGCCCGAAGTTGTGCGTACTGCGTCTCAAAGCCCGTCTCCTGATTGCGCAAGGTCGCCAGCAGGCTGGCGTTGGAGGTGCCCATCACGTTGGGGCTGCCGTCAATCAAGTTAGGGTCGGTGCTGGTCAGCATCCGGTAACGCGCCTCGGCCAGGATGCTCTGGAGCTTGGCGTCCGATGCGGCCTTGGTCAGGCTGTCCAGAGTGGTCACTTCCAGGTCATGCGTTTGGTCGCTGAATCCCAGCACGCCCAGCTTTTTCTGCAACCCCACCAATCTTTCCTGGGAGGACTCCACGCTCATTCGTAAATCGTCCAACTGGCCTTGCAGCCATTGCGAGACCCTTTGCGTGGAGGCGTAGCGCGTCTGGAAGCTGCGCTCAATATAGTCCTGGATCAGGGTGTTGACGACACGCGCAGAAAACACCGGAGACAGGCTGGTAAATTCAATGTCAATGATTTCCGTCTTGGGGACGCGATGCACCGCAAGGCCGCCTTGCAGAAAGCCAATCATGGCGTCCTGTACGGTGCGGTCTTCTGGATCAAGGTGTTTTACAAGGGACTTTGGCCCCAGAAAAAGAGGGTCGTCTTCCAGCTTCAGCTCGCGGGCGACTTTCAGCAGCAGGGCGTCGCTTTGCAGAATGGAGACCTCGGTCTCCAGCCGTATCCCCAGGTCTTCCTGTCCCATACCGGCTGAACCAGCAATGCGGTATTCATTCGAGGCGCCGGGCCGCACCTGGATAGTGCCGCTTGCGGTATAGACCTTGGGCGTGGTCACCGCTTTGACGACCCCAAAGACGGTCCCAATAAAGGCCGCGGCCAGCACCAGCCATTTGCGCTTGCGCAGGGTCAGTAGGTTTTCTGACAGCGCATTGCCTTCTTCGTTGCTGGTCCATCCGCCGCCTGTTTGAAAGGCGCGAGGGGTGAACTCCGTGCGCTCTGGAACGTCCTTATCGGGCGGATTCATGCGGGAAGGGACTGCTCCTTCAGGTCATCCAGCAGCAAGGCTGGGGTAGCGGTTGGTCCTTGGCACACAGGGCGATTGTCGCCCTTCGGGGTGAAAAGAACAAAAGACCTGCCATCGGTGGTGATTATGTCCATATTTCCATGTTGTTGCCTTGTGGCGACAGCAACCTGCAATGCTCTTCCTCTACAGCGGGGACCCATGCTGTCCCTGGGCTGCTCCATACACAGACCTGTTGCGGCAGACGTGTGCTTGTCCCTGTTCCGACCTCTTCTGCTGCGTATTCTGAGCATAGGGGCAGCGTCCCGTTCTCGTCAATGCGAAAAGTCCCTGCGGGAAACAGGCGCTGCATGGATTGACCGATGGCAATAGGAGCGTGTCCCCTTGTTTGTCCTGGATCCCAAAACCCTCCGTTGCATCTTGCCAGTACAGACCAGACTGGTGTTGGTATGATGCGGCTAGACATTCTGCCAGTAGGCCACAAGGACGTTCCAGAAACATGGGTGATGCATCGGTCAAGATCGTGGTTGTTGGCTCCGGCTATGTGGGCCTGGTGGCGTCGGCCTGTTTTGCTGAGATAGGGCACCCCGTTGTCTGCGTGGACAAGGACCAGCAGAAGATTGCCGCACTCCGTCATGGCGTCCTTACCATCCACGAGCGTCTTTTGCCGGAACTGGTGCAACGCCACCAACACCGTTTGTTGCGCTTCACCACAGACCTGGCTGGGGCCGTACAAGAGGCCGAGGTGGTCTTTATTGCCGTCGGCACCCCGCAGACCGAAGACGGCAGGGCGGACCTTTCCTACGTGGAATCGGTCACCCGCGAGATCGCACGTTCCATCCGCCGCTATACCGTGATTGCGGAAAAAAGCACCGTACCGGTATACACCAATGAATGGGTCCGCCACCTGCTGGAGCAGGAGGGCGTGCCGTCCGCACAATTCGATGTGGTCTCCAACCCAGAGTTCCTGCGCGAGGGCACGGCGGTCGTTGATTTTCTGCATCCGGACCGCATCCTTGTTGGTGCTGAAAGCGCGCGCGCGGCAGGGGTATTGCAGCGCGTCTACGCGCCGCTGACGAGTGGCGCATATTATGACGCCCCTGGGAGCGTGCCAGGACAATGCACTTCCCTTGCCGCGCCCCCCCTGTTGCTTACCTCGGCAAAGAGCGCGGAGCTGATTAAACACGCCTCGAACGCCTTCCTCGCCATGAAGATTTCCTTCATCAACCAGGTCTCCAATGTCTGCGAAGCGGCAGGGGCCAGCGTGCATGAGGTGGTGCGTGGCGTGGGCCTGGACCGGCGGATTGGGTTGCAGTTCTTAAAGCCTGGCATTGGCTATGGCGGTTCCTGTTTCCCCAAGGACGTGGCGGCCTTTCGCGCGGTCGCTGCCGCCCTGGGGGTCGATTTCGATCTGCTGACTGCGGTGGAAAAGACGAACATAGAGCAGCGGGAACGCTTTTTTGAAAAAGTCTGCGCGGCCCTGGGGCCGCTGAAAGGAAAACGGCTGGCCGTGCTGGGGCTGGCCTTCAAGGGCGGGACAGACGATGTGCGCGAGTCCCCTGCCATGGCCCTGGTGCAGAAGTTCCTGGACGCGGGCTGCTCTGTGGCCGCCTTTGATCCGGCGGCCATGCCGCAGGCGCAGGCAACGCTGGCCGCAAATGGTCGCTTGCGCTATGCGGAAGATGCATACGCGGCGGCGGCGGACGCGGACGCTTTGCTCATCCTGACGGACTGGCCGCAATTTGGCGCGTTGGATTGGGAGCGCATCCGCAAAAAGCTGGCCCACCCCCTGGTGCTGGATGGACGCAATCTCTGCCTTCCAGAGGAGGTGACCGGCCACGGACTGATGTATGCCTGCATCGGACGTGCTGGCGTCCTTCCGGCCCAGGCGCAGGCCCAGCCCGGCCCCTCACAGGAAGGACAACCGCAGGCCGCCTCCGCCGTCAGGACGGGGAAACCAGCCGTGCGCGTCCTATTGACGGGAGCAGCCGGTTTTCTTGGCTCCCATCTGGCCGTGCGTCTGGTGGCGGAAGGCCATCCCGTCCTTGGCGTCGACAATTTGTCCACCGGCGACCTACGCAATCTCTCCCCCCTGCGCAAGGAACCGCGGTTCGAGTTCCTGGAGCAGGACATCTCCACGCCCTTCGACCCCGGCAAGGTCGATTACATTTTCAACTTTGCCTGTCCCGCCAGTCCGGTGCAATATCTGCGCCTGGGGCCGGAGACCTTGCGCGTTGGCTCCGAAGGCACGCGCCGGATGTTGGAACTGGCCCGCCGCCATGGCGCAAAGTTCCTGCACGCCTCCACCTCCGAGTGCTACGGCACGCCGTTGTTGCATCCGCAGCCGGAGAGCTACTGGGGCAATGTTAATCCGGTCGGGCCGCGCTCTGTGTATGACGAGGCCAAGCGTTTCGGCGAGGCCCTGGTAATGGCCTACCACCGCTATTACCGGGTGGACACGCGGCTGGTGCGCATCTTTAACACCTATGGCCCCCAGATGCAGCCCGATGACGGGCGCGTCATCTCCAACTTCATTGTGCAGGCGCTGGCCGGAAAAGACCTGACCGTCTACGGCGACGGCTCCCAGACCCGCAGCTTCTGCTACATCTCAGACATGGTGGAGGGCATTCTGCGTCTCTCCCGCGTGCAAGAGGCCTTGCCGGTCAACCTGGGCAATCCCGATGAGTTGACGGTCCTGGCCTGCGCACAACAGGTAATTGCAAGCTGCCAGTCCCCCAGCAAAATCATCTTTGGGCCATTGCCAGAGGACGACCCGCTGCAACGCCAGCCAGAGATCACCAAGGCCCGGCGATTGCTGGACTGGGGGCCAACCGTCTCCCTGCAACAAGGGCTACAGGAGACCATCCCTTACTTCCGTTCGTTGCTGGCCAAAGACCAGCCGGTCGCATGACAGAAACATGACCGGCGCATTACCACTTGCGCAGGCCGCGTTTGATTTGTGGATACCAGGTGACCTGCACGGTGGTGGTCACGTCCGACTGTCCGCCGGTCTTGTAGATTGGGGCCTTCCAGCGTTCATACTGCAACCAGCCATCCAGCTCCACCTGCGGGCGGATGCTCTTGACCACCTTTGCGGTAAAGTCATTCTGCGTGGTCCCGCCGGGGACAAAGTCCTTGGCGGCCTTGGCGTTGCGATAGGCCAACTGGACAAACTCCGTGCCGGAAAGATGGTAGGTGAGCCAGGCCTGGCCGCCTTTGGATTCGCGGCCAATCCAGTCGCCAAAGATATTGCCTTCGTTGGTGTAGCCCTGCCGCTGGATGGTCTCGTAGTACATAAACGAACCACCCTGGCTGTTAGAGACGGAGACATCGGTGTACACAGCCTCAGCGCGCAGGTCAAATTTAGGGGCGCCGGGGAAATGCGATAGATACAATCCAGTGCGGATGCCTGCGCGGCGCGGCGCGCTGACCGGGGTCACGTCGTCATGCGATTCCGAATCGGTGTACTGCGTCAGCCAGTTGCGCAGGAAGGGCAGCCGATAGGTGTAGTCAAAGGTGCTGAAGCGCGCGCCCGGGTCGTTGGTCGAATACTTCTGTTGCACGCTCACGTTCTGGAAGCTGGTAAAGCTGTTCCAAAAGCTGCCAAGGGTGATGGGTTCATGCCCCTTGCCGCCCCAGATGATGGTGCGGGAGAAGCCAAACTCAAAGTTGCCGGAGGGCTTGAACTCAAATTTCTCCATGTGGACCCAGGGGGAATTTGGATAGGTGTGCCCCTTCAGGCTGCCCACCAGAAACTCATAGCGCACCGGACCGATGAAGTAGGAAAGCAGCGGCAGGTGCAGCGGCTCCACGCGGTTGATGCGGAAGGAGTAGATGTCCTGCGCGTTGTTGCTCCAATCAAATGCGCCGCCGAGGGCCGGGCCATCCCACACGTCGCTTTTGCCGATGGAAATCTCGTGTTGCAGCAATTGCACGGAGAGATTGGCCTCCAGCAGACGGAAATAATTCTGCGCGGCAATTGGTCCGGCGGGGATGGTGCTTTGCGGTACGTCCGGCACGCCATCAATGTTGGCCAGTGTTTGCGCCAGCGCGGCAGAGTATCCCGTGGCGCTGGGTGCGTGCTGATATTCCCCACGCACATACAGGGTAAAGCGCCCCATGGCGCCGCGCGTGCTGAACCCCGTGTAATCGTTGAACCCCTGCTCGTAGGGCCGCCCGTAGTTGTTGATGATGGTCAGGCCAAGGTGGTAGCTATCGTTCAACGGCGTGCCACCAATGCCCGTCATGCGCTCGTAGGTGGATTCCAGAATGCCATGCGGCGTCCATCCCCCGGCGGTTTTCAGGTCCGGGGCGACCTCGGCCAGCACCGCATTGTAAATTTCCAACGCTTCGCTGTTGTTGCGGTCCATGTGGATGCGTTCCTGCATGGCGTCCAACATGCGCAGCACGCTCAGCCGCGTCCACGGACGCATACCCAGATAGGCCGTGTCCAGATAGCCCATGGAATAGAGGCGCATCAGCGCGGGATAAATCCAACTGTCCACCGGGATGTAAGTGGAACCGGCGGACGCGGGGACCTGGTCCACATGGATGGGCTGGTACTGCGGCATGGCCTGGTAGACCGTCGCTGGCACTGCGTTTTGCGGTGCTGCCGATTGCGCTGGGGCCGGTTGCTGCGGAGACGTGGAGTTGGGGACCGCTGCAGGTGGGGTGTCTGGCCTGGGCTTCGGCTGCTTGCCGTAGGCTGGCAGGTTGTCCTGTTGCTGTTGTGGGCTGGCTACTGGCTGGCGGGTGGGCGCTGGCATTGGGCCATCGGACTGGGCCACCAGGACGGCGGGGAAGGCCATCGCTGCCATCAGCAGGCCGACCGGCAGGGGACGGAAATGGTTCTGTTTCACTCGCACCTCAAGGTGTGCCTTGCGCACCGGTCGTCAATCAAGACCATTGCCCAGCATCTGCAAAAAATGGGGACCCGGCAGGCGTCCAAATGCAGAATATCGCGTGTTGTGGGCAGACGGCCACTTTTCGTCGCACCCGATCAGCGCAAGACCCCACTCTGCGTCGCAAACGGCCATGCTTGCAGGCCCGGATGGAGCGGGAGACGGGGATCGAACCCGCAACCAACGGCTTGGGAAGCCGCTACTCTACCATTGAGCTACTCCCGCCCAGGGTGCTTCAGGATGCTTCCTGATATTAGCAGAAATCCCAGTGCTTTTGCGCGGGGCGGAGGCCCGCGTCCCTGCAATTGCTATGGATACGGCCTCTCCGCCAGCGCCCGTGCGCGTTTGAAAACGCGCAGAAACATGGCGCGGGTCAGCCGTCCGGTGTTGGTATTTTGCAGCGATGGATGATAGCTGCCCAGCAAATACCGGCCCCGTGGGACGGCAAACTCTGCGCCGTGGGCGAAGGCCAGTCCGCTGCGGCTGGCAATCTGCCCGGTGCGCAGCAGGTGCGCCGTGTAGCCATCCCACGCAATTTTCCCCAGACAGACCACCACGCGCACTTGCGTCAGCAGACGGACCTCCTCATCCAAATACGGCGCGCAGTTCTCTCGTTCTTCCAGCAGCGGCTTGTTGCCCGGAGGGGCGCAGCGCACCACGGCGGTGATCCAAAGATCGTGCAATTGCATCCCATCCTCACGGGAGCGGGCAATGGGCTGCGAAGCAAAGCCAGCCTCATACAACACGGGCCAAAGGAACTCCCCGGAACCGTCGCCAGTAAAGGGCCGTCCGGTGCGATTGGAGCCATGAGCGCCCGGGGCCAGGCCCACGATCAACACACGCGCCTGGGGGTCCCCAAAAGAAGGCACGGGCCGCGCCCAATACTCCCAGTCCATGTAGGCGCGGCGCTTGCTCTGGCCAACCTGCTGGCAATAGGCGCGCAGGCGCGGGCAGAGTCCGCACTGTACCACGCGGCGGTTCAATGCATCCAAGGGAGACAGGCTGTCGGCTGTGTTCTGTGTCACGCGGAGATTGTATCGCCCTTACCGCGCATGGCCGTCCCGCGTAGTAGATTTTTTTACCCAGAGTGCCGGGCCACAAACGGGCAGCATCACAAACACCTGTGACTGGCCTCACCCATTTGCCCGGCAGCATTGCCGTATGATGGGTTGCAACAAGTTGCAACAAAAGGCATGGGGCCGTGTCATAGTGAGAGAGGAGAGCGCTTGAAGACGGTACAAGTGGGCATCAGGAAGGCAGTCCTTCCCTGGCTGTGGAGTGCGCTGGTATTGGGGGCCATTCTTGTGCCCATTGGTGGCTGCAAGGAGAAGCCGGAAATGCCCGACACCACAATCCCCCCTCCGACTGCGACCATGACGGGGCCGGAGATTGGCGGCCAGAAGGTGATTGTCCTGCGCCGCAGCCGCACAGGCGATGGCACGCACCCGGAATTTTTAAGCGTGACCCTGCTGCCCGGACGCGGCATGAATGTTTTCCAGATCACGGCCTATCTGCCCGGCAGGGGTGAAGTGCCCTTGCTGGCCTCGCCCTCGCTCCAGGAAGCTGCGAAGCTGCTGAACAGCGGGCAGGCAATGGACAGCAGCAACAAGGGGTTCAGCATGGGCGGGGCGTTTCTGTTTCCCTTCGCCAACCGCATCGTGGGGCCGCTTTCCGCCGACAAAAAATACATATCGGCAACCTGGCAGGGCCGCACCATCCAATTGCTGGCGAACTGGCATGGCAAGCGCCCGGAAGCACCCCTCCACGCCATCCACGGAGGCATGTTGGATGCCAAAGCAGACGCAATCGACGAAGTGGCCATGATGGACAGCGCCGTGGCCACCGCGACCTATCACCTGAACACGAATGGCCATTGGTTCTCCAGCAATGCCGTCACCATTGATGTCGCCCTGGATGCCGATGCCGTGGACGTGACGCTGAAGGCCACCAACACCGGCAAAGAACCGGAACCGGTGGGCATTGGCTGGCACCCATACTTCCAGCTCCCCAGCGGCAATCGCGCCAACGCGCGGCTGCACCTTCCGGCAGAGGTGCGGGTCCAGGTGAACAACTATGATGATGTTTTCCCTACCGGCAAGCTGCTGCCGGTGCATGGCACTCCGTATGACTTTACGGCGGAAGAGGGCGCCCCCTTGCCGAATGTGCTGGTGGATGACTCCTTTGTGCAGTTGCAGCGTACGGTGGAGGGCAACACCGTGAGCGAAATCAAGGACATAGCGGCAGATTACGGCCTGCGGGTGACGGCCATGACGCCGCTGGTGCGCGCCATCCATGTTTACTCTCCCGTAGACAAGTCCTTTGTTGCCCTCGAACCACAGTTCAACTATGGCGACCCCTTTGGCGAGGAATGGAAAGGGGAAGACACGGGGATGGTGACCGTGGAGCCAGGCAACTCTGTCGTCTGGAAGACGCGACTGGAGATGTTCCAGCCGTCCCAGCCACCTTCCTCCCCTCAATCCAATCCATTCTGACCGCAGGGCAGGCTGGGGCATGGCCCCGACGTTTGACCAGGCCTGCGGAAGCCCATACCATGATGTTTAGTAGCATTGCACAAGCTGGTCCCGTCTGCGTGCGCCCGGAAGGGCGTTCGTTTCCGGGGACCAGAGGCACGGCAAGTTTATCTGGAAGGCAAATCTTTTGAGTCCCGCAGACATGGTTGACACCCCACAGAACCCCATCGAAACGCCTGCCCCACCCGAAGGCGCTGCTCCTCACGACCACGAGCATGACCACTCTCATGAGCATGAACACGGCCACACACACGAGGACGCACCTGCGCTGAACCCGGAGTGTACGCGTCAGGTGCAGGTGGAAGTCCCCGCCGAAGAGGTGGGCAGCGTCTACCAATCCACAGTCAAGCGCTATCGCAAGATGGCGCGCATCCCTGGTTTCCGTGCGGGCAAGGTCCCAGAGTCCGTGGTGCGCACGAAGTTTGCAGCAGAACTGCGCCAAGATGTGCTGGAGGCATTGCTGCCCACGCACCTGCGCAAGGCGCTGGACGCGCAGGGCCTGCAACCGGTTTCGCAGCCCCAGGTGACGGAACTGCATCTAATGGAAGGGGAGTCGTTGCGCTTCCGGGCGGTCTTTGAGGTGGTGCCTGCGCTGGACGTGACAGGCCATCAGGAAATAAAGGTCGAACGGCCTGACGTCACCCTGACCGAGGAGGAGTTCCAGGCTGAAATGGCGCGTCTCCGCGACGCCCATGCGACCATGGAGACCGTGGCCGAGGAGCGTCCGTTGGCCGATGGCGACTTTGCGGTCATTCGCTTCCATGGCCAGGTGAAGGGTGCGGCGGAAGACGCACCGGAGCAGCCAATCGAAGGCGAAGACGCCTCCATCGAGGTTGGCGGCGCAAACACGTTGGATGCCTTTACCGCTGCGTTGCGCGGGGCCACGGTCGGCCAGCAGTTGCAGGTGGAAGCGGCCTACCCAGAAGGATTCAATGACGCCCGCCTGGCAGGCAAAAGCGTGGCCTATGACGTGGAAGTGAAGGCCATCCAGAAAAAAGTGCTGCCGGAGTTGGACGACGACTTTGCCAAGCAGATGGGCGAGTACGAAACGCTGGCCGTGTTTGAGGAAAGACTGCGCGGGCAATTGGCCAACGAGAAGCGCCGCCGCCTGGAAGGCGCAACCAAGGACAAGTTGATTGCGGCCCTGGTAGAGCGCTTCCCGTTCCCCGTCCCGGAATCGCTGGTGCAGCAGCAGGTGGATGCGCGGCTGGACCGCGGCCTGCGCGCCTTGGCGGCCCAGGGAATGACCCCGGACATGCTGCGCCAACTGGACTTTGCGCGCCTGCGCGCAGCGCAACGGGACGCGGCCCTGGCCGAGGTGAAAGGGGCGTTGATTCTGGACCGGATTGCCCAACTGGAGCATGTGGAACTGACCGACGACGAGGTGGAAACGCAATTGCAATTGCTCTCCTACCAGATGCGGGAACCTTTGGAGTCACTCCGCAAGCGTTTGACGGAGGATGGCGGGCTGGCTAGAATTCGAGAACAAATACTTCGGGACAAGACAGTGCATCTGCTCTACGAGCGGATGCCTGCGTAGCCTCCGGGATTTCTTGGCAGGGGCGCACCCTCGCTGCTGGCAACAATGGTTGCAAGCGGAGACGCCCCCTTTACAGGGTGGACCAGGGAGAAGTATGGCATTAGTACCTATGGTGATTGAGCAGACGAGCCGGGGCGAACGCGCCTACGACATTTATTCCCGTCTGCTCCGCGACAACATCATTTTCCTCGGCACGCCGATTGATGACCAGATCGCCAATCTGATCATCGCGCAGATGCTCTTCCTTTCTGGCGAAGACCCAGAGAAGGACCTGCAACTGTACATCAACTCCCCGGGCGGCTCCATTACGGCGGGGATGGCGATCTACGACACCATGCAGTTCATCAAGAACGATGTGGTCACCTACTGCATTGGCCAGGCGGCCAGCATGGGCGCTTTTCTGCTGATGTCCGGCACGCCAGGCAAACGTTTCGCGCTGCCCAATTCGAGGATTTTGATCCACCAGCCGTCGATGGGTGGACTTTCCGGCCAAGCGACCGATATTGATATACATGCGCGGGAGATTTTGCGCATCCGCGAAATCACCAACAAGCTGATGTCCAAGCACACCGGGCAATCGCTGGAGCGGATCGAACGGGACGTGGAGAGGGACTTCATTATGAACTCCCAACAGGCCAAGGAATATGGCATCATTGATGAAATCATTGATCGTCCCCGAACATAGCTGATTGTTTCTGAGGCAGGAGGAAGGCCCCCATGAAAACCCGCTCAGGCACGGATGATGCACTGCGTTGCTCATTCTGCCACAAGTCCCAGGACGCCGTCGCCAAGCTGATCTCTTCGCCCAACGACTATCCACGGGCCTATATCTGTGACGAATGCGTCGCGGTCTGCAATTCAATCCTGGAAGACGATCGCGGCGAGGTGCGCACCGGAGCGGCCCCCGCGCACCTGCCCAAACCGCTGGAGGTAAAGACCTTTCTGGATGAATATGTGATTGGCCAGGAGATGACCAAAAAGAAGCTCGCGGTGGCCGTCTACAACCATTACAAACGCATCCAGATGAACCGGGCGCGGGGCAGCGACGTGGAGCTTTCCAAGTCCAATATCCTGTTGATTGGCCCCACCGGCACCGGCAAGACCCTGCTGGCGCACACCCTGGCCAAGATGCTGGACGTCCCCTTCGCCATTGTGGACGCCACCACGCTGACCGAGGCCGGCTACGTGGGCGAAGACGTAGAGAACATCATCCTGAAGCTATTGCAGGCCGCTGACGGCGATGTGGCCCGCGCCCAGACTGGCATCATCTACATTGATGAGATCGATAAAATTGGCCGCAAGGATGAAAACCCCTCGATCACGCGCGATGTCTCCGGCGAGGGAGTGCAGCAAGCGCTGCTGAAGATACTGGAAGGCACGGTCGCCAACGTGCCGCCGCAGGGCGGACGCAAACATCCCCACCAGGAGTTCACTCCTGTGGACACCACCAACATCCTGTTCATTTGCGGTGGCGCCTTTGTCGGTCTGGAGCGGGTGATTGGGCGGCGCGTAGGCAAAAAGGCATTGGGCTTCAAGGCCATCGCTGACCATGCGGGGCCAGAGACCAGCCTGCCCGCGCAACGGGACATTGAGCTATTGCGCCAGTGCGAACCGCAGGACCTGATTAAATTCGGCCTGATCCCGGAGTTTGTGGGCCGTTTGCCCGTCATGGGCGTCCTGGAAGAACTGGATGAGTCCGCCTTGGTAGAAATCCTCACCAAGCCGCGCAATGCCATCCTGAAGCAGTATCAGCGGCTCTTTGAATTTGAAAATGTCCGCCTTACCTTTAGTGACGGGGCCGTGCGCGGCATTGCCCGCGAGGCCCTGCACCGCAAAATCGGGGCACGCGGTCTGCGCATGATTATCGAAGAGCTGATGCTCGACATGATGTACCACCTGCCCAGCGCCAAGAAGGCCAAGGAGATTGAGGTCACTGCCGAAATGGTGCAGAAGCGTGACCTCTCCATCCTGCTGCTGGAAAAGGCCGGTTAGTCCGGCCCTGTAGCATCTCCCCGCCTGGGGCGCCGGGCCTGCTCCCATGCCGTTGTTCCTGGGTGGAAGGCCGTTTGTCTTGGCCTTCTTCCCCTACACACGGAGTGGACCAGAGTAACAAACGAGGCCCGTGCCGCATGGACCGCGAGTATTGCAAATGGCGTTCTTCCCGACTGTCGCGGGAGATGGAAATGCTGGTCTTTGGCCACGCTGGAGCGCCGCTCATCGTCTTCCCCACCTCTTGCGGACGCTTTTATGAGTTTGAAGACCGCGGCATGGTCGCGGCCCTGAGCGACAAGATTGACCAGGGCGCGTTGCAGCTTTATTGCGTGGATTCCGTGGACAGCGAGAGCTGGTACAACCGCAGGGCCACTCCGCTCGCAAAGATTGTGCGCCACTTGCAGTATGAGGGCCACATCTTGGACGAAGTGTTGCCGCTGGTCCACCAGAGGAACAGCAGTCCGTACCTGAAGGCCGTTGGGTGCAGCTTTGGCGGCTACCATGCGGGAAACATCGCGCTGCGCCATCCTGACATCTTCACCGGCTTTTTGTCCATGGGCGGGACCTTTGATCCCAGCCGCTTCCTGCGCGGCCACGCTGACAACGACTCTTCCAGCAACATTCCCCTGCACTATATGGCCAACCCGGCCAGCCAGTGGCATTTGGACCTCTACCGCCGGAACAGCTACGTGCTGGCCACGGGCGCACAGGACCAGTGCAAAGGGGAAAATGAACGGCTCTCTGCGTTATTGCGCGCCCAGGACATCCCGCACCGGCTGGAGGTCTGGGGCGATGGCGCGGGCCATGACTGGCCCTGGTGGCGGCAGATGGCCCAGGCGTATCTGTAACAGGGGAAAATTTACAAGATGGAGCAGATGCTTGCGCTGTGCGCGGCGCCTCTCAGCCTACCCGCCAGCGGGGCCCGCTGAAGGCCCCGGCACAGTCGTTCCTTTTGGCGTTGCGGAGAGCGTCTCAATACGCACCCGCCCGATGCGACGGCCCTCCATCGTCAGGACCGTGTATCGCCGCCCTCCAAAAAGAAACGAGTCCCCCGGCGCGGGCAGCCTTTGCAGACGCACCAGTACAAACCCGGCCAGCGTCTCCACGCCGCCATCTCTTGGCAACGCCAGTTGGACCTGCTGCTCCAGGTCGTGCAGGTTGACGCTCCCCTCAACCAACAGCACGCCGGAATCCAGACGGACCACGGAGGTGTCCTTTAGGTCAAACTCGTCCTCCAATTCGCCCACAATCTGCTCCAGCGCATCTTCCACAGTCACCAGCCCTGTGGTCGAGCCATACTCGTCCACCACAATGGCCATGTGCCTGCGCTGGCGCTGGAACTCCAGCAGCAGATCGGAGACCGGCTGGGTCTCTGGCGCCACCAGCACCTCATGCATCCACTGCTGCAAATGCTGCGTCTTCTCTAGCGGGGGGACCGTTGCGGGGGACGTCCCCCATTGTGCCTCTGCCTGGAAATGGACCAACCGCGACAACTCCTTGGCGTACACCACGCCGAGGATGTGTTCCGGCCCGCGCGCCGCGTCGTAGACGGGGACGCGCGAATACTGCATCTCCAGGATGCGCGCATGGGCCGCGGCCACGGTCATATCAGATGGCAAGGAGAAGATGTTCTGCCGCGGCGTCATCACCTCCCGCGCCAGCACCTGGTCCAGGTCCAGCACCCGGTGCAGCATGGTCTCCTGCTGTTCCGGCAACAGCCCCATGCGCCGCGTGGCCGAGGCAATCAATTTCAGCTCTTCCGGCGAGTGCACGCCACCCTCCGGCACGGGAGAGGTGCGGAACAAGCGCAGCACGAATTTGGCCGAAAGGTCCAATGCCCGCACCAGTGGCGCAGTCAGATGCATAAAAACGTCCATGGGCGCGGCGATGCGCAGGGCCATCTGTTCCGCCTTGCGCAGGGCCAGGGACTTTGGCACCAGCTCCCCCATCAGGACGTGGAAATAGGTAATCAGCAAAAAGGCCAGCGCGACGGAAAGCAAGCGGCCATACGCCAGCGCATGGGGCAGATGGGCAAAGATGGGATGCAGCAATCGGGCGACAAATGGCTCGCCCACCCAGCCCAGCGCCAGACTGCAAAGCGTGACCCCCAGTTGCACCGCTGGCAGGAACGCATCCAGGTCCCGCTGTAATTTTTGCACCGTGCGGGCGCCCGCGCGTCCTTGCAAGACAAGCTGTTGCACGCGCGTCTGCCGGGTGGAAACCAGGGCGAACTCTGCGGCCACGAAGAAGGCATTCGCCAGGACCAGTGCGGCCACGGCGGCGGCGCGGAAGAGGGGCAAATCAGGCATTTGCCTCCGAGTCTAGCACTGGCCCACTGCGGACGCCCAGCCGTACCACCGCTGCCGCCCATAATGGCGGATTGTGGAGATGGGGCCTTCGACTGGGGGCGATGGACGCTGACGTGCGTCACTGACTTGCGCCCTTGCATCCGGCTATAATTTTTTTGTCGCCCTCTCAGGAGCCGTATATGGTCCGCTTTTGTCCTTCCATGCTCGCCGCAGTCGTTGCCCTTTTTGTCCCGGCCTTGTCCCATGCCGCCAGCGATTCCACCTTTCAGCGCACGTTGCATGTCACGGGCGCGCCCATCGTCGTGGTGCAGACCAACTCCGGCGACATTCGCGTCTCCCAGGGGGCGCCCAACCAGGTCGCCATCCTCGGCAAGGTGCACTTCTCGCGTTGGAAGCGGGACGGCGCGGAAGAAAAAGACCTGCAACAATTCCTGCAAAACCCTCCTGTCCATCAAACGGGCAACACCATTGACGTTGGGGAAGAAAATGACAGCAGCCCGCTGCTGCAAAAATACCTCTCGCACGGGCATGGCATTTCCATTGATTACGAGATCACTGTGCCCCAAGGGACCAATCTGAACATAAAAAGCGGGTCCGGCAACCTGCGCGTGGAAGGCACAGGCGGTCCCGTGCGCGCCCGGACAGGGTCCGGCAACATCGTGGCGCATGACATAGAAATGAATTCCAGGTTGGCGACCGGCGCTGGGAGCATCCATGTGCGCCGTGCCAGCGGCACGCTGCGGCTGGAGGCCAGTTCCGGTGACATTTATGTGAGAGGGTCCACCCTCAGCGACCTGCAGGTGGGGACCGGCTCCGGCAACATCCAGATTGACGCCGTACAGGGCCATCTTCGCGCTGAGGCCGGTTCTGGAGACATAACCGTCAAAGGCACGCCCCTCACCCACTGGCAGTTGGAAACAGACTCTGGCAACATTGACGTGACCATTCCCACCTCCGCAAAATTCCGCCTGGATGCGCGCAGCGATTCTGGAAGCATCAAGACCGACCTGCCGCTGGACCGGCTGGGGGAACAGAGCAAACGGCACATCTACGGGACCCTGAACGGCGGCGGCCCGACCGTCCGCGTGGAGGCGGTCTCCGGAGATATCGTGGTCCATTAGGGTTTCTTCCGGGTGTCCACACGGCAAGGAGGGGTGCAAATTGTTTCCAGCGCCAGTACATTGGAGATATGGCGCCTGGCAATCTTCCTCTCCCTCGCACGCTCCCCAAAGACTCCCTGCGTTTGTACGTCTTTGACCTGGATGGCACGCTGATTGATTCCCGCGCGGACCTGGTACTGTCCGTGAATGCGACCCTGCGCCGCTTCCATCACAAAGAGCTCCCGGACGAAATCATCGCCAGCTACATCGGGGACGGCGTGGGTATGCTGGTCCGCCGCGCCTTTGGCGACCCGGAGGACACCCATCTCCTGGATGATGCGCTGCTCTACTTTCTCACCTATTACCGCGAACACAAACTGGACAATACCTACGTCTATGATGGCGTGTTACCGGTGCTGGAGGCGCTGCACAAGCACCATCCAGAGGCGCGCATGGCGGTATTGACCAACAAACCGGTCGGCCCCAGCCGCGCCATCTGCGAGGCGCTGGGGCTTGCACCATACCTCTTCCGCATTTACGGCGGTGACAGCTTCGCCACCAAAAAGCCCGACCCCTTTGGACTGGAGACGCTCATCCGCGAGGCCGGCGTGACCGCCGCGGAGACGGTGATGATTGGCGATTCCGAGGTGGACGTGCTGACCGCGCAGAATTGTGGCGCGTATTGCATCGGATGCAGCTATGGCCTTTCGCCGCTCTCGCTGGAGACCGTCCCACCCGACGCGCTGGCGCGGACGCCGCACGACATACTCCGGCTGCTGCAATAAGGACCAGGGGCCTTCGCACCTATGGACTTTCATCTCGTCAGTGATTACACACCGCAGGGCGACCAGGGCCGCGCCATCGAGGAACTCACCCAAGGCCTGCTGCAGGGCGAAAAGCACCAGGTGCTGCTCGGCGTCACCGGCTCTGGCAAGACCTTTACCATGGCCAAGATCATTGAGCAGATGGACCGTCCCGCGCTGGTGCTGGCCCACAACAAGACCCTGGCCGCGCAGCTTTTCAGCGAGTTCAAGCAGTTCTTCCCGGAAAATGCCGTCGAGTATTTCGTCTCCTACTACGACTATTACCAACCGGAGGCCTACATTCCCGCCGGGGACATTTACATTGAAAAAGAGGCCACCGTCAATGAGGAGCTGGACAAGTTGCGCCTCTCCGCCACGCGCTCGCTCTTTGAACGCCGCGATGTCATCATCGTCTCCTCGGTAAGCTGCATCTATGGTCTCGGCTCGCCGGAGGCATACTTCGGCATGTTGCTGGTACTGGAACGTGGGCAGAGGGTCCGCCGCGAAGACATCACGCGCCGCCTGGTGGAAATCCTATACGAGCGCAATGACGTGGACTTCCACCGCGGCACCTTTCGCGTGCGTGGGGACGTGATTGAGATTTATCCCACCTACGACGAGAACGCTTATCGCGTGGAACTCTTTGGCGATGAGATCGAATCGCTCTCGCAGATTGACCCACTCTTCGGCACTGTGCGGCAGAAATACGCACGCCTGCCCATCTATCCCAAGAGCCATTATGTGGTGCAGCCGGAACGCAAGCAGTCTGCCATCCAAAGCATCCTGGAAGAACTGACAGTGTGGGAAAAGGAACTGGAATCGCAGGGCCGCATGGTGGAGGCGCAACGCATCCACCAGCGCACGCGCTTCGATCTGGAGATGATCAAGTCTGTCGGCTACTGCCACGGCATTGAGAATTATTCGCGGCACTTTTCCGGTCGCCTGCCCGGCGAGCCGCCGCCGACCCTGCTCGATTATTTCCCCCAGGACTACCTGATCTTTCTGGACGAATCGCACGCCACCGTCCCGCAGTTGCATGGCATGTGGCACGGGGACCGATCGCGCAAACAAAACCTGGTGGATTATGGCTTCCGTCTGCCTTCCGCCATGGACAATCGCCCCCTGCGCTTTGAGGAGTTCGAGGCCCGCACCAAACAGATCATCTATGTTTCCGCCACGCCGGGGCCATACGAGCTGACCAAGACCGCCGGGGTGGTGGTGGAGCAGATCATCCGTCCCACAGGCCTGGTGGACCCAGCGGTGGAGGTGCGCCCTGTGCGCGGGCAGATCGACAATCTGCTGGGCGAGATACGGGAGCGCGCGCAGCGTAGTGAGCGCGTCCTGGTGACCACACTGACCAAGCGCATGGCCGAGGACCTGGCCGGATATTACGCTGAGGTGGGCGTGCGCTGCCGCTACATGCACTCGGAGATTGAAACGCTGGAGCGCGTGCGCCTGCTGCGCGACCTGCGCAAGGGCGAGTACGACGTACTGATTGGCATCAACCTGCTGCGCGAAGGACTGGACCTGCCGGAGGTCTCCCTGGTGGCCATTCTGGACGCGGACAAGGAGGGTTTTTTGCGCTCCTCCGGTTCCCTGATCCAGACCATGGGCCGCGCCGCGCGCCATGTGCAGGGCCGCGCCATCCTCTATGCGGACAAAATGACCGACTCCATGCGCCGCGCCATCGATGAGACCACCCGCCGCCGGGAAGCACAACAGGCCTACAACAAAGAAAATGGCATTACGCCCACCTCCATCCTGCGCCCCGTGGACATGGCGCTGGCACGCATCCTGAAGGCGGAATATGCTGACATGACGGAGGAGATTGAAACGCTGCCGGACCTGCATTCGCAGGAGGAACTGGACGCGCACATCGCCAGGCTGGAAACCAGTATGCGTGAGGCCGCGCAGCGCTTTGAATTTGAAAAGGCCGCCAAGTTGCGCGACACCATCCGCGACCTGCGCAGCAAGGAATTTCTGTATGGCGCCGACGACCCGGCGGAGGACGCTGCCGAAACCAACGCTGCAGGGCCTTCCTGATCTTCAATGCGCTGGCCAATGGCCCTTGCCATCGGCCAATCGCAAAGAGACGGGCGCAACCACAATGCGCCATGCGGATACAAGCCACTACAAAAGGCCCCGCGTGGTCCAGCGTAGGCACTTACGGCTGCAAGGTCACAGGCCCATCCAGACGGAAGCTGAGGATGCTTTCTGCCGGGATGCTGATGTCCTTGTTGCCGGTAAAGGCCGCGCCAGCCGTGCCTGCTCCCGCGCCTGCCAGACCGCCGACGACCAGTCCCACCCCGCCGGTGGCCAGGCCCCCTACCAACATGCCGAGGCCCGATCCACCGCCAATCATCAGGGCGGAGCGGCGTCCTTTGCCCTTCTTGCTGCGTGTGTAATGTCCGGTGTCCAGCCGGTAGTGGTGGCCTTGCATGTCCATACCGGTCAGGCGCAATTGCAACACGGACGCACCTTTGAAGCGGCCCCGTTTGTGCGCCGCCGTAATCACGCCATCCACCGGCGTGCCCGCTGGGACCACGTCTTGCCCATGGACGGAAACTGGTTCCGCCAGCGTACCCGTAAACGCATCCCCGTCCCGCGCGCTCTTCACGTTGATGGAGTCATTCAGGCGCACGCGCAGCAGCGTCCCTGCAGGGACCCGCGTTGGCTGTGGCGCTGGCGCCTGGTAATTGTTTGCGCCCTGGCCGTTGGATGCGTAACTGCCATTATTTGCGCCCATTGGCCCATTGGAGGCAGGACCATTCCCCTGCGCATACGGTGCGCTGCCCGGATTTGTGGCCTGACCGGGGGCATTCTGTCCGTTGGGGCCGCCATTGCCGTTGGCTGCGTTTTGGCTGGCGTTCTTGTTGGAGTGGCAGCCCAGCGGCAGGGCCAACGCCAGCGCCAGGACCAGCCCGGCCTTTCGTGCATCGCGCAAAATCATCTTCGTTCATCTCCTGGATTTTTGGGGCCGCAGCAGAGGAAGTGTTGCCATGTGGTGCAAGAAGGAAGTATGGGACTTCTTTTTGGCCGACCAACGCGTACGCTGGCCGTTACGGGATGGGATGCCGTCCCTGTCTTCTATTTTGCCTGAGACGGAAAAGGATTACGATGCTTAGTTGGGAATTTTTCTTTAGGAGCCTTTCCGATGCCACCGACCACAGCCCCCCGTTTACAACTTGCCTACCTGACCGAGCAATTGAATGACCTGAAACAGCGCGGCACCTATTTCCATCTGCGCATTCTGGATGACCAGCAGGAAGCGGTCTGCACCTATGATGGCAAGCGCGTCATCAACCTTGCCTCCAACAACTATCTGGGCCTGGCCACGCACCCCAAGCTGCGCGAAGCGGCCATCGAAGCGACGCGCAAATACGGCGTCGGCTCCGGGGCCGTGCGCACCATTGCCGGGACCATGCGCATCCACATGGAGCTGGAGGAGAAGATCGCGCGCTTCAAAAACGTGGAGGCCTGCGTGGTCTTCCAATCTGGATTTACCGCCAACGCTGGCACCGTCTCCGCCCTCCTGGGCAAAGAGGACTTCATCCTCTCCGATGAGTTGAACCACGCCAGCATCATCGACGGCGCGCGCCTCTCCCGCGCCAAAATCAAGGTCTTCCGACACAAGGACATGGCCCACGCGGAGCAATTGTTGCAGGAGGTCCAGAACGAGCCAGGGCGCAAGCTGCTCATCACCGACGGCGTTTTTTCCATGGACGGCGACATTGGCCCGGTGGACAAACTCTGCGACCTGGCGGACAAATACGGCGCCATCATGATGGTCGATGACGCGCACGCCTCCGGCGTACTGGGGCGCAATGGACGCGGCAGCGTGGACCACTTTGGCTGTCATGGCCGCGTGGACGTGCAGGTGGGCACGCTCTCCAAGGCCATCGGCGCGCTGGGCGGCTACGTCTGCGGCACACGCGACCTGATTGACTTCCTCTACCATCGCGCGCGCCCCTTCCTCTTTTCCACCTCGCACCCGCCCTCAGTCGCGGCCAGTTGCATCGCCGCTTTCGACGTCCTGGAGCAGGAACCGGAGCGCATGGAACGTCTGTGGGAGAACACGCGCTACTTCAAGCAGGAACTGGGCCGCGCTGGATTCAATATCGGCGGCGTGAATACCCCGGCCAGCGAATCGCCCATCACGCCCATCATCGTGGGCGAAGGCCGCACGGCAATGGAGTTTTCCCGCGCGTTGTTCGATGCGGGCGTCATGGCCACCGGCATTGCCTTCCCCACGGTCCCGGAGGGCAAGGCGCGCATCCGCACCATTATGACCAGCGAGCACACCCGTCAGCAACTGGACCAGGCGCTGGAAATCATCACCCGCATCGGCAAGCAGAAAGGGATTTTACAGGCGTAATTTCTATCTCAGTGCAATTGAGAGTGGCGACCTGGCGCTTCCTGATGGCCTTACCTAGGATGACGCCATTCAGGGCCTGAATGCGGCCCTTGAAAAGCATTGGATATAGACGACCGTTCACTTATTCGTAACTGTACACTTATGTAAAACGGAAAGCCTAAAAGACCAGAATCGAGGTAAGCCAGAATGGTTCAAATACTGTCAGAATATCTCAAGGAAATCCCACGGGATGGTTCGATTGCCACTTACTTTGTCCCTGCGATTGCTGTGGCTGCTTACACCGTGCGCCTGGTTTTTATCTATGGCCGCCTATCAAAGAAGGTCCCCGTAAATTTCGATTTCGATGGCACGCCGAATGGATATGTGCCGCGTCCATTGTGGGCCGTTTTCTCCCCATTCGCATTCCTGGCCTTATTATGGTTTTTTGCTTCCATCAATCGCCAACAGTTGCTTGCGCAGGGGGGGTGTTGGTTTTGTAAATCTGATAAATTGGGGTGCTACCGGCCTTATTATGGGGGCATTCTGGGGGATACTCACGGCATCCGTGAATAACACGCGATTTAACACATACTTGTTGCTTGTTTGGCCTGTTCTTTTTATTCTTGGCGAGTACGTGGTTCTGTATCTTTACAAGGCGCTACGATAAGACCGGAACGGTACGTTCGCCAGGTGTTTCTGCGGGGCTATGGCATCCTACCGACGGCCATGCAAATGGCGGAACGTAGCTGCGCGCAGTGCAGGACAATGATAATCCGTTCAGAACGGGATGCGCCCGGTAAAAATGATGGCGTGGTTGTAAAGATGGTCGCGGGATGTGGCGATCTGCATCCCCGCGCCAAAGGTCAGCCCCACGCGGTTGTGCAGTGGAATGCGGCCAATCAAGAGGCCAGGCGTAATAAACTCCTGGGCCTTGCCGTCGTTGGGGCCGCCTTTGAAATATGTCGCGTTGGATTCCAACTCTGGCCATAGAAAGCGCAGCGTATGGTATTGCGCCACAGTGTTCCACACGATGGACCGCCCCACGAGCTGAATGCTATCTACGGGCAAGGTCCCACCTAAGGTCGATTCCAGGTCGAAGTTGCCCCAACCCTTGCCGCCCGCGATGCTCGGCGTCAGCGCGGAGCTGTTGGCCCCGTTCTTATAGGTCCCCGTGGGCACGCTGCCGCCAAAGAAGGCCGTCAGAATGTAGTTGCCTTTTTGTTCATTGGCCGCCAGGATGCGGTACTTCATCAGAAAGCTGACGTCGCCCAGACCGTCCGGCGTCTTGGCCGCAGTGTGTTGCAAATACGGCGGCAGGTTGAAGAGCATCTCAATGTGCCGCGCAGGAATGATCTCCAGGCCCTTGCCGCCGTCATAGACCCAGGCCTGCTGGCCACCGCTGACGGACTGCCTAAAAAAATCGGCGCGAAACTCCTGTTCCAGGCGGGGCGTAACCAGGACCAGCGGCGTCACCCAATGCGGCTGCTCGTTCTGGGTGCGTGTCACATGCTCCAGCCATTGGCCGACAGGGCCAACGTCCTTTGCGCGGGCCTGGGCAATGGCAAGATGGGAAGAGGGAAAAAATAAAATAAAAAGACAGAGAAAAAAACGACGTTGCCGCACACGACCATCCAAGCGCACAGAAGATTGGCCCTCCCCTATGCTATGAATCTAATTGGAAATCTACGTATAAACAATTCATATACATACGGGATTGTGCGTTTCTATACGGAATGAAAGTCCCGGTACAGATGTGTCTCGTCAAAAGGGGATGCGTCCGCTGAGCACGATGGCGTGGTTGTATGCGTGATAGTGGGAAGTGGCCATCTGCATTCCAAGCCCCAGGGTGATGCCCGTGCGATTGTGGAACGGGAAGCGGCCCAGAAGAAGTCCGGGAGTGAGGAACTCCTGCATTTTGCCGTCATGTGGCCCGCCTTTGTAATCGGTGGCATTGGATTCCAACTCCGGCCACAGGTAGCGCCCAATATGGTACTGGGCCACGCTGTTCCACACCAGCGAACGGCCCACGGTGCGGGCGCTGTCCACTGGCAGGACGCCGCCCAGCGACGATTCCATATTGAACCTTCCCCAGCCCTTGCCACCCGCCAGCGCAGGAGAGAGTGTGGCGCTGTTGCTCCCGTTCTGATGGGACCCCGTAGGGACGCTGGCCCCTAGAAAGGCCGTCACCACGTAATTGCCCTTTGCTTCGTTCCGGGCCACAAAGCGATATTTGAGCATGAAGTTGACGTCCCCAAAACCGTCTTTGGCCTTGGGGACATCATGCTGTAGATACGGCGGCACCACATTCAAGGTGACTGCAATGGGCCGCAGCGGGACAAATTCCACGCCCTTGGCATTGTTGTTGTATTCCCAAATGTACCCGCCGGGGACAGATTGCCGGACCACGTCCTCACGGAACTTTTGTTCCAGACGCGGGGTGGTCATAATCAAAGGGGATATCCAGTGCGGTTCCTCGTTTTGGATGCGGGTCACATGGTCCAGCCACTGATGGATAAAGCCGTTCTGCGCACAGGCCATACAGGAAACAGCAAGAAAAATGAGGGGCCTGCACAGGCAACAACAGCGTTTTTCAAGTTGGACCATCCACGGGCGCATGGACCGCAGGACCTCCGCATCCTCTGACCAGGGCCAGATACCTCCGTATGCGTCCCCAGTGTACGAATGGAAATATGCGTTGGTATGTGATGCGGGACCGGGGTGGTATGTGATGCGGAGCACGCGCAAAGAGGCAAGGCCGAGGCCCTGAAGTTAGGACAGGGGGCCGCAGCAGCAACGGGAATTTTCATTCTGCTGGCCCTGCCCCTCTATGCAGGAGCGGCCCAGGTGCGTTTGCCACGGGCTTGTCTCCTCTTACTGAGACGAGGGCCGTTTCAGCTCAAAAATGATCTGGCCCTCCGGCAGGTCAAAGACCATCCCTCCGGCCCGTTGAAAGAACGCATTGCCAAGTTCCCCATCAATCCCGCTGCGCGCGCTCACGCCATGCGTCGCCGTTGAAAATCCAACACGGACCCGGTCTGCCTTCAGCACGCCGACTTGCACGGAATCCATGCTGGCGCAGCCCACCGTGTACGCGCCACCAATGCCATAGGCCTTTTCCAGCCCCTGCGTAGGCAAGATGCCTTCCAGACGGTGCTTCTTTTCATATTGGCGGTAGAGCAGGAGCGTGGCGTCACTGCCTGTGTCCACCTCCACCTTGGCGTCCAGTTTCCCCTTTTTGGAAAAGTACAAACGCGCGTCCACCAACGGCACATGGTCCCTGACCAGGATGGGGACCGCGTAGCCTGGCCCTTGATAGCGATACCCATAGGCCGGATAAATGTCCATCCGGTCCTTCTTGAAATCCAGCTTCACCACATATTTCTCAAAGAATGGAAAGCCGAGGATGCCGTCAATCCTGTGGCCAGAAAAATTTTCCAGCCCGTCCATGTCCACCACGAGCATTTTCTGGCGCACTTGCAGCGTGCCGAGGAGCAGGTCCACCGGCACCGCCGAGGCCACAAAGGTCCGCCCTTCGCCCAGTCCCAGGTCCATCAGGTCCTTGACGGAACGGGGTTTGATTTGCAGGGCCTCTGCCGTGTGCAAATTCAGCCCGCTCTGGCTGGACCCGCTGTCCAGCAGAAAATCCATCTCCGGCCTGCCGTCCACGGTGGCCTTTACATAGATGTGCTGCTTGAAATACACAAAGGGAAGGCTGACCAGCGGTTGCGCCGCGCGCATGTCTACGGGTGGGAGCGCAGGCGGATAGACCGGGGGATGTATCTGTGCCCCCGCCATCAGGGCCGCCGCAAAGGACATTGCCCACGCGAATCGAAGACTGGCAGCCATGCAGCCCCCTCGACCTTGGATTGAATATATTCCAAGTACAGCAATTTCGTACCAATAATTCTTTCATGGGACCATACCGGGTTGGGTGCATACTCGAATGGTATGAAGGACCTTGAGGACCTGCTGCAGGAAGCGGAATTGGCGCATGGGCACCTGTGCGCCGGACAAATATTGGGCGTGCGCATGGCCATGCGCGGCTGCCAGTTGCTCGGCATCGAGGACCCGCGCGGCAGGGACCGCAAGCGGCTGGTCACGTTTGTGGAGATTGACCGCTGCGCCACGGACGCCATCGCCGTGGTCACCGGCTGCCGCCTGGGCAAACGTTCCCTCAAGTTCCGCGACTGGGGCAAGATGGCCGCCACCTTCATTGACCTCTCCTCGGGCCGGGCGGTGCGCATTGTGGCCAGGGAATCTTCCAAGGACGCCGCGCGCCAGTTGCACCCGGAGATCGAAAACAAAAACCAGCAGCAGATGCTGGCCTATCGTGAGCTGCCCGATGCAGTGCTTTTTGCCGAGCAGTGGGTGCAGGTCCCGCTGGAGGCGCGCGAATTTCCCGGCTACAAGTCCGAACGTACCGCCTGCGCCATGTGCGGCGAAGGCATCAATTATGACCGCTACGTGCTGCGCGATGGACAGAAGCTCTGCCACGGCTGCGCCGCGCGTGAGGAACGCTACTACCAACCCGTGCGGCCCGATCAGCCAGGGACGCCAGCGCCCCTCCCGCGCGACGCCTGTAATGGTGGCTGAAAATCCCCGGATATGTCAGCTACCGGGCAAGCCGATACAATCAATGCCAGCAGATGATTGAGCGCAAGCAAGAAAAAGGCCCGCAGAACAGCATGACAGGTACGGCGCAACGGGCACGCAGGCTGGCATGGCTGCGGCCCTCGCACCAGCACACGGCCTTTTCCGCCACGCTGCTACTGATGCTGTCAGCATTTTTGTCGCGCATCATCGGCCTGGTGCGGGAAAAATTCATCGCCTACCTGTTTGGCGCGGGCACGCAGACCGACGCCTACCGCGCTGCCTTCCAGTTGCCAGACATGATCAGTTATCTGCTGGTGGGCGGCGTGGCCTCCATCACCTTCATCACCATCCTGGGCCGCTACCGCGAACAGGGCAAAGAGGCCGAGGGCGAACAGGCCATGTCCGTCATCCTGAGCACCATGCTGCTGGTGCTAGGCGCGGCGGTGCTGCTGGGCGAGTGGTTTGCGCCGGTGTACACGCGCGTTTTTTTCCCTGGCTTTGACGCGCAGAAGGCCGCGCTTTGCACGCACATGACGCGCATCCTGCTGCCGGGGCAGCTCCTCTTTTTTGCCGGGGGCGTGCTGGCCGCCGTGCTGCTGGTGCGCAAGCAATTTGCCTATCAGGCGGTCACGCCGCTGCTCTACAACCTGGGCATCATCGTGGGTGGGGTGTTGCTGGCGCGGTATTTTGGCGTTTCCTCGCTGGCCATCGGCGCGTTGGCCGGCGCCTTTGCCGGGCCGTTCTTGCTGAACGCCATCGGCACGCACCGCGTGGGCCTGCGCTTCCGCTTCCAATTGGATTGGTCGCACCCTGGCCTGCGCGAGTGGGTGCGGCTCTCCATCCCATTGATGATTGGCGTTTCGCTGGTCACGGTGGACAACTGGATTTTGTCTTACTTCGCCTCGCATGGGCGTGGAGACATCGCGCGCATCGGCTACGCCAAGACGCTCTTCAGCGCGCCCATGGCCATTCTGGGGCAGGCCGCAGGCGCGGCCACCATGCCATTTTTTGCCTCGTTGTCCGGTCAGGGACGCATGAAGGAGTTCGCGGCCTCAGTCAATCGTTCGGTCACGCGCATCTTTGCCTTCGCGTTCCTGCTGACCGCGTGGATGGTCGGGCTGGCGCGGCCCGCAGTGGATTTTGTGCTGCGTGGCGGCAGTTTCCATCGCGCGGACGCGGTGGAAACTGCGCTGTATTTTTCCATCTTCTCCCTGTCGCTTTGCATGTGGTCCGCACAGGCCATCTACGCGCGGGCCTTTTACGCGGCGGGCAACACCTTCACGCCGATGGCGGCCAGCACCCTGATCGCAGCGGCCTCGGTGCCCTTGTATGGCCTCTTGTTTCATCGCATGGGCGTGGTGGGACTGGCCATTGCATCGGACACCGGCATCGTAGTGCAGACGCTCGTCCTGGCCTGGCTGCTGGACCTGCGCAAGCTGGCGCCGGTGCGTGGACTGGAGTTCGCAGAACTGGGGCGGGCCTTGTTGGCGGCGGTGGCAGCCGGGTCAGGGCTGTACCTGCTGGCGCGTTGGTTGCCGCCAGCGGGGACCTTCCGCGCGGACCTGTTGCAAATGGCCTGTGGCACGATGGCATGGCTGGTCCTCTGCTGGCTGGTCCTGGTTGCCACCGGCTCCACGCTGCCACGGCAATTGCTGGCGCGTTTGCGCAACCAAAGCGCCAGCGCGCCAGCCACCATTTGACCATGCGCCCTGCAAGGAAAAAGAAGAGGGCCAGACAGTCCGTCTGGCCCTTGGATTGATTGCCCCTTCACACCTGGTCCCCGTTATTTGCCGGAGACCATCTCGCGGATTTTCTCCACCACTTCCGGATTGGCCAGGGTGGTAAGGTCACCCGGTTCGCGGCCCACGGATATGGCGGCCAGTACCCGGCGCATGATCTTGCCGGAGCGCGTCTTGGGCATGTCTGGCACGATCCATACCCGGCGCGGGCGCGCAATGGGGCTGATCTCTTTTTCAATGGCCTTGGATATCCGCTGGGCCAACGCATGGTCGCCTTTGGCCCCCGCCCGCAGGGAGACATACAGTTCTGGCATGTGTCCTTTCACCTCGTCGGGCACGGGCACCACGGCGGCCTCGGCCACCTCCGGCACAGTGAGCGCTGCCGACTCGATCTCCTTGGTGCCAAGACGGTGGCCGGCTGTATTGATGACATCGTCAATACGGCCCAGGACGCGGATGTAACCGTCCGCGGACTGCAACGCCCCGTCCCCGGCAAAGTATGGCCAGTCACGCCAGTCTTTGCTGTCTCTTTTGAGGCAGTGCCGCTCGTAGTAATTCTTCACATAACGGGCATGGTCGGCCCAAATGGTCTGCATCAGGCCGGGCCAGGGGTTCTGGATGCACAGGTTGCCGGCGCTCCCGCTGCCGGCTGGGATTTCAACGGAGTTCTCGTCAAAAATGATTGGATGGACGCCCGGCAGTCCTGGCCCGGCGCTGCCGGCCTTCATGCCCTGCAGGGCGGGCAGGGTGGTCACCAGTATCCCCCCGGTCTCGGTCTGCCACCAGGTGTCCACAATCACCGCGCGGCCTTTGCCAACGGATTTGTAATACCAGTGCCAGCTTTCCGGCTCAATCGGCTCCCCAACCGTGACCATGAGTTTGAAGTTGTGGTTGTACTTTTCCGGTTCGTCCGGCCCCTCGCGGCGCAACGCGCGGATGGCCGTTGGCGAGGTATGGAAGATGTTGACGCCCAACTGTTCGGCGATGCGCCACGGACGGCCCGCGTCTGGATAGTTCGGCAGCCCCTCATATAGGACGGAAGAAGCGCCCAGCGCCAGCGGGCCATACACGATATAGGAGTGGCCGGTGATCCACCCAATGTCCGCCATGCACCAATAGACGTCTTCCGGGTGTATGTCCAGCACGTTCTTTGCCGTGCCGGTGACCCAGGCCATATAGCCGCCCACTGCGTGCAGACAGCCCTTGGGATTGCCGGTGGTGCCGCTGGAATACATGATGAACAATCCATCGGTGGCGGCAAGCCGTTCTGGGGCCACCCGCTCGCGCCGATAATCGGCCAACACGTCATTGATGATATGGTCCCGCCCAGACACCAACGGAGTGGCCGCCGAGTATCTCCCTGGGTGCCGCTGCCAGATGAGTACCTTGTCCACCTTGAAGTCCAGTTTCTCCAGCTCGTCCACAGTCGTGTCGGATTTTTCCTTGTGGTCGATCAGCTTGCCACCACGATAATAGGAGTCCATGGTGACCAATACGGTGCTCTTTGCATCCAACATGCGATGGGCGCAGGCCCTGCCGGAAAAGCCGCTGAAGACCAGATTGTGGATCAGTCCAAGCCGGGCGCAGGCCAACATGCTAACGACAGACTCTACGGCCATTGGCATGTGCAAGGTGACCCGGTCCCCCCGCTTCAGGCCGCAGAAGTCCCGGAGCAGGGCGGCAAACTCATTCACACGCACCCACAGCTCCTGATAGGTGATCGCAACGATGGGATCGCCTTCAATCTCCGGTACAAAGTACAACGCGGTCTTGTTGCGGTTTTTGGCCAGGTGGCGATCAATGCAATTGTAGGAGGCATTGATTTCCCCCCCCACAAACCACTTCCAGAACGGGGCATTGGAGCCATCAAAGGTCTGCGTCCAATAACGGTCCCAGTCGAGCAGGTCGGCATATTCCCGGTAACATTCCGGGAAGTTTTTGAGCGCCATGCGGTCATAGATTGCCGGGTCCGTAGCATTGGCTTGACCAACAAACGCCGGGGACGGGTCAATCAGTGCTTCTTCCCGCCAGTGGACTGCGATTTCAGATTCAGAAAATTCAGTTCGAATATTGCTCATACTTGGGTCCCCTGTCCGTTAGGTTTTTGTCTGGCCTGCCTGCTGCTTCCTCGACGGGCCTTGTGTTGAAGGTTGCTCCAGGCGGCCACCCAAAGGCGACCGCCCGAAGAATAAAGGAACAGTGCCTTGCAGGTTTAACTGCCAGAGGGCGCACCCAGCGGCAGCACCGTTTTGCCAAAGGTGGAGTTCGTCACCAGGGCAAAGCTGGTATACATCGCCAGCAGTCCGCAGATAAGTCCCATCCAGCCGCCGCTGCGGGCCACCCCATGCAGGCCCAACAGGTCCCCGAAGCCGAGCAGGAAGAACGTCACCCACAAGGTAAGGAAGACCCACCAGAGCGCCTTGGACAGGCGAAAAGTGGCAACCCACATGTAAAACGTGAATACGCCCCATACGATAAGCGTGACAGCTATCGTGCTGCCCGCCTGCGTCAGGTCCAGCACCCCGTGGCTGCCCAGCAGAATGAGCAGGGAAAACCACCACCAAAAGGCCCCATAACTTAGAAACGCCACGGTGCCAAAGGTGTTGCCGGTGCGGAACTCCATCATGCCCGCGATCATCTGGATGAGACCGCCATAGGCGAAAGCCAGCGGCAAGACCACCGGCTCACCCCCTTTGGGCAATACACCCGCGTTGATCAGGCTCAATATTACGGTAGTAAATCCGAAGCCAATCAGGCCCAGTGGCGCGGGATTTGCAAATACAGGTTTCGCTTCATCAGCCATAAAACTCCTCCCGGGTGTCTCTGTGACATTGCATCTTGTTCCCCTCTTCGCCCACCGGACGGTAAGTCAGGAGGCACGCAGAGAACGGATTTAAGGAATGGCGGGATGTTTCCATAGCCAGGTGCTTTTGTCAAGCACTAAATTCCAAGGTTTCTATATTGGTTTTTACTTGATATTGCCGGACAAAAGGCGCCTGTGGCCGGCGGAAACATCATCGGCTGGCCACGTGGTCAAGAATGGCCCGCGAAATTGAAGGGAGCGGCAGGACCTGGTCGGCTGCCCCCAGTCGGGCCGCTTCCCTGGGCATTCCATACACAACGGAACTGGCCTCGTCCTGCGCAATCGTGCTGGCGCCAGCGCGTTTCATGCGCAACAGCCCCTGCGCGCCGTCGGACCCCATGCCCGTCAGCAGGACGCCGACGGCCTTCTCCCGGGCCGCTTCTGCGACCGATGCGAACAGGACATCCACCGACGGGCGTTGATAACAGACCTGGGGGCCGTCCTGCACCTGCACATAGTAAGCGCCGCCACTTCGGCGAAGCAGCATGTGGAAATTCCCCGGCGCAATCAGGGCGCGTCCGGGCCGCACTTGGTCCCCGTCGCAGGCCTCTTTCACTTCAATGGCGCAGGCCTGGTCCAACCGCCGGGCAAAGGCCGCGGAAAACACCGGCGGGATGTGCTGCGCAATGACGATGCCGGGCACGCCAGCGGGAAGTTGCACCAGCACGTCGCGGATGGCCTCCGTCCCGCCCGTGGAGGCGCCAATGGCAATGACCGTGTTGGTGTTGTAGGCCACCGTCGCCGGGACCCGCGCCAGCGGAGGCAGGGAAGGCCCTGGCTGGGCGGCAGGCCTGTGTGGGCGCGCGTTGGCGGCGGCCCGCAGCTTGGGGGCCAGCTCCCCGCGCAGTTCGCCTATGGAGTAGGGGCCTCCGGGCTTGGCGAGGACCTCCACCGCACCACAGCGCAGCGCCTCCATCGACGCCTCGCAGGAGGAGTGGCCCAGCGAACTGATGACGATGACCGGCATCGGGTGGAACTGCATCAGCTTCTTCAAAAACGTCAGCCCATCCATGCGCGGCATCTCAATGTCCAGCGTGAGCACATCCGGTTGCAGGGCGAGCACCTTGTCCCTGGCAATGTATGGGTCCGGGGCGGTCCCGACGACCAGCATGTCCGGCTCGCTGGAGATGGCCCCACTGAGTATCCGGCGGACAATGGCTGAATCGTCCACGATGAGCACCTTGATTGGCCCCTTGCCGTCAACCATGGGGTGTTCCCTTCTTCCCGGCGCAGGGACCAAGGGCGATGGTGACAAGCATGGCCCCTGGCCCATCCCTGACGGGGCCGTCTCCTATACCGACAACCAGCGATGGCTTCATCGTCCAGACCTCTCTCCTGCCGGATGAAGGGCCGCGCTTGGTTTCCGGTAGATTGCCGGACAAACGTATTGCAGCGAGTGCTGTATGCCGTACAGGCTTTCTGAATGCCCGATAAACAGATACCCTCCGGGGACCAGCCGGGCGGCCAGTTGGCCCACCAATCTTTCCTGGGTCTGCTGGTCGAAATAGATCATGACATTGCGGCAAAAGACCACCGAAAACGTCCCCACTCTGGAAAAGTCCCCCATCAAATTCAAATGGCGGAATTCAATCAGGTCCCGCACCTCTTTTTTGACCAGGAAGAGGTCCTCGGAACGTCCTTCCCCTTTCAGCAGATATTTCCGCAGCATGGCCATCGGGAGCCCTTCAAAGCGGGGGGCCGGATACAGTCCCTGTCGCGCTTTTTCCAACATGCGCCGTGAGATGTCCGTGGCCAGGACCCGCACCCGCGACTGGGCGGCCGTACCCATCTCCTCCATCAACGAGAAGGCGATGGAATACGGCTCCTCACCGCTTGAACAGGCCGCGCTCCATAGGCGGACCTGGCTGCTGGGGGGCAGTCCCGGCAGGACCACTTTCCGCAGGAAATCAAAGTGTCGCGGCTCGCGGAAGAAGCTGGTGTGGTTTGTGGTGAGCGCATCCACCATCTCTGCCAATGCTTCGCCCGTCGCGTCCCCGCGGACGTATTCATAATATTTTTTGAATGGGTGCAGTCCGAGTTCGCGCATCTCCTTGCCGAGCCTGGCGGCAACCAGCACCTCTTTGCCGCGCAGTTCCACCCCGCAATGGTCGTAGACCATGCGGCGAACAAGCTCAAACTCATGGGGCCGCAACTTGGGCAGGTCGTCGGGGCCAGGCGCTGGGAGACTGCTCATCGCGCCTTCCCCCGATAGATCCCATCCATGTCCAGGATGAGGCCCACGCGCCCGTCCCCCAGAATGGCGCAGCCAGCCAGTCCGGAAACGTCCTTGAATGTTTCCCCCAGGCCCTTGATGACCACTTCCTGCTTCCCAATCAGGTCATCGACGAGCAGGCAGAATTGCTGGTCCCCGCTGTCCACAACCACGAGAAGGCCTTGGCAGGGATCGACGACCGCCGTGGCAAGCGCGAAGCGGCGGTGCAGCCGCACAATGGGGAGGGGCCTGCCGCGCACCAGCGCCATCTCGTCCCGGCCCTGCACCGTGGACAACATCCTGGGCGTGGGCCGGAACATCTCCCGGACGGCAAAAATCGGCACAATAAAGCGGCTGCTTCCCACCACGACCACCAGCCCTTCAATGATGGCCAGGGTCAGGGGCAGCCGGACAAAAAACGTTGTCCCCTGGCCGGGCGTGGACTGGCCCTCAATCCGTCCGCGCAGCTTTTGCACGTTGCGCCGCACCACGTCCATTCCCACCCCGCGGCCAGAAACGCCGGTCACCTGTTCCGCCGTCGTAAATCCCGGCTCAAAGATCAACTGGCACACCTCCGCATCGGAGGGGTGGTCGTCTGCCTGCACCATCCGGTTTTGCAGGGCCTTGGCCAGGATTTTCTTCCGGTCCAACCCCCTTCCGTCATCGGAGACCTCCACAACGATCTGGCCTGCCTGATGGTATGCCGAGAGTCGTATATGGGCCGTGGGGCCTTTGCCTGCGGACGCCCTCTCTTCTGGAAGCTCGATGCCATGGTCGATCGAGTTCCGGACCATGTGGAGCAGCGGGTCAGACAACTCCTCGGCAATCGTCTTGTCTACCTCCGTGTCTTCGCCCGCTACTTCCAGCACCACCTGCTTGCCTGCCTTCCGCGATAGGTCCCGCACCAGCCGCGCCGTCCGCTGGAAAAGCTGGCCAATGGGGACCATACGCATCCCCATCGCGGCCCGCTGCACTTCCGTGGTGACCCGCGTGAGCTGCATGATCTCCCCCAAAAGGCGCGGGTCCTTGCTTGCCGCCAGCAGCGGATCATGGCAAAGGATGGTCTGGGCAATCACCATCTCGCCCACCATGTCCATCAGTGTGTCCAGCTTGGCGGTCTCCACCCGCACGGAAAATGCATCGGGCGTCTTCGTGGTTTGCGCCGACGCTGGGACGCTTTTGTCTGCTTGGCCCTGCAACGTGGCAGGGGCAGAAGGGGCCGTGGCAGATGTGGGTTTTGGCGTACCCGCTGGCGGCCCCGGCCCGTCCTTCGGGCCAGGTGCGGGCGGAAGCGCTGGCCCCGTCGGGGCGTCCCCATTGGCGATGATCTGCTGGATTTTGGAGAGCAGGCGTTGGTGGTCAATTGGCGGCCCTGGAGCAGCGCCTGCGTTCTTCTGTTCGATGGCGCTGATTTCATTTTTCAGGTGGTCCGCACTTTCCAGCACCACGTCCACGATGGTGGGGGTCACCACAATTTTTGCGTTGCGCACACGGTCCAGCAGGTCCTCCACTGCGTGCGAGAGCTTCTGGATGGCGCCCAGATCAAGAAAGCCGGCAAGCCCTTTGATGGTATGAAAGGCGCGAAAGACGGAATGGATGGACTCCGCCGCAGTGGGGTCCTTTTCCAGCGCCAGCGCATGTTGTTCAATCTGCTCCAGGTGCTCGCGGGCCTCCAGAACAAAGTCCGTCAGCAACTCCTTGTCCTGCGCAAAGGACTGCGCAAGCTCTTGCGTAGAAGGCAGCGCCGCGGGCGTCCCAGCACTCTGCGAAGAAGGCCCTTCTTGCGGCGTTTTTAGGACGCGGCCCGGTTGCGACAATGCTTCCTTGACCTGCGCCAGACCCTCGCCCAGAGGATGTCCCTTCCCTCCCGCCTCCGGCACGCCTGCGCGCACCTTCTCCGCAAGCGACCGCGCAAGGGAAGCGCCCTGCGCGTGGCCACTGGCTTCCGCATCTTCCCCCAGGGATTCCAGTTCCTCTGGCAGGATGCTGGCCGCGCCCTCTACCATCCAGCGGGTGGTCAGCTCGTCGATCCGCTCGTGCAGGGGACCACTGGCATTTGCGCGCTCTGCGGCTTCCGGCATAAGGCCTTTCCCTTACAGGACGGCCCCTCTTGCACAGCACCTGTGCGCTGAGGGGGAGAAGATTTTTCACCTGCTGCACCTGCCAGCAGGCAACGGCGCTCAGAACGCCTTGAAGTCTTCCTCCAGCGGGAAGCTGTCCCTTTCGGCCAGTGCCCTGCCCGCCTGGAGTGCCCCTCTTTGCCGCTTGACGGCGTTCCCGTTTAAGGGAAGGGCCGTCCTGGCAGCAGGACAATTGCGTGTCGCAGAATGGGTGGGCTGGTTGGGCCGACTGCGAAACTGCGTCACTTTCGCGCCCCCGTTTCGGCTGCGTCCTTCTTCCGCCACACCCTGTTTTCCACCCACCATCTCATGGAGCCGGGCGATGATCTCCTTCATGGTCTCGGACTGCGCGTTCAATTCTTCGGCTGCCGCGGCGCTTTCCTCGGCGTTTGCCGCCGTGCTCTGGGTCACTTGCTCCATCTGCGAAAGGGCCTTCCCAATCTGCTCAATTCCGCGCGACTGCTCCTCGCTGCCCAGACTCACTTCGTCCACCAGCGTCTTGATTTTCATCGAGTCTTCGGTGATGCCGTGGATGGCGGCGGCCACCTGGTCCATCTTGGCCTTGCCCTCGTTGGACTTGGCGATGGAGTCTTCAATCAACACCGCCGTGTCCTTGGCCGCCTGCGCGGAGCGCTGGGCAAGGTTGCGCACCTCGTCGGCCACCACGGCAAACCCCATGCCCGCCTCTCCCGCCCGCGCCGCTTCCACGGCGGCGTTCAGCGCCAGGATGTTCGTCTGGAAGGCGATCTCATCGATCACCTTGATGATCTTGGATATCTTGCCGCTGGATGCATTGATCTCATCCATGGAAACCACCATCTCTTCCAACTGATGGTCTGTCTCCGCAAACTTCTGCTGGGTGTGCGCAACCAGGCTGGCCGCGGCGCGTGAGTTGTCCATGTTCTTGCGCGCCATCGCATTGATCTCCTCCGAGGACGCAGAGGTCTCCCCAATGGAAGCGGCCTGCTCTGCGGAACCCTGCGCCACGGACTGGCTGGAAGCGGAGACCTGGGAGGAAGCGCTGGCGACCTGCTCGGCCCCATCGGACAGCTCCGCAATGGCCTGGCGCAACGCACGGTCCACTCCCATCACAAGGAAGAGCAGGAAGCCCCCGCCCCCCAATATCGAGACGGCCATGACCACCCACGCCTGCCATTGCAAGCGGGCGTTGGTCGCCTCCGCCTGCACCTTGTATGTTGCCGATAACTGGCGATTGTATTCCGCCTCGGCCTTGATCTCGTTCCTTAGCTCGTCAAAGTCCACGTCGTTGGACCGATACAGTGCGTATGCCGCAGCATTCTGGCCGGCCTGTGACATCGACTCCACGCTCTCACAGGCGCGAAAGTAACGCTCCAGCCCAGGCCGTATCTTCTGCACCAGCCCACTTTCCTCCGGCGTCTTGGCCGATTTCGCTATCTCTTCAAAGTTGGCCTTGGTCCTCTCCTCCAGTTGCCCCAGGGAGGCCGCAATCGTGGCCCGGTCATTTGCGTCCGTGGAGGCAATCAGGTCCAGGACGTCGCCGCGAAACTCAAAAAAATTGGATTCCAGCTTGCTGCTGGCCGCCACCCCGGTGAGCGCCCCATCCGCAAGGGAGCGGACATTGCCTTCCATGCTGGACAGACCGATGAGCGCAAAGACGCCCAGCACGATCGTCAGCGTGACCAAAAGCGCACCGGAAAATATGAGTTTCCTGCTGATTGTCATCCGCGAGGCCATGATGTGCCAGTCCCTTCCTTGGGTTGCTTTCCTCTACCGTAGTAATTCGCCCAGTCCTTGTAATTCCTGATTGCTTAAGACCTGGTCAATATCGAGCAGTATCTTTATCCCACCTTTGTTTTTGGCCATGCCCAGTAGGTAAGGGCGGGCCACGCCACTGCCAAAATCTGGCGTATCTTCAATGTCGGTGGCACTCAGCGTCAGCACTTCGTCCACGCCATCGACAATGACGCCCATCAGCAGCCCACCCCCGGCGCTTTGGGTGTGGACAACCACGATGCAGGTCCGCGCGGTATGTTCCGCCTCCGGCAATCCGAACTTGAGCCGCAGATCGACAACGGGGACCACCTTCCCGCGAAGATTGATCACCCCTTTTACAAAGGGGGGCGTCTGCGGGACCGAGGTGATCTCCTGCACTTTCATGATTTCCCGCACCTTCAGGACCCCTACGCCAAACGCTTCCCCACATATCTGGAAGACCAGATACTTGCCCGCACGCGGGTCCGTGGGAACGCCGCTGGCTGTCGT
>JBMFGT010000015.1:0-54876 GCA_049977205.1 Acidobacteriaceae bacterium | reverse complement strand
TTCCAGAGTAGCGGAGACCAGTCTCCTCCCGCATCCGTCACGCCGCCTGAGTTAGCAATTTATCTTGGACAGCAGTGGCAGGCAATAGAAAACACGCGCTGCGCGAAGAGGTCTTTGAGCGGATGATCGACCTTCGAAGCTTGGCGACCGTCGAACAGGCAATCAACCATGCTCGCAATCAACCGGTAGCGGCGCTCGGCTGCCTTCAACAGCACGGCACCTCCATCGGAGGAGCCCTGCCGCTGATCAAATTCCATCTTGATCGGCTTGGCGAAAATCTCTGGAAACAACCAACACTCTGTCGCGGTAGAATCGTTCAAGCGAAAGCCTCTCTCTGTGCTGTAAACACTGTCTTGTCAACATGTTTGTAGCACAGAATGGCTTTCGCTGCCTCAGCCTTCACGAATAATCCGGGCTAAGCCGAGCAGGCGGCATAGATCGCCGACGACCAGAGATACAATTTTTGCTTCCAGCGTACCATCGGAACATTTTCCTTCTCCCGACGATAGTGGGGGGCCGATGGGGCCGTTTCCCCAGACATATCGCAGTGCGCTCTGCAATGATTGTGGTGTTTACAAATTGTAGCGATTGGCCCGTTTTTCCTGGTGGCGCTGCTGGGCCAGCGTAATGAGGCGGTCAATCAGCCTAGGGTAGGGCAGGCCGCTGGCCTCCCACAGCTTGGGATACATGCTGATGGAGGTGAAGCCGGGCAACGTGTTGACCTCGTTGAGATAAATCTTGCGCGACCTGGCAGCGGCGCCCGCGCCCGGTTCCATCAGGAAATCCACGCGGGCCATGCCGGAGCACTCGCAGGCGCGGAAGGCGGCAATGGCCATCTGCTGCACGCGCTTGGATTCTGCCCTGGTCAGCCGGGCGGGGATGACCGGCTTAGACCCTTCGCTGAGGTATTTGGCGTCGTAGTCGTAGAACTCCTTGCTGGGGATGATCTCGCCGACGACAGAGGCCTCCGGGTCCTCGTTGCCGAGCACGGCCACTTCCAGTTCGCGCGCCTTGCCACGCTTGCCGCCGACACCCTGTTCCACGACAATTTTGCGGTCATAACTGGCGGCCAGGTCCATGGCCGGGGCCAGTTCCTTGCGCTCATGCACCTTGCTGATGCCGACGGAGGAGCCCAGGTTCGCCGGTTTAACAAAGACCGGATAGCGCAGCGTGGCCTCAATCTGCCGCGTGGCACGCCTGGGGTCTTTTTGCCACTGTGCGCGCAGCAGCGTGACGTATTTGGTGATGGGCAGCTTGGCCGCGGTGAAGAGGCGTTTCATTACGTCTTTGTCCATGCCCGCGGCGGAGCCAAGCACGCCGGAGCCGACGTAGGCGATGTCGGCCAGTTCCAGCAGGCCCTGCACGGTGCCGTCCTCGCCAAAGGTGCCGTGCAGCACGGGAAAGATGACATCGACGGTGAGGGAGTTTTCCGCGCTGGCCTGCAATGTGGCCAGTCGGTCATGCTCTGGCCCTGGCTGCGCTGGGACCGGAGGCAACAGGACGGACGTGCCATGTTCCAGCACCGCAGCCGGGGTGGTCGCCTCCGGGTCCCCGGCGCGTAGGTGTTGTTCGGCGTGCGTAGGAGTGGCGAGCAGCCGCGCGGAACTGTCCGCCGTCAGCCAGCGGCCATCTTTGGCGATGCCGATGAGTTGCACGTCATATTTGCTGCGGTCGATGGCCTTGAGGACCGAGGCCGCCGAGAGCAGCGAGACCTCGTGCTCTCCGCTGCGTCCGCCAAAGAGAATGCCAATGCGGGTCTTTTTCATCTCTGGCTACAGTATCTTCTTTCCAAAAGCAGACGAGATCAGTTCCACGGCCAGGTCCGCGGTGCGGTTGTGTTCGTCGATGACCGGGTTGACCTCGACCACCTCAAAGCTGAGCATCCTACCGTGGTCGGCGATGATCTCCATGGCCAGGTGCGCCTCGCGGTAGGTGGCCCCGCCGCGCACGGGAGTGCCCACGCCGGGCGCGTCTTCTGGGTCCACCCAGTCCATGTCCAAAGAAACGTGATAGCCCGCGGTGCCACGTCCGGCGGCGCGCAGGGCCTCTTCCATCACCGTGCGCATGCCGCGCTCGTCAATGTCGCGCATGGTGTAGACCTCGGTGATGCCCGCGCGGTGGATGTTTTCCCGCTCGGTGATGTCAATGTCGCGCACGCCAACCAGGACGGTGTTTTCCGGGGCCACTTTGGGGGACCAGTCGAAGATATTTTTCAGTGGGTCCAGGCCCAGGCCCATCAGCGCGGCCAGGGGCATGCCATGGACATTGCCACTGGGCGAGGTCTCCGGCGTGTTGATGTCGGAGTGGGCATCAATCCATATAAGGCCGATTTTTTGCTGTTTGCGATGGAAAAACTCCGCCACGCCGGAGACGGTGCCGACCGCGACCGAATGGTCCCCGCCCAGGATGACCGGCGTTTCGCCGTCGGCGAGTGCTTCCATCACCTGCCCGGCGACGCGCGTGCATGTCTCCGTGATCGGTCCCAGGTAGCGCGCATTCCGCTCGCCCACGCTTTGCGTTTCCGCAATGTGGACGGAGATATTGCCGCGGTCTTTCACCTGATGGCCCAATGCTTTCAGGCGCGCCTCCAGGCCGGCCACGCGCACGGCGGAAGGTCCCATGTCAACGCCACGGCGCGATTGCCCCAGGTCCAATGGCACGCCGAGGATGCAGATGTTCTTTGCCGGAAGGCCCTGCACTCCGATGGCCTGCGGACGTGGGCCGCGTTGGATGGCCTGGACTTTTTCTGTATTTGTGGGGTTGCTTGCTTTGTTTGCTTCTGTCATAACGTTTGTTTTGTCTCTCTCATTTTTTCGGAATTTATGGATAAATCCTGTTCAATGTGCGTGCAAAGGGAATGGTTTCACGTACGTGGTCCAGGCCGCAAATCCAGGCCACGGCGCGCTCAATGCCCATGCCAAAGCCGGAGTGGGGCACGGAGCCGTAGCGACGCAGGTCCAGGTACCACTCAAAGGGGGCCAGAGGCAGGCCTTGCTGCTCAATGCGCGCCTTCAGCAGGTCATAGGAGGCAATGCGCTGCGAGCCGCCAATGACCTCGCCGTACCCCTCCGGGGCCAGTACGTCCACGCAAAGGGCCAGCTTTGCGTCCAGCGGGTCTGGCTCCATGTAAAAGGCCTTTACCGCCGCAGGATAGCGGTGCACCATCACGGGACGGTCAAATTGTGAAGAAAGATAGGTCTCGTCCGGGGAGCCGAAATCGTTGCCGTACTCGAATTTCTGTTCAATCAGGCCTTTGGCGTAGGCGTCGTCGAGCATCTTGGCGGCCTCTTCGTAACTGAGGCGCGGGAAGGGCGGACGGATGGCCTCCAGCTTGGCCACGTCGCGGTGGATGGCTTGCAGGTCGGCCACGCGATGTTCCAGTACGCTCTGCACGATATGGCTGAGGAACCCTTCGGCCAGCACCATCAGGTCGTCCAGTCCGGCAAAGGCGACCTCCGGCTCAATCATCCAGAACTCCGTCAGATGGCGGCGTGTTTTGGATTTCTCGGCGCGAAAGGTCGGCCCAAAGGAGTAGACCTTGCCCAGCGCCATGGCCGTACTCTCAATGTAGAGCTGGCCGCTCTGGGTCAGGTAGGCCTCTTCGCCAAAATAATCCACGGGGAAGAGTGTGCTGGTGCCTTCGCAGGCGGCGGGCGTCAGGATGGGAGGGTCAGTGCGCACAAAGCCGTTGCTGTCAAAATACTCCGCTGCGGCGCGCATGATTTCCGCGCGGATGCGCAGGATGGCCGCCTGGCGCGGCGTGCGCACCCAGAGGTGACGGTGCTCCATCAGGAAATCAACGCCGTGTTCTTTGAGCGTGATGGGGAAAGGCCGCGCTTCTGGCACGCGCTGGAGGACCTGCACATCTTCCACGTCCAGCTCAAATCCGCCGGGGGCGCGCTTGTCGGCACGCACCTTGCCGCGCACGATGACGCTGGACTCCTGGGTGAGCGCCTTAATGCGGTCAAAGACCTCTGGCGGCACGGCGGCCTTGGGCACGATGCCCTGGATGGTGCCGCTGCCATCGCGGAAGATGGGAAAGAGTAGCTTGCCGCTCTCGCGTTGGTTGTAGAGCCAGCCGTGCAAGGTGACGGTCTGGCCTTCGTGCTGGCCAATGCTGGCTATGGTGGTGATGGGCGCGTCCTGTCTGGTCCGTGCGTCTTGGCTAGTGGATTGCGGGGTGTTTGGGTTTTCCTGTGGCATTTTTCTCCCGGACTGTTTCCGCATTGCTGCGCTGTGACTTTTATTATCTGTTTGCCTATGCTCCAGAGGTCGCACCTGAGACGCACTCCTCCAGCCACGCAAAGCTCTCCTGCGCGTCCTGCACCACGGCCTCGGTGGTGACTGCCAAGATATAGTTTATTTCGAGCACATAGGCAGGCGGGTGCGGCAGGTCCAGCAAGGCGCGCATGGTCTCCGGCCACGCGATGCTGCCATCCCCGGGCCAGAGATGGCTGTCGTGGTCCCCGGCGTTGTCATGCAGGTGCGCGGAGCGGATGTGCGGGCCAAGGGCGTCCATGGCCGCGCGGATGCCTCCGCCCAGGTGCGCATGGCCCACATCCAGGCAGGCCCCTACGTCGTGGAAATGGCCTGCGGCAAGGACCTCAGCCAGGTGTTCTGGTTGCGCCACATCATTCTCCAGGTTTTCCAGCAGCAGCTTGACGCCCAGCGGCGCGGCAAAGGCGCGCAGATGTTCCACGGCGGTGATGGCATGTTCCAGCGCGCGCTGGTCCCAGGTGTCGTCGCGGTCCCCCAGGTGCAGGATGAGATAGGAGAACGGGACCTGTTCCGCGCTTTCCAGGGCGCGCTTGACCTCGTCCATGGCGTCAATGCGGCGTGACTTTTCTACATGGACAAGGTTGACGCTGGGCGCGCCACTGCGGCCCATTTCCATGTCAGGAAAGAGCGGCGCGTGCAGGGACCACGGCCTCAGGGCGCTGTCACGGAACCATGCGCCCAGTTCGTTCACTTCAATGCGGTTGGTGTAATCAAAGTGCTGGCGCGCGGCAAACAGCTCGACGGCGCTGGCGCCGCCCCGCGCCAGGGCCTCCAACAGGCCGGTGTGCAACCGGTGCCGCAAAAAAACGTGGGTAGAGATGGCCCGTACCATAGACTGCCTTAGCAGAACAAACTTCCATCTCTACGTTATCGCATCAGCAGCATCGTCGATAGGGGGAGTGAGATGATCCGCGGATCATCCGTCCCATGGCCGTCCTCTAGCGTCACGAGAATGCCAAACGGTGCATTATTTACCGACTTTTCAATGAATGAGCGCAGACCATGCGTATCTGCATAGTCGATGCGCCTCCGGTATTTGATTTCGACAGGGATGCGCTGTTCGCCAATCGTCAAAACAAAATCGACCTCAGGTTCATTACCGCGCCCTGGAAAGTGCGCTATATCAAGACCTGTCAAGGAACGGAGAAAATACCCCGCAGTGCTTTCCGCAATCCTTCCCGCCAAGTCGCTCAGGTGGGGCGCTTCTTTTAGGGCCGCAGGATCGAGTGGAATGACCTCGCGCAGCCAAGCGGCGCGTAGGGCATGGTCGCACAAGCAGATTTTTGGGTGGCCCTTCCGCTTTTTCAAACGGAGTTCCAATGGTTCAATCATGCGAAGGAGCAATGTACCGTCCAAAAACTTGAAATACGACCTGACAAGCTGTACGCCGACATTTGCTCCCATTGTCGAACGGAGCTGTTCGGCACAATTGCTCGGCGTCGGGGCCTGTCCAGCATACCGGCAGGCAAGACGAAAGACCTCTTCGAGCAGATGTTCATCCCGCTTTTTTCCGCGTACCCCAAAGCGCAAGTCGTGTTGAATGGCGCGCTTGATTACAGTTTCCGTAAGAAAGCCTGCGACCTCCTCCCATGACTGGTCCGGGTGTGTTTGGGCGGCTGGATAGCCGCCCCGCTCAGAAAACGCAAGATACGCCTGGTCTCGTTCGTCCTTATGTTGTTCTCCCAAGTGCAGCAGGTCCAGCCAGAAACTTTTTTCCTTGAGAGGTGTGGCGCCATTCTTCAACATTTGGGGAAGGGAAGTCCCAAATCTCCATTCTGCAATTTCACGGAGCACAAGCGGGCCGATGTCGAGGGTTTGAATGCGTCCTGCCAGGCTGTCCCGGCCCGCCTCAATGCGTAAGGCGGAACTGCCCGTGACAAGAACACGCAGACCTTGATGGATATCGACAAGATATTTTAATTGTGGCGCCCAATTGGGAAGATTTTGGACTTCGTCCAGCAAAAGAAAGACCGGCCCCCCAGCCAACGCCCGGTCCAAGTCCATACCCAATATGGATTCGCTGTACCAGTGGACCATTTCGAGGACTGGCTCGGCCTTGTTTGCCATCTTCAAAGATTGAAAACTGAGGAGTTCGTCGAACTGGACGCGAAAAATCCGCGTTGGGTCCACTTCACTTTTCAGCAAAGAGAGGACCATCTGGTTCAGCAGGGTAGTTTTGCCAATCTGCCGAGGGCCACGAAGGACCGTAATGGGGGCCAGACCATGCGTCAAACGCCGGTACAGGGTCTCAAAAGGCCATCGCTTTTTTTCGGGCACATTGACAAGCGGATTGTTTTGCCACCAAGGGTTGGCCTCTCGCAGTACGAGACCCAAAGCCCCAGGAAGTGTGGTGAATAAACTCATACTCGCAAGTGCCCGCCGTCGATCAGTATGGCAAAGGTCTTTGTCATTGCATCCAATATAAACCCCCGGCTTTCACCGGGGGCGGATACATGCTCGCCTACGAGCGTAACAGATATGTGCTTAGTCTGCGCCAAGCATACTTTTTCTATCAGTTTTTTATTTTGAAGCAATGCTTTACCACTGTTGCACGGCGGACATGTTCCTTCTGTTCTCATCCATCGCGCCGCGAAAACGGTAGCAACAAAAAATCCCAGACAGCGAAGGAATTGCGGGAATTGTACTTCCGCTTAAAATCGTTAGAAGATGCCTACGCATGTACGTTCACACGCAAAGATCAATCTTGGCCTGGCCATTGGCCCCACGCGGCCAGACGGCTTCCATGCCCTGACGACCATCTACCAGACGCTGGCCATCCATGACTTCGTCACCGTGGCGGCAGAGCGTCTGCCAGAGGGCGCGGCAAGCAGCATCCAGATGACCTGCACAGACGCCCGCGTACCCTGCGATGGGCGCAACACCTGCTGGAAGATGGTGGAGCGGGCGCTCCGCCACATGCACATTTCCGCGCGTGTGCGCATCCACATCGACAAAAAATTGCCGGTGCAGGGAGGGCTGGGAGCAGGCTCGGCCAACGCCGTTGCCGCCCTGATCGGGCTGGAACGGGAGCTGGGCGAGGCCCTGCCAAGCGCTGAGGAGATGGCCCTGGCCGCTGCAGTCGGCTCCGATGTGCCCCTGTTTCTGATAGGCGGGACGGTGCTGGGCGTAGGCCGCGGCGAGCAGGTCACTCCGCTGCCCGACCTGCCAGAGACGCCCTGCGTAGTGGCCGTGCCGCCGATTGGCGTCTCCACACCGCAGGCCTTCCGCGACTGGGACGCGCGGCAGCAGGCGCAATCCACGGCCAGCCAGGGGAAGTCCCAGCCGGGTGAGCAAGGACAGCCAGGCCAACCGGGATTGACCGGAGCGTCGGCTTCCGATAGGCTGGAAGAGCTAGGTCATCGATGGGTCGCGGCCTTGGCTGGGACCCAACAAGATTTTGCAACTGACTCCGGTGTCTTTCCAGTGGAAGACCGGGCCGAGGGATCGCTCCTGAGGCTTGTCCGTGCCGGGACAGAAAACGACTTTGAATGCGTCGTTTTCCAGCAACACCCCTCCCTGCACGGCATTCTTCAAGTTTTGCGTCTTCCCTCTACAGAAAGTCCCGGTGCATTGTATGCCGCGCTTTCCGGCTCTGGCTCGGCGCTTTTTGGGCTGTACGCCACGGAGGCGGAGGCCCAGGCTGCCGGGAAACGGCTGGCTGTTGCTGGCGTACCGGCACTGTTGACGAAGACCATTGCCCGCGCGGAATATTGGCGGACGATGGTGGAAGGGGAAGCACAAGACGGGCGGCCAGAAGCTGTTGGCCACTCCTGATGGGCGATCGACTAATGGTAGGTCAAGTGCCTTTGGAGCACTCGGTCTAGGTTCGAATCCTAGTCGCCCAGCCAGCCTTTCGGGTTTGGATTTGCTTTTATGTTTATGCCGCGCAGGTACAGGTCGCTTTTTGTGCGTATGGCCGTGCATTTTGCTAAGTGGTCGTAGGAATGAAGTCCCTGCGATGCATTGTTCCCGAAGAAAAGCGGCACGCAGAGGCCAGCTTTCTTTGTAAAGGCAGCTCGGAACACCCTTGCAAACCAGCTTGGAGGTCCGGAATGAACAACGAGGTAGCAGCGGCCCCTTCAGCCGCCGCCGGAGATGCGAAAGCAAAGGAGGCCGGGCCGTCGGCAGACAGGCCGATAGACCGCGCTGCACCCAGCCGCAAGCGCGCCAAGTCCTATAACGAGGACAAGCGCTTCAAGATTTTCAGCGGTTCCTCCAACCGGCCCCTGGCCGAGGAGGTCTGCAAATTTGTTGGGTTGCCGCTGGGCGAGGTGCATTTGCAGCGGTTCTCTGACGGGGAAGTGTACTTCCAGCTCCTGGAGAATGTGCGTGGGGTGGATGTCTTTGTGGTCCAACCGACCTGCTACCCGGTGGACCAGCATTTGATGGAGCTGCTGATTATGATTGACGCGCTCAAGCGGGCCTCGGCTGGCCGTATTACCGTGGTGATGCCGTATTACGGATATTCGCGGCAGGACCGCAAGGACCGTCCCCGCGTGGCCATCTCCTCCAAGCTGGTGGCCGATTTGCTCTCCACGGCGGGGGCCAATCGCGCCCTGCTGGTGGACCTGCACGCGGCGCAAATCCAGGGGTTTTTCAATATCCCGGTGGACCATCTGTTTGCCAGCCCGGTGCTGGTCAGCCACTTCAAGGAGCTGGCCCTGCCGGACCTGACGGTGGTCTCGCCCGATGCCGGGGGAGTGGAACGGGCGCGCTTTTTCGCCAAGAAAATGGAGGCCCCACTGGCCATCGTCGATAAACGCCGCACGGACATGAACGTGACCGAGGTCATGCATGTGATTGGCGACGTGGAGGGGCGCACTTGCTTGATCCTGGACGACATTGTGGACACTGCGGGCACCCTGATAAAGACCGTGGACGCGCTGGTGGAGGCAGGGGCCAAAAAGGTGTATGCCTGCGCCTCGCACGCCGTGCTCTCTGGTCCGGCGTTGGAGCGGATACAGAATTCGCAACTGGCGGAACTGGTGGTGACCAACACCATCCCGCTGCGCGAGGAAGCGCGGAGCGTGGCCAAGATCAAGGTGCTTTCCATTGCCGGCCTGATTGGCCGGGCCATTGAGAGCATCCACATGGAGACCAGCGTCAGCTCCCTGTTTAATTGACGCCGGTCTTTGACAACGAAACGCCCGACGCGGCCCAGGCCGCTGTTGGAAACAACCACTGTGGCGGAGAGCGAGGGCCTCTGCTGCGACAAGGGAGCGGCATTGCCGCCGTGCCCGAAGGGAAACCAGAAGGGAAATAAATTGATGACGCCAGAAGTTGTTTTGGCCTCTCTCCGTGAGGGGAAATTCACCAAAAATGTCGCCCGGCGCGTGCGCGTGGCCGGCAAGATACCGGCTGTGGTCTACGGCGCCCAGCAGCCGTCCGTGCCCATTACCGTGGACCCCAAACAGATACAGCGCATTGTCTACTCCGAGTCTGGCTTCAACACCATTTTTGACCTGGAACTGGACGGCGCCAGGACCAAGGTGATGGTTGTCGACTGGCAATATGAGCCGATCAAGGGCAGCCTGATGCACATTGACCTGAAGCGCATCGCGATGGACAAGGCCATCCGCGTGCAGGTGCCCGTGCAATTGCAGGGCGTGCCGGTGGGCGTCAAGACCCAGGGCGGCATCCTGGACCAGGTGCTGCGCGAGGTCACGGTCGAGTGCCTGCCTGCGGACATCCCCAGTCACATCAACGTGGATGTAAGCGAACTGGCCTTTGGCGATGTGTTGCGTGTTTCTGACCTGCCACATGGCGGCAAGCTGAAGTTCCTTACCGATGAAACATCCACGGTGGCGCACATCACTGCGGTGCGGGAGGAGGTCGCCCCTGCTGCGGAGGTAGTGGCTGAGGAGGCCGCTGCTACTGCTGAGCCGGAAGTGATGAAGAAGGGCAAGCAGGAGACAACAGAGGCCGCTGCGGAAAAGGGCGAAAAAGGCGACAAGAAGGACGCCAAGAAGTAATCCACCGCTCTTATGGAAATATCACAGGGCGTGGCGAGGGGACCGGTGCTCCTGGTTGGTTTAGGCAATCCAGGTATCGAATACCAGTTCACGCCCCACAACGCAGGTTTTCTGGCCATTGACCGCATTGCGGAGCGTTACGGCGCGGTGGTCGCCAATCGGCGCAGCAAGGCATTGACGGCCACGGTGCAGATTGCCGGACGGCGCATTTTGCTGGCCAAGCCGGAGACCTATATGAACCTGAGCGGGCTGGCGGTGGCCGCCTTGGTCCGTGAGATGGAAATCGACCCGGCGCAGGACCTGGTCGTACTGTACGACGACATTGACCTGCCGCTGGGGGCCATTCGCATCCGCGAACGCGGCAGCCCGGGCAGCCACAATGGGGCAAAGTCGATTTGCGGGGCGCTGGGTGGGGAAGATTGGCTGCGCCTCCGCATTGGGACCGCCCCCGAAGGCCCCCAGGCGGCGGAAACTGTCCGCCAAGGGACACGGGAGTTTGTTTTAACGCCCTTCCGCAAGGCCCAACTGGCCACGCTGGACGGCGTGCTGGACGAGGTGGCGCAGGCAGTCGAGACCATCCTGACGGATGGGCCAGGTGTCGCCATGAACCGATGGAACCGGCGGGAACGCGCCGGAGAATAGACCCTTGCGGCCCGGGTGGGCCGTGCAAGGCAGGGGCCGCAAGGCCCTTGCAGAAACGAGAAGAGATGATGCAACGCAAATATGAAGTGATGTACATTCTTCGCCCAGACGTCGCGGAAGAGGACATCGAGAAGCTGACTGCCAGCCTGGAAGCGACCGTGACCAAGGGTGGGGGCAAAGTGCTGGCCACCGACAAAATGGGCATGCGCAAACTGGCCTATACCGTGCGCAAGTTCAACGACGGCCTCTACATGCTGATGACGCTGGAGGCTGACGGGGCACAGGTTGCCGAACTGGAACGGCGTCTGCGCGTCACGGAGCAGGTGATCAAGTTCCTTACCGTGCGCTTGGACGAGGAAGAAAAGCGCTTGGCCAAGGTGCGCAAACTGCGCTCCACGCATGTGAAGCAAAGCGCAATGCAACAGCAGCACGCGCCAGCGGAAGCGGCCCCCATGGCGCACGACGCACCGGTCGCGGTGGAGGCCACGGTCGCGGCAGCACCCGCAGAAGTCGCAGCAGAGGCCGCAGCGCCGGAGACAGCACCAGCAACGGTCTAAGCATTGGCCGTCCTGGCGTCGGACGGCCTGGCTTGCGCCAAGGGGCCTGTATGCAAACGGCACTCCTTGCGTAAGGCCAGGCGGAAAGTCCGGCTAGTATTTTTATCGCCCTGCGTAAATGCGCGGGGCCGGATGCTGGAGAAAGACTCCAGCCCATTGAAAGGACCCAACATGGCTGACGAAACAACCCAAGCACCGAGACAGGAAACCTCCGCACCCAGCGGCCCAAGGCCAGCAGGCAGGGGCGCGTCCCAGGGTGGACCAGGTGGACGCAAGTTTTTCCGCCGCAAAAAGGTATGCAAATTCTGTCTGGAGAAGATAGATTCCATCCCCTACCGCGACGTGCGCACGCTCCAGCAGTTTGTGGCCGAGCGTGGCAAGATTGTGCCGCGCCGTCTGACCGGCGTCTGCACCCGCCACCAGCGTCGCTTGACCCGCGCCATCAAGCAGGCCCGGAACATCGCCCTGCTGCCCTTTGCCGCGCGCTTCTAACAGGGACGGAATGCAACCGCCGCCCTTCGCCGTCCGGCATACACAGGCCGATGGGAGAAGGACGCGGCTGAAATTTGGAGATGGAAGATGGAAGTCATTTTGAAAGAAGACGTCGTCAACCTGGGGCACCAGGGGGACATTGTGAAGGTGGCGGAGGGATATGGCCGCAACTACCTGCTGCCGCGCAAGCTGGCCACGGAGGCCACCAGCGCCAACAAGGCGGTCATTGAACAAATGAAGTCCGCCTCCGTGCGCCGCTTTGCCAGGGAAAAGGCCGACGCCGAGCTGCTGCTCCAGCAACTGGACAGCGTCTCGCTGGCCTTTACCCGCAAGACCGGCGAAGGCGACCACCTCTTTGGTTCCGTCACCTCCGTTGATATTGCGCAGGCATTGGAGGCCAAAGGCTTCCAGATTGACCGCCGCAAGGTGCTCTTGGAAGAACCACTGAAGTCGCTGGGCGAGTTCCTGGTCCCCGTGCGCCTGCACCGGGAAGTGACGGCGCACCTGAAGGTCTCCGTGGACCGCGAAGCCGAAACCGAGTAGTTCAATCTGTAAGAAAAAATCCGGGTGCCCCAGGTCCCGATTCTGAGACCTGGGATTTGGTGCTGTCGGCTTTCATCTGAATAGCAGACCACACACCCGCAAGCCGTGACTCCAATCTCCCAGGTCCCAGAATCGGGACCTGGGGCACCCGGCCTCTGCACAGGCAGTCAACCTAAAGCACGCACGATGAAACCTCTCAGCGGCCAGTAAACAGGCGGGTGGCGAGCACATCTGGCAGACCGGCGCGCTGGATGCGCGCCTGCGCCACACGCACTGGGTATGGCACGCGCCAGAAGGTGACGCGCTGCGCCACATCATCATAGATGGCAAAGGCGGCGCGCCAGTCATGGTCGCGCGGCTGGCCGACCGAGCCGGGATTCAGCAGATAGCTGGCCGTCTCCCGCAAATCAAGCTGGTAACAGTCCGCCCCGTCCCCGCTGCTATAAGTCGGCCTGAGTTCAAACCTGTCCCCGTCCCTATTGGTGGCAAACCCGCCCTGCACATGGGTGTGGCCAAAGAAGGTGAGCCGGGTGCGCGCCAGCGCCAGTTGTTGCAAGGCGTCGCGCAAGGAAAGCACGTAGTGGTCCTCATCGAGCGGCGATCCATGCACGCAACCCACCTGCGGGCCGTCGGGCAGGACGGGGCCGCGCGGGACCTTGCGCAACCAGTCCTTGTTGTCCTTCGTCAGCTCCCGCTGCGTCCAATGCACGGCGCGCAGCGCCACGGAATTGAATTCCTCGGCGTCCGTCAGGCCGCAGCAGGCGCGGTCATGGTTGCCGCGCACAAAGACGTTGCCCAGCGCGCGCACCCGCTCCACCACTGCATTGGGGCCAGCGCCATAGCCGACCATGTCTCCCAGGTTCCACACCACGTCATACGCAGGCGCGGCGTCCAGCACCGCTTCCAGGGCGTCGATGTTGGCGTGGATGTCGGAGAGTATCAGGGCGCGCATGGCTGAAGGGAATGCTGTTCCGCTTTCTAAAACAGCAATGTATCCGATGTTACCGCCGTGAGGCGCATTCGTCCAAAAGGCCATTGGTCCTGGCATTCTGGAGTGGCCATTTGGGCCGTTTCATCTGGCCCCCACCCTTGGGCAGGGCGGACCTCTAGTCTGGATTGGGCCTGGGCCAGGGACAGTGATGGAAGTTGGATTGGAGGCCAAGGTGGAATGGACCGGGCAGGCCCGATGTGGGTACGAATTTGGAGCAGGCACGGTCCAGGGAGCGGCACAAAGGCTGGGCGAATGGTTTGTAAAGTCAGCCTTGCCGGTATGCCCAGAACAGGTCCTGAGGGGACCCCACGCCGGTCCGCCGCCCGCCCGATGACTCGACGAACAGCCCCGCTGACAAGGCTTTTGGTGCGCCAGGGTGCCCGCCGCTAAACGAAAAATTTCTGCGCCCGGATGGCAGGCACGGGTTCCTCATTGGCCACGATACGCTGCGCCAAGGCGGCGCGAAGTTCCCCGGCCTCCTTGCTATACTCTGGCCGACCTATGAGGTTCACCTCTTGATACGGATCGGCGCCCATGTGGTACATGCAGAATCTGTGTAGTTGGAGCTGACGGGGTCATCGTCGGGGCGTCCGTCGGGACCGTAGGCACAGTACAGCCAATCGCGGGTCCGCAGGGCGCGTCCCACCATGGATGCGCTGATTTGAATATAGGCGCAGGGGTCCCACGCGGCGCGGGCTTCGTCGCTAGTCGGCAACGCGGCGAGAGAACGACCTTGCATCGAAGCCGGGGCCTGGGCGCCGCAGCTTTCAATGAGAGTAGGGGCGAGGTCGACCAGGGAGACGATATCCCGCAGAGTGATTGCGTGGTCGAACCCCGGCCCGGCGAAGATGAGAGGGACGCGGACCGCTGCATCATGGGGCGAACGCTTGTATTCGCCCATGCGGGTGCGGAAGGTACAGCCGTGGTCAGAGAAGAAGACAAGGACCGTGTTGTCGAGCTGTCCGGTTTTCTTCAGCGTCTCAACCAACCTGCCCACGCAGTCATCAATGGCCTGTACGCAGCCATAATGGCCTTTCAAGCGCGAGTTCCAGTTGCCCGGCAGGTCGCGCAGGTCCTGCGGAACGTAGGCGTTGTCATGGTCTCCGGCATAGCGCTCCGGAGGCACCATCTCGTCGATATCATTCTGTTGGTGCGGTCCGAGTTGCGAAAGGAAGAACAGCCATGGTTGCGCGGTATCTTGATGTCCCTCGATAAAAGTGGCCGCGCGCCCAGTGATGAAGTCGGCGCGATATTGGCCCATGGCCTCGGATGGCCCGGTGGGCGTGCGCCGCTACAAGGGCAAGGTCTACATGCACGTGCGCGGCCTGCTGCGTCTTGGGATTGTGGAAATACTCCTGAGGGTGGTTGCGCCAGCGCGCCATTCCCGGCCAGGCCTACGAGCAAGCTGGCACTGGTCATTCCTAGAAAATTATGGCGACTGAGCGGGTCGCCCATCATCAACTCCTTTCTTCGATCGATAGACCGAGTGAACGACGATTGAAACCATTGCACTGCGCGCGAAAACCAACGGTCAGGCATTTGGCTTTAGCGTCGAGCGTGGGCCTTGCCGGGCCCCAGCACCGGACAAAACCACGGATTTTGCATTTCCCCCTCGCTTTAGAAAAACAGGGTAGTCCGCGATGATGGAAATAGAGTATTATTTCATCTGTAGAATTGTTTGTAATATAAACATAGCGTTTTCCGTGGCGATGGCTGGGTGTTGGTCAGCCCGGATATTGGACCCAACGGCTGGGCGGGATGGAAGAGTGAGGGGTGTGGCTGATGAAGAATTTGGTCCTGTGTGTGCTGACGATGGTTGTCCTTGCCATGATGCCAATGGCAGGTTGTGTGGCGCAGACGCCCGCGGACGGGTTGCGCGCCGGCTTTGCAGTGCCTCCACAAAGCGCAAAACCGCTGGTGTGGTGGCACTGGATGAATGGAAACATCACTAAGGAAGGCATCAAGCTGGACCTGGAATGGATGCATGAGGTGGGGATTGGCGGTTTCCAAACCTTCGATGCCGCGTTGGACACGCCGCTGGTTGTCAAGAAGCGTCTGGCGTATATGACGCCGGAATGGCAGGATGCCTTTCGCTATGCCATCACGCTGGGTGACAAATATGGGATGGAAATGGCAATTGCTGGCTCGCCGGGGTGGAGTGAATCGGGTGGCCCCTGGGTGCCCCCCGCGCAAGGGATGAAGAAATATGTGTGGAGCGAGACGGAGATTGAAGGTGGAGTGCCATTCCACGGTGTGCTGGCGCATCCGCCGATGACCACGGGCGCGTTTCAGGACATGCCTCTGGACGGACATATCGAGGGGAAGACGGCGCCGCAATATTATGCCGATACAGTTGTGGTGGCGTACCGGCGGCCCGTGACAGATACATTGCCTGCGAAGGAGCATCCGGTCATTACTGCCAGTTCAGGGCCGCTGAACACACAGATGCTCTCCGACGGGGACTATTCAAAAACGGTCCAGCTTCCCATACCAGCAGCGGGCAAGAAGGCGTGGATACAGTACGAATTCACCAGGCCGGTGACGATGCGCGCGGTGTCGCTCTCCATGAAGGCTGTTCCTGGCTGGATTGCGTTGATCTACGGGATATCGTCGCCGCAAATTACGTTCGAGTCCAGCGAGGATGGCCATCTTTGGCGCTTGGTGACACAATTGCCGACGGACCAATCACCGCAGAACACGATTTCATTTGCGCCGGTGACGGCGAAGTATTTTCGCGTGGCCTTTCTGCATGAGCCGGCGCCCCCGAAACCGCTGTGGGCGCAGGGTTTGAATCCGGGTTCAGAGCAAGAACGGGAGCGCATGACGCCCAAGAACTATCAGATTGCGGAGTTAGTGCTGCATCCTGGGGCGCGCGTAGACCATTTTGAGGAAAAGGCCGCGTTTGTCCCGGATGCGGACCTAAAGGCGCTGGATACGCCAGCGTTTGGCGCCAAGGATGCCGTGCCGCCCGGGGACGTGATTGACCTGACGGGAAAGATGCAAGCAGATGGGGGCCTCGATTGGGTCCCTCCGCAGGGCAGTTGGGTGGTGCTTCGTTTTGGCTATAGCTTGTTGGGTGTGACCAATCATCCTGCCACGGCTGAGGCAACTGGCCTCGAGGTGGACAAACTGGACGGGCAGGCCGTGCGGCAATATATGGAGAATTACCTGGCCAGCTACAAAAAGACAGTGGGCGCCAATGAGATGGGCAGGCGCGGGGTCCGTTATGTGGTCAATGACAGTTGGGAGGCGGGCGCGGAAAACTGGACGGGCGCAATGATTGAGGATTTCAAGCGGCTGCGCGGCTACGATCCAACGCCATGGATGCCGGTACTGACCGGCCAGTTGGTTGGCAGTGCGGAGCAGAGTGACCGCTTTCTGTGGGACTTCCGCAAGACGATCGCCGATCTGACGGCCGATGAGCATTACGGCGTGATCGAGAATGTGCTGCACGAATGGCAAATGGGGCACTATAGCGAGTCCCATGAGGGCGGGCGGGCGTTTATCGCCGACGGCATGGAGGTGAAAAAGTTCAGCGAAGTGCCAATGAGCGCGATGTGGACGCAATCTCCTGGAGTGAATGCGATACAGTACGGCTACAACAGCGATGATCGCGAGTCGGCGTCGGTTGCGCACATCTATGGCCAGAATCTCGCCGCCGCGGAATCGATGACGGCGTCGATCGCACCCTGGGCGTGGTCGCCGGCCACTTTGAAGCCGACGGCGGACCAGGAATTTCTCAACGGGATCAACAGGTTTTGCATACATGAGTCCACGCACCAGCCCTTGGTGGGCAAAGCGCCCGGTCTTACGCTTGGGCCCTTCGGGCAGTGGTTCAACCGCAACGACACATGGGCGTATGAAGCCGGGCCATGGACCACCTACCTGGCGCGCAACAGCTACATGCTGCAACAGGGACGGTTTGTGGCCGATGTTGTGTATTTCTATGGCGAAGACACCAACCTCACCGCGGTCTATGCGCACCGCGCCCCGGACCTCCCGGCGGGTCATGGATTTGATTACGTCAATGCCGACGCGCTGATTCATGTCCTTGGCGTGAATCAGAGGGGTGAAATCACGACGCCAGGCCATGTGCGGTATCGCATTCTTGGATTGAATGAGACGGCCCGGACGATGTCCTTGCCGGTGCTGCGCGCAATTGACAAGTTGGTCGAGGAAGGTGCGACCGTGGCCGGGCCAAAGCCGTTGAACGATCCAAGCCTTTCAGACAATCGCGTCGAATTCAACGAGGTGGCCAATCGGCTGTTTGGTGACGGGACGGGTGTGCATGCTGTGGGCAAAGGCAGGGTATATGCCGGTGCAACAGTTGCGGATGCGCTGACGGCGATGGGCGTGGGGCCGGACTTTACCTACGAAACAAAAGACGGCAAGGCCCAAAATCTACAGTTTGTCCACCGGAAACTCAAGGATGGCGAGATCTATTTTGTGGACAATCGTAGCGATGGGCCAGCGGCGGTGGATGCCATCTTCCGTGTTGCCGGAAAATTGCCGCAGATATGGCGCGCAGAGACGGGTGGGATTGCGCCAGTCTCCTACACCATTGCCGATGGCCGCACCAGGGTCCCGCTGCAATTGGCGCCGTGGGAAAGCCTGTTTGTGGTTTTCCGGCAGAACACGAGCAGACCCGCGCTGCATCTTCCCGACATCAGGGAAAACACAGTGGCGACCATTCAGGGGCCGTGGAAGGTTTCGTTTGAGCCGGGCAGGGGCGCTCCGCCCTCCATCGTGATGGGCCAACTTGCTGATTGGAGCAAGAGCTCCGATGCAGGTGTGAGGTACTTCTCCGGCAAGGCAAGTTACAGCAATACATTTGAAGTCCGGGGCGGTTGGCTTGGGAAAGGCCAGCAACTTTGGATCGATCTTGGCGATGTGAAGAACCTTGCCCTGGTAAAGGTCAACGGTAGGCCGCTGGGCGAGGTGTGGCACGCGCCGTATCGGGTTGACGCGACATCCGCTGTGAGGCCTGGCGAAAACCGGATTGAGGTTGAGGTGATCAATGCCTGGGTCAACCGGATGATTGGGGACGAGCAGCCGGGCGCGAAGAAGTACACGTATGCCGATGTTAAGCCCTATCATGCGGACTCGCCCTTGCTGTCCTCGGGTTTGCTTGGGCCGGTGACGCTGGTGCGCGAGGAAGCTGCTGATGGGCGGACCGAGGATGCAGGCAGGGTGGCGATGCGCTGACGTGTCTGTGGCAGGCGGTGAAAGAACGCCCTCGTCGGAGTGACAGGGCCAAAACTTCAGCATTCGATGGGCGTGCTTGAAGGCGTGTAGCACAACACCTACGATGTGGAGTTCTATGGGCCGAACCCGATGTGCTCAATTTATTATTTGGGCGCACTGCGGGCGGCGGCGGAGATGGCCGGTGCGGTGGGTGATACCGGGCGTTCCGATGCGTATAACAAGCTCTACCAGAAAGGCCGGGACTGGATTGCCCTCTGTGACAACAATGGTGAGGCAGGTGCCCCATGGATAATTACTGTAGGGCGGAGAAAGAACCCTCACCTTTATTGGCCCCGGCAAACGTGGAAATTCGACCCTAAACTCTCATGACATCTGCCTCAAACTCGTTGCCACGTTCCGCAACGGAATGTGGCTTCCATAGTACCCGTTGGACGGAATTGTTTAATAAATCTTTTATTTTCAGCGGTCATTTGTCGCAGATTGGACTTGGTAGGACGTCTTAGGAAGGGGCCCTGGCGGAGAGAGGGGGATTCGAACCCCCGGTAGAGCTTTTGACCCTACAACGGTTTAGCAAACCGCCGCCTTCAGCCACTCGGCCATCTCTCCGCTGTGTTTGGATTATAGCTAATTGCGCAGATTAAATCCCGCCCTGGCCAATGTCCATGGAAGCAGGCATGGGGTTGCGCTCATCAATATAGGCCTCAATCACTGACGCCAGCAGTCCTTTGGCCTGCAAAATAAATTCCACCGCGTCGCGTCCGGCGCCGTGGCCCCCGGCATTCTGGGTGACGTAATGTGCGGCGGCCTTTACTACAGCGCGGGCGCTGGCCACAGCAATGGCCAGTCCGCAAAGGCGCATCACCGGCAGGTCAATGATGTCGTCGCCCACGTAGGCCACCTGGTCCAGGGTGATCTGTTCCTTGGCCATGATCTCGCGCACGGCCTGCATTTTGTGCGCCTGGCCCATGTAGACATGTTCCATGCGCAGGTCGCGGGCGCGCAGGGCCACCGTCTCAGAAACGCGCTTGGTGATGATGCCGCACTTCATGCCGCCCAGCCGCGCCAAGGAGATGGCCGTGCCGTCGTGCGCATGGAAGCCCTTGGCCTCCACCATATTGGCGGAGTGGATGGCGTAACCGCCCTTGTCCGCCAGGTCGCCAATGCGTTCGCCGGTGGTGTGGCTGGCCGCTGGGGCCGGAAAGAGCCAGATGCCGCCATCGGTCAGCACGCCGTCCACGTCAAAGAGAATGACTTGGATGCGCTGGGCGCGCTCAATGGCTGTGGGGGAGGGCGTACCGGGACTTTGGGGCATGGCACCATGATAGCGTGGAAAGCGTGGACAGAGCTGGACGGCGTGGACAGCGGGCCTGGGCCGCTGCCCCTGTCGCCGCTTTGCGCCATCACCCCGTAGAATAAAAGACAGACCGCAGCCAGCGGTCCAGCGGGAGAGACTTGAAGCGCATCGGGGAATTTTTCTTTCTTTTCGTATTGCTCGCAGCGGGTGCCTATTTGCAGGCGCAGGCCGCGCCGCCCACGCACGTCACGGACCCAGCGGCACTCAGGCCGCCCCCTGGCGCGCGGGTGGCCATCTATGAATTTTCTGATATGGAGTGCCCCGACTGCGCACGCGCCAATCCGGTGCTGCGGGAGGCCGCAGAAAAATACCACATCCCATGGCTGCGCCATGATTTTCCGCTGCCGTACCATGCCTGGAGCTTTGATGCCGCCGTGGACGCCCGCTGGTTTGACACCAAGCAAAAAAAACTCGGCGATGCCTTCCGGGACGCTGTCTTTGCTGACCAGGCGAACATCCAGACGCCAGAGCAACTGCGGGCCTTTGCGGAGGGGTTCGCGGCAAAACACAATGTCATCTTTCCCTTTGTGGTGGACCCAATGGGCAAGCTGGCCGCTGAGGTCAAGGCAGACTACGCGCTGGGCCAGCGCATTGGCGTGGAGCACACGCCGACCATCTGGGTGGTGACCAACAAGACCAGCGGTGTGCCCTTTGTGGAAGTGGTGGACCGCACGCGGCTGTATGAGATCATTGACGAGGCGCTGGCCGAAACGGCCCACGGTCCCAGCCACGCTCATGCCCCTGTGCGCCACGCTGCAACCCATAATCCTTGAGGCCAGCGGACGGGCCTGGTATCGGAAACACCCGCAGTCCAACCGGGCGCTGTCGTCGTACAATAAGGCACGCGCCTATGCTCCCCCTGCGGAGGGATGTGTGAGTGGTTGAAACAGGCGGTCTTGAAAACCGCTTTACCTTCACGGGTAACGGGGGTTCGAATCCCTCTCCCTCCGCCAGCAACCCTTCCTAACAGCCCGTGGTGAAAGTCGGGATGCCACAAAAACGTCCCTCGGCGGCCAAAGCCGCGTTGATTTTGCGGCCCTTGCGGCACGGCTGAAGCCGTGCCCCTTCAAAACCCGACTTTCACACAGGCTGCTAAGCCGTCCTACCAAGTCCAATCTAAGACAAATAGCCACGGAAGCCATTCTGCTGTACTGGCAGTTAGCCTGCCAGATGGACGGATGGTCATGGCGCGGCGGGGGTGTCCCCTGGGGCCAGGGGCAGGGTAAAGAAAAAGGTGCTGCCGTAGTTCAGTTCGCTCTCCACGCGGATGCCGCCGCCGTGGGCAAGGACAATGTGTTTCACAATGGAAAGTCCCAGCCCGGTCCCGCCGGACTCAATGGAACGGCCTTTGTCCACGCGATAGAAACGCTCAAAGATGCGGGCCAGGTGCTCGGAGGGGATGCCCGCGCCAAAGTCCTGCACAGAAAACTCCACGGCGTTGGGGACGCTCTGCGCGCCAATCACGATGCGCTTGCCCGCGCCGCCATATTTTGCGGCGTTCTCCAGCAGGTTGGAAAGCACCTGCATGACAGCGTCCGTATCGACCAGGACGCGGTCCTGCACCAGGCCGCCCGCCTCCAGGCGTATGTCCGTGGCCAGCAGCGAACCGGCAAAGAGATGGACGGCGTCCTGCACCAGCGCCGACGCCATGACGGGTTGGGGCCGCAACTTGTACTCCCCGGACTCAATGCGGGCCAGCGCCAGCAGGTCTTCGGTCAGCCGGTTCATGCGTGTGGCGTTTTTGCAGATGATGCCGAGGAACTCCCGCGCCTGCGGGGACAATTGCTTGTCGTCCTCCATCAATGTTTCCGCGTAGCCGGAGATGGAGGTGAGCGGGGTGCGCAGTTCGTGCGAGACGTTGGCGATGAAGTCGCGGCGTGTTTTTTCCACCCGCTCAATTTCGCTCACATCATGCAGCACCACCACGGCGCTGCCTCCGGGCATGGGGGCCACGCTGATTTCAAAGACCCTGCCGGGCAGCACGGAGCGCGCCTGGCCCTTGGCCGCGACGCGCTCCCGCAGGGCGTGGTCCACGCAGGCCAGCAGGTCCGGGTCGCGCACCGTCTGCACCAGCGCGTTGCCGATGCGGATGGGGCCGCCGACAAAGCGCTGCAAGACCTGGTTTGTCCAATGGATGCGGCCCTGCGCATCGACCGCGATCACGGCCTCCTCCATGCTGTCCAGCACCGCTTCCAGTTCCTTGCGGCTGTCTTCCAGCGCGTGGAAACCCTGCTCCAGGCGGTCCGCGGTGGCGTCCAGCGCCTTGGCCACCACGGAAATCTCATCGCCAGAGGGTTCTTCAATGCGTGCGGAAAAGTCCCCGCTGGCGATGCGGCGGGCAAACTCCGTGATCCTGCCCAGCCGCCGCGCCACAACATGGGCGATCCATGCGGCCACCAGGGTGGCCAGCAACAAGGAAAGCAGGGTGGCCAGCAGCAGGCTGTGGCGCACCGTGCGCAGGGTCTCCCGCACATCGCTGAGCGGATAGGCCAGGCGCACCACATTGTCCCCAGCGGGGACCGCCACGTACATGTCGCCATGCGCGACGCGCATTCCTTTGGCCCGATGGTCCACCAGTACGGCATGGACCTCCGGCCTGTCAGCAAGCGTGGAGGGGGCATGGCCCGCTGGCCCAGACTCGACCAGCACCGCCCCGTTGGCATCCAGGATGGTCACGCGGGCGCCAATCGCAAGCGCCTCCTTGCGGACCATTGCATCCAGCGTTGCCGGGTCATTCAAGTCCACGCGCAGGGCCAGCAGGCGGGCCTTGTCGGTCAGCCCTTTTTCCAGTTGGCGTTGCAGGGAGTAGGCCAGGATATGTTGCTGGGAAACGTCCAGCATCACGGCGCCCAGCAACAACACCAGGACCATGGCGAAGAGCAATTTGAAGAAGACGCGGCGTGTCATGGCATGGACCTGTGAATGGAAAGGGAAATGTGCGGCATGGGCACCATCTTATGCCTGTTTGGGCATCTCGAAGCGGTAACCAGCGCCGCGGACCGTGACCAGATACCGCGGGTCCTCTGGGTCGGCCTCGATCTTTTCCCGGATGCGGCGCACATATACATCGACGGAGCGTGGAGTGACAAAGCGCGCATCGCCCCAGACGGCGTCCAGCAGATGGTCGCGGCTGAAGACGCGGCCCGGATGGCGCGCCAGATAATCCAGCAGGCGGAACTCCGTGGCCGTGGTGGCCATCAACTCCCCCCGTATCTTCAACTGCATGGCATTGGCGTCAATTTCAATATCGTCAAAGCGGAGCTGGGTGGGGGTGGTGGGCCGCTCAAAGCGGCGCAGGACGGCCTTGACGCGGGCGACCATCTCGCGTGGGGAAAATGGCTTGCTGATGTAATCGTCCGCGCCCAACTCCAGTCCCAGCACGCGGTCACTCTCGCTGGTGCGCGCGGTCAGGAAGATGACCGGGGTGCTGGACAGTTCGGGATTGCGGCGAATGCTGCGGCAAAGGTCGAGACCGTCCCCGCCGGGGACCATGATGTCCAGTAGAAACAGGTCCGGCGCTTTCCGTTCCGCATCTGCCAGGACCGCCGCAGTGGTGACAAAGGTGCGCACGGAAAAACCGGCGACCTCCAGATTGTGCTGCACCAGCCGGGAAATATCCGTGTCGTCTTCCAGAACAAAGATCGTCTGTTTCAAGCCCTCTCCCTTTCTTTGCCTTGGCAGCGGCCTACAACGCTGCCGCTGTCAGGGTACAACAAGGGGAACAAAGGACCGCCAATAGAATGTGAATCCTTTGTTACAGGAAGATGAATCTTCCATTTCGGCCCGGGCCCCAGTCATAGTTGCGGTCATAGTTACGGTCATGGCTGCGCCAGCACCTCGACGATGTTTTCCACAGCGTGCAGGCAGGCCGCGCGGTCCACGTCGTGGTGCGTCACCAGGCGCACGGCATCGGGACCGACCGCGCCCACCAACACGCCGCGTTCTTTCAGGCGCGCGGCAAGCTCCGGGGCGCTTTTCCCGTCCTTCAGGCGGAAGCGGACAATGTTGCTCTGCACGCTGGCCAGGTCGAGGTCCAGGCCGTGCATTTCCGCCAGCGATTCCGCCAGCAGGCGCGCGTTGGCGTGGTCTTCCGCCAGACGGGCCGTCATGGTCTCCAACGCCACCAGCCCCGCCGCCGCCAGCACGCCCACCTGACGCATCCCTCCGCCCAACGCCTTGCGAAAGATGCGGGCGCGCTCCATCTGCTGCCGCGTGCCCACCAGCATGGAACCGACCGGCGCGCACAGGCCCTTGGAAAGGCAAAACATCACCGTGTCAAAACCGCGTGTCAATTCGACCACGCCAACGCCCAGGCTGGTTGCGGCGTTAAAAATGCGCGCGCCATCCAGGTGCAGCGGTATTCCAGCGTCTTTGGCGCCCGCCCATATTTCCTCGAGCACGTCGGGCGGCGTCACCGTGCCGCCAGCCATGTTGTGCGTGTTTTCCATCTCGATCAGGCCAGTTTGTGCACGGTAGTATGTCTTGGGTGCAATGGCGGCGCGTATCTGCGCCCAGGTCAGCACGCCGCGCTCCCCGGCAATGGCGCGCGGCAGGCAGCCGGAGAAGGAGGCCATCGTGGCCATCTCCCAATCCAGGATGTGCGCGTGGGCCTCGCAGATGACCTCTTGTCCATGCTGGGTGTGCAGGCGGATGGCGATCTGGTTGCCCATTGTCCCGGTGGGGACAAAGAGCGCCGCTTCGCGCGCGAAGATGGCGGCGGCGCGGGCCTCTAGCTTGGCGACGGTGGGGTCTTCGCCATAAACGTCGTCGCCCACCTCGGCGGCAAACATGGCAGCGCGCATGGCGGGCGTGGGCCGGGTGACGGTGTCGCTGCGCAGGTCAATCATTCTGCTGGATTTTTCCTGCTCTGTTGCTGGCTTCTCTGTGGTGCTGGTGCTCATGCGAGTGCTCCTTGTTGTCTTGTTGTGGACACGGTAGCGTCTGCGACGCCAAGAAATTTCTCGAAGACCTCGTTGGAAAACAAGCGGCCTTGCGCTGTCAGGTGGGCGGTACTGTTGCCAAGTTCCAGCAGGCCGTCCTCCGCGCACTCCGCCAGCGCTGGCTGGTACGCATCGACGGTTGCTTCGCCAAACTCCTCATCCAATGCCGCCAGTTGGACCCCGGCATTGCGCCGTAGACCGAGGAACCATGCCTCCTCCATCGCAGCGGTGCGGTCCACCACGATGACCTCCGGCGGCGCGCTTTGCTCCAGAAACGCGCCCAGGTCGTCCGTCATGGCCACGCGGCGCGGCTGGCCGTCTTTGCCCGGCAACATGGAGTGGGCGTCCATGCCCAGGCCCAGGTAGGGCTGGCGCAGCCAGTATTTATTGTTGTGGCGCGATCCCTGTCCCGTACGCGCAAAGTTGGAAATTTCATACTGCGCAATGCCAGCATCAGCCAGACGCTCACAGGCGGCAAGATACATGCCGGCAATCTCTGCATCGCCGGGCACGGTACGGGCGTGGTAACGCTGGCCGCCAGAGAGCAGTTCGCGTCCCAGCCGGGAACCTTCATCCACCTCCAGCATATAGACGCTCACATGCGGCACGCCGCTGGCAATGGCCTGGTCCAGCGAAATCTTCCAGCTTGCCTCGGTCTGGTGGGGCAATCCGGCCAGCAGGTCCACGTTAATGTTTTCAATGCCAATGCTGCGCAGGCGGGCGATCTCGGCGAGCACCTGCGCCTGGGTGTGCAGGCGTCCCACGGCGGCTGCCTCCGCATCCACGAACGACTGTACACCCAGGCTGGTGCGGTTGACGCCAAGCTGCGACAGAGCTTCCAGCAGCGCATCGGAAAGTTGCCCCGGTGCGCACTCCAGCGTGATCTCGGCCCCTGGAGCAAGATCAAATTGCCCGCGCAGCGCCTGCATGATTTTTGTCAATTGCTCCGGCTGCAACAGGCTGGGAGTGCCTCCGCCAAAGTAGACCGTGTCCACGCGGTCCGGCAGATCAACCTGCCAGGACGCCGCCTGCGTGCGCGCGGAATGTATCTCCTCCACCAAGCGCCCAACATAACGCGCCAGTCGCCCTTCGCCAAAAACGCCGGAGGCGAAGTTGCAATAGCTGCACTTGGCGCGACAAAAAGGAATCGAAATGTAGATGCCAAGCGTTGTTGGAGCAGCTTCTTCCATAGGACGCACAGACCGGGTGCAAAGCGGAGGAACGGCAGCCATCCCGGTACAATGATAGTGTCGCATGGCAGAGACCACGAACAGCCCGTCGCAGCACGATGAAGACGTTGTTGGCAAGGCGTACGACCATCGCCTGATGCGCCGTCTGCTCACCTACCTGCGCCCCTATCGCTGGCAGGTCGGTGTCTCGCTGGTTGCCATTTTTCTCAAGGCCTTCGCCGACGTGATGGGCCCGTTCCTGGTCATGACGGCCGTTGATCTTTATATGACGCGGGACCCGCAAGCGCACCAGTCCTGGATGGGGCGCCACCTGGGCGCCAATGCCTTCACCGGCATCAGCCAGATTGCCGCCATCTACCTGGGCGCGCTCATCTTCAGCTTCGGACTGAAGTTCGTCCAGACCTACCTGATGCAGTGGACCGGGCAAAAGGTGATGTATGACCTGCGCAGCCAGATTTTCCGCCACTTGCAGCAGATGCACGTCGCCTTTTTTGACCGCAACCCCACCGGACGCCTGGTCACCCGCGTCACCACCGACGTGGACGCGCTGAATGAGATGTTCACCTCCGGCGTCGTTTCCATCTTTGAGGACGTGCTGGTGCTGGCCGGCATTGTGCTGGTGATGCTGCGCATGAGCTGGTGGCTGGCCCTGATCGCCTTTTCCGTCCTGCCCTTCATTCTGTTCATCACGGACATCTTCCGCAAGCGCGTGCGCGAGAGCTACCGGCGCATTCGCGTGGCCATCGCGCGCATCAACTCCTTTATGCAGGAGCATGTGAGCGGCATGAGCGTGGTGCAGCTTTTCAACCGCGAGCAGCGCGCCTCCCGCGACTTTGAAGTGGTCAACCGTCAGCACATGGACGCCTATAAGGACGCCATCCTGTCCTATTCCGTCTATTACCCGGCGGTCGAGCTGCTTAGCTCCACAGCCATTGCGCTCACCATCTGGTATGGCGGACGCGGCGTGCTGCGCGGGGCCGTCTCCTTGGGCGTGCTGGTGGCCTTCATCCAATATGCGCAGCGTTTCTTCCGGCCCATCCAGGACCTGAGCGACAAATACAACATCCTGCAATCCGCCATGGCCGCCAGCGAGCGCATCTTCAAGCTGCTGGACACGCCGTCGGAGGTCGTCTCCCCGGCCAATCCGCAGGAGGGCGACGGCAGCGGCAGCATCGAGTTCTGCAATGTCTGGTTCACCTACCAACGTCTGGACCAGGCCACGCAGGAACGGCTGCAACGCGGGGACACTGGGGACGACGACGCCATCGACTGGGTCCTGCGCGATGTCAGCTTCACCATTGCGCCCGATGAAGTGGCGGCCATTGTTGGCCACACCGGCGCGGGCAAGACCACGCTGACCAACCTGATGATGCGCTTCTATGATGTGCAGCGCGGCAGCATCCTGATTGATGGCGTGGACGTGCGCGCATACGACCTGAATGTGCTGCGGCGGCGCTTTGCCGTGGTGCTGCAGGACCCGTTCCTGTTTACCGGCACCATCGCCAGCAATATCCGGCTCGGCTCCGATTGGATCACGCAGCAGCGGATGGAGCAGGCCGCCGATGAAGTGAATGTCGGCGACTTTGTACGCAGCCTGCCTGGCGCATTTGAAGAGGCCGTCCATGAGCGCGGCAACACCCTTTCCACTGGGCAGAAACAGCTCATCAGCTTTGCCCGCGCGCTGGCCACCGACCCGCGGATTTTGATTTTGGACGAGGCCACCTCCAGCGTGGACACAGACACGGAGCTGCGCATCCGCTCCGCCCTGGCGCGCATGGTGACGGGGCGCACCTCGGTCATCATCGCGCACCGGCTTTCCACCATCCAGCAAGCGGACCGCATTCTGGTGATGCACAAAGGACATCTGCGCGAGATGGGCACCCATCAGGAACTGCTGGCGCAGCGCGGCCTGTACTGGAAGCTCTACCAACTCCAATACAAGGACCAGGAAGGCCCTGCCGCAGGACTGTCCTCGCCGCTTGCCGTCAGCGCAGACTAAGGGCAGACCCGCACAAATGCCAAGCCTGTCTTCCAACCCGCCGGACCGCACACCAGAGACGCCGCCCGCAGCACCGCTCATTTTTATTTCTGCTGGCGAGGCCAGCGGCGAGCGCTACGGGGCCATGCTCATCGGGGCCGTCCGCGCGCGCCTGCCGCAGGCGCAGTTCTTTGGCCTGGGCGGCACGCAGATGGGGGCCGCTGGCTGCGAACGCACCGTGCGCGCCGAGGAGATCGCCGTGCTGGGCTTCACGGAGGTGGTGCGCCATCTGCCCGCCATCTATGGGAAGTATCGTCTGCTGTTGCGAAGCATTGTCCAGCGGCGACCGCAGCTTGCCGTACTGATTGATTTCCCGGAGATCAACCTGCGCCTCGCCCGGCATCTACATCGGCTGGGCGTTCCCGTACTTTATTTCGTCAGCCCGCAGCTTTGGGCATGGAAGCAGCACCGCATCCGCTGGGTGCAGCAGTATGTGAGCAAGATGCTGGTCATTTTTCCCTTTGAGGAGGCGTATTACCGGGAGCGCGGCGTGGATGCGGAGTTTGTCGGTCATCCGCTGGCCGATGTGCCGCTGCCTGCGATTGCGCGCGAGGAGTTTGCCCGCCTGCATGGACTCGACGCAGCGAAGGATTGGATCGGCCTGTTGCCCGGCAGTCGAAAAAAAGAACTGCGCCTGAATTTGCCGGAGATGGCCAAAGCTGCGGTGCTGCTTGGCCCGTGCTATGAATATCTGTTGCCTGCTGCCGCCACGCTGGAAACAGAGTGGGTCCGCCAGCAGGTGCGGGCAAACGGCCAGGGCGCAACCATCCATGTGCTCCCAGATGCGCGCGCCGTATTGCATCATGCGCGGGCCAGCGTGGTGGCCAGCGGCACGGCCACGGTGGAGGCAGCGCTGGTCGGCAACCCATTTCTGGTGGTCTATCGCCTCTCCCGGCTCAGCTACGCCATCGCCAGCCGCATGGTACAGGTGCCGCATGTGGCGATGGTGAACCTGATCGCCAGCCAACGCATTGTGCCGGAGCTGGTCCAGCGGGAATTTACCGCTGAGAACGTTGTGCAACACCTGCAACCGCTGCTCCACGATGATGCGGCGCGCGCCGCCATGCAACGGGACCTGGCCGTCGTGCGCACGGCCCTGCAGCGGCCTGCAATGGAGGGGCCAGCAGTCGTAACAACCATGGCCGCCGCCGCAACAGGCCCCGATTGGCGCGAGACGTCGGAAACATCTATCGCCCGCGTGGCGGACTGGGCCTTGCATTTTCTGCAGGGCGCGCATTCCATACAAGGGAAGGCCCCAGGAACGCCATGAGCACAGTCCCCGCCTTTTCGCAGCAGAGTTTTTTACGGTGTCGCTTCTTGCCACGACGTTGGATGTACCGCGCGGTCTGCGCAGCCTGGAGTGTCTGGGCCTTTTCGTTCCTGCCTCTTGGCCTACTGTACGGCCTTGCGCCGTTGTCGCAAGCTGCGGAAACGCAACCGATACACATCAATGGTTATGGCATGGACGTTACCCTGGACCCGGCCACGCACACGATCAACGCCAAGGTCGCGGTCAACTTTACCGCGCTGGAAGAGGTCAATGCGGTCTCCTTTGGCCTGAACAATGCGCTCCGCGTCAGCCGCATCACGGACGACAAGGGCCAGGTGCTCACAGGCGGGGCCTCCCCGGCAGGTCCCAGCATCCGCGTGACGCCCCTGGCCCCGCTGGACAAGGGGCAGACCACCACCTGGACCTTGGAATACTCCGGTGTGTTGAACAGCGCCGACGCCAATCCGGTCCAAGGGCCAAAGCTGGCCTCCATCGGGTCCCCCATCAGCTATCTGCTCTACGCGGCCCGCTGGTTCCCCGTGGTGGGGTATATGACGGACCGTTTTACTGCGGAGATACACGTCCACGTCCCGACCGGCTACCGGGTGATTGGCAGCGGTTTTTTTGGCACGCCCAAGGTGGACGCCAGCGGACAAACGGAGTTCGATTTTCGCTGGACGCGCCCCGGATTTCCCGGCACCATCCTCGTCGGTCAGTTTTTGGAGCCATTCGCCGTGGACACAGGCACCAACGTGCGCGTCTATTTGACTGCGGCGCACAAGGCCAGCGGCGTGGAGTATGCGCAGACCGCCTATAAGGAATTTGGCTTTTTCACCTCGCTCTTTGGCCAGCCGGAATCCAACCAGTTGAATGTGGTCGAACTGCCGGAGGGCACGGTCCCGGCCTACTGGGCGCCAGAGATTGCCGCTGTCAGCGGGCAATATATTTCCGGCAAGGAGGCCTACCGCCTGCTGGCCAATACCATTGCGCACCAGTGGTGGTCCAGCCAGGTAAGTCCTGCGACCTTCAATGACGCCTGGACAACCAACGGCATGTGCCGCTACGCGGAGTTAATGTACATGCGGGAGAGTGATGGCAAGGACGCCTTCTCCAACGCCATTCTGGATGTGGGCGCTGGCGCTTTGGCATACGACACCGTTCCGCTGGCCGATGCCGGACGCTACCCGCCGTTTTCGCCGGAGTTCCAGTCCATGACTTACGACAAAGGGGCCATGGTCTTCCATATGCTGCGCTGGGAGATTGGCGAAGAGGCCTTCCGGCGCACCCTGGCCGGGATTTTGTCACAATATACTGACAAACCGGTCTCCTCCGCAGAGGTGGAGCAGGTGGCCGAAGCGCAGTCCCAGCAAAATCTGCAACCCTTCTTCTCGCAATGGCTCCACAGCACCGGCGCGCCGGATTTCCGGGACAAATACACCATCTACCGGCTGGGCAACAACGCGGGCTTTCGCACGGTGGGGGAAATCCAGCAGGACCTGGACCTCTTCCGTATGCCGGTGGAGGTGCGGGTGGAGACCGAGGGCAAGACCGTGGACCAGCGCGTGGATGTGGTCGGTCCGCAATCGCAATACGTCATTGACACCTTTGGCCTTCCGCGCAAGGTCTCCATTGACCCGGACAACTGGGTGCTGAAGAACGACCCCTCCATGCAGGTGCGGGTCCACATCCTGCGCGGACAGCAACTGGCCGCAAAGGGGGACTACCCCGGGGCCATCCAGGAATACCGGCAGGCCATCACCATCAATAGCACCAGCTCGCTGGCCAGCTATCGTCTGGGTGAGGTCTATTTTCTACAGAAAAATTATCAGGCCGCCGCCGATGCCTTCCGCGATTGCCTGCGTGGGGACGGCGAGCCAAAATGGACGGAGGTCTGGAGTCACATCCAGTTGGGAAAGATATTTGACGCCACCGGCCAGCGCGACCGTGCCGTGAATGAATACCGGCAGGCGATTGAAACCAAGGACAATACCGGCGGTGCGTTGGACCTGGCCCGTGGTTACCTGCAAAATCCATTCAAGCCGGTGGGGCCCCCCGCAGCAAAATAGAGGGCGCGCCTACATGCCTGCTGGTGGCATGGTCCCCGGCGGGGCAAAGCTGCCATCGTATTCCGTGGTGACGGACTTGCCCAGTTGCCGCCAGAAAGCAGTCACTGCAGCCAGCACATCAGGGCGCGTCCAGTGGCTGTATGCCAGCACCACTTCCCTGGTGGTCGCCAGCAAATACCGGTCATCCGTACCCCCGTCCTGCAAAGGCCGCACGGCCACGCAGCGGTCCGCGCGGTAGGTGCAGGAGGCAATGTCGGCGATGCCCAGCGCACGGGTGGGCGTACAGAAAATGGTGCGCGGCGGGGCCATGCGGTCCAGCAGGCTGAAGATTTCCAGTTTGGATTCCAGTTCGTCCGGCACGCAGTCCAGGGCCAGGTCCGCCTCGCGCACGGCCCCTTCAATGGTGGGAACGAAGGTGATGCGGGCCAGTGTGGCCTCCACCTCTGCGGCGCTCACGCCGTGGGAATTTGCCAGCCCCTGTAAGTGTTTGCGGATGCCGTTTTGCGCCCGCTCCAGGTTGGAAGGGAAGAGGTCTTCCAAGGCCGTAAGGAACCCTGCATGGGCCGTGTGGGCCGCCAATAGCCAGCCCAGAGACCCAGCGCCCAGGACGGCAATGTGCATCCCCTTGATCGCAACGGTTGCTTCCTTCATCCTTTACCTACTTGCCGCCGGACGCCAGGATTTCGAGGGCCTGGTCAAAGGATGGCGTCAGGGACTGCATGTGGTCATGCACGCGCATCCGTTCTTCCGCCGTGAGCGAGGGCGCCACGGCCAGTATGCGGCGCAGCGTGGTGGCTATGTCATCCGCGTAATTCATCATGCGAATGGCTTCTCCAGATATGGGCATTGATTTCTCCTTGGTTTGCAACATGCCTGGCCTGCTGCTGGTCCCAGCATGGCCGGCACTTGTAGCACTGTACTTCATTGTGCGTGTCTCATGGCACACTCGTAAAGCGGCGGAGATGCAACGGTGCGCCTGCACGGGACTTCCGTGGCCAAGGGCATGGACAATTCATCGGTTGGCAGGCTGGCCACCATCCTGGCTTTTCTTCTGCCCTGCGGCCCGGTCGCGGTCCGTCATTTCCATCAACGCGGCCAGCTTTTCCGCCAATTCTGGGCGCAATGCGTCCGGTGCATAGCGCCAGGCCCAATTGCCTGCTGGCTGGGCCGGCGTGTTCATGCGCGCTGTGCTGTCCAGTCCCAGAAGGTCTTGTAGCGGGAAAAGGGACAGGCGCGCCACGGAAGTGGCTGCTGCGCGGACCATCGCCCACACAATGCCGTCCTCGCCCGGTTGCAGGTAGGTGAGCGCGTTCTGCTGCACCTCAGGCGGGGCCTTTTGCCACCAGCCCAGCGTGGTGTCATTATCGTGCGTGCCGGTAAAGGCCACCGTGTTTTCCTCATACCGATGGGGCAAATGGAGATGGCCGCCACGGTCCGCAAAGCCAAATTGCAACACCCGCATTCCGGGCAAATGGAACTGCTGGCGCAGGGCCTCCACCGCTGGCGTAATCACGCCCAGGTCTTCGGCAATCAAGGGCAGGCCGCCCAGTTCCCGTTCCAGGGTGGCGAACAATTGCGCCCCAGGGGCCTGCTCCCAAGCACCGTGGATGGCCGTTTCTTCCGCCGCTGGAATGGCCCAGTAGGCGTCAAATCCGCGGAAGTGGTCCAAACGGACCACGTCGCACAACTCCAGCGCCCGGCGCAGGCGCGCCACCCACCAATCAAACCCGCGCTGCTCCAGCACCTCCCAACGATACAGCGGATTGCCCCAGCGTTGCCCGGTCTTGCTGAAGTAATCGGGGGGCACGCCGGAGACGCGCAACAGGGCGCCCTTCGCATCCAGTTCAAAAATCTCCGGATGGGTCCAGACGTCGGCGCTGTCGTAATTCACAAAGATGGCGGCGTCGCCAATCAGGTGTATGCCTCTTTCCCCGCAGTACCAGCGCAGGGCGTTCCATTGTTCGGCAAAGAAAAATTGCAACGCCTGCTCGACGGCCAGGGCGCGTCCTTGCTCGGAGCGCAAATGGGCCAGCCCCGCGGTGGTGCGCTTGCGATACTCCTCTGGCCAGGTGTGCCAGCCTGCTCCCTGAAAGGTGCGCCGTAGGACGCTGAAGCTGGCATAGTCGTCCAGCCAATGCGCCTGCGCGCGGCAGAACTGCACAAAGCGATTGCGCAGGTCGCCGCTGCATTGGCCACTGTTGCACTGGTCCACAAAGTTGCCCGCCGCCTCTTCCAGCAGGGCCATTTTAATGGCGATCACGCGCCCGAAATCAACCGGTCCCTCCGCACCCAGCAATCCAGCCAGACGCTCACGCTCCAGCCAATGCCCGTCTACCAGCCTTTCCAGGCTGATAAACAGCGGATTGCCCGCAAACGCGGAGAGCGCCGAATAAGGTGAGTTGCCATAGCCGGTTGGCCCCAGCGGAAGCACCTGCCAATACTGCTGTTTGGCGGCGGCAAGGAAATCCGCGAATGTATAGGCGGCGGGACCAAGGTCCCCGATGCCACCGTAGGAGGGCAAGGAGGAAATATGCAGGATGGTCCCAGAGGCGCGTTCGGTCAGCATGGTCTCATTTCTTTACGTCTATGGATTGGATGACCGGAATGGGCGAAAGGAGACCGGACGTCAACGAAAATGGGTGTCCAGCGCAGGTACATCCAAAGCAATCCTGCCAAACTGGGACCTGCTCCACGCATCCGTCTTTGGACAAAACGGACGCATGGAACAAAACTTCCCTGGTATACACCTGGAGGAGGACTGCCCTAGCTGGGTGCGCCGGGTTGCATGGCCGACAACGCCTGCTTGTTGATGCGGACCAGTCCGCGCTTCTGGTAACGCTGCTCCAGGCTGGTGACAAAGACCGCAAAGGCCGCCTCCCGGCTGTTTTGCAACAACTGCTCGCGCGTGATGTCCATGTGCTGCGCAATCTCCTGGTCGGTGGGCGCCTGTTTGTCCAGAAGGTCAATCACCACCCCGGTGCGGGGACCCAGAATGGGCGCGCTGATCTGGCCCGGCTGCAAGTTAAAGGCCACGGCGGCATCGCCAGACATGGGCCCCAGGTCGGGGACCTGCGCGGTGGAATCGACCAGGTCGCTGGTCTCCAGTTTGGCCCCGGTGGCGGCAGCGGCCTTTTGCAGGCTGTTATCGGCATGGGCCAGGTCTGCCAATTGCTGGGTCTTCTGGCGCAGCAGATTGGGCAATTGCTGGTCACGGTAATCTTCCAAGATGCGGGCCTTGTACTCGGCAAAGGTGGGGGCATGGGCAGGTTTTATGTCTGTCACCTGGAAAACAGCGTACCCCTCGCCCGTGGAGGCAGACTGCGGCGCGGACCCCGGTTTCATGGTGAAGGCGCGTGTCAGCATCGGCGAGCCATCGGCCAGCCCTGGCACAACGGCGCTCTGCTGCAAATAGTCTGTGGTCACCACATTCAGGTGGTGTTGCTCGGCCATTTTCTGCAGGCCGGATTTTTGGGCCTCGTTTTGTAGCTGCGTGGCGTAATTTTGCGCTACCTGTCCCTGCTTCTGTTGTTTCAGGTCGGCCACAATCAGGGTGCGCACCTCGTCCAGCGGCTTCTCATGCGCCTGCTGCTTTTCTTCCACCTGCAAGATGTGGTAGCCAAACTGCGTCTTGATTACACCGGAGGTCTGTCCGGGCTGGAGCGCAAAGGCCGTTTTGTCAAACTCCGGGGCCGTGGTCCCCCGTTGTAGAAGTCCCAACTCTCCGCCTTGTGCCTTGCTGCCTGGGTCGTCCGAGTATTTTTTTGCCAGCGTGGCAAAGTCCGCGCCATGGTGCAATTGATTCAGGATGTCTTCGGCCTTTTGCCTGGCGGCGGCATCGGTCTTGGCGTCCGCATTGGGCGCGACCTTAATCAGGATGTGCCGCACGCGCACCGCTTCCGGCACCTGGAACTGCTGCTGGTGCTGGCTGTAATACTGCTGTATTTCAGCATCGCTGATCTGCGCGGGACCACCGGGCACCTGGTCCAATCCAAAGGCCACGTATTGCAGTTTGCGTCCTTCTGGGACGGCATTGGCATAGCGCGCGGCATTTTGCTGGAAGAACGCCTGCAACTCCGTGTCCGTCGGGTTGATCTGTTTGCGCAGGTCCTCCGCAGTAAAGACGGCGTATTGGAACTTCACCTTGGTCGCCTGCTTCAGATACGCGGAGCGCACATCCGCATCCGATACAGTCTGTCCACCCGTCACCATTGCCTGCAGGCGGTTGACCAGTATCTCTTCCTTCAACTGCGTTTCAAAGTCCTGCTGCGACAACCCAAAGGCGTTCTGCACAAAGTCCGCATAGCGCGCATCGCCGATGAACTGGCCGTTGGGGAAAATAATGGCGGCGAATGGGCCATAGCGCAGCTCATTGCGCAGGTCCTGGTCAGTGACAGTCAGGCCCAGCCGGTCCGCCTCGCGCAGCATGATGGCGCGTTGCACCAGGGCCTGCGCCGCGCGCTGCATCAGGAAGGGCAGCACAAAGTCCGGCAGACGCTGTTGCTGCATCATGCGCTGCGCCAACTGCTGCACCTCTGGGACCGTCACTTCGTTGGAAGCGCCAAAGACGCGGCCCAAAATGCCGTCGCTATGGATGGTGGCGTAATTGTTGGAGCTGGCGGTCGAGTCCTGGAACATGCCCGGCACCAGAAAGATGACCATCAAAACTGCGGTGATCGAGATCAGGCCGACGAAAATTGCCTTGGTGATGCGGTTGTCCTGTTGCAGAAAACGGATCATGGGTGGCGATTGACCTTACATGCAGGCGCGCAACCAAGCGGCCTGGGATTTGCCCGGGCGCTCCACGTTGTATCAGAGCGACCCGCAAGCTGGCAGGGCCAGGGCGGGTTTCCCATCGCCGTACATTCCGGGCCATCCAGGTTTGCAGGGCCTTTTCTTTAAGAAGGCCGCACTGGAACAAACCCGGTGGCGTATAGCAATGGGAAATCCGCCCTGTCAGAAGTATAAATCACAGCAGCGCCCCGGCCCGGATGCCTGTGCTCAATACGGATAATAATATGGCGGCGGATACGGTGGAGGGTAGGGATAATACACTCGGCGGCGATAGCGGGGCGCTGGTCGGGACTGGGGTGCATTGGCTTCCATACTTTGCACCTCCTCCACGGTAGGTTCGCGCACGATGAGCGGGGCGGTCAGGCGGAAGGTGAGCACAGACTCCGCTGGCGCAAGGATGTGAGCGCCGGGCGAAAGCGCGGACAACCCTGCCCCGCCCAGTCCGCCAATCGCCGCTCCCAGCAAGGCCACCGGCCCACCGCCGAAGATCGCCCCGGCAATGGCCCCAAAGGCCGCGCCCCCGGCAACTGCGCCTGCGGTCTGTCCGCCCTTGCCCGGCCCCTGGTGCGCCCAGTCCTGCGTGGTGAGCACATAGCTGGCGCTGCCCATGTTGATGTTGGACAACTGCAAGGCCAGCTTGGGACGGCCCGCCAGACGTCCCGCCGGACGGGCATCGATTACCGTCCCCTCCACCATCGCGCCACGAGGCAGGGCGGTCACGCCATTTACCTGGACGCTCTGCGCCAGCACCCCGCGAAAGCCCATGCCTGGTTTGGTGTGATGGCTGTCCAGCGTTTGCAAGAGCTGTACATGCAAGGGCGTCCCAGCCGCGATGGTCATCCTCGGCTGGTCATTTTGCACCTGGGAGCGGCGCAACTGGGCGGCATTGGGCGGCGCATTTTGCGGGACATAGCGTTGGGCGGTGCTGGGCGCGTTGTTTGTGGCGCGGATGGGAGGGCCACTGGGGGCCGTCTCCGCATAGGCAGGCGGCGCAGAAGGCGCTTGCTTCAGCGTTGCGTTGGCGACAGGGCCAGGGGCAGCAGAAATGAGGGGCCGGTCCTCCGCTGCAAGAGCAGGCTCTTGTCCGGTCTGTGACGGTGCTCCCTGCGCCGCCCTTGCGGCTGGAGTGGGCGAAGCTGCCGATGGCAGCGGCGACATTTGTGATTGTGGCCCAGGCTGTGCTTCCTGCAGCGCACCCACGGTGATCTGGTCATCCACGGACTTTACGCCGGGGACCGCGCGCACCAGGGAAGCGGCCTGCGTCCGCAATGCCTGCGTGGGCACGGCGCCGCTCAGCGTGGCAACGCCATTGTGTACCCAGACGCCCAGGTCCAGCGGGCGCAGCACATTCGACGCCATCAGCCGGGTGTTGATGGCAGCGGCAATCTGGTCGTCGGATTGTTGCTGGGACTGTTGCTGGGACTGTTGCCGTGCGGTTGCAGGGCCGTTCCTCTGCGCCACCATATCGGCGGAAACAAGGACCACGCTGGGCAGTAGGACGCAGAGGAGCAACTCGCGTCCCATGTCATGCAGCGTCCGTCGGGGGACAAATTGGCGTAGGCGCACCATACCTATGTAGAGACGCAATCGCGGGGCAAAAGTTGCCCTGTGCGGCGCAAAGGCGGTGCGTCATTGGCTGCCCACCAGCGAACGGGACCAGTGATAATTGTCCGTGGGAAATCCCTGGCCCCGTCCCTGTTATGGAAGGACACGGCCCCAGCCGCTAAGGGAACGCTGGGCCACGGGACCGGGCCATGCTCAGCGGGCCGCGGCAGGAAATGGGGCCTGCGTGAGCGGGACGAACTCCCCCGCCTGCGCATCGTAGGTCATCACCGCCCCTGTGGCAATGTCGTAGGTCCAGCCGTGGAGGCAAATTCCCTTGCGCTGGACCGCCTGGGCCACGGCAGGATGGGTCAACAGATTGCCCAGTTGCGTCAGGACGTTTTCGCGCACCAGGGCATCCAACCTGGCCGCCCCGTCTTCCACGCCGTACCGCTCGGCAACGATTTGCCGGGCCGGGTCCGCAAAGTGCAGCCACTGGGCCACGGCGGGCAGTGCCTCCAGTTGCTCGCTGCCCTGCAAGATGGCCGTCATGGCGCCGCAATCGGAATGGCCGCAGACAACAATGTCTGGGACACCCAAAACGGCCACGGCATATTCTATGCTGGCCGATACCCCTCCGGGGGCGACCGCATAGGGAGGGACAATGTTGCCGGCATTGCGCACGACAAAGAGTTCCCCCGGCCCCTGTTGCGTAAACAACTCCGGGACCACCCGCGAATCCGAGCAGCCGATGAACATGGCCTGCGGACGCTGCGTATTGGAAAGCTGCTGGAAGAGCGTCTTCTGGCCAGGATGCACTTCCTGCTGGAACTTCAGTACCCCATCAATGATCCGTCTCATCGTGCGCTGTCCTTGGTCAAGGTCATGGCTGTGCGTCTTTCCACTCTTCATGCCAGGCCATCTGGATGGCCTCCAGCCTGGCTTCATTCGACTTTTGCGCATCGTCGGCAAACTCCGGCAGGCTGGTGACCATGCGGTGCAGCTCCGTGAAGCGGACGGTCAACGGGTCAGTCTCCGGGTATTTCTCCAGCAACAGGAGGGCGATCTCTTCGGCGTCAGTCCAGAGTAATAGCTTCGGCATGGTCATGCTCCCTGTTTTTCTTCGCTGGCCGCAAGCGGCTTTCCTTCCGTCACGTAATTGCGGTTCCACTTGGGAATTTCAACAACGTAATCTCCCGGTTGGGTGATGACGGCCTGGCAGCCGAGACGGGATTCCAACTGCACGTCGGCGGCCGTTTCCATGCGGTCCAGTTCCTCGTCCTCCGGTTGGCTGAGTCCAGCCGCGCCTTCCTTGATCCAAAGATGGCAGGTGGTGCAAGCGCAGGCGCCGCCACAGGCGTGGTCCAGAAAAATGCCGTGGTTCATGGCCACATCCAAAAGGGACATGGGCCTGCCGTGGTGTTCGTAGGGCAGGGAGCCAAAGGCAAACTCCACCGTGCGGCCTTCTGGCAGGAAGGTGACGCGCACCATGCCTTCAGCGGGTGGCTTGCTCCGGTCAACAGGTGGCTGCGTATCGGGGGACGTTACATGCGCCATGTCTGATGTTTCTATCATTTTTCGCTCACAATCTCAGCGGGGGCAAAGGGGTGAGGTGCGGCCACTCCCGCGCCCAGCTCTTTGCCCGCCGTGTCCATCGTTTTTCCTTTCAGGGCAGAGGAGACGGCGGTCTCCATTTGCAAGGTCGCAAAGTGTCGCGTGGCCTTGTCCAGGGCGTCAATGGCGTTGCGGATGGCGCGGTAGTTGTCTTCTTTGCGCACCGCATCCAGCACCGCTTTTCTATGTGCAATCAGCAGGTGCTCTTCCGGCTCCAGTAGCTTCCATGCGGGACTGGACGGGGCCTTGTCCACCAGCGCCAGCATCGTCTCCGCTTCATTGCGCGCCTCCACCAACTGGCGCTGGTAAAAGTCCTGCTCGGCATGGTCAAAGGAGTCCAGGATCATGCTCTCCACCTGCTCGTCTGTCAATCCGTAGGTGGGCTTTACGGCAATCTCCGCCTGCTTGCCGCTGCGCTGCTCGTGCGCGGAGACATGCAGGATGCCGTTGGCGTCAATCAGGAACTTCACCTCAATGCGTGGTATCCCTGCCGCCATGGGGGGAATGCCTTTCAGGTCAAAGCGGGCCAGGGACCGGCAGTCTTTGGCCAGCTCCCGCTCACCCTGCACCACATGGATGGCCACATTGGTCTGCCCGTCCACGCCGGTGGTAAAGTTTTCCGTGGCCGTGGCGGGGACCTTGGAGTTGCGCTGGATGATGCGCGCCACCACGCCGCCCAGGGCCTCAATGCCCAGGGAAAGCGGCGTCACATCCAGCAGCAGCATCTCCTCGGTGGCCGCGGACCCGCCGGCCAGGATTTTTGCCTGCACGGCTGCGCCCAAGGCGACCACTTCATCGGGATTCAGGTCCGTGTGCGGTTTTTTGCCCCGCGCGGGCAGGTCGAAAATCCCCTCCACCAGTGTGCGCACGCTCGGGATGCGCGTGGACCCGCCGACCAAAACCACTTCATCAATCTCAGCAGTCGTGATGCCTGCGTCTTTGATGGCCTGACGGCAGGGCGCAACCGTCCGCTGGAGCACCGGGAGGACCAACTGCTCAAATTGTTCACGGGTGAGGGTGCGCTGGTACTTCCGTCCGCCGGGAAGGTCCACATCCAGCACGGCCTGCCGCCAGGTGGAGAGCGCGATCTTGGCGTCAATCACGGCCTTGCGGATGACCTGCACGGCCCCTCCGTCTTGCCGTAGGTCCAACCCCATCTCGCCAGCAATGTCATCCAGGGCGACTGCCATCAGCAGGTTGTCCATGTCGTCGCCGCCAAGATGGGTGTCGCCATTGGTGGCAATCACGTCAAAGATGCCGTCCCGCAGCTTGAGGATGGAAATGTCAAAGGTGCCCCCGCCCAGGTCATAGACCGCGATCAGCCCGTCCTTTTTCTTGTCCAGTCCGTAGGCCAGCGCCGCAGCCGTTGGTTCATTCACCAGGCGCAGCACTTCCAGTCCGGCAATGCGTCCGGCGTCCTTGGTGGCCTGTCGCTGCGCATCGTTGAAGTAGGCGGGGACCGTGATGACGGCCTTGGTGATGTTGGACCCAGGGCCGAAGTAACGCTCCGCATTCTGCTTCAATTGGCGCAGGATGTAAGCGGAAATCTCCGGCGGGGTATACTCGCGTTCCCCCAGCTTGATGCGCAGCACCTGTCCCGGTGCGGTGTTTTCTGCAAGGCGAAAAGGGAAAAAGCGCAGCTCCTCCTGCACGTCCTCCACGCCGCGGCCCATCAGTCGCTTGGCGGAGTAGACCGCCCGCTCCGGCGTTTCGATCAAGTGCTTGCGCGCCTCATTGCCCACGGTGATCCAGCCATTGGGGGCAAGCGCCACCACGGAAGGAAGCAGCCGGGACCCATCCACGCCCGGAATGATAACGGGGTGGTCCTCCTGCATGAAGGCGACCAGCGAGTTGGTTGTGCCGAGGTCGATCCCGACCACTCTTTCCTGTGCCATGCTTGCTTCCGGTCCCTTTCGTTTCTATGGCCTGTCCGTGGCAGCGCTGGATTGCCGCCTTGCGTGTCCTGCTGCTATTTTCCCAGTGCCTGCTGCACATCGCGCACCAGATTGCGTATGTAACTGCGGCGGTTGAGCAGGGCGACCAGCTTTTGTTTTACATCGTCTTTGGCGGCTGCATCGTTGGTGTCCAGGGCCCGGTCCCATGCCGCCCATAGCGCCTGCAACTGCCGGTCCAGCCCTTCCATCTGCGCGATAAAGTCCTTCTCTGCGGCGCCCAGACTGGCACGCAGCCCAGGGTCCTCGCTTCCGTTGGCGGCGGCCATGCGCGCTTCTTCCAACTGCATGTTCAGCTCAAAGACCTCCTCCAGCATGTCCGCCGGGACCACCTGCTGCTTGGCCGTACCTGTGGCGCGGGCGGTCTCTGTCGCATGGCTCGATTGCTCTTCCATGTGGACGCCCTCGGTCTCCAACAGGTATTCCGTGCGCGCAATGGGATCGCGCAGCGTGCGATAGGCGTCGTTCAGCAAGGAGCTTTTCTCCAGGCTCCATTGCTGTTCCTGTCCCCCGGCGCGGGCATATAAGTCCGGGTGCAGTTTGCGGCTGAGCCGATAGAACTGTTTTTCCAGCGCGGCCAGGTCCAGCGTCAACCGGTGGGGCAGGCCAAAGAAGGTGAAATAGTCTTTCGTTTCAGAGGGCAGCAGCTCCCGACAGCGGGCGCAAAGGTGGTCCACGGAAGCGCCTGCGGCGCTACAGGACCAGCAGGCAGAGTCCTCGGATTGTTCCGTTATTTGTGTCATCTTGCTGGTGTCCATTTTTGGGTCCTTCTTTGGCCTTTTGGCAAGGCCCTGCGCAGCATTCCCAAGGCCGTCCAGCGGTCTGGTGGCGCGCGGGCCGTGCGGTTGCGGCCCTACGCGGAAAAGGATGTGCCGCAGCCGCAGGACTTGGTGGTGTTCGGATTGATGAAGTTGAAACCCTGGCGCATCAGCGTCTCTTCATAGTCCACGGTCATGCCATGCAGGTAGATGTAGGACTTGGGATCAACAAAAACACGCACTCCGTCGAACTCGTAGACGCGGTCCCGCTCCCGTGGCTGCGTATCAAAGCGGATGCTGTACGAGAGGCCTGAACAACCACCCCCCTGTACTCCCAGGCGCATCCCTCCCTGTTCCGGGGAAACGCCCTCCTTGGCCAGCACGGCGCGAATGCGGCGCACGGCGCGTTCCGTCACCTGGATGTCCTTCTGTACCGCAGCGTCCTGCGCTGGTATAGGATGGAGCAGGTCCAGGGCATTGTCTAGGGTCTTTGCTTCTTCTGTGTCCATGTTCCTTCACCGCTTGCTCAGTATACTTGTGCAGACACGCTGCGCACCTTGCCGATTGCCCCTGGCGCTGGCAGCATGACTGGTCCCCCGGCCATAAAAATCAGCCGATGGTCGTGGCCAGGGAAGGCGTGGATGCTTCCGCCGCAAGGTTCTTTTTCTTCCAGTCGTCAATGGCGGCATGGATGGCGTCTTCCGCCAGCACCGAGCAGTGTATCTTGACCGGCGGCAGGGAAAGCTCCTTCACAATGTCCGTGTTCCGTATCTGCATGGCCTCATCCACGGTACGGCCTTTCACCCACTCCGTGGCCAGCGACGAGGAGGCAATGGCCGACCCGCAGCCAAAGGTCTTGAACTTGGCGTCTTCAATCACCTGCGTCTCCGGGTTCACCTTGATTTGCAGGCGCATCACGTCGCCGCACTCCGGCGCACCCACCAGGCCGGTGCCGACCTCTGCGCTGGCCTTGTCCATCTGCCCCACATTGCGGGGATTGTTGTAGTGGTCAATCACTTTCTCGCTATATGCCATGATTTTCTCCTGGTCCCATATCAGAAATTTGCTGGGCGCAGTCTAGTGCGCCTGCCATTCGATCTTGCTGATGTCAATGCCTTCCTTCACCATCTCGTACAGCGGCGAAAGCTCCCGCAGCTTGCGCACAATGTCAATCACCTTGTCCGCCACATAATCCACTTCGGCCTCCGTGTTGAAGCGGCCCAGGCCAAAGCGGATGGAACTGTGCGCCACATCGTCGCCCAGGCCCAGCGCCTTTAATACATACGATGGTTCCAGCGTGGCCGAGGTGCAGGCGGAGCCGCTGGAAACGGCCACGTCCTTGATGCCCATCAGCAGCGATTCGCCTTCCACATAAAGGAAGCTCATGTTCAGGTTGCCCGGTAGACGGTGCTCCATCGTGCCATTCACATGGATGTGGTCCAGGTTGGATTCCAGACGGGCCTTCAGCCGGTCGCGCAGCGCGCGCAGTCGTTCCGCTTCCACCGGCATCTCCTGCTGCGCGATCTCGCAGGCCTTGCCCAGTCCCACAATGCCGGGCACATTCAAAGTGCCGGAACGCATCCCCCGCTCATGCCCGCCGCCATTGATCTGCTCGGCAATCTGCACCCGTGGATTGCGCCTGCGCACATACAACGCGCCGCACCCCTTGGGGCCATAAATCTTGTGCGCCGTCAGCGAGAGAAGATCAATCTGCATGGCGTTCACGTCCACCGGGACCTTGCCCACGGCCTGCACCGCGTCCGTGTGGAACAGGACGCCGCGCTCGTGGCAGAGCCTGCCGATTTCTTCCACCGGCTGGAGGACGCCGATTTCATTGTTGGCGAACATGATGCTCACCAGGATGGTCTTGTCATCCATGGCCCGCTTCAGGTCTTCCATGCTGATGCGTCCGTCCACGCCAACGGGAAGATAGGTGACGCGGCAGCCAGATTTTTCCAGGCGCTTGCAGGTGTCCAGCACGGCCTTGTGCTCAGTCACCTGGGTGATGATGTGGTTACCACGCTCGCGGTACATCTCGGCCACACCTTTGATGGCCAGGTTGTTGCTCTCCGTGGCCCCGGAGGTGAAAATGATCTCCTTGGCCGACGCGCCAATCAGCCGGGCAATCTGCTCCCGCGCTGTCTCCACGGCCTTTTCCGCTTCCCAGCCAAAGGAATGGTTCCGGCTGGCGGCATTGCCATAGACCTCAGAAAAATATGGCAGCATGGCTTGCAGCACGCGCGGGTCCATCCGCGTGGTGGCATGGTCATCCATATAGATGGGCAGTTTTACGCCGCTGGGCGTCAAGGCCGGGTCTTCAACAATAGACATTGCGTGTTCTCCTTTTTCTTCCCCTCAAAATCCCAGTAAATTTTCGTCGCACTTCTTACTTGCGAAGTTTGCCGAAAAACTCAATAGCTCAGCGTGACCAGCTCCCCATCCATACGATGCACATGACTCGGGTGCTCCCTTGCGCCATCCACCTGACAAAGATCGGAGATGCGCATGGCGGCCAGCAGGTCGCGTATATTGTCATTCAACTTTTGCAGCGGTCCCTTGATGGTGCAGCAGTCCGCCAGGTCACATTCCCCCTGGACAGTCACGCAGCACTCCATGAAAAGCGGCCCTTCAATGGCGCGGACCACCTCAAAGGCCGTGATTGCGTCCGCGCTGCGGGCCAGTGCATACCCTCCGTTGACGCCGGGACGCGAGACCAACAGCCCGGCGCGCGTCAACTGTTGCAGGATTTTTGCCAGCAGGGGGACCGGAATGCGATACGCCTCAGCAATCTCCTTGACGCTCTGCGCGTGCATCCCGTCCTGCTCGGCCAAGTGCTTCATCGCCATCAGTCCGTAGTCCGCTTTTTTGGTCAGCTTCAACATGCTGCAATTTCCGCTTTTCTGGCTCTATACTGGTTTGTGCGGAACGTGGTTTGGGCAAATCCGTACAACACCAAACGTAGTATACGACCTTTTTAGTCCGAATTGCAACCCCCCACTGCATTTGCACAAAATATCCTGTGCTTATATCGATTAGCGTGGTCCTTGGCGCGCTCTGACTGGCTGCCGTCCCCACGCGCCGGGATGTGGGCATCTTTGCCGCGACGCTAGGCCCCTAGGACCGCCAGACGTACCGTGCCTCTGCGTTGCTGTGTGCGCAGCAAAATTGTTGTAGATTTCCTTTGACAAGCCGCCCCGGAAGACGGCAAACTAACGCAACTGGGACCATTCCAGATTTTGAACGCAACCCCATGATGCTTGTGTGCAAACACCCCCAGGTGCGCGTGGTAGCGCGCGAAGAGGAGATCGAATACGTCGAGTGCCTACAATGCGGCGAGGTCTTCGATTCCCAGGAATTCAAGGACATGGAAAGGGAAGTGGACATGGAAGGGCCATCCGCAGCAGATACTGGCCCCGGCACGTAAAGCAATTCTGCTGCAACCATAGACAGTCGGGCCTTGTCCCGCGTGGCCATCTCTTGCAGGGGCGCTGTGCGCAGTAGAGGGGGCCTTCACTCTATATATGTGGTGGGGCTGTCCGGGTCTGCCACCGCAGCCAGGTGCAGTCCTCAATCAAGGAGTGCGTGCGCCTTCAGGATGGGCCAAACGCCAACTACTCAGCCAAAGATAATGGAACCCCGATATGACGGTCAGCCAGAGCGTCACCTCCAGGGCGGCGTGGCGCAGCCAGAGGAGCCAATGGGGGGCATACGTTTGTGCCAGGACGACGGAGCTGACGGCGATGATCTGTGCCAGCGTGTTGGCCTTCCCGAAGATGCTGGGGCTGAAGTCGCGCATCCCCGCGATGTTGTATAGCAGGGCCGCGACAATCAGGATGCCCAGGTCGCGGCTGAAAACCAGCACGGTGATCCTCTGGGGCACCAGGCCAACATGCATCAGCACCAGAAACAGCGTGCTCAGCAGCAATTTGTCGGCAATCGGATCAAGGTAGGCCCCCAACTGCGTCCGCTGACGGAAGAGCCGCGCTAAAAACCCATCCAGGCCATCACTCAGGCCGGCAATCACCAGCAAAACCAACGCGCGATGGTAGTGCGCGTCCAAAATGGCCAGGGCCAGAAAAGGGATGATGGAAAGCCGTAGGAGCGTCAGTTGATTGGGTAGGGCACGCAGTTGTTGGATCACTCAGTTATATCTCGTCCTCTAACATCCTAGCGCAAAGAACAGCTTTGTTTCTCGCCCTCTGATGCGGCCTGCTGCAGAAAAGGCCCTCCCTCCAGCAATGGGTATCCAACCTGGTTGGAGAATTTGGGCCATTGCGTTTGCTCCCCGCCGCCCTTGCCATTACAATCAAAAGGGCAACTGTAGGCGCGTAGCTCAGTTGGTTAGAGCGCTACCTTGACACGGTAGAGGTCAGGAGTTCGAGTCTCCTCGTGCCTACCATATTTCCAATCACATACACCCTTCCCGTCCTTGAAAAGGGCGCACAATGGGCACAAGACCCCATGGATGCGCGGGGCCGATCATGACGCCACCGCCGCAGGGCGCCTCCGCCCAAACAGCATGTCCACCACCAGACATGCCCGGCTTGTCCTTGAATATGCGGTTCACGTGCGCAATGGCCTGCATCCATCCATGGCCGCGCACCGGTTTATCGACGTACATTGTGTGCGGGCACGGAACATCAAAACCCGTCAGCCACATATCACGCACAATCACAATTTTGAACGGGTCATTTTTGCCAAGAAAACCCTGGTCCAGTCCTACTGCTGTCCCTCAGGGGCTGGGGCCCACTATTATTTCAGGAACTTACGGCGGACTAAAGTCCCGCCCCTTCAAGACGCTGACTTGTTCAGGGGTCCCATAAACAATCCCCGGTGGGTCGCGCCCGATGGCCAGTATTGATATTCTGTAGTGTGGAACTTCTGCTCAATCTCGTCTGGCTGGCAACGGCATTTTCGTTGTTCGCACTGCTGGGGCGGCAACTCCGTCGCAATGCAGGCGCCGGACGGGTCGCGCAGCGATACTTGTCCACCGCGGTTTTGTCCTTTCTCCTGCTTCCTGTCATTTCCATGACAGACGATCTGCACGCCATGACCATGATGGCGGAGGGGGAACGCGCAGGCGGCAAAATAGTCGCCAGCCAGGACGATGCCCCACACTTCACGCCGCTGATGTTTCTACCATCGGCGGACGGCGCAGCACCGCTCAAAGCACCGCTCTTTTGTTGGGGGATATTGGACATCCGCAGCATTGGCCACAATGTCTTGCTGCAATCCTTTCCTTCCCATTCCGACCGTGCCCCTCCTTTGGGCTAAAGTCCCAGTAAAAATGCTCAAGGTTTTTTAGACCTGCGGTCACGATGGCCTGGTCTTCAGGAGTGCAGTCCGCCTGCGAAGGCGCTGCACGCGCTGTTGCCACCGGCCCCATGCAAGTAAACGCAGCGTCCCGGTCCATTATCGTTAGTCAAACAGATTGCGCGGTCTCTCCAGTGCCCTACGGACATGGCGCGCCCCAATGGGGATGGAGAACGTATCGCTGTATATAGCGGAGGGGTTTTCAATGAAGTATTTGCGTTTATCGTGTGTGTGTCCGTCGTTCCTCTTGTTTCTGTTCTATTGCATGGTGGCCCCACTGGTGGGGCAGACCCAGAAACGATGGGGGCCTTTGACGAGCGGCCCATTTTTTACGGGGACAGCGGAAGCAGACCCGCCCAAGTCGGGCTACTATGAGCCGTGGGTCTTTGACACACTCACCTCGTCGCTTGGGCAATCCCAGTACTCCATGCCACAGCGGATCAGTTATGGCATTTGGAACAATCTGGAAGTTGATTCCTATGTCCCTCTCAATTACAACAAGGTCGGTCCACCCAGCACCTCATCGGGCCAGACTGTGACCGCTTATGGGACCGGCAATTACCATATCGAGTTGAAACGCCAGCTCACAAGCGACGCGGACACCCACAGGTTCTGGGCGCGTCCGGCGCTGGCAATCACCTATCAGCAGTGGATACCAACAGGGAAGTATCGCAATCTAAACCCGGCACTCTATGGTGCGGACCAAATGGGCAGCGGAACCTACAATGAGGGGCTGAACCTTCTGGCCCGGAAACGATTCAAGCCATTTGAAGGGTATTTCCAGTTCGGGAACATCATTGAAGACCCCACGCATGTAGGGGGCGGGTACACCTATAACAACGGCTACTCGACCGTCCCCAACGGCGAGGTGTTGCGCGTGGTCAACGGGGACCTGCTCTACTATGCGGGGGCCTTGGAGCATGTGCTGAACAGCAAACACGGCTTTGGTTATCTGATTGAATACAACGGCGAGGCGCAAAACAAACGCAATTTAATTTTTGGCCATGCAAACGCACCCAGTTGGAACTTCCTGCATATTTCTCCAGAAGCGGAGTATACGTGGCCGAATAAAAAAGGGTTCGCCATGACATGGGGTGGGGGCATCGCACTACCGGCGGAACAGTCTGGCTACGCCCGTTCCAAGGTCCCCATGTTCACCGTCACGTTTTACCGGAATGGCCCCCAGGGCTATCGAGGGGAATGAGAGCTGACACCCGTAAATGCCACATGCTTTTCACTGGGGCGCTTGGCGAGACGACGGCGCCCGATGGCCCATATTCGATGGGCCGCAAAGGATGGGGCACTATGCCGCTAGTGCCGCATATATCTTGGACAGTAGGGGAACATCATCGATGACCTTTGATGCGTTGGATCTTCTATTCCCAATCATTCTCGCCATTCACAATATCGACGAGTATTCCTGCTACGACGATTTCGTTCGTGCATTCCATCCACGGCTGGCAAAAAAGCTCACAACGCGCCGTGTCATTCGAGACGCGGCAATACTGTTGACGCTGGCCGTCGCGGTGCTGGGGGCACTGACGTACGTCTACAAGGGCGCTGTCCTGACGATGATCTCAAAGGTCGCCATTTTTGCGCTCTTGCTCAATGGCATCGGCCATTGCGTCTTGTCTATCAAGCGGCGCGCACTGGTCCCTGGAACGCTCTCGGCAGTCGCTCTTGTACTGCCGTATTCCGTGATTGCGATCGTTATCATGCGAACAAGCACCGGGGACACGTTCCGGTCTCTTTTTTGCTATGCCTTGTTCGGCGCACTCTCTATACCTCTTGCGGTCCTATCGTTTCTCTGGATTAGCTACGGCCTCTCCCAGCTAATAGCACATACACGGAAGCGTTAGTCTGGCAGGCGAAATCCAGCACGTAGCGCGGTCAAACAGATGGCCTGTATTATTATCCCTGCACATGTAGTACATGACATTCAATTAGACTTTAAGGACTACGGTATAGATGACACAACTATTTTCCCTGACTTAGAAGGACTCGGCCGTGCATTAGTGACAAGTTATCGGAACATCAAAGCTGATTTACCACATCGTGGAGTATATGTGAGATTGCAACCCTCCAAGTTGGACAAGAATGGTGTGGGCGTCTTTGCCATCAAGCGAATACCAAAAAATACAAAGATTTTTTCGGGCGAGAATGAAGAGGTCTATTGGATGTCAAAGAAATCCCTCCCAGCAAACGGGCCTCTGAGAAAAATTTATGACGATTTTGCGATAATCAGGAACAATTTATACGGGTGCCCGACCTCGTTCAACAGACTAACGCCAGCTTGGTTTATGAACGAATCGAAGAAGCCAAACACCCGTTGCGATGAGAACTATGACTTTTACACTCTGCGCGAAATCTCACCTGGCGAGGAACTAACTGTCGACTATGCGACATTCAGCGATTATCCCGATGAACCGAACACATAGAGCACACTCTAAGAAATAATCTGTGCAAGGGAGATAAATCGACGATGTGTCTCATACTATTTTGGATAAATTGCCTGCAATCCGGAAATTGACCACTAGCCAATCTCCGTTGGTGCAAAATCGCCATCGAATTCACGCTGCAAATACAGCAACCCGTTGCATGGGTGTACCGGCGGGTATACCGGCGGTCGCATGACAGCGGCCACGGTTGGGCATTCCCCCGACGGAAAGCCTCCGCGCGGGCGGGGATTTGGTATCCTAATGGCGTATGCCAACCAAAAAAGAACTGCTCCAACACCCGATTCGGCACATTGACATCAAGCAGCATGACGTGACGGCGCTGGTGGACGCCATGCAGCACATGGCCTACAGCTCGCGCGACCTGGCCCGCGCCGCTGCCATCTACACGCGCATGTTGCGCGACCAGGACTGCGGCGTGATCCTGTGCCTGGCCGGTTCCCTGGTCAGCGCCGGGCTGAAACAGATTTTTGTCGACCTGCTGCGCCACAACATGGTGGACGCCATCGTTTCCACGGGCGCGAACATTGTGGACCAGGACTTCTTTGAGGCGCTCGGCTTCCAGCATTACATTGCCGATGAGGCCTACAAATCTGGCACGCTGGATGGCGAACTGCGCGGCCTGATGGTGGACCGCATCTACGACACGCTGATTGACGAGGAAGAACTGCGCCTCTGCGACGAGACCACGGAGAAGATCGCCAACGCGCTGCCGCCGCGTCCCCACAGCTCACGCGAGTTCATCCGCGCCATGGGCGCGTACCTGGAGCAGGAAGGGAAAACACCGGCCAAGGGCGGCGTGGATTCCATCGTATTGGCCGCGTACCAGAAAGATGTGCCCATCTTTTGCCCCGCCTTCAGCGATTGCTCGGCGGGCTTTGGCCTGGTGGCGCACCAGCACGCGCGGCAGGGAGGGCCCAAGGTCTCGCTGGATTCCGCCAAGGACTTTTACGAGCTGACGCAGCTCAAGATCGCCAACCCCACCACCGGCCTGCTGATGATTGGCGGCGGCGTGCCCAAGAACTTTGCCCAGGACATTGTGGTCGCCGCGGACGTGTTGGGCCACGAAGCTCCCATGCACAAATACGCCATCCAGATCACCGTGGCCGATGTGCGCGATGGGGCCTTGTCTTCCAGCACGCTGAAGGAGGCCAGTTCTTGGGGCAAGGTGGACACCACTTATGAGCAGATGGTCTACAGCGAGGCCACGCTGGCGCTGCCGCTGATTGCTGGCTACGCATACCACAAGCGCGCCTACGCGGAGCGCCCGGAGCGGCGCTGGGCGCGGCTGCTGGAACCAGTGGCCGTCTAGGGCAGTCCACGCAGATGGACCGCAGAGGGACCCACATCATGCAGCGCCGTACACGTTTTGCCCTCTTCGGACTGGCCCTCTTTCTGCTGGCCGCAATCGTGGCCGTCTCCGTGCAGCGGACCGTAGAGCAGCAGCGCCTTTGGCGGACAGAACTGCTGGAGCGCAACCCGCTCTATCTGCGCAGTGAACGCCTGCAGGTGGCGGCGGCACAGGCATCCATGGACGCACTGGCCATGGCCATCACGCAGTCTGGCGCGCAGTCCGGCGCACTCTACCAGCAGGACTATCGCCTGCAACGGATGCAGATGCAGGCCAACTGGCTGGGCATGGAACGTCTGGCCGCGAACGACCCGCATCGCCAAGGCCTATTGATGGAGATACGCGCCAGCCTGGCGGACCTGTCCCTGGCCCTCGACCAGACGGCTGCCGCGACAACGGCGCCCTCGCCCAGCGATCAGGCCCGGCTGATGGCCGCCCTGCAACGGACGCAGCATGCCCTGGCCAACTACTCCGGCAGTCTGGCGCAAGGCGCGGCAAGGGACACCACACAGCAGGACGAGGCGACATGGTATCGCAGCGTGTGGGCCAGCTTGGTCCTGCTCCTGCTTGCCTGTGCGACGTTGATGCCGGTGTTGGAGTTTTCCCTGCGGCGCAACGAAAAGGGGGCCCCCTCTGTGCCAAGATGAGTGAGACAGGTGCCCGTGGTGACTAGGCCCTGAAAGCACCCTAAATTCAGTCATTGTATCTTCGCGGCCCCTCGTAATTTTTGCACTATCCATTGTTAAAAAGCAGCAAAATTGTCAGTTACCGCCTCTATCTTCCCAGGGTAAAGGTCATACTTTTCGGAGGGCTGCGCGGGAACTATAGGCGCCAGGGAAGCATGGTGGCTGGGCTGTTACCGCAAAAGTCCCATGACCGCCTGTAAATCATGCACGCGCAGGAAACTTTCCGGTTGCGCGCATGATCCTGTTTCCACGCCTTCGACCATGACCAGCGTGCCCACGCCTGCCGCCCGGCCCGCCGCCATGTCCGAGCAGCGGTCCCCTACAAAGATGCACTGCCCCAGGTCAAGGTCGAACTCCTCGGCTGCGCGGAGCAGCATTCCAGGGTTCGGCTTGCGGTCCGGACACTCCTTGCGGTAAGCGCCCACGCCGTGCTCTGGATGGTGCGGACAAAAATAATAGCGGTCCAGCGTCACACCTTCGCGGACAAACTCCGCACGCATCCACTGCATCAGCGAGTGGAAATCTTCCTCCGTGTAGTACCCGCGCGCAATCCCCGCCTGGTTGGTGACGATGACGAGCCGATGCCCCAGCGCCTGCGCCCTGCGGCACAGTTCGAAGATGCCCGGCATAAAGCGCACTTCCTCTGGCCGCGACAGGTATCCAATCTCCTCATTGACCACCCCATCGCGGTCCAGAAACAGCGCACGTCGCGGCTTAACGGGAAATGCCTTCGTTGGCAAAGTAGCTGCGCTCCACAATCATGCTGAAAATATGTTCCAGCGCCAGATGCGCTTCCTGGATGTGCATGGTCACATCAGAGGGGACGCGCACGCAAAAATCGCACAGTGGCGGCATCTTGCCGCCTGTCCGCCCGGTCAGGCCCATCGTCGTGATGCCCATCTCCCGCGCCAGCTCCAGCGCGCGCAGCACGTTGGGCGAGTTGCCCGATGTTGAAATACCCAGCAGCACGTCCCCGGCCTGCCCCAGCGCCTCCACCTGCCGCGCAAAGACGCGCTCGTAGCCGTAATCATTCCCAATCGCCGTCAGGATGGAGCTGTCCGTCGTCAGCGCCACCGCGCGCATCGCCGGGCGGTCTTCGCACAACCGGCAGACGAACTCCGCCACCAGATGTTGCGCGTCCGCCGCGCTGCCGCCGTTCCCGGCCACCATCAGCTTGCGTCCGGCCTTCAGGGCACGCGCCGTCGCTGCCGCCGCATCCACCAGCGTGGCGTGCAACGCGGCGTCCGTCTCCACCGCCCGCAGCACCGCCAGCGCCTCGCCCAATTGTTCCCGCACCAGGTCCTTCATGGCACTCTCCATGTCTCGCGTAGCCGATTATACCTTGTGCCCTTGGCCCGGAGATCGGCCAGCGTCGCACGATTGGCCTCTTCCGTCTCGAATCAAAAACCATCCCCACTTGTTGAAGTAAGTGATGGCCGCCATCATCCGTAAACGCCGGGGCGCTTGCGTCCAGCGAACCGTAGACCTCGTCGGTGGAGACATGCAGAAAACGGAATTGTTGCCGCTCCGCCTGCGGCAACGATGCGTAGTACGCGCGGAAAACCTTCCTGCGGCTGGCAGCGCTGGTGGGCGCGGTGATCTGGGTATACATCAGCGAGGTGTCTTCCACGGGCCTATGTTCTAAAGGGCAAAGCTTAGGAAGTTTGTCTCACTGGACCACCAATGCCACCATCTCTTTGATATTTTCCATCATGGCCAAATCGTCCGGCGCTTACCCGTTCCTATGTTCGTCGCCATGATGGTGTTCGATCTTTTCCGTTCTGCTATATTACTCAAAAACGAGCGGAACATCGCTGGAGCAGATACAGCAGCGTATCGGTATCGACCAACATAAATTTCGTGTTCCATGGGGTGAGAGGGATGAAGGGATTTGCAATTGCTTTTCTGATAGCGTCCAGTTGCGCGCTGGTAAGCGATGCCCAGAATATGGGTTGGCAGCCGGATGTGACCCGACAGCAGACGTACCTCCCGCACCGTGCTTCCAGTACGGACCCAACCGGCGCCAATGCGGACAGCCGTAGGGTTGCGCCGGGGGCCACATTCACCGTGTTGGATACAGACGGTCCGGGCGAGATTTCGCACATCTGGTTTACGATTGCGGACAACGGGCCTTATGGCCTGAAGCGGACCGTGCTGCGTATGTATTGGGATGGTGAAAGTTCGCCCAGCGTGGAGGCCCCAATTGGGGACTTCTTCGGTCTGGGCCTCGGCACATACTACAACTGGCAGTCTGAAATGTTGTCTGTGGGAAACGATAGAGGGTTGAACTGTTTTTTCCCGATGCCGTTTCAACACCATGCGCGTATCACCATCACGAATGAAGGGAAGCAGCCGATCGGCGCCCTCTATTACAACATCGATTACCGGACCTACCCCCATCCCCTACCCGCCGATACCATTTATTTCCATGCACAATATCGCCAAGCGCAGCCCAACCGTGGCTGGACCAACCAATGGGAGAGCAATGGCGACCCGCTCGTGAACGACAAAACGAACCTGGACGGAAAGTACAACTATGTGTGGATGGAGGCCAAGGGACACGGGCAGTATGTGGGCGTCACCATGTCCGTGCTGCAAAACCAGGATTACTGGTGGGGTGAGGGCGACGATATGTTCTTCATCGATGGCGCGCAGAGGCCAACGATTGTCGGGACGGGATCGGAGGACTACTTCCTTGGCGCCTGGGACTTTGGCGGCAGGCCATTTTCCGGCTCTTTGCGAGAAAGTGTAAGGCCCCCTGTTTTTGCTGGGGTTTTGAGAAATGGCCATTTCGGTTGTTCTGGCAGGCATGAAGGAGACCGACTGGAGCAAGATTCTTGGCTGGCCGGGATACAAGGTATACCGGCATGAGATC
>JBMFGT010000014.1:0-69776 GCA_049977205.1 Acidobacteriaceae bacterium | reverse complement strand
ACTGCCTTCACCATCTTCGTCCCCCTTTCGCTATTAAAGCAGCTAGCTAAGAGATACGTTTTGCGCGGGCAAGGTCAGTGTCGTTCAACGGCGCCATGGCGAAATCATCCACCAACAACACATCGGTGCGCGCGATGCTCTCCAGCAGTCGGCCCAGGGTGCCGTCAGCCCGCGTCTGGACCAGGTCGCGGAACAGCTTGGCCGCGGGCCGGTACAGCACGCTGTGTCCGTCGCGGCAGGCCTTCTGCACAAGGGCCTGCGCCAGCCACGTCTTGCCGATACCGGTAGGGCCTGTGAACAGGACATTGCGATGTTGTGCGACCCATTGAGAATTGGCCAGGCCACGCACTGTGGCCGCGTCCATCTGCCGTGGATACCGGTAGTTGATGTCTTCCACGCAGGGACCGGTAGAGAGCTTCGACTTCTTCAAACGGCGCTCCAGTGCCTGGTTCTCACGCCACGTCCAGTGGCTGTCGACCAGCATCCCGAAGCGTTCCTCGAAGCTGAGTCCACGGGCCTCGGCCCCTTCCAATTGTCTTTGGTAGGCCTCCGCCATGCCCGTCAGTCGTAATGCATGGAGCTTCTCCAGAGTGGCTTGGTTCAGCATTGGCCAACCCCCTTGTGCTCCTGTTGTGCCGCGTAGTAATCCGGACCACGCAGGTTTTCATGGGCCACGGACGGCGGCGGCGCAACCAGTTCCGGCAGCGACTGAAGGTCCAGCCCTCTTTGCAACATCGACTTCACGCTTTGGAAGCGATACACCTTCCAATACACGGCCCGCCGACACGCGGCCTCCAGCCTTTCCGCGCCATACTGCTTGTCTAACCGGACCACCCCCAGCGCCGAGCGATAGCCCATTTCTGGGTGCGGCCTGCTGGCCAGGATGCCCTCCACCAACCGCGCAGTAAACGGGCCAACCTTCGCTGCCCAGTCGATGATGCGTGTGGGCGTCCACTCCAAATATTGTTGGTGTGATCTCGGTCGGTGCTCGGTCTGGGTGCTGGCCGTATGCGGCTGGTTGCTTCGTATATGGCTGGCCACCCGTTTGCCTTGATAGAAAATCTCCACCGTCCCTTGCGTGCTTCTTGCCTCGACCTCCTTGCCTACCAATTGATATGGGGTGCTGTAGTAATGACTGTCCAGTTCGATGTGGTAGTCCAGATTCACCCGCGCCTTCTTCCACTCCGCATAAACAAACGGCGCGAGCGGCAATGGCCGCAACGCCGGGCGATCGATCGTCTGGTATAACTCTGCGCGCGAACCCGGAAGCTTGCGAAAGGCACGTTGGTTCAGCTTATGGACCAGCTCCAAGATGGCCCCGTTCAGCTCCGCCAGGCTGAAAAACTGGCGCTTGCGCAACGCCGCCAACACCCAGCGCTGTACGATCTGGACCCCAACTTCCGCTTTGGCTTTGTCCCGAGGGCGGTATGGTCGCGCTGGCATAATGCCCACGCCATAGTGGGCCGCCAGGTCGCCATACGTGCGGTTCAACTCTGGCTCGTAGTAGCAGGGCTTCTTTACCCCCGACTTCAAGTTGTCGGGAACCACCAGGAGGCCCGTGCCATCGAAGAACTCAAAGGCCCGGACATGCGAGTGGATCCAGTCCCACAGGTTCTGGGTCCAGGTAGCTTCGGCATAGGTGTAATTGCTCGCCCCCAGCACCGCCACGAACACCTGCGCCTGAAGAACTTCGCCCGTCTTCGGGTCCGTCACCCCAACCGTCTGGCCGGCGTAGTCCACGAACATCTTCTCGCCGGCGCGGTGCTCCTGCCGCAGCACCACGTCCAACCGCTTTTGCCACTCGCGGTAAAGCTCGCAGTACCAGCTGTAGGCATAGCCCTGTGGATTCGCCTGCCTATACTCTTCCCACAAAAGCTGGAGGGTGACATTCTGGCGACTCTTCAACTCCTTGTGAATCGCCGCACAGTCCGGCAGGCAACGTTGTTCCGGCGACGCCACCGGCGGCGGTGGGTACAGGCGCCGCTCCAAAGCTACATCATCCAGTTCGACCGGCAACGGCCAACTCAGCCCCGCCGCTCGTAGCCGCTCCAGGCAGCGCTGGACGGTGCTTCTGCTTACCTTGCAGATCCCAGCGATCTGCCTGGGAACCAGGTGGGACTCAAAATGGAGTCGTAGAATTTCACGCGTTTTTCTCATGGGTAATCTCTTTTCTGGCAAGATGTTCTCCTTTGCTTTCAGGAAAACATCTGCCAAGGATTACCAACGACGCTTCGCCAACTCTGCCCACAGCCACCGTTACGTTTGATGTGGGCACCGATTACGCCATGTGGGCACTGATTACGGTGAAACCCGAAATCCTGCCCACATCGCGGCGTAATAGCTGCCCACATCAGAGCGTTTTCAGTGCCCACATCCTCTGGAATCACCTGCCCACATGCACCGGAATCCGCACCGTGATGCGCACTCCGCCATCGCTCCAGTTTCCGATGGACCTGCCTCAATCCGGCAGGAACCTGGTCTTCCGTAAGCTTGGCCATGTCGGCCCTCCTTGCCCTTGTCGGGCCCTCCTCCGACACTACCAATCTCCTTCTACGCAGTCACGCAGCCTTGCCGAAAAGACACACTGCACGAGAGAATTCCTCCCCGCGTAGCGCGGCAGGCTCTGCGCAGACTAGACGATCTGTCAGTGCACCAGCGAAGAAACGGGATACGCAATTAGACGGGCAACATTCGCTGCAATCCCAAAAGAGAAACGCGATGGACTGAAGACGAAAGTCACAAGGAAACACCTGGGGAATTCAGAGACGACGTTTCCACGGATATGCTCTTCAATTGTTTAATTGGGGAATCCGTTTGAAATGCAAATGGATTTTCTCGGAGGCGACGACAGCTACAAAATCGACTACAGTGATGTAGCGGCAAAAAGCAGATGCGTGAGTGAAATGTGAAATATCGCTTTTATTTTCAATAATATATGCTGGTCGGGGCGGAGGGATTCGAACCCCCGACCCTCTGCTCCCAAAGCAGATGCGCTACCAGACTGCGCTACGCCCCGACTTCCCTATTGCGCAGACGCCCCTTGGACGCCGCGCCTCTTAGCATTGTACCGTAATGCACTTTTCCCGCGCGCGGCCTGCCCGGCCATCCTGCGGGGGACACGGACGTGGCCCGCCGCTCTCTGCGGAAGGCCCCTCCCCCCAGTCCTTCCCAAAAAATCCGTTGCTGGATGGTACAATCGTAATTCGGAAGACGATTTACACGGCGGTTATAGTTCAGTGGCAGAACGCCGGTCTGTGGCACCGGATGTCGTGGGTTCGACCCCCACTAACCGCCCCAAAATTTACATACCTTGCCGGGAGCGTCCCGCGTACGACCTTCTCCCATGCGCTTCCATCACGATGCACCCCAAGCCACGGCCAGCGGTCCAACATCGACCAGCGTCTCTGCGTCGTCCGCCGCGCCCGCCCAGCCCACTTGGCTGGCGCCGTTTGTTCCCCGCCGATTCTGGGGCCTGCCCATCAGCCAGCCGGATGCGCAGACGCTGCTGGCGAATTTCCTGCCCCGTCACGTACATCTCCCTCCCACAGAAAGCGCGCTGGTCACGGTCGATGCCGCGACGCAAAGCCGCGTCCTGTGCCATTGCCATTGGCAGCCGCTCTCCGTGCGCAAGGATCGCCTGACGGTGCTGCTGCTGCATGGGCTGGAGGGGTCGTCGCAGTCCCAGTACATGCTGGGCAACACGGACAAGGCCTGGCGCGCGGGATGGAACGTCATCCGCATGAACATGCGCAACTGTGGCGGCACGGAGGACCTGGCCCCCACGCTGTACCATTCCGGGCTTTCCGGGGACGTGCTGGCCGTGGCCAAGCATTTTGTAGCGCGCGAGCAACTGCGCGCCGTGGCGCTGGTGGGCCACTCCATGGGCGGCAGCATGGTGCTGAAGTGCGCCGGGGAATTAGGGGCGAATGCGCCAGAGTGGTTGCGCGCCGTGGTGGGGGTCTCGCCTGCCATTGACCTGGCCCCTGGGGCCGACGCGCTGCACGCCCTGCGCAATCGTCTGTACGAGTGGAACTTCCTGCAAAACATGCTGCGCCGATACCGGAAAAAGGCCAAGCTGTTTCCCGGTCATTTTTCCATGAAAAATCTCTGGCGGGTGCGCAGCATTCGCACCTTCGATGAATATGTTGTTGCGCCCAACTGCGGTTTTCTTGGCGCAGAAGACTACTACGACCGCGCTGCCGCCTCCCGTGTTGTGGACCGCATTGCCGTGCCCACGTTCATCCTGCACGCCGCAGATGATCCCTTCGTCCGGCTGCTGCCAGAGACGCGGGCGAAGCTGCTGGCCAATCCTTGTATCACGTTTGTGGAGACCACACATGGCGGGCACTGCGCCTTTCTGGCGCAGCCCGAAGGCCCCTACGATGGCTACTGGGCAGAGATGGCCCTGCAACGCTTCCTTGCAATGCAGGTTCCCGCAGGCCATGCCGCGGGCCACAGCGCAAACAATGGGGCCTGCTGACCATCATGGATGCTGACTGGTCTGTTGAATGCGGGGCCGATGGCCCGCTGGTTGTCATTCCATGGAGGAACGCGACGGGGACCCTTGCCTATATTGACCTGCGGAGATTTCCCGGGGCCATCTGCGAAATACCAGAGGCCGTGCAGTGGCCCACGCTGGCCGAGGCCCTGCTGCGCTGGAACCAGACCGAATCCCCCATCTTCACTGCGAAATGCGATGTGTGGGCCTATCCCGCAGGGCTTTTTGACGCGGAAGACCTGCCGGGATTTGCCTTCGCGCAGGGCTGTTATATTGACCTGGTCCCGAATGCCCCGGAGATATTTGCCAGCTTTCCCGCTGCTGAAGCGCAATTGCGCCGATGGACCGGGGCCGCGCACGCACTGGCAGGCACAGACGCACGCTGTGAATGGACCCTGCGCCGTGCGCTGCTTGCGGAGGCGGACAACTTGCCGGTCCCTCCGCCCGGTGGAACCTACAAAGAAGGCTTTGCGACGACGCTTTACGTTTGGGGATACGGCCCTTCGCCAGAGACGGCGGCAACTGCCTGGGGGCGCGCGCTGGAGGGCCTGATTGGCCCTGTGCTGGATTGCTTTGGCCCTTCGATCTGAAACCGGTCCATTGCAGAACAGGAACAGGGACGGCTGGGGCCAGTCGCAGGACCGATCTCAGGGCACCCAGCGCAGGCCCAGAAAGACGCCTGTATTCCGTCTTACAATCCCCCCTGGGGAGGTGCCTGAGGCCCTGCTTTTTCACCGCCAGACGTGCTATCATAAAGACAGTGATTTTCGCGCCAAAGCCTTTCTGAATCAATCTTTTGCCATGTTTTGCATGACGAGGCAGGTCCGCTGATTGTATGCGGAGAGGGCGGCGCATCCACGACCCATACTGGAGTCCCATGTCCCGGAATGATCTTGCTGACACGGAAGCTTTGTTGCCGCTGATGGAAACCTCGAACGATGCGACTGTTACCAGCGCTGTGCCGACCAATGGCAACGGCGCGCCCAAGCCGGACAATTCCAAACCAGACAACGGCGAAAGCTACACCGGCGACAGCATCAAGGTGCTGGAGGGCCTGGAGGCCGTCCGCCTGCGTCCGGCCATGTATATCGGCTCCACGGGCGAGATGGGGTTGCACCATCTGGTCTATGAGGTGGTGGACAACTCCGTGGATGAGGCCCTGGCTGGCTATGCCCACCGCATTGAAACCACCATCCATGTGGACAACTCGGTCACCGTGGTGGACGATGGCCGGGGCATTCCGGTGGATGAGATGACGCTGCCTGGCGGCGAAAAGATGTCCGCTGTGCAGGTGGTGCTGACCAAGCTCCACGCAGGCGGAAAGTTCGATTCCTCTACCTATAAGGTCTCCGGCGGGTTGCACGGCGTGGGCGTCTCCTGCGTGAACGCGCTCAGCGAGGCCTTTAACGTGGAGATATGGCGCGACGGCCACACCTACGAGCAGGACTACGCCTGCGGCATCCCTACCAGCGAATTGCGCATGACTGGGACCAGCAAGAAGCGCGGCACCAAAATCCATTTTTTGCCCGACCACACGATCTTTACCACCACGGAATACAACTACGACACGCTGGCGCAGCGGCTGCGCGAGATGGCCTTCCTGAACAAGGGCCTGGAGATCACGCTGACCGACGAGCGCACCACCGACCCCAAGACCGGCGAGGCGCGGCGCACGGAGTTCAAATACAACGGCGGCATTGCCGAGTTCATCAAGCACCTGAACCGGGGCAAGCAGACGCTGCACGACAAGCCCATCTACATGGAGGCCGAGCGCGACGGCGTGGTGATGGAGATCGCACTGCAATATAACGATGGCTACTCGGAGACGGTCTTCAGCTTTGCCAACAACATCAACACCGTGGATGGCGGCTCGCACCTGTCGGGATTTCGCACCGCGTTGACGCGCACCATCAACAGCGCCGGGCAGCAGATGGGACTCTTCAAGGACGTAAAGGAAAACCTCTCTGGCGACGACGTGCGCGAAGGATTGGTGGCCGTCATCAGCGTGAAGCTGCCGCAGCCGCAGTTTGAGGGCCAGACCAAGGGCAAGCTGAACTCGGACATTGCGGGCACGGTACAGGCCTTTATCAATGAGCGACTGGGTGGTTTTCTGGAACAAAATCCGCCGGTGGCCAAGCGCATCATCAACAAGGCGATTGAGGCCTCTCGCGCACGCGAGGCCGCCCGCAAGGCCCGCGACCTGACGCGGCGCAAGGGCGCATTGGACGGAGGCGGACTGCCTGGCAAACTGGCCGATTGCAGCGAACGCGACCCGGACCGCTGCGAGATGTATCTGGTGGAGGGCGAGTCCGCCGGTGGCACGGCGAAACAGGGACGAGACCGCCGCTATCAGGCCATCCTGCCGCTCAAAGGAAAAATCCTGAACGTGGAAAAGGCCCGCTATGACAAGATGCTGGGCCACGAGGAAATCCGCGCCATGATTACCGCGCTGGGCTGCGGCATTGGCAAGGATGATTTTGATATTTCCAAGCTGCGCTACGGCAAGCTGATCCTGATGACCGACGCCGACGTGGACGGGTCGCACATCCGCACCCTGCTGCTCACCTTTTTCTTCCGCCACATGACGGAGCTAATCAAACGCGGCCACGTTTACATCGCGCAGCCGCCGCTCTACCGCATCAAGAAGGGCAAGTTCGAGCAGTACATCAAAGACGACCGCGAATTTGTGCGCGTGATGGTGAAGCGCGCCTCCGACGGCATGGTGGTCCGCCACGGCGAAGCGGCCAGCAAGCTGGAAGGCGCGGTGCTGACCAAATTCATGTCCCAGTTGAACGACTATCTGGGCTTCTTTGACAAGGTGGACAAGCGCCTGCGCAACGAACAGGTGACCAGCCTGCTGGCCAAACTGGAACTGGTGAAGCGCGTGGACTTTGAGGGCCAGCCGGACAGTCCGCCAGCCAAGCTGGTGCAGATGCACGACGAACTGGAAAAAATGGCCAAGCAATACCAGTTCAAAGCGGTCCATGCGCCAGTGCATGAAGAAGAGCACCAGACCTTCTCGTTGAGCTTTACCGACGCGCAGGGCGCGGAGCGGCGCATTGATTGGACCCTGGCCAGCTCACCCGAATACCGGCAGATGATGGCCAAATATGCGCAGATCAAGGACCAGATCGAACCGCCGTTTTTGATCGAATACGTGGGCAAGGCCGCAGCCAGCGGGACCGTTGAGACCGAGGACGCAGAGGAGGCGGAAGAAGGCGCGGAGACCACAGCCAAACCTGCCGCCAAACGTTCCACCAGGGGCCCCCAGGAGCCAGTCGAAAAAGCAACGCCCCACGAACTCTTTGAGTACGTCATTGAGCAGGGCCGCCGCGATTATCAGGTGCAGCGATACAAGGGTCTGGGCGAGATGACGAGCACGCAGCTTTGGGAGACGACCATGGACCCAGAGCGCCGCACGCTGTTGCAGGTCCGGCTGGAAGACATTACTGAGACAGAGCAGATTTTCTCCACGCTGATGGGTGAGGACGTGGAGGCGCGCCGCAAGTTCATTGAAGAGAACGCACTCGACGTGAAGAACCTGGACATATAAAGGGCCGTCGAGGGCGTAGACCTGGTGTATCTTCCAAAACGAATGCACGGCCAACGGGCGACGGCCCCACGGTGGGCGACTGTCCGACAGGAAATAGCGTTGGCCACTGCCGGTCAGTTTTGTGCAGGCCGCTGCGCCAATTGCCTTAAGTGCTCCAGCTCCTTTTGTAACGCAGCGCGTTGTGGCGCCTGGTCCCCTTCCAGTTGCAGATAAATTTCCAGTTCTTCGGCGGCCTGCGCATACTGCGCAAGGGCGGCCAGGGCGCTGGCGTGGAGCAGGTGCAACGGGGCAAACCCCGCCGGGGCCTGCAAAGCGGCCCGGTTGCTCCATTCCAGGGCGGCCTGCGCATTTTCCAACCCGGCCTCCGCGCGCGCTTGCTGGTAGGCAATCTGCCACCATTGCCCGCTGGCATCCTGCACCGGGGCAAGCGCCGTCACGGCGTCCGCATACTGGCCCAGATAATTGTCCGCTGTGGCCAGCACCACGTATGCCTTTATGCTGGAACTGTCCGCATGGATGGCGGCACGGGCCGTGGACTGCGCCTGCACAAAATCCCTTTGTGACAACTCCGCTGTGGCCGCCAGCGCGTATACATCAGAAAACCTTGCACCCGCCTGGATGGACTGTTCGGCATCGCGCGCGGCCTCATCGACACGGCCTGCCTGCAATGCCCGCACCCCTCGCAGATAGAGTACGTTCGCCTTTTTAGGGGCGGTCAGTTGCGCAATGGAGGCCACGGTCCTGTCGCTGAAGATCGCGCCGGTCTCCGATTGCCTGCCCGTGCCAGGGACCGCGTTGGCTGCTGGTCTTGCCGTCTTCCCCGCGACAAAGGAGGCCGCAGCCAGTAAAAATACCGTCCCCAGAAGAAAATCCCGTGTCTGCATGGTTTCCCTTCCTACGTGGCGCTTTGGCCACGCCCCCAGTATTGGGCGGAAGCCAGGGGGCTTTGCGGAAGAATGCGCTCGCGATAGGATGAAGATTCCAGATTGGACCGCCGCTCCCAAAATGGAACAGGGCCGCAAACGCTCTGCGTGCCCGACGATCTACAAGAAAGAGAGACCACGTGTCTGTACCCAACTCCACACGCCGCGTCCTGCCTGCGCGCAACGTGCTCGGTAGCCTTCGCCTGCCGGGGGACAAGAGCATCTCGCACCGCTACGCCATGTTGGCCGCGCTGGCCAGCGGGACCACACGATTGCGCAATTTTTCCACTGGGGCCGACCCACACAGCACGTTGGCCTGCGTGGAGCAGTTGGGGGCGCGCGTGGCCCACGAGGAGGACGGCGTCCTTGCCATCACCGGCTGCGCAGGACATTGGCAACAGCCCGCTGCTCCGCTCGACTGCGGCAATTCCGGCTCGACCATGCGCATGTTGGCCGGCCTGCTGGCCGCGCAGCCCCTTGCCTGCACGCTGATTGGGGACGCTTCCCTCAGCCGCCGCCCGATGGAGCGTGTCCGCCAGCCGCTTTCCGCAATGGGCGCGCAGATCGAGCTGACCGAGGGCCACGCGCCCATGACCATCCATGGCGCGGCCCTGCAAGGCATGGACTTCCTTACGCCGATTGCCAGCGCCCAGGTAAAAAGCTGCCTGCTCTTTGCCGGCTTGCAAGCACAGGGCGTGACCACCGTGCATGAGAGCGTGCGCACCCGCGACCACGGCGAACTGGCCCTGCGCGCCTTTGGCGCGGATATTGCACGCACCCATGACAGTGTGAGCATCCACGGCGGGCAGACGTTGCACGCCATTGACGCCACCGTCCCCGGGGACCTTTCTTCAGCGGCGTTTTTCCTGTGCGCGGCGGCCATCTTTCCCGGCTCCAACCTGGTGTTGGACGGCGTGGGCATGAACCCCACGCGGGCCGCGCTGCTGGACGTGCTGCACACATTGGGCGTGCGCATCTCCGTGTTGCAACTGGGCGAGCATCACGGGGAACTGGTAGGCACGGTGCAGGCCACCGGGCCTGCCTATGGACTGCTTGGGGCAAGCATCTCCGGCGCGCTCTCCGCGCAGCTCATCGACGAACTGCCAGTGTTGGCGGCCATTGCACCCTATACGCAAAATGGCATCCAGATACGCGACGCCCGCGAATTGCGCGTCAAAGAGTCCGACCGCATCGCCCTGGTGGCAAAAAACCTGCGCGCGATGGGGGCGACCGTCACGGAGCACGAAGATGGACTCGACGTGCCCGGCGGCCAGAAGCTGCATGGCGCGGAGATCGACCCTGGCGACGACCATCGCATCGCCATGGCATTTTCCGTGGCGGCCCTGCGCGCCAGCGGAGAGACGCTGGTGCATGGGGCGGAGTGCGCGGCCATTTCTTTCCCAGAATTTTTTGGTCTGCTGGAGTGCGTTACCGAACGTTGACCGCGCTGGCGGAACGTGTCAACGATATTGAGACAGGTGGGCCATAATTTCGAGTTGATTTTCTTCGCGATCTGCTCCAGCGCACGGTGCAGCAGGTCCTGGAAGCCGAGATGACCAGCTTTCTGGGCACCGAAACTTATCAGCGCAACGACGCGCAGCGCGGGTGGCGCAATGGCCACAAGCAGCGCCAGGTCACTTCTTCAGCATGTTTTTGGCGATGAAGAGGACATTGGCAGGACGCTCGGCCAGCCGCCGCATGAAGTAGGGATACCACTCCTTGCCAAAGGGCACGTAGACGCGCACCCGGAAGCCCTCCTTGACCAACGATTGTTGCAGGTCGCGGCGTATGCCGTAGAGCATCTGGAACTCAAAGCTGTTGCGGTCAATCTTGCGTTCGTCCACAAAGCGCCGGGTCTGGGCGATGATGGCCTCATCATGCGTGGCGATGCCGTGATAGATGCCGCTGGTCAGCAACATCTGCATCAGCTTCACATAATTGGCGTCCACATCTTTTTTCTGCGGGAAGACCAGGTTGTCCGGCTCCTTGTACGCGCCCTTGCACAGGCGGATGCGGATGCCATCGGCCAGCAGCGTGCGCACGTCCTCTTCGCAGCGGTGGAGGTAGGTCTGCACCACGATGCCGACATGCCCGGCGTGGCCCGGGGCGGCGTGCAGCGCGCGCACCATATCAATGGTCGCCTGGGTGTATTGGGAGCCTTCCATGTCCACGCGGACGAAGGAACCTGTGGTGGCGGCGTGGTCCACCAGCCCGTTGACGATGTCCTGCGCCAGCGCGGGCGAAAGGTCCATGCCCATCTGGGTCAACTTGACGCTGACGTTGGCCTGCAGCTTACGTTCGGCAATGGCGTCCAGCAGCCGGTGGTATATCTCGGCGGAGCGGCGCGCCTCCGCTTCCGTGTAGACGTTCTCGCCCAGGCTGTCCAGCGTGGCAGTGATGCCCTGGCTGTTCATCGTCCTGGCCGCGCGCAGCACGTCTTCCATTTGCATCCCGGCCACAAAGCGGCCAGACATTTTTTGTCCCATGCGGGAGCTTTCAGCAAAAGAACGCAGCGACTTGTTGTGGGAGAGCGCAATAAAGGTGGTGCGAAGCAGGTCCGTACTCATAGAAAAAGCCCCCTTGGCCAAACCCTCTATTGTGCCACATTCCGGGGTTGAGCGCAGAAAGAACTCCCCGTTGGGGGCTTTTTCTTGGCCTTCCCGTAGACAGGGCGGTCCAAACACAAAAAGGGCAGGCCGGTCCCTTCCCCCGGCCTGCCCAAATCATGCTGCTTCGTTTTTACTGTTCAAACACGGAGACTATGGGCGCCGTGTTGTTCGTGTCGGTATTGATTAACGCCCCCTTCGTCGGGGAAATAATATACAACACGCTCGTGTTCCCTTTGCTGTCGGTGACGGTGGTGCGCCCGGTTGTCGCGTTGGTGGAATACGTGAGGGTAAACGTCTCGCCACTGGTCAAGCTGCCGGGATTGGCGTTGTCATCTGTTCCAGTGCCAGTGCCGTTGGTGAGCGTGACCACGCCGGATGCGGCCCCGGAGTTACCGTGTCTCTTGGCGCGGTGCAGTTGCCATTGAATGCGCGGATTCTTGTGACAGCTAACCATGCAGCCTGGCTGTAGGCGTGGCAAGCGAAAAGTAGCAAAATTATGCTATTTCGTCTGATTTCGCCTGGTTTCAGGGTCGCCCACACAAAATCATAGGAATGGAGTATCCTGAGTACCAATAAAAGACAGCAACTTTTATCTGGAGATGGGGCCCAATTATGGATCCAGCCACAAGACAATCAGGAGGGCGGACAAACGAGGCTGCGGACCTGTACCTGGATTCATGGAAGGAAATTGCTTCCTATCTGCGCCGGGACATCCGCACCGTACAGCTCTGGGAAAAGAGCGAAGGACTCCCCATCCATCGGCACACCCACAATGCCCGCGCCAGCGTCTACGCTTACGCCCGTGAAATCGATGTGTGGATGAAGAAACGCAGGCAGGGCGTTGGAGCAGAAGCGCCTGTGCCGGAGGCAGAAGAAGAGACCCTCGCACATCTGGTAGCGCCTACGGTGGTCCCTGCGGAGGTTTCCCGCCCTGCAAGACGGTGGCCAATCTTTCTGGTGGCAGGGACTGTGGTCCTTATGGCCGTCCTTGGCATTCTGTACTGGAAATACACCTATCACCCCAGGAAGATTGCCCAGCAGCAGTTGGTCCTGCAACAACCGCCCAGGCTGGCCATCCTGCCCTTTGAAGACCTCTCTGCAAATGGGGAAGGTGGCCGTTTGGCAGACGGACTGACGGAGAACATTACCACGGTGTTTGTCCGTTCCGGGCGGGTCCATGTGGTCTCCCGCAGGTCAGTCTCCCAGTTCAAGGAAAGGCGCGGGTCCTTGCAGCAGATCGCCAGCGCACTCCGTGCAAATTACATCCTGGAAGGGACGGTCGTTGCTTCTGGCAACCGCGTGCGCATCACCACGCAGTTAATTGACGCCGCGAACGACCAGTACCTGTGGGCGGAACGCTATGTGCGGGGTTCTGGCGACCTGCTGGCCCTGCAGGATGAGATAGCAACAAGCGTGTCCACAGCCGTGCTGGAGAAGCTGGCGACCAGGTTGCAGGTGTCCGATGCGCAGCGCGCCAAAGCGCCTTGAGGCGCGCACGGCGGGGATAGACCTGTTCGCACGCCTGGGTCGGTGGATGTGTCAGCGTATGTCCGAGGGGAGCGGGCCCTTACTGGTGCATCCATATCAGATAAATGGCCACCGCAACACCCACCACGGCCAGAATGCCAGCCACTATCAGGCCCAGCGTGGAAGGGCGATCAAAATGGCCCCTCCCAGCCGAAAGCTGGTGGACCATTCGTACATGGTGGATGGCGGCAAAAACGTTGACGCCCACACCCAGTCCCACCAGCGCCACGCCAAACCATAAGGACGCCTGCAAGGAATGCGGCACGCTGGAGGCGCTCATGGACTGTATCTCACGCAGAAACAGGCCAAAACGTGCGACCACAAAGCCAAATCCCATCAGGGCCAGACCGGTGCGGACCCAGGCCAGGAATGTCCGTTCCACAGCCAGGTAGATACGAGGGTCCTGCGTGGCGCTTTCTGTCATCCTGTCTAAAATATAGACAATTTTGGCCATGTTGCCGCAGGATTTTATTTATGACCTGCATCCATAGGCTGTCCGCGCCGTCCTCCTGTATGCTGGAAGGTCGATTGCTCATCGAGTGAGGTGAATCGGATGTTTCTGCTCCGCGCTGTGTCCGTCCTGTTGTTTGCCACCTTTGCCGCCGCCCAGACCCCTGCCACACCCGCCGCATCTGCCACGCCCGCCATGCCTGCTACGCCAGCCAGTATGCTGGGATTTCCCAACTACGCGACAGAGGCCAAATGGGACCAGGAATTCTTACGGGTCCCCGACGCGGCCCTGGCTGGGGAAGAGTTGAAGACGCTGACGGCCACGCCGCACATTGCCAGTTCCAAAGAAGACCACGCGACGGCCCTATACGTCGTTGATAAGTTCCGCGCCGCCGGTCTGGAGACCGAGATCGTCCCTTATAAAGTGATGCTGGACCTTCCCGTTGAAATTCGCGTCACGGCATACGACGCCAACGGCAAACAGATCATGTCCGGGCCATCGCCGGAGCGCGTCAGCGACGATCCCTATCAGCGGGACCCGCGCATTGTCACGGCCTTCAACGGGTCTTCCCCCTCCGGGGACGTGACCGCCGAGGTGGTCTATGCCAACTACGGACGGCCCGAAGACTTCCAGGTGCTGGCCGAAAAGCACATTGACGTGCGGGGCAAGATCGTCCTTATGCGTTATGGGACGAACTTCCGCGGCGTCAAGGCCTACGACGCACAACTGCACGGGGCGGCAGGCGTGCTGCTCTATTCCGACCCTGCCGACGACGGCTACTTTCGCGGTGACAAATACCCCGTTGGCCCCTATCGCCCAGACACCGGCGTGCAGCGCGGCTCCATCCAGTACATGTTTGAGTATCCGGGTGACCCGACCACTCCCGGCGTTGCCTCCACGATGGACCTGCCCGCCAGCCAGCGCATTCCGTTGAGCGCAGCCACCAGCCAGCCCAAAGTTCCCACCACGCCGCTTTCCTATCACGACGCCGCGCCCATCCTGGAAGGTCTGGGTGGGCCAGAGTCACCGCGTTCCTGGCAAGGTGCGTTGCCCTTCACCTATCACCTGGGGCCAGGGCCGGTAAAGGTACATCTGCTGCTGAAGCAGGATTTCGCCCTGCGCACCATCTGGGACGTAATTGGCAAGGTCCCCGGCACAGGACCGTCCAAGGAGCTGGTGGTCGCGGGCAACCATCGCGACGCCTGGGTCTTTGGTGCAGTGGACCCCAACAGCGGCACCGCAGCCATGTTGGAGACCGTGCATGGCATTGGGGACCTATTGCATCAGGGATGGAGGCCCCAGCGCACCGTGCTCTTTGCCAGTTGGGACGCGGAGGAAGAAGGGCTGATCGGTTCCACCGAGTGGGCCGAGCAGCACGGCGCGGAGCTGCAACATGCCGTCGCCTACTTCAATATGGATGTGGGTGTTGCCGGCCCCAATTTTCTGGCCGAAGCGGTGCCCTCGCTGAAGCCTTTTCTGCGCGATGTGACCAAGCTGGTCCCCAGCCCCCAGGGCGGCAGCGTCTATGACGCCTGGAAGCGCAAGCAGCAGGAAGGCAGTAAACATCAGGTCAACAACGGCTTCAATGATATTGCCGCCAATGCCAGCGCCGGGCAGGATGTCCGCATTGGCGACCTGGGCAGCGGCTCCGATTACACGCCGTTTATCCAGCACCTTGGCGTCCCATCCACTGACATCAGCTCCGGCGGGCCGTATGGCGTCTACCACTCCGCCTTTGACGATTACGCATGGTTCACTCGGTTTGCTGATCCGCACTTTGTCTATCTGCAACAGCAGGCGCGCGTCTTTGGCCTGGAAGTGTTGCACATGGCCGATGCCGAGGTGCTGCCCTATGACTATGCGCTGTATGGGAACGAGATTGTCTCTTATTTGAAGGCCGCGCAGAAAAAGGCCGCTGCCGCAGGCATGGGCAAGCTGGACTTTACCGCTGCCAACGCTGCGGCAGAGCGCTTCCGCAAGGCAGGCGCTGCGGCCCTGGCGCTGGAACAGGCCCCCACCGGCAATCTTGCCCAGATCAACACCACACTGCGCGCCACAGAGGCGGACCTGCTGTCGCCTGTGGGACTGCCCAATCGCCCATGGTTCAAGCACACGGTCTATGCCCCAGGGGAATTTACCGGCTATGCCGCTGTCGTCATTCCCGGCGTGAACGAGGCCATCGACGCCAAGGACACAGCGCGCGCCACGCAACAGATGCATGTGTTGACGCAGGCGCTCAACCGCGCAGCCGCCACACTGGAGACACTGCACGCCTTAAAATAGGGCCTATATTGCTGCCATCGCCTGGTCAAGGTCCGCGAGGACGTCTTCCACGTCCTCAATGCCGACGGAGATGCGCACCAGTCCGTCCGTAATGCCGAGCTTGCGGCGTCCTTCTTCGCCAATGGCGGCGTGCGTCATAGTGGCGGGATGGGAGACCAGCGTCTCCACGCCGCCCAGCGATTCCCCCAACGAGCAGGTCCGCAGGCGGCGCAGCATCCGGTTGGCAGCGTCCAGGGACCCAACGTCGAAGCTAATCATGGACCCGAAGCCATCCATTTGGCGCTTGGCCAGTTCGTGCTGCGGATGGCCCGGCAGTCCTGGATAAAAAACGCGCTGCACTTTGGCGTGCTGATGCAGCCAGGCGGCAACGGCGCGGCCATTGATGTCATGCTGGCGCATACGGACCGCCAGCGTCTTGACGCCGCGCAGGACCAGCCAGCACTCAAAGGGCGACAAAATCCCCCCGGTACATTTCTGGACAAAGGAGAATGTATCCGCGTGCTGCGGTCGGGTGCCCACCAGCACGCCCCCCAGCCCGTCCGAGTGGCCATTCAGGAACTTGGTCGTCGAGTGCATCACGATGTCCGCGCCAAATTCGATGGGCCGCTGGAAGTACGGCGAGAGGAAGGTATTGTCCACGCTCAATTCGACACCGTGACGGTGACAAACCTCCGCGACGGCGCGGATGTCGGTCAGCGCCATCATGGGATTGGTCGGCGTTTCAATGTGTACCAGCTTGGTGGAAGGGCGAATGGCCCTGGCAACATTCTCTGGGTCTGTCGTGTCCACATAGGTAAATTGCAGGCCGTAGCGCGCCAGCACCTGGTTGAAAAGCCGCGTGGTGCCGCCGTACATATTGTCGCTGCACACTACATGGTCTCCGCTCTGCATCATGGTGCAGAGGGCCGCAATCGCCGCCATGCCGCTGGCGAAAACATGCGCGGAGGCGCCTCCCTCCAACGATGCCAGGTTTTCTTCCAGCGCCGTGCGCGTGGGGTTCGAGACGCGCGAGTATTCGTACCCTTTGTGCTTGCCAATCCCCTCCTGCACGTAGGTGGAGCTGGCATAGATAGGCACATTCACCGCCCCCGTTGCGGGGTCGGGGGACTGGCCATCGTGGATGGCGCGGGTGGAAAATCCTTTTCTTTTTGTTGTATCCATGGGTGCTTTCCTGGGCCTGGGTCTTCTTCGCGTTGGGCGCGCCTACACGCCACCATCGAAAATTTTCTTTGACAAATAACGTTCCGCTGAATCCGGGACAATGGTCACCACGGACTGCCCCGGAGACATCTGGCGCGCGCGCTGCACGGCGGCAAAAACATTGGCCCCGGCGCTGGAGCCAGCCAGCAGTCCCTCTTCTGTGGCCAATCGCTGCACCATGCGGAAAGCGTCCTCGTCCGTCACCCGCACGATCTCATCGCACACGTCGCGGTCAAAGGTCTTGGGCACAAAACTGACGCCGATCCCCTCCACCTTGTGCTTGCCCGGCGTCCCACCCTGCAAGACCGAGCCTTCCGTTTCCACCGCCATCGTCCACACCTGCGCCAGCTCCGACTTCAGCCGTCTTGCAATTCCGGTAAATGTGCCGCCGGTCCCGACACCTGCGGCAAATGTGTCGATGCGGCCTTCCATTTGGTCCAATATCTCCTGCGCCGTGGTGCGCGCATGGAAGTCCGGGTTGGCCGGGTTCTCGAACTGCATCGCCATCCAGGCCCCAGGCGTGGTGGCGGCCAGTTGCCTGGCGCGTCGGATGGCCCCCGCCATACCTTCCGCCTCTGGCGTGCGCACCACTGTGGCCCCAAAGCCGCGCATCAGGATGCACTTTTCTTCTGCAAACCCCTCTGGCACAAAGAGCGCCACGCGGTACCCGCGCTGGACGCCAATCAACGCCAGACCCACGCCGGTGTTCCCTGCCGTGGCCTCAATGATGGTGCCGCCGGGAGGCAGTACGCCGCGCGATTCCGCGTCCAGGACCATGCCCAGCGCCGCACGGTCTTTGATGCTGCCACCGGGATTGAGGGACTCCAGCTTGACGTATACGCCTGCGCCCCCAGCCGGGGAGATGCGCCCCAGATGCAGGATGGGCGTGTTTCCAACCAGATGGGTGATGTCCGATGCAATGCGGCCCTGGCTGCGAGCACGGGGCAAGGTTGTGTTGGTCGTTGTGTTCGTCATGGCGACTTTGTAGTGTAACAAGACAAGCGCCGCCCTGGCTGGACCAGAAAGAACGGCCTGCCTGCACTTGCATGCAGCAGGCGCATACATCGATACAGGCTTATTTTGCAGGTTTTGAAGAGGGAGGGCCAGAGTGCGGCGCCTCTGGCAGGGTGTAGATCACCTCTCCTGAATGCGTGTAGTGCAACTGCTTGCGGGCCTCGTGCTCGATGGCGTCCGGGTCATTCTTCAGGCGCTGGTCATGTTCGGCCAGCCGTTGGTTTTCCTGCTGCAAGAGCTGGATTTGTTGCTGTTGCTCTTGTGCCTGGTGCTTCTTTTGCACGTAGGCGGCCAGACCGTCCTTATCGAAGATGACGTAATACCCCATCAGAAGGGAAAAGGCCAGCAGGACCGCAGTCGCCACCCGGCGCCGCGAACGGCGGTAGCGTGCGACGACCCAGTGCGCCATGCGGCCCGTTGCATCCGTCCTCTGTTGCCCTCTCTGCACGCTGCTCCTTGTTCCTGGGGGTCTGGTCAAGGGGTGGGCCGCACCCACTTTATGCCAAAATCCACTGCCGGGCCACTTCCGCCAGCTTCTCTGATTCCGCCAATGCGCGCGCCTCGGTATACAGCCGCACCACCGGCTCCGTGCCAGAAAGGCGGTAGCAGACCCAGGAGCCATCGGCAAGCACCAGCTTTAGCCCATCCGTGCGGACCACCTGCGTCACCTTCAGGCCGCCCAACTCCGTGGGGTCCGTCTTCATCTTCCCAGTGAACGTGTCCATGGCCGCCTGCGTCAAGTGGAAATTCTCGCGCAGAGGGTAAAAGGGACCTACTTCGGCAAATAGCGCCTGTAACTGCTCGCCCACGCCCTTGCCGCGCGAGGCCACCATCTCCGCCACCAGCAACCCGGCCAACATGCCGTCCTTCTCCGGCACATGCCCGCGGATGGTCAACCCGGCGCTTTCTTCCCCGCCAATGGCGATCTTGTCCTGCAAAATCAGCTCACCGATATATTTGAAGCCGACGGGTGTCTCGTAGAGCGGGACCTTGAGCTTGTCAGCCAGTGCGTTCACCAGGTTGGTGGTGGCCACGCTCTTGGCCACGCCGTTCCTCCAGCCGCGCGTCTCCACCAGATAATCAAAGAGCAGGGCGATGATGTAATTCGGCTGGATAAACGTGCCATCGCGATCGACAATGCCAAAACGGTCGGCGTCGCCATCGGTGGCGATGCCCAGATGGGCGTCTGTCTCGCGCATTTTGGCCTTGCAATCGCCCAGCAGATGGTCTGCCGGTTCCGGCGCGTGTCCGCCAAAGAGAACATCGCGCGTGTCATGCACGCTGACCGCGCGGACGCCGTGCGCGTCCAGCAAAGATTGCACATACCCGCGTCCCGCGCCCCAAAAGGGGTCAATCACAATGCGCAGACCTGCCTTGGCGATGGCCTTCAGGTCCACCAGCTCGGCCAGCCGCTTCAGGTACTCCGGCCCCACGTCCGCCGTGGGGAACTCCCCGGCGGCAGGGGCGCTTTTGGGCATCTCTTCGCCCAGCGCGGCAATCTCCGCTTCAATCTGCTTGGTCACCTCCGGCAGGGCGGGCGCGCCATCCGGCGTGGAAAACTTGATGCCGTTGTACTCCGGCGGATTGTGCGAGGCGGTAAAGTTGATGGCCCCACTGCACGTTTGCCGTGTGGCATTGCGCTGGCAAACGGCATAGGCAATGGCAGGTGTGGCTGCGGGGTCCGGGATGACCTCCGGCGTGACGCCGTGCGCAGCCAGAATGGCGGCGGCCTCGGCCACAAACATCTCCCCCAGAAAGCGCGGATCGCGTCCCACCAGGATGCTGTGCGTCCCCGGCTGTTTGGCCACGTAGCGCGCAATCCCCGTGACTGCGCGGCGCACGTTGCCAAAGGTGAATTCCTGCGCCATCACGGCCCGCCAGCCGGAGGTGCCAAAGCGTATCTGTACGGCCATCGTGTCCCACCCTTCGAGTGCAAACTTCCACTGCGTTTCCAGCATACCCAATCCGGGCGCGGCCTGCGATGAAAGTTGTCCTTCCCATCCGGCAAAACTTCGTGGACAATGCAGATACGGTCCAACTGCCATGACGGAAGCCCGCATTGTACTGACGACCATCGGCTCCACAGAGGAGGCCCGCACCCTGGCGCACGCGCTGGTGGAGGGCCATCTGGCCGCCTGTGTCAACCTTGTGGACCGCGTGCATTCGGTCTATCGCTGGCAGGGCACGGTGGAGACCGCCGAGGAACTCCTGCTGATTATCAAGACCACTGCGGGCATGGTGGATGCGCTCAAAAAGGCCCTGCACGAGCTGCACCCCTACGCGCTGCCGGAGTTCCTGGTCCTGCCCGTGGATGACGCCGGGCCGGAATACCTGCGCTGGTTACTCGCCAGCACCCATCCCGAACCAGACCTTGAAATGTAGGACATTGTCTGGACAAGTGCGTCTCCAAAGGCGGCCATTCCGGGGCCTTTGCTTCGTTCAACTGGCCGGAAGTTGATTTTTTCAATCACCCGGCCCATATTTATATCCATATCGGTATAATTTGGGAATGAAACCTGTCTGCTTCCTTGGCGATCCGCTCGAACGTCTGCGGGAGTTTCCAGAGGACGCAGGCCACGTCCAAACGGGACATAGCAACCGCACGGGAACGATTCGCGCAACTCAGGAGGGAACGAACATGAGCAAGCCCAAAGAGTACAGCAGTGTTTGGGACGCCATTGCCGACACGCCGGAGCAGGCCGCGAACCTTCAGGCCAGGGCCGCACTGGTGCGGAGCATCGCCGCCATTGTCGAGCGACAGGGATGGACGCAGACGGAAGCCGCCCGGCGCTGCGGCGTCACCCAGCCGCGCATGAATGACCTGCTGCGGGGCCGCATCTCGCGTTTCTCTCTGGACGCGCTGGTGAACATGGCCGCCCGGCTCGGACGTGTCCAGGTGAAGATCAAGGCCGCCTGAAACCACGCGCACCTTCCCACGGCGCAATCCTCCTGCATGTTTTATCCTGAGAGGTGAGCACAAATATGACGACCACCAACCCGACCACAAACCCAGCACCCTCCGCAACCACCCCGGCAACCATACGGGAGATTTCCATTGCGCACAGTCCCGATTCGGACGACGCCTTCATGTTCTACGCGCTGGCCACGGGCAAGGTGGTCGTGCCTGGACTAAAGTTCACGCACACCCTGTGCGACATTGAAACGCTGAACCAACTGGCCATGCGCGAGGCCCCCTATGACATTACGGCGATCTCCTTCCACGCTTACCCCTACGTGCAGGAGAAGTACGCGCTGATGCCCTGCGGTGGCAGCGTGGGCGAAGGCTACGGCCCGATGATCGTCGCCAGGCGCCCCTACACGCTGGAGCAGGTGGGCAAACTGCGCATCGCCATCCCCGGCACGCTGACGACGGCCAATCTGATGCTGCGCATCATCCTGCCCGGCGTGGAGACGGAGCTGGTCCCCTTTGACCAGATCATTCCGCAGGTGCGGGCGGGCAAGTTTGACGCGGGCCTCATCATCCATGAGGGCCAGTTGACCTATGTGCGCGACGGCCTGCACCTGGTGCTGGACGTGGGCCAGTGGTGGCGCCAGCAGACCGGGCTGCCCCTGCCGCTGGGCGGCAACGCCATCCGCCGTGGCCTGGGACCAGAGCTGCACCGGCAGTTGAACCAGGCGCTGCGCCAGAGCATCCAGTACGCGCTGGACCACCGCGAGGACGCCCTGCACCACGCCATGCAGTATGCACGCGACCTGGACACGCCCGACGCCAGCCGCTTTGTGGGCATGTACGTGAACGAGCGCACCATCGACTACGGCGAGGACGGCAAAAATGCCATCCGGCGGCTGCTGGCCCTGGGCCACGAGCGCGGCATCCTCCCCCATGCGGCGCATGTGGATTTTGTTGGATAAGCGGCGATTTTCCAGCACAAAATAAAGTCCCGGCCCAGCCTGTCGATACAGCCTATGGGTAGACATGCACGCCATCGCCATGCACGGACGACGCATTCTGCTGGCTGAGCCGGACCACACGGACGCGGCCAGGCTGACGGAGATGCTGGGCGCCCTGCATTATGACGTCGAGCGCATGGAAAACGGCCTGATGGCGCTGCAACGCCTGCAAGAGGCCGACACCCCGGAGATGGCGCTGCTGAACAACAAGATGCCGTTGATGGGCGGTCTGGAAGTGGCCCTGGAGGTGCGTCGCCGGTCGCGTCGCCGCCAGCTCTGGCTGATGCTGATGAGCAGCACGCCCAGCGCCGAGGAGGTGGCCATGGCCACCGATGCCGGGATCGACGAGTTCCTGGTAAAGCCCGTGGACAGCATTGAGTTGCGCATGCGCGTCCGTACCGGGGAACGGGTGCAGAGCGTGTACCACGAACTGTTCGACTCCGCCGCCGCGCTGGAGTTCCATGCCACCCACGACCCACTGAGCAACACTTGGAAGCGCGAGGCCATGCTGGACATGCTCTTCCAGGAGACCGACCGGGTGCAGAGGCTGGGCACGCCGCTCAGCCTGTTGCTGGTGAACATTGACCGTTTCACGGAACTGAACCTGCGCCACGGCCATGCCGCGGGCGACAAGCTGCTGCCCATGCTGGCCAGCCGATTGCGCAACCAGCTCCGCAGCTATGACATGATTGGCCGCTACGGCGAGGACGAGTTCCTGCTGGCCCTGCCCGGCTGCATTGGTCTCCATGCCGAGCAGCAGGCCCAACGCCTGTGCCAGTCCGTCTCCCGCCGCGTGTTTACCGTGGCCGGCACAGACCTAAGCATCACAGTAAGCATTGGTGTGGCGGAAAGCCTGGGCCGTTCCCCGTTGATCGTCCTGCGGGAGGCAGAGCGGGCCTTGACCTCCGCCAAACAGCAGGGGCGCAATTGCGTGCGCGTCTGTGACGCGGCAGAGGGCCAGCAAACAGTCCCGCCAGAGGCCCGCCGCAAGCCGGCGCAGGAAACGCAAAACGTACCAGGCTGAGCAAAACGTACCAGGCTGAGCAGAACGTACCAGGCTGAGCAGAACGTGCCGCGTTAGAGCGGACCTCAGTCGCCGTCGGCGTGGGCATGGCGCGGATGCGGGGCCAGCAAGGCTGCCGGGACCGGCCTGTTCCCCATGGCATCGCGCCACAAAATCACGTTTAGCTTCTGCGTGTCGGCCATGTCCGCGTGGCGAAAATCCATCCTGCTGGATTGCTTCGCGCCATAACTCTTCGCCGTGTTCATTGCATAGATGCGTCCGTTGTCGCGGTTGCTGTAGTCGGCGTCGAAGGCCGGTTGCGTGCCGTTGCCCGTAAATAGTGGCGCCAGCAGCGGCGCAAAAGCGTCGTTGTTGTTCATCGGTGGCAGGCCCAGCAGCGTTTCCATGGTGCGCAGGGCGCTGACCGTGGTGTAGAAATGATGGTCCACAAAGGGCGTGCCATCGGGCCGGGGACGCGGCGCGTATTTGCTGACCACCAACAGGATGCTGCGGTGCGCATCCACATGGTCGGCCCCATTTTGCGCGTCGTCCTCCAGAATAAAAAACACTGTGTCCTTCCAGTACGCACTGTGCGAGACGGCCTCCACGGCGCGCCCCACGGCCAGGTCGTTGTCCGCCACGGACGCCTCTGGCCGTGGACTGCCAGGACGTGTGCCCGCAGTGTGGTCGTCCGGCAGACGCAGCAGAACAAAGCTGGGCATGGTGTCCTTGCCCTGGGTGCGGTCGGCCACCCAGGCCCGGAAGTGCGTCAAAAATTCCGCCACGCGAAGCTGGTCCGGAAACTGCAAATTGAAGTCCGCATAGAGCGGGTCAAAATGCCCGACCAGTTCCGGCTTGGTGGCCACGTTGCGGGCAATCAGCGGGATGTCCCACGGGTATTGACTGGCGCCCCCGCCATAATTCGCCGGGATGGGGTCGCCCTTGCGGATGTAGCTATGTTGGCACGCCATGGGCGTTGGTTCCGGCGTGCCCTGCTGCGGAGAACTTCCCTGGCGAGCTGCGCCGGGGCCATTGCAGAAGCGGGTCGAAACATACTCGCCAAAGTGGTAGTAGCTTTTGCCATGACGGGCCAGGTTGGTCCAAAGGTAGCCGCTGGCCGGCTCGTTGACGTCGGGTATGCCTTGCAGCAGAGGATAGGCATCGGCCACCACGCCCTCGTAATCGTAAGTGCGTTGATTGCCGCGATAGCCCTGCTGCCAGGTCTTTTCGGTGTAGTCGCTGGTGATGCCAGCGGTGGACCAGACGTGGCCATCGCCAGAGACCTCGCCGGAATCATAAAAATCATCCACTATGCCGAATTGCTCGGCCAGCTTGTGCTGGTTGGGCGTGATGGCGCGGCCATACATGGTCAGGCTGGGGTCATTGTTGCCCGCTTTCAGGTCGCCAAAGACCTGGTCGTAGGAGCGGTTTTCCTTCAGGATGTAAATCACATGGCGGATTGGGTTGCCGCCATTGCGGAAGTGTATTGTTTGTTGCGCGGCACGCAGCAGGTTGCTGGCGAGCACCTGTTGCGTCAGCGGAACAAGCCGCCGCTCGGCATCGGCGCGGTCCACCGTGGCCAGGGAGCCATAAAGCAACGTTGGAATGTAAGTGCGGCTGGAGTGGTATCTCTCCGTGCTGCCCGCAACCACGCGCTGCGGCATGTTGTTTGGCCCCGTCCCTTTGCCCTTGGCTGTGGCAATGTAAAGTTTGCCACCGCTAACCGCCAAGGCCGTCGGATACCATTCCGTAGGCAGAAAACCCAGCGGACGCACTGGGGCCTCAGGCCTTGCCGTGGACCTGCGCAGGCGGAAGACCGCGACCGCGTCCAGACTGGCGTCCGCCACATACAGGCGCTTGCCATCGGGCGACAGGGCCAGTGCATCGGGCACCGCGCCAAAGTAGCTTTGCCCAGGCAGGCGCGTGTCAAAAAGGCCCAGCATCCGCATGGCTGGCTGTTTTCCCGTGTGCGCTCCGCGTGGTCTGCCAATGGAGACCGCCGCCACCGCGTCCCGATTGGCCAGCGCCACATAGAGGATGCTGGCGTCTGGATTGAGCAGCAACGCCGTGGGGTGCGAGCTGGGGGCAGTCGGCGTACGTGGCGCAAGCAAGGACAGAGTGCCCAGCACGCGCCCGCTGCGTAGGTCCAGTTCCGCCACGGCAGAGCCGTTCCACAGCGCCACAAAGCCGCGGCTGCCATCGGGCGTGGCCGTCACCGCAATGGGATACGAGGCAGGCACCGTCTTTGCCGTGGAAAGATCAAAGGCATACAGCACCTTGCCGCTGGCCGCATCTATCAGGACCGCATTGTCTGAGAGGTTGTTCGCCACCAGAAGGGCGTCCTTGCCGTCCGAGGCCTTCACCACGGCCAGGCCCGATGGATACGGATTGGCCATCCCCGCAGGGACCGGCGCGTGTTCCATGGGGTCCTGCTTTTTCCCCGGCGCAAGAGGTTGCAGGGGGATGGGGAGGAAACGCTCCGGCGTCACCTTGCCCGATGCAAAGCTGTATACCGCAATGCCATTGCCTACGGCATCGTGTGCGTCCCCCTGCGGATTGGTCAACGAGGCCATGCTGGCGTACAGGCGCCGTCCATCGCTGCTGAAGGCAAGGCCGGAGTAAAGCGTCTGCCGGGCGTGTGGGCCGGTGCGCGCATCGGGAAAATCGGTCAGTTGGCCGGTGGCCGTGTCCAACACGGCCAGCGACTGTTCATACTGCGATTCATAGGTGCCATATCCCGCATCCAACAGGACCACGAAACGGCCATCGGGAGAGACCGCCATCGCCATGGGCAGGCTGTTGGTGCGCTCTGGACCACCCGGCACCGGCCCCAGCAAATGCTTGCTGCTGGGCAAGTCAATGGTCTGGACTGTGGTCTGTCTTGACTGGACTGGGTGCTGCGCTGCTTGCCCCTGCAAAGCAGGGGAAGCAAGCAACAGACATCCGATGGCCACATTGAAGGGGGCGAATTTGGGGACGTACTTCGGAGTATTCATGGCGGCAGCATAACGATACCAAAAATCTTTCCTTGAGGAACGGCGATGGTACGCAATTTCCAGGAAATTTCATCATGCAGGGAAAGGCATGCAACATCTGCGGTCTTCCAGTGCGCTGGCGATTATGGATGGAACTGCTTCCCTCTGCGCAATTACAAAAGTGTTACGTACGCCCACGCAGCGTGCTGCTACCGTCAGATTAGTAGGTGAAGAAAGTATTTGAGGTATTTCCATGGCACCCACAACCCTTGACGCAGCGGCGACCGTACAGCCAGTGAAGGCCCGCGCTGCGATTTCCCCAACATCCGCGCCCCTCTCCCCTGTGTCGCCCGCAAACGGAAGACGGACGGTAGCGCCGCACACGCCAGAAACGCCCCAGATGGGCCGCGCCCGGCAGCAAGACACGGTGACCCTGAGTACAACGCTGTTTTTTGTGGCCTTCCACATCGGGGCCATTGTCGCGCTCTTCTTTTTCCGTTGGAGCGCCCTGGCCGTGGCCGCCATCACATACTTTTTTGCCATCAATGTCGGCATCGGCATGGGCTACCACCGGCTGCTGACGCACCGCGGCTACAAGGTCCCCAAGTGGCTGGAACACGCCATGGCCATCTGCGGCACGCTGGCGCTGGAAGGCGGACCGATCTTCTGGGTGGCCACGCACCGCGTCCATCACCAGTACAGTGACCAGCCCGGTGATCCGCACACCCCGCGCGAAGGCACATGGTGGGCGCACGCAGGCTGGATTTTGAATGGCCAGCCCATGCACCGGGAGACCACCATCCTGGCGCGCTATGCGCCGGACCTGGCCAGGGACCGCTTTTATGTGCTGCTCAGCAAATACCATTGGGTCCCGTTGACAGTGCTGGGCGCGGTCCTGCTGGCGGTGGGCGGATGGCCCTGGCTCCTGTGGGGCGTCTTCTTCCGCGTCACGCTGGGACTGCACGCCACCTGGCTGGTAAACTCCGCCACGCACCTGTGGGGACGGCGTCGCTTTGCCACGCGGGACGGTTCCCGCAACAACTGGTGGGTGGCCCTGCTGACCGGTGGGGAAGGCTGGCACAACAACCACCATGCGCACCCTGTCTCTGCCCGGCATGGATTGGCGTGGTATGAGGTGGACCCGAACTACTACGCCATCTGGCTGCTCAAGCAGTTGGGGCTGGCCAAGCAGATCAAGGTCGCCCAATTTGACCCCAATGACCCGCGTCCAGCCGGAGCATAGTCTGCCCGGCCCATTTGCCTGGCCCTTCTTTGAGGCACACGCCGGGAAGCACCCCGCGCCTGATCGTTATACTGCGGTCAGGCGTTTTCTTATGAACATCACCCGCCGCACGGGGACCATCGCATTTTTCATCACGCTGGGCGCTTGCCTGGTGGCCCTGGCGCTCGCGCTGAATGTCAGTTGGATCATCCTGAACTGGCGTGAGATCGTCCCGCTGGTCCTGGGCATCATCTTTTTTAGCGTCCTGATCGCCGGGCTGGTCCTAAACACTATTTTTCTGGTGCGCGAAGTCCGCCGCAATGAACGGCATGACAGCTTTCTAAATGCCGTGACGCATGAGTTGAAGACGCCCATCACCTCCATCCGTCTTTATTTGGAGACCTTGCAGCGGCGTGATCTGGACGAGGAGCAGCGGCAGGGGTTTTATCGTGTCATGCTGGCAGACAGCGACCGTCTGCTTTCCACCGTGGAGCAGGTGCTGAAGGCCGGCGAGGTGGGCCAGCGAGGGAAAAACAGCGCGCGTCTCCCGGTGGACATTGCATTGCTGGTGCGCGAATGCGTGGGGGTGGCGTGTGCGCGTCGCCATCTGACGGAAGGCACGATCACACTGGAAGAGGAAACGGGTGGGACTTCCACCGTAGTGAAGGGCAATCCAGAGGACCTGCGATCTGCGTTGCTGAACGTCCTTGACAACGCCATCAAATATTCCCCCGGCACGCCCAGGGTCCAGGTCCGCGTCTGCGTGGAACACGATGCCTGGGTGATGGTGCGTGTCACTGACCTTGGCATCGGTATCGGGGCGCTGCACATGAAGCGGATATTCCGCCGCTTCTATCGCGCGCCAAGCCTTGCCGTGCTGCGCTCCCAGGGCACTGGACTGGGGCTGTTCCTGGTCCGTTCCATCCTGCGCCAGCATGGGGGCGACGCCACCGCGTACAGTGAAGGGGAGGGCCGTGGCACGACCATCACGTTGCAGTTGCCACGCCTGCTGGACACGCAAGGACCGGAGCAAGAATAATGATGATGAGCACCCATGCCTCCCACCACGCACCCCGGCGCCGCATCCTGATTGTGGAAGATGAGGCGCACCTGGCGCAGGGACTGCTCTTCAACCTGCAGGCCGAAGGCTATGATGCCTCCGTGGCTACGGACGGCGAGACCGCGCTGCAACTGCTGCTCATCGACAGGTCCCTGTTTGATGCGATCATCCTGGACGTCATGTTGCCAGGCCAGGACGGCTTCTCCGTCGCCGCCGCGCTGCGCAGCGCGCAGAACTACACGCCGGTGCTGATGCTGACCGCGCGCGGACGCCCAGAGGACGTATTGCAAGGCTTTGCGGCTGGGGCCGACGATTATCTTCCCAAGCCATTTGACCTCTCCATCCTGCTGGCCCGTTTACATGGACTGCTGCGTCGGATGCGATGGGTCCCGGCCCAGTCGCCGGACAAGCCATCGCCACCAACCGCGCCGGATGTATATGGCTTTTCCGGCAAGATCATTGATTTTTCCCTGCTGGAGCTGCGCACCCCCGGCAAAGTGGTACACCTGACGCTGATGGAAGCGGAACTGCTGCGCCATCTGGTGCAGAACCCGGGACGCGCCATCTCCCGCAAAGAGATACTGGAGCAGGTCTGGCGGCTGCGGGAGGACACGGACACGCGCGCCATTGACAACTTCATCGTGCGCCTACGCCGCTACATGGAAGACGATCCGGCGCAACCCCGGCACCTGCAAACGGTACGCGGCGTCGGTTATTGCTTCCGGCCTGAAGGCGACACCCCGCGCTGACGCACCGTCACAGGCGCCTGGCCGCGGCGCGGCGCTACACTAGAGAACAGGCCCTGCATCTGGTCGCAGGCACATTGACCGTGCGCATCTTTACCCGCTACATCCTCCGCGAAGTCGTCTCCCACATGCTGATTGGGCTGGTGCTGTTCACCTTTGTCCTGTTCATGCGCGACCTGGGCCAGATATTGGAACTGGTGGTGCGCGATAGCGCCTCCCTGACGGACGCGCTCGATTTGATTTGGTTCACCCTGCCCAACGTCCTGACCGTCACCATACCAATGGCGGCCTTGGTGGGGACATTGCTTGGACTCAGCCGCCTGGCGGCGGACAGCGAAATCACAGCCATGCGCGCCTGTGGCCTTGGGGTCCTTCATTTTGTGCGCATCGTTGGCGTGGTCGCCGTGGTCGCATGGGGACTGGGCCTGGCGAATTCGCTTTATTTGGCCCCCCGGGCCACCACCGCCTTATTGCAGCTTGAAAAAAACATCCGCGATTCGCAGGCCTCCTTCGAGGTGCAGCCACGCGTTTTCTATGAGGACCTCCGCAACTCCGTTTTATATGTGCAGGACGTGCGCACGGGCCGCGGCGTCTCCATCTGGCGGCACGTCTTTCTGGCGGACATTACGGACCCGCAGACGCCAAAAATCACCACGGCGGAACAGGCCACGGTCATCAACGGCGGCAACCACACGCTCAGCATGAGGCTGCGCGACGGCCAACAGCATGAAACGGTCGCCAATGACCCAAACTCCTATAACATTTCCACCTTCTTTGCGACCGACCTGCCCATCCAGTTGAGTGACACGGAAAATGTGCGCCTGGGCCGCAGCGATACACCGATACTGGCCATGTCCAATCGCGAGCTGCTGGCGCAGGCCAGGCGGCCCGACGGGCGCTGGTATCAAATTGAATTGCAGAAACGCTTTGCCTATCCGACGGCGTGCCTGGTCCTCATGCTGATTGGCGTGCCCCTTGGCCTCTCCTCCAAACGCGGCGGCAAGAGCACGGGATTTGTCCTGACCATTTTTCTGGTCTTTGTCTACTATTTCTTTTCCTCCACCGGGACGGCCCTGGCAAGGCAGGAAAAGTTGCCCGTGATGGTGGGTGTATGGGCCGCCAATGCCATCTTCGCCATCGCCGGGTCCCTGCTGCTGCGCCAGATGACGCGTGGCTTTGTGCAGTTCCCTGCCTTGCCTGCCGTGGCGCAATTGCAGACGTTTTTCACCCACAAAAAGGCCCCTGCAAACGCGCCCTCCCCCAGCCGGAGACGGGAGTTGTCCAACGGTTTCCCCCTCATCCTGGACGATTATGTGCTGCGCGAGTTCCTCACCAACTTCGCCTTGGTGGAGGTCAGTTTTGTACTGCTTTCGCTCATCTTCTCCTTCTTTGAGCTGATGGGCGACATCATCCGCAACCATTCGCCGCTCTCCATTGTGCTGGAATACCTGTTGAATCTGACGCCCAGCATGGTCTACACCATCACCCCGCTCAGCGTGCTGATTGCGGTGCTGGTCACCATCGGCGTCTTCCAGCGATCCAACGAACTGACCGCCATGAAAGCGACCGGGACCAGCCTGTACCGGGTGATTGTGCCCATCTTCGTGATCGCCGCCGTGCTCTCCATTGCGCTCTTCAGCTTTGACCAGTTGTATCTGCCCACGGCCAACCGCCGCCAGGAGGCGCTGCGCAGCACCATCAAAGGCAGGCCCGCGCGCACTTTCCTGCGCCCGGACCGGCAATGGATATTCGGCGAACACAGGCCGGGCGTGCCGGAACGGATTTTCTACTATGAATTTTTTGACCCGACCGACAACCAGTTTGCCAACCTGACCATCTTTGAGTTCCAGCCCGACAGCTTCCAGCTTGCACGCCGCATCTTTGCCGCCAATGTCCATTGGGAACCACACCTGCGCGAGTGGGTCTTTGAAAATGGATGGGAGCGGACCTTCGAGGACGGCGCCATCTCCTCCTATATGACCTTTGACGTGCATGTTTTTCCGCAAATTGGCGAGACGCCGCAATACTTCAAGAAGGAAGACCTACAGTCCTCTGAGATGACCTTTACGGAGCTGGCCCGCTACATCCACGACCTGCGCCAGAGCGGCTTTGACACGGTCCCCCTGCGCGTGCAACTGGACAAAAAACTGGCCTATCCTCTGGTCACGCTGGTAATGGCGCTCCTTGCCGTGCCGTTTGCCCTCTCCATGGGCCGCCGCGGGTCCCTGACTGGCATCGCCGTTGCCATCGGTGTCGCCATTGCGTATTGGGTGGCCGCCGGACTCTTTGAAGCAATGGGCAACGTGAACACCCTTCCAGCGGCGTTGGCCGCCTGGTCGCCCGATGTACTGTTCGCCCTGGCGGGGGGATACCTTCTGTTGAGAATGCCAACATAAACGGCCTGGCGCCCCCGGGCCAGCTCTGCCGTTCACTACAATAGACAGAGAGGAAGACCAGACCCACGATGCTCAACCAGATACGGCCCCTGTTCCCGTATATGCGGCGTTATCGACGCGGCTACCTTGTCGGGGCCATCTGCGTGCTGCTCAGCAACGCGCTCTGGATACTCCTTCCCCAGGTGGTGCGCAGCGCCGTCAATGACCTGACGCGCCATCTTACCCGGCAGGGCATCCTTGTGGACGCGCTGCTGCTGGTGGCGCTGGCGTTTTTCCGGGGCATCTTCCTTTTTCTCACGCGCTGGATATTGATCGGTATCTCCCGCGACATCGAATATGACCTGCGCAATGACCTGCTGCTCTCCTTGGAACGCCAGTCGCTTTCCTATTTCCAAGGGCACCGCACCGGCGACATCATGGCCCGCGTCACCAACGACCTGAATGCTGTGCGCATGTTGCTGGGACCGGCCATCATGTACAGCGCCAACACGCTGTTGTTCACACTGGGGGCGCTCTACTTTATGCTGCGCATCAGTCCCTGGCTCACCCTGCTGGCCTTTGCGCCGCTGCCCGTGGCCAGCGTCCTGGTGCAGTATTTCGGACGCCGCATCCACGAGCGCTTTGAGCGCATCCAGGCCATGTTCTCTGACATCTCCGCGCAGGTGCAGGAGAACATCTCCGGCGTCCGCCTGGTGCGCGCCTTTGCGCAGGAACAGGCCGAGGTACGCTCCTTTGAGGCCGCCAACAAAGAGTACATACGCCGCAGCCTGCTGCTGGTCCGGCTGATGGGGATGCTGTGGCCGACGCTGGAGTTCCTGCTGGGCCTCTCGCTGGTGGTGGTGTTGCTGGTGGGCGGGCACCAGGTGCTTTCGCACCGCATCTCCGTTGGCGCCTTTGTCGCATTCAACACCTACATGCTGATGTTGACCTGGCCGGTGATTGCGCTGGGATGGGTGGTCAACATTGTGCAGCGCGGCACCGCTTCCATGATACGGATTTATGAAATCCTTGTGGCCGTACCAGCCATCTCTGACGCCACGCTCCCCGCAGACGCACCCATGCCGACAACCATTCGCGGTGGGATTGAGTTCCGCAATCTAAGTTTTTCTTATGGCCCCGGCCAGCCCACGGTCCTGCACAATATCAACCTCAAGGTCCCCGCAGGCAGCAGCCTGGCCATTGTCGGCCCCACTGGCTCCGGCAAAACGACCTTGGTCAACTTGGTCCCGCGGCTATTTGACGTGGAGCGCGGCATGTTGCTGCTGGATGGCCGCCCGGTGCAGGACTTTTCGTTAGAGACACTGCGCAAGACCATCGGGTTTGTCCCGCAGGAGACATTCCTCTTTAGCGAGAGCATCCACGAAAACATTGCCTTCGGCGCGCCCAACGCGACCAGGGAGGAGGTGCTGGCCGCAGCCAACGTGGCCTCCATACGCGATGAGGTGCTGGAATTCCCCCGGGGACTGGGGACCATGGTGGGCGAACGCGGCATCACCCTTTCCGGCGGGCAAAAACAGCGCATCGCCATTGCCCGCGCCATTGTGCGTGGCCCTGCCATATTGGTTTTGGACGATGCCCTCTCCAGTGTGGACACCTACACGGAAGAACGCATCCTGAAAGAACTGGCAGCGGTGCTGCGCGGCAGGACGACGATCTTTATCTCCCATCGCGTCTCCACCGTGCGCAATGCGGACCAGATCGCCGTGCTGGTTGCAGGCGAGATCGTCGAGACCGGCAGCCATGAGGAACTGGTCGCGCGCAATGGCCATTATGCACGCTTATTTGAAAAACAGATGCTGGAAGAAGAACTCGCCGTCACTGGATAGTGTGGGCGCACCAACAGAAGAGGCGCGAGACCAGTCCGCGCCTTTTTCTGTGCCTTGCGGGTTGTCGTTATGGGACGTAATAACGGAAAGAAGTGAAGAACATGTTGTCATTGGCCGTTGGACCACCGCCGATGCCCGCCCAGGTCTTGCGTTGCGCATAGTCGTATTGCAGGCCATAAAGCAGTTTGCCCTTGGGGCCGTCATAGAAGTGGTACCAAGCGCCAACTGTCTCGTTGATGATGGCGCGGGTGTCGTTGGCGCAATTGGCCTGGCCCCCTGGCCCGTAAGGTGAGGAAGTGGGCACCGTCTCCGTTTCGCAGCCAGTGTTGATGAAAAGGGGCGAGCCGTAACCAACCGGCTTGCCGCTGGCATTCAGGTACGCGGCCCGGCCTGCGTAGTCGCCGCCGTAATACTCGTAGATGTCCAGCTTCTTCGGGTTGGGATGGAACTCCGCTGAGAAGAGCGCCACCAGTCCATGCAGCGGCGCGAGGGTCCCGTCGGGATGCACCGTGGTGTCCGGCAGGCCGCCAGAACCGTAACGTCCGATGCTTTGTCCATAGAAGCCGCGCACCCCAATATTGGCCTTGCTCTTGGCAAAGGGAAGCCACGCAGCCGCTTCCACGCCACCCGCGACCTTGGAATCGTTGTAGGCCCCCGTTGCGCTCTTGGTACTGGCATTCGGATAGACACGGTCCCGTAAAAAGGTACTGAAACCAGAAACTTCATAATGCCCAAAGCCTGGCTCCGTCGCGATTTTTACGATGATGTCTGGGGCCAAGTTGAGCGAGTAATTTGTGTTTGGGTTCAACAGGCCAGCCGGATTCCCAGCCGTACCCAACACAAAGTCATTGCTGTAGCCCTGTCCGCCAAAGGTTGTTTGCGGGTCCTCCAGGGCAATGCCCGTGAAAAGCTTCTTATTAAAACTGCTTTTGTAAACGCGGAAACCATACTGCCGCGTCCAGATAAAGCCGGGTACGTACTGTGGGTCTACGGTCAGCGGGATGGCCTCAAACCGGTTTTCCATCCCGTTGTAGTCCAAGGTCAGGTAAGACCACATCTGTCCGCCGACGACCGTCCAGCCATTGTTGGACTGCCAGCGCGCCCACACCTGCCGTTGGCGCAATGCATAGCTGTTGCTTTCGTTGCTGTTGGAGGACGAACCTGCATTCAGGAAGTCGGCCTCGTAGTAGCCGCCGATGGTGGCATCGTCATACTTGCCTTTGGCCTCCAACTGGATACGTGACTGACGGCCCGTGGCAATAAATTCACTCTGCTGGCCCATCGCGGAATTGGTGAATGGGATGGAATTGAAAGCAGTGTCCAGACCGCCGCCGGTCGCCCGCTGACGCTCCACGGTTTCAGCCGCCAGGAAGCCACCTGGAACCAGGTCCACGCCCTTGTACTTCATGGCGATTGGTTCACCGTAGTTCAAGCGCATGTTCTCTTCGTTCACGCGCACGGCCTCCAACGTGTCCTGGTTTTTTTGTGCGATTGCCTTGGCCTCCTGAGAGGACCCCACAGCTTCTTGTACGGCTTTTTGTGAAGCGGCCTGGACGCTCAGCACTTGCTGCTTCAAATTGGTGTAGGCGGGATTGTTTTCCCCAGCAGCGCTCTCCGCTGCCTGCTGCGCCTGTTGCGCTGTCTTCTGCGCCTGCTTGGCCGCCTCCTGGGCCTGCTGTAATTGCTGGTCGCGGTCCTTCAACTGCTGCTTCAACTGGTCAATCTGGGTCTGGAATTGTTGGCGCATCTCCTCGATCTGCGCTTCGATGCTCGACTTCTTGGTTGTCTTTTTGGATGTTGTTGGACTGTTCGAACTGCCCATCTGTGCGTCCGCATTCTGGCCCGCAATCGGCAAGACCATTATGCAACTGGCCAAAAACAGCGCTCCCAGCGCATTGGATCGATAATTCATTCGACACTTCTCCTCATTCTCCGGCGTAAGGTGGCCCAAGAATGGCAGGCCGCAGGCACCATTGATTATTTCGACTGCAATGATACACCCGTGGGCAGAAACGCCCCCAAGGAGGCCGGGGGAAACAAAAAAGGCGCGGAGTGGACCCGCGCCTTGACAAATACAGCGTTGTTTTTCTTGCTTATGGGATGTAATAACGGAAGGAGGTCCAGAACATATTGTCATTGGCCGTTGGGCCGCCGCCAATGCCGGCCCAGGTCTTGCGCTGCGCATAGTTGTATTGCAGGCCGTAAAGCAGCTTGCCCTTGGGCCCATCGTAGAAGTGATACCATGCGCCAATCGTTTCGTTGATGATGGCGCGGGTGTCATTGGCGCAATTGGCAGGGCCGCCCGGGCCATAAGGCGACGAGCTTGGCACTGTTTCTGTTTCGCAACCTGTGTTGTTAAACAAAGGTGAGCCATAACCAACCGGCTTGCCACTGGCATTCAGGTACGCGGCCCGGCCAGCATAGTCGCCGCCATAATATTCGTAGATGTCCAGCTTCTTCGGATTGGGATGTATCTCTGCCGAGAAGAGGGCCACCAGTCCATGTAGTGGAGCGAGGGTCCCATCGGGATGCACCGTGGTGTCCGGCAAGGTCCCGGCCCCATAACGGCCAATGCTCTGTCCATAGAAGCCACGCACTCCAATGTCTACTTTGTTATTTACAAATGGCAGCCACGCCGCAGCTTCCACACCGCCTGCGACCTTGCTGTCGTTATATGCGCCGTTCGCGCTCTTGGTGCTGGCGTTGGGATAGACGCGGTCCCGCAAAAAGGTGCTAAAGCCGGAAACTTCATAGTGGCCGAACCCTGGTTGCGCAGCTATCTTTACGATGATGTCCGGGGCCATATTGATGGAGTAATTCGTGTTGGGGTTGAGCAATCCGCCTGGGTTCCCGGCCGTGCCTAAAACAAAGTTGTTGGTATAGCCCTGCCCGCCAAAGGTCGTTTGTGGGTTTTCGATCGACATGCCAGCGAACAGCTTTTTGTTGAACATGTTTTTGTAGACGCGGAAGCCATACTGCCGCGCCCAGATAAAGCCGGGTACGTACTGGGGGTCGATGGTCAGCGGAATGGCCTCAAAGCGGTTTTCCATTCCGTTGTAGTCCAAGGTAAGTAAGGACCACATCTGTCCGCCGACGACCGTCCAGCCATTTACGTCTTGCCAACGCGCCCACATTTGCCGTTGTCGAAGGGGATAACTGTTGCTCTCGTTGTTGTTGGAGGTCGAACCGGCGTTCAGGAAGTCAGCCTCGTAGTAGCCGCCGATGGTGGCGTCGTCGTACTTGCCCCGGACCTCCAACTGGATACGCGACTGACGGCCCGTGGCCACGAACTCATTTTCTTGCCCCAGCGCGGAGTTGGTGAATGGTATTGACCCAAATGGCGTGTTCAGTCCGCCGCCGGTGGCGCGTTGACGGTCCACAGTTTCAGCCGCCAGGAAGCCACCTGGAATTATGTCCACGCCCTTGTACTTCATGGCGATTGGCTCGCCGTAGTTCAAGCGCATGTTCTCTTCATTTACGCGCACGGCCTCCATCTCATCCTGGCTTTTTTTCGCGGTCGTGACGGCCTCCTGGGACGCTGCGACCGCCTGTTGCGAAGCTGCCTGGACGCTCTGTACTTGCTGTTTCAGATTGGTATAGGCGGGATTGTTCTCCCCCGCGGCGCTCTCCGCTGCCTGCTGCGCCTGTTGCGCGGTCTGCTGCGCCTGCTTGGCTGCGTCCTGGGCCTGTTGCAATTGCTGGTCGCGTTGCTGCAACTGCTGCTTCAATTGGTCAATCTGCAGCTGGAACTGCTGGCGCAGCGCTTCGATCTGCGATTCAATGCTGGGTTTCTTGGCTGCCTTTTGGGACGGCGTTGCGCTGCTCAACTGCGCGAACGCACTGCGTCCTGCAACAGGCACAACCGCCATACAACATGCCAAAAGCAAGATGTTCCATTTCTTGGCTGGGTAATTCATTCGGCCCCTCTCCTTGTCCACCGGCGTAATGCGGCCCACAATGGCAGGGCCGCAGTCACCGCTGCATACAAGAATTGCAGCCGAAGATGAATGCCCAAAAAATAGTATGTGAACAGGGCGTGAATTTGCCGGTGGGGGCGCCGGCTTCGGTGGAAAAAGCCATTGCCAATAAAATCGGGCCGCCCTTGTAGGACGGCCCGGAGGGACTGGCTTCATTTGCGGATCACGGCATGTTGCCAATCTGATAACTCAGCGCCGCCAAGGACAATTCATATTCATAGCGTGCGTTGATGTTCTGGATGGCGGCCTGCGTCTGCTGCAATTGGGACTGGCTCAGTTCCACAATGTTGCTCAGGCCCAGTTGATAGCGCGCCTTGGCCAGTTCCAGGCCCAGATTGGCCGCGGTCAACAGCTTCTCTGTCACGCCGATCTTTTGGTAGGAAGTGTTCGTCTGCAACCAGGCATCACTCACATCGCGCACCACGCGGTCGCGCAGGTTGCGCAACTGCTCCTTGGCCGCCTTGGCGCGATCATCGGCCTCCGATGCCTCCGCCGTGTATAGAAACCCATTAAAAATGGGGACGTTCAAGTTGACGCCCACCCCACCGAACCAGTTGCTATTAAAGTATTTGTCGTCCCGCACGGGCGTGCCGCCAAAGACCCCCGTGGTGTTAATGGTTGGCAGCAACAACTCGTGCTGGGCGCGGCTGAATTTGTGTGCGGCCTGCATGTTGTAGTCCAACGCCATCAGGTCCGGACGCTGTTGCAGCGCCAGATGGACCAGGGCATCGGCGTCCGGCGCGGGCAACGGCGGCGTATCGCTGTCATCCACCAGATGGAAGTCCATGGCGTGGTCATATCCCAACACCGCCGACAACGCATTCAGGTCCGCTTGATATTGTTGTTGCGCATCCAGTAGCAGGAGCTGCGCCTGGGCCAGGTCCTGGTCGGCAAAGGCCAGATCAATGTCAGAGCGCAGCTTGTTTTTCGTCAGTTCTGAAATCAGGTCCTGTGTGTTCTGCCGGGTCTTCACCGTTTGCTCGGCTGTATGGATCAGCGCCATCGCCTCCAGCGTGTTGTAAAAGGCCTGGTCGGTGACCAATACGATGTCCAGCTCGGTGGCCATGGCATGGGAGTTCTGGGCCTTTTCATACAGCTTTGAAGAAGCAATCAGGTTGGAGGTGTGGCCAAAGTCTGTGATGAGTTGTTCCATCGTCACACCGCCACCGGCGTGAGGGATGAGCCGGGTCGAGCGCAACCCGTCAATGGTGTCACGGCTGCCTTCGTTTGCCTGCTCCCCCACCATGCCGCCATAGAACTGCGGCAGGTATTGCGAACGGGTCTGGCGATATATCTGGTGCTGCGCCAGGGCCACCAGCTTGCTGGCGCTGATGCGGGGATTGTTCTTGATGGCAATCTGCTCTGCCTGTTGCCGCGTCAGCGTGGTGGGGGCTGCCGCCCCATTCAAGGCAGTTTGCGGTGCAGCCACACCCTGCATGGCCTGGGACTTACTGCCATTGGTATTGAAAATGGCCGTGTCCATCGGCACCCCTGCGGTACCGGCAAGCTGCTGTTGCTGGATGTTCTGCGCCAGCAGCACGGTGGAAGGCGCATCCGCCAGTGTCTGCTTTTCTCTTGCCTGTCCCCACAGAGGATGGGCAAGTAAAGCAAGCCCCATGCAGGAACATGTCGCCAGACAAGTAAGCAACGTCTTGTTTTTCATCTTCCCTCGCATTATGTCCGCGCCTCGCGGTCCAGGTGCTGCTGGCCCTGCATCCCGTCCTCCGCCTCATGTCTGCGGTGGATAAGGAAGTAGGCCGTTGGCACCAGAAAGACCGTGACGACCCCAGAGACCGTCAGGCCACCCAGAATGGCCCGGGCCAGAGGTGCGTACTGTTCGCTGCCTGCCTCAACGCCCAGGGCCATTGGGATCATGCCCAGCGCAGTGGCGAGCGTCGTCATCATAATGGGACGCAGGCGGACCCTGCACCCCTCGACCAACGCGACCTTCAGTGGCTTGCCCTCAGCGCGCTGCATGCCGACAAAATCTACAATCAGGATGCTGTCTGACACCACGATGCCGGTCATCATCAGGACCCCCATCAACGACATGATGTTGATGCTGGTCCCGGTCACCAGCAGGAACAACAACACCCCGGAAAGTCCGGGTGGCACCGCAAGCAAAATGATGAATGGATCAGAGAAAGAGGCGAACTGCGCCATCAGGACCAGGTATACCAAGATGACGGAGAGTATCAATCCGACAGCAAAGCTGCGGAAAGAACTGTTCATATCGTCAATGGCCCCAGCAATACTAATAATTGTTCCGTGCGGCGGATGGATGCCGGTAAGGACCTTGTCTATCCTTTTGCTGACGCCGCCCAGGTCTTCCGTTTTTGGCATCACGTAGACATCAAAGACCCGGCGCAACTGGTAGTGGTCCACCACCGTTGGCGTATTGATGTATTTAACGTCGGCCACCGCCTCCAGCGGCGTGATGTTGTCATGCGGTATGCCTCTGGTGCCGTTATCGGGTTCCAAGTTGCGATAGGCGGGGGCCTCGGGAGGTACTTTGGACCGTAACGGTATCTCCTTGAAGTCTTTGATGGATTGGATTTGACTGTTGTAGTACTGCACCGTAAGCATGTAATTGTTGCCGCTCTTCGGGTCAATCCAGTAGGTTGGTGCGATCTGTCCGTTGGATGTGAGCGCCGTGATGACGCCATTCACCACATTTTCTTCCGTCAGACCCAGGATCGCGGCACGCTGGCGGTCCACGTTGAGCTGCAATCCAGGATAGTCAATGTCCTGTGGAATCAGTACATCACTGACGCCGTGGAGCCTGCGGACTTTGGCGGCAATCTCCTGCGCCACCTTGTTGCCGTCCCGGAAACTCATGGTGCTGACGCGGATATCAAATGGTGCAGGTTTGCCCTGGTTCACAATCGAATCCACCATGCCGCCAGCCATGAAAAATGCCTGTATCTCCGGTACCTCCTTATGCAGCCGCACCCGCACCCGGTGCATGTACACATAGCTGCCGATCTTATGGTCTTCCTTCAAGCTCACCTGGACAACGCCGTTGTCCATGGCCGTGTTCGTCGTATAGATGGCGGACAGGTCGGGATAGACCCCAATGTTGGAGACAATCATGTTCAGGTCCGAGGGGCGGACCTCTTGGCGGACGATATTTTCAATGCGTGCGGTGATCTGGTCCGTCAACTCAATACGGGACCCAGCAGGGGCCTTGAACATGATGACAAACTGTCCAGGATCTGTACGAGGAAAGAAGGCAACGCCAATCAGTGGATACAGCGCAAAACTGAAGACGACGAATGTCGTAAACGCCAACACAACACGGACCGGACGCTCCAGACAATAGAGGATCGCGCCATCATACTTCTTTTGCAACGCATGAAAGCCTTCGTTGAATTTGGCGAATATATATTGGAAGGGGGACCGTCTTCCTTCTTTATGCCCCGTGCCTTCCTGCGCGGCTGTCGGGGCCGGCAGTCCAAGCCCCTCTGCTCCGCCCTCGACTTCAGAATCCGCTTCCCCTTCATGCCCAACGTGACCTGGGGACTCAATAAACTTGGCGCAATAGAGCGGGACCACGGTCATGGCCACCAGGTAGGATGCCATCAGCGCCAGCACCACGGCCAGAGCAAGCGCGGTAAATAGATATTTGCTGACGCCCACCAGCAACACCACCGGGAAAAACACAATCGAGGTGCTGACGCTGGCGGCCAGTACGGCGAGCTGCACCTCTTTGCCACCCTGTTCCGCGGCAACGATGGGTGGCTCCCCCATCTCCATGTGGCGGAAGATGTTTTCCAGCACCACCACCGAGTTGTCAATCAAGCGCGATAGCGCCAGCGCCAACCCGCCCAGCACCATTGTATTGACCGTGTTGTCGGTCGCGTTCAACAGTAAAAAAGCGGCCAGGACCGAAAGGGGGATGGACAGCATGACGGCCACGGTCGCCTTCATGTCCCCTAGAAACAGCAGGATCATCAGGCCCGTAAGGAGCAGGCCGATGCCGCCCTCGTGGATCACGTTTGCAATTGCCAGCTTGACAAACTCAGACTGGTCGAAGACCACCGCGGCCTTCAGTTGCGGGGGGACGTCCAACAGATGTTTCACGCGGTCCCGGATGCCGTTCACGATGGTGATCGTGTTGCTACCGCCGCCCTGCTTGAAGATCGGCAGATAGACGGAATGCTCCCCATCCACCCGCACAATGTTATATTGCAACTGCCCGCCGTCTACTGCGTGGCCTACGTCCCCCACCAGGATGGAGGAGTTGCCGGAGGTCTTCAGCGGAATGTAGTTGGCGTCACTTCCCTTTACCACCTGGCTGTTGGCATAAATGTTGTAGTCCGTGGGCCCGATGCGCACGTCCCCAGCGGGCAAGATCAGGTTGGACTTATTGACCGCTTGATAGACATCATCCACGCTGAGGCCGCTGGCCTCCAGCTTGAGCGGGTCCACATAGACCATGATTTGCCGGTAGGTCCCGCCATACGGCTGGGGGACAGATGCACCGCTGACATTGGCCACCTGGTCGCGGACCTCAAACATCGCGTAATCTTTTAGCTGCATCTGGTTCAGCCCCTTACCTTCCACCGTAATCAGGCAGACGGGAAGGTTGGCGGCATCAAATGACAGGACCACGGGCGGGAAGGTGCCTAGCGGTAACCTTCGCAGGTCGGCCATGGCCAGGTTGGAGATGTTACTGACGTCCGCATTGGGGTCTGTACCAGGCTGGAAGTAGACCTTGATCAGGCTGACCCCAGTCATGGAGCGGGACTCAATGTGTTCGATGTTGCTGCCCAGCGTGAAAAAACGCTCGAAGGTATTGGTGATGTCCGCTTCCATCTGCTCCGGGGGCATACCAGAATAGAAGGTGGCCACAACCACAACGGGGATTTTGACTGCCGGGAACATGTCCACCGGCATACTGATCAGGTTCACAGTGCCCACAACCACAATGAACATGCAGGCCATCAAGATGAAAAATGGGTATTTGATCGCAAACGAAGACATCTAGTTATTGCCCCCCTGACTGCCCGTCGTCTGCTTAAACTCGATCAGGTTCGTGTCCGTGGGGCTGGGAGTAACAAGTTGCCCCGGCTGGAAGTTGGCCTGGTTCCCTACAATCACGCGGTCCCCTTCATTGACTCCTTTGACAATCTCGAAGCGGTTGGGCCCTTGTATTCCGAGTACAACCGATTTCTTCACCACCCGGTCATTGTTGTCCACCTCCAAGACGTAAGGATTGTCCCCTTCCACCACTGCCTCAATTGGGACAGACAGTGCATTGTTGTGGCTTTCCAACGGAAAGGTCGTATTGGCATACATGCCTGGCGACAGATGGAGGTCCCGGTTGGGTATGTCCACCTCCGTCAGCATGGTGCGTGTGTTGCGGTCCAAGGAACGGGTAAAGCGGACAATCTTGGTGTGAATCAATTCCCCTGTGGCCTGCACCTGCACGGTCGCCGGGCCGCCAATATGCATAAGGTCCGCATCGGACTCCGGCACCGGCATACGCAGACGCAGCAGGCCGCTTTGCGCCAAGCGCACCAGCGGCAAGGCGCTCTTGTCTTCACTGGTGCCAGCGGCCAGCAATGCGCCCGTGTCGGCGTAGCGGTAGGTCACCACCCCATCAAACGGGGCACGGACAAAGGTATATGCGAAGAGCGCATGATAGCGTTGCAACTCCGACTGGTCGACATTCAAGTGTTCGATGGCGGCTGCGTATGCGGACTTGGCCACGTCGATTTGCGCCTCCGACGAAAGGTCTTTGGCCTGCGCGTCATCCAGTTCCTGTTGGGCGATCAGTCCAGGGCGCGTCGCCGCTGCACCGCTCAGTCGGACATACTCCGCATGGAGGGCCACATGGATGGCCTGCGCACGGGAAACATCGTGCCTGGTCCGCTCGACCTCCGCCTTGTCGCGCACGGTGGCCGCCTGGGCCGCCTGCACCTGCGCCTGCAACTCCGGCACCTCCAGAACGGCCAGCACCTCTCCGGTGTGGACCACATCGCCGATATCAACGTTGATCTGCTTGACGTAGCCGGAGACCTTCGCCAGCACCATTATGTCTTGGTATGCCTGAAAGACCCCGGGGAGCGTAACGGAGGTGATGGCAGGCTGCATCCGCACTACAGCGACGGCTGCGGAGAGCCTCTGGCCATCCGCTGCCGCCACCACGTGGGCCTTGGCCTTTTCCTCCCGGACGTGCCAGTACCAGTAGCCAGAGAGCAGAACAATGACAGCTACAATCAGTAAGTTGCGCCTCAAATTACCCATCGAAAACGTCCCTGTCGTGCCTGTTGGCACGCAATCTTAAATGAGTTTGGAAACGGTGCGCCAGACAGCATCCACCTTGGAATGTATGGACCGTCCCTGCGCGGGATGTCAAACACTGGCCAGAAAGGGTGGAGGACGCAAATAGAGGGCATGACCATGCACCCACAGCGGCGGACGCAACCACTGCCCCATCCATCGCATGTGCCCAAGGACAAAAAAACAAGCATACATGTCCAATGACCAGCCAAATAACGCAAAAGTTGACGCCAGTAAGGGGGCACGTTCCACACTCGCGCCTGCCACCGCAGCCGGATGACCACGCTCCCCCAGCCACATCCTGACCATCTGGACCGTACCGCCATTGCTGTGGGGCGACGCGTACTGTATCAGCCTGGAGTGCAGGCCCCAATAAAAAATGGCCAACGCAAGCACGAACAGGCCCACACCCATCCCGCTCCAATAGCGTAGATCGCACCGCTTGGTCAGCATGTTTATCAGTTTACTGCAATGGGCCTGGGTAGTGGGCATTGTCTATCTAAAGAACGTCTCCCTTGCGGGGCGCATCTGCTTGCGTCTTTCCCTTACGGTAAATTTGCGTCCGAACAGCGTGCACCATAAGGACCATGGCCCATGCCATGACCCGGACTTGTACCCAGGCATTTCCCACACACGCCCGTCCGCCGGACAGACTGTCTTGTTTGTGATCTCCCCCACGGTCCTGCTTCCTGTCCATCCCTGTAAAGACGCCCTGCGTGCCGTCCGTGTAAAACACAAGTTATTTCAATTTGATGCTGCCTCTGGGGACGATGGATGCCTGGCATGGACGCAGAAAAAATGCCCCTTCCGTAGTGCAAATTGTGTCCCATCCCTCCCTTCCCCTTTGTGTCCATCTTTGCTTTGCGCCGGAGGCCCCACATATAGAGCACAGCATGTTGCAGGAATGGTCGCCCTGGACATCTTTACCGGACGCAGCGGAGACCATGCTGCTGCACCACTGTCCACCGTGAGGCAGCCTGCCGTTCTGCCCTTATGCGATGGCCGCCTTTGGTTTCTGGGACACACATTTGGCCCGGCGACTACAAAAGCGGTCCAGTCCCCAGGAACGCGTAGCGCAAATAGTAGAGCAAATACTTCTACTGCCGATGATCGGACTATACGTCCTAGGCAGGGGCGGACATAGACGGATGGCATGGCAATGCGACGGACCGGCGTACGGGGGTGAGAAATGGAAGGCCAATTCCATGGGAACCGTGATTCTTGTTCAACAATGCAAAGAAGCTGCGGACCCATATCAGGGCCATATCCGGGTCAGGCAGGAGGGTCCTGCCAGTTCGCCAGCGAGGTCCAGCGGCTGCTGGGAGATGGTCCGTTGCCAGACCCACTCTTCTTTGAGGAAACCTGGACACTGGGTGTGCCTACAGCGGTGGAAAATTGGAAGCAAAGACAGTACCGGCAGGCGGGACAAGGTCCCCAGCGCCACGCGTACCCGGTACGTGATGGCCTCGGCTCCCTGTCCTTCGTGCAGGACCGCGCGTGGTATGCAGAGCACCTGGCCCCGGCACACGCCACCACCATCGCAGGGCGCCATGACGCCGATTGGCCACCGTATTTTGCTGAAGGGCCAGCCACACCGACGGGGACCAGGACTCCACAGGAATGGAAGATATTTACAGGGAATTGCGACAGCACTTTGGACAAGACCCATTCCATTACGCGGGACCGTGCGCGCCGACTCCTGGGAGTGACCGCAACCAGCACGCGGGAGCAGATCAAAGCAGCATACAGGCGAATGGCAAGCCAGTGGCACCCTGACCGGCTCGAATGCAAGACCGAAGAGGCACGTCGGCTTGCCACCGAGCGGATGACCGCGATTAACGAGGCATACCGGATGCTGCGCCTCGGCCTGCAACAGGGGCCTGCCTGATTGTCAACGCGTTTTGGCTGGCACCTGTGTTGTTGATCTGGAGTGAATGGGAGGCCCTGCCAAGGGCCGGATGTGCCCTATGTCTCTGTACAAACAGTCGTCTTGAAGTGGTGCGCCTTCAACCTGCCGCAAATGTGGCACGACAACGTGGGCCTTGCCCCAGAGAGAGTGCCCACACTAAGGATTTGTGTAGGGTCCCCATAGGTCATATTTGCAGACCAAAAATCCGACCTGAAGAGAATTGGGCCTTGTAGAAGGCGACCCAGCATGACGTTCTTCCGCCCCGCGGTATCTCATAAGCCATTCCCTTGTTAGCGTTTTCATCTCAGTATGCCACTGATATTGGCTGCAAGGTGTGACTTAAGTCACATTGTCCAGTAGTCGCAAGACCGGGTGTGCTTTGCTGGCGGGCCGGGTGAGGGAGGGGGAGGGAGGGACATCCAATGCCCCTGAGTAGAGGGATTTTCTGTCTTTAGCGCCTGGCCGCCCCCTGTGAACAGAACAGCTTTTCCCTTCATCGGCTGCATGATAAGGTCGTACGAGTTTTCCACAGATCGTCCTACTCCCTCCTGATTTTTACCACCCTTTAATGAGAACAGTGCTAAGATTCTCTGTCATATAGAAGAAGCATATATGGGAGGCCCATAATGCAGTACAAGCGATATACACGGTCCATGCGGACCATTCAGGTCCACACAATTCTCTTCCTTGCTTTCCTCTTCATCCCAGGTCTATTGCAGGCCCAGAACGCCGTGTCCAGCGGCGCCATCGCGGGCATCGTGCATGACAGCATGGGGGCCGTCGTGCCCAATGTTCAAATTGAGTTGAAGAACCTGCAAACAGGCATCACGCAACGCAACAAAACCAATGGCAGCGGGTTCTTTGCTTACCCGACAGTCCCCGTTGGCACATATTCGCTCCGCTTTACCGCCCATGGGTTTGAGACCTCCATTCTCTCGCCCGTTATCGTTACGATTGGCGTTACCACCGCGGCCAACGTACAGTTGACCGTCGGCGCCTCCACCCAGCAGGTGATTGTGCAGGCAGCCGCGTCCCCCATGCTAGACACCAGCAGCACGTCCGTCGGTACCAATGTAGACCTGAAAATGATCCGCAACCTTCCCCTGAGCGGACGCAACTACACCGACTTTGTTCTCCTGACGCCGAATGCAACTTCAAACGGGGAATTTGGCATTGTCAGCTTTGCCGGCCAAAGCAATGCGGCAGCCAATTCCTATACTTTGGACGGCGCAACGGCGACCAGTAACTACACAGGTGGCACCCGTGGCGGGACCCGCATCCCCTATCTGTTCGGCATGGAGTCCATCCAGCAATTTCAAGTCACGGACAATCCCTATTCGGCTGCATACGGCGCTGCGGGCGCAGGCTTTATTAACACGATCACCAAATCCGGGACCAATCAGGTCCACGGCAGCGCCTTCTATTACAACCGCAATTCCGGCACGGCTGCCAATGATGCCATAGACAAGGCGCATGGCATCCCCACGCCATTGAACATCCTGCAACAATTTGGCGGCAGCATTGGCGGGCCGTTCATCCACGACAAGCTCTTTTACTTTGGCGATTACGAACAACAGCGGCAAAAGGACCCGATCTCGGTCATCAATCAGGGCATGGAAACCCTGAATGTGACTAGTTTCGGCCTGCCTTCTTCCACTGTTTTGCCGGCCCCCAACGCCGATTTCCCCCAGGCCGTAGGACTGACCGGCGCGGATGCAAACGCAAGCAATCCCGCGTACCTGCAACAAGTGGCCAACGCCTTGCATGTCATCAAGACCAACGTCGGCACGAGACAGCGATATCAGAACGATTGGGTGGTGGCCCCGAAGGTGGAGTGGCAAGCATCCAGCAACGACCATGTGTCGTTTTATTACAACTACAATAAATTCGATTCCCCCGGCGGCGTAATTACCTATAACCCAGTTTCCAACGAAAGCATCCAGGCCCTACCCAATAACTATGTTCGCGACCACCACGCGACCGTCCACTGGACACACACCTTCAACCCCAACACCTTGAATGACACCTACATAGGTTTCCTACATGACCAGGTGATGGAATCTCCAAGTGGGTATGCACCCACGCAGGGGTTCCCCGCAGTTTATCTGTACTCCCCTCAATTTTTTATACTGGGCAATCCGACTTTTTCCCTGGAAAACACCCGCGAAACGGAGGAACAATTCAACGACCACGTCACGCTGGTTCGCGGGCGCCACACGATCAGCACGGGCCTAGATTTTAACTATGATGGCATAACTGATTTTTATTATGGAAACTTCCGTGGGACCTATGCCTTTACCAGCCCAGAAAATTTTGCATTGGTGAGCCCCTTGCGCTACACGCAGGCAGGCGGCAATCCAACCTTCATATTCCAGTTCCCCTACTACGGCTTCTACGTGGATGATAAATATCAGGCGGCCAAGAACCTGACCTTTGATTTGGGGCTGCGCGAAGATTTCCAGAAATTCAATCAACCTCCGGGAAATCCGGCCATCCCGCAAACACAACAGTTCCCAAACTTTTATGATCGCGTGGCCCCGCGCTTTGGTTTCGCTTACTCCCCCACGCAAAGTATGGTGGTACACGGAGGCTTCGGGGTCTTCTATGAAGACCTTATCGGAGAGACCTACGAAATAACAGCAGAGGCCAATGGCCTGCCCAGCCAGCAATCCACGCTGTCCTTGCCGGGGTCCAAGGCCCCGCCATTCCCAAGCCAGTTGACCCCGACCCAGATGTTCGGTGCCCAGGCCTCGAAAAACGTGGCGGCCTTTGCGCCGGGCTTCAAACCCCCCTATGTATTGCAGAGTAATTTGCAGGTTGAACAGTCCCTTGGCCAATACACTACGTTCAGCTTGGGCACGGTCTGGGCACACGCGGTGCATCTGCTGACAGCGACCGGCTACAACGTGAATATGCTTCCACCTACAGGAACAACCACATACATCGTGTGCCCGGCCAACACGCCTGCAACAGCGGAAAGCTGTAACGGCGTCTCCTATACCGGCCCGACGCTCGACAATGGTCTGCTAAAAAATGGACTGATCAACCCCAAGATCGGACAGATCAATGAGGCATTCAGTGGCGGTCTGGACACCTACAATTCAATGGTCGCTCAAGTGACGCGACGCGCCAAAAATGGTCTACAGGTCATGGGCGCCTTTACTTGGTCCAAAGTAATGGACTCCGAGACCCAGTTCAACAACCAGTTCAATCTATCGAACACCCACTCCCCAGACGGCATTGACCAGCGCATCCGTTTGTCCGTGGCGGCTGTGTACCAACCTGTGACTGATGGCATCAGCTCGCGGGTCGGACGCGCACTGGCTTCCCACTGGGTCTTGAGTACAGTCATGCAGTTCAACTCTGGTCGCCCCTATACCGGCGTCCTGAACTCCGCGTGTACCGGGCCGAACCTGCAATCATGCTCGTACCACGGCGGCGATAATTTGAACGACAGCGCCTATAACCAGTCTGTCGGGGGTTCTGGCATCAGCCCTGCCCCAAACTATGCCTACAACTCCTTTTATGGCCCTTGGATTGATGAAACGGACATTGGCCTGGAACGGCGGTTTATTGTACATAACCAGCAATACTTTTCGTTGACGGCGCAGGTCTTTAACGTGAGCAACCACCAGAACTATTTCACTGGTTACGTGCAGGACATACAGTACTACCCGCTCGGCACAACCTGCGGCGATGGCAAGTCCTACAACCAGACCTGCTACCTAATCCCGAACGGGACGACACAGGGTGAAAAAAGTCCCTTTGGAATGCAGACGTCAATTGACCAGTTGAACCCTCCGCGCGTATGGCAATTTGCCTTCCGCTACAACTTCTAGCCCATTTCCAGGGCCTTTGGCGGGAAGCCCCGACGGCACTGGAACATCGCAAAGCATCCAGGCAATGTTTATACACAAACATTGCCTGGATGCTTTTCTTTTGGGGCTGTTGGAACGGCGCTTTAGTACAGCTTGGTCGCGGGAGCCTAACAGAACAATACAACCGGGCAGCCAATTGCAGGCCGAGGGCCTACGTGCTAAACTCCAGTGTTTTCCACGGTGGTTTGCGCGCCATGGTCTATGCAGAGGCCTGGGTCCTCTGGCATTATGGATGGGGACCATTGCAGCATGAAACGAATGGCTGGACGGACTAATTGCGGGTGGTGTCCCCGGCGCTCCCATGGGCGCGCCGTTCCTGTCCCCATCCACCGCAAGGCCCCGACCACCCGTTTTCCCACCGTTCCGTTGTCCCTGGCAGCGCCGTGCCCGCGCCCCATGCCGCCCGGTATAATGCTTTCCACGATTTGTTTTTGCCGCCGCGTGACTTTTTCTGCAACAAGACCGCTATTCAACCGCTGTGGAGGTTAAGGAATGAATGTTTATAGAAGCAAGGACATCCGCAATGTCGCTGTCGTAGGCCACTCCCATTGCGGAAAGACCACGTTACTGGAGGCGCTGTTGTCTACTGCCGGGGCCGTCCCGGCCATGGGCAGCGTGGAGGACGGGACTGCCGTCACCGCATACGATGAAGAAGATGTCTCGCGGCAGATGACGCTCTCCAACGCCGTTGCGTTTTGCGAGTGGAGTGGCGCCAAGATCAATTTCCTTGACACGCCGGGCTTCAATGTTTTCCTGCACGAGGCCAGCGCCGCCATGCTACCGGTGGAGTCCGCCCTGGTTGTTGTGGATGCGGCGCAGGGGGAAGGGCCAATGACCCAGCGCGTCTGGGGCTATGCGCAGGACTTCAACCTGCCGCGCGTTCTCGTCATCAACCGGGTGGACCGCGAACATGCGGACCCACTGGCCGTCCTGGACCGGTTGCAAAACAGCTTTGGCCGTCAGGTGGCCCCTGTGCAATTGCCCATTGGCCAGGAGCACGGCTTCCGCGGCGTCATTGACCTGGTCACCATGCAGGCCTACGAATATACGCCGGGCGGCAATGGACGCGGCAAACAGGTCCCCATCCCGGATGGCCTTGCCGACCAGGCCCAGTCGGCCCATGAGGCCCTGGTGGAATTGGTCGCCGAATCCAAGGACGCGCTGATGGAAGAGTTCTTCGCCAAAGGCACCATTCCTGTGGAAGACCTGGTCCCTGCGCTGCATGAGGCCATCCGCGAAGACCGCATCTTCCCTGTCCTCTTTACCTCCGGTCTGGCCAACATCGGCTGCGACCGTTTGCTGGAGTTCCTGAAGACCTATGCACCTGCGCCCAGTGAACGGGAACCTGTGGCCGCCGCAGTCATGGCCCAGGCCACAGCCACCGGCAATGGACATAGCAACGGGGCGGCCCAAGGCGAATGGCCCCTGGAGATGGTGACCCGTCCCATGACGGACGAGCAGCCCCTGGCCCTCTTTGTTTTTAAGACCATCTCGGACCCCTTTGCCGGACAAATATCCTTTTTCAAGGTCTTCTCCGGCTGCGCGCACAACGACGACACTGTGACGAACCACAAACAGCACACCACCGAGAAACTCTCCCACCTCTCTGTGATGCAAGGGAAAAACGCCATTGCCATCGGTGAACTCCATGCCGGAGACATTGGCGCTGTGCCCAAACTCAAAAACACGCACACCGGAGACACCTTGGGCGACAAAAACAGTCCGGTGTTTTACGAACCGGTCAGCCAGCCCGAACCCGCCATCGCCTTTGCCGTTGAGGCCCGTACCCGTGCGGATGAAGACAAATTGGCCAATGGTCTGCACCGCATCATGGAAGAAGACACCATGGTGCGCTTCTATCGCGACCCGCAGACGCAGGAGTTCCTACTGGCCGGGGCCGGACAACAACACATCGAAGTGGTCGTCTCCAAACTGCGCCGTCGCTATCACACCGAGATCACCCTGAAAGCGCCCAAGGTGCCCTACCGCGAGACCATTCGCGCGAAAGCGGAAGGACATGGACGCCACAAGAAACAGTCTGGCGGGCACGGCCAATATGGCGATTGCAAGGTCCGCATGGAGCCTCTTCCGCGCGGTGCAGGGATTGAGTTCGTCAACCAGATTTTTGGCGGCGCCATCCCCAAAAACTACATTCCAGCCGTGGAAAAAGGCATCCGTGACACCGCCGAACGCGGCCATCTGGCCGGATATCCCGTCGTCGATTTCCGCGCCACGGTCTTTGACGGCTCCTATCACGAGGTGGACTCCAATGAGATCAGCTTCCGCATTGCCGGACGGCTGGCCTTCCGGCAATGTATGGAGCAGGCAAAACCGGCGCTGCTGGAACCCATCATGCGCGTGGACATCCACACCCCAGAGGGCTTTGCCGGCGCGGTGATGGGCGACCTGAACGGGCGCCGCGGGCGCGTGCTTGGCATGGACCCAGACGGCAACGGGCAGACCGTGATTCACGCGGAGGCCCCGATGGCGGAACTGCTGACTTACGGCGTTGATCTGACGGCCATGACACAGGGCCAGGGCAGCTTCCACATGGAGGCCGACCATTATGACTATGTGCCCGCAGCCATACAGGAGAAGATCATCGCCGCAGCGCGCTCCAACCAAAAGGCCGAAGCAGACGAGGAAGAGTGAGCGAAAACAAAACCCAGGAGAGACCGAACAGGGTGCTGGCCCAGCACTTGGAACGTCGCTCCGAACGCACCCATGACGGCGCGCGCCTGCTCTCCGTGCAGGCCCTGCGCGCCGTGGGTGCATTGCTGGTGGTCTGGACGCATTCCATTGACGCTGCGGAATACATCCGCGTCCCTCGCCAGGGCCATTTTTTTCATTGGGAGGGTTTCGGCGCTTCTGGGCTGGACATTTTTTTCGTCATTAGTGGATTCATCGTCTCGCTAGTGGCGGCGCGCGCGGCGGACCACAAAAATGCGTCTGGCCCGTCCGCTGCGCGTCATTTTCTCTCACGGCGCATTACGCGCATCTTTCCGCTGTATTGGCTCCTGACCATCGTGGTCATTCTGGAGAGGGAATTTGGGCGATACAAAATCCACTGGCACGCTGTTCCATGGCTGCCCACCCTTCTCCTACTTCCATCCATGCACTATCCGCTGGGAATGCCGCTGCTCTCCTTGGGCTGGAGCCTGGTCTTTGAGTTTTACTTCTACCTTGTGCTGGCGGCATTCCTCTTCTGGACGCCGCGCTTCGTGGTCCGCAACGCGGCTGTGTTTTTGTGTGCCATGGTCGCTGTGGGCGCGGTCATCGGTTTTCGCCGCCCACTGCTCATCCTTTGGATGAACCCCATGATTTTGGAGTTTGTCTTCGGCTGTCTGATTGGTATGCTTTATGCCCGCTTCCACAACACCGGGACCTCTGCTTCCAGGTCTGGCCTGTGGCTGGCCATGCTGGGTGCAGGATTGCTGTCTGCCACCATCTTCACCGGCTATGGGGCCGCAAATTATCAAGGCATGGTACTAAATGGACTCAGCAGTTGGCTGCGTGTCGGGGTCTGGGGAGTGCCCTCGGCGCTGCTCGTCGGCGGCGTCATCTTCTGGGCGCCGGCCATGCGCTCTTTCCCGGCGCGCCTGCTGGTATTTCTTGGCGACGCTTCCTATTCCATCTATCTTTGCACCATCCCGGCGCGCAGCGTGGTGGTGCATTACTGGCGCATCTTCGGACGCTTGGGCGCAGACAATGGCGTCTTCTTCGGGGCCGTTTTTTGCACGGCGGTGGGTGTGGTCTGCTACCTGCTCGTCGAACGGCCCCTGATGCGCTTTTTTCACAATTGGTACAAGCCCATCCCGTTCCACACAACGCCTGCTTGAAACTACAAGAGCAGGCCATTTTTCATCTCCCGCAAACCAATTTGCCCAGGCATTGCAATGCGCAGACAAAAAGGCCCCGCTCCATGTTTAATAGCAAACAGAGGAAAACGCCCATGCTGCTGCGTAGGCCCAACGACATTCCATCTTCAGAGATCACTTCCAAATCGGACTACCTCAACCGGCGCAAATTCATGGCTGGGGCCGCCGCTGCAGGAGTGGGGGCCGTGGCCGCCCTGCGGCTGAAGGACCTTGCCTCGCCGCAGGAGGCCGTACACGCCACGGACAAGCTGCCCACTGTGCCGGGCAAATTTTCCACCCCAGGCCTGCAACTCACCTCCTATCAGGACGTGACCAGCTACAACAATTTTTACGAATTTGGCACAGACAAGGGCGACCCTGCGCGCAACGCCTGGCGCTTGCAGACGCGCCCCTGGAGCATCACCGTGGAAGGCGAGGTCCAACGCCAAAAGACCTTTGACATCGACACGTTGCTGAAGCTGCGCCCGTTGGAGGACCGCATCTATCGCCATCGCTGCGTGGAGGCGTGGAGCATGGTCATTCCCTGGGTCGGCTATTCGCTCTCAGAGTTCATCCAGCAATGCGCGCCGCTCAGCAGCGCGAAATACGTGCAGTTCCTCTCACTGGACGACCCCCAGGAAGAGCCGTGGATACGCTCTGTCTCGCTCGATTGGCCCTACTCCGAAGGCCTGCGCATGGATGAGGCCATGCACCCGCTCACGCTGCTCACCTTTGGCCTTTACGGGCAAACGCTGCCCAACCAGGACGGGGCACCGGTGCGCATTGTGGTCCCGTGGAAGTATGGCTTCAAGTCCGCCAAGTCCATCGTGCGGGTCCGCTTTGTAAAAGACCAGCCGCGCACTTCGTGGAACGAGTCCGCGCCCAATGAATATGGTTTCTACTCCAACGTGAATCCCAATGTGGACCATCCGCGCTGGAGCCAGCGATATGAGCGCGTGATTGGCGCGCCCTTCTGGAAGGCCCGCCAGCCCACGCTGATGTTCAACGGCTATGGCGACCAGGTGGCCCAGCTTTATACGGGCATGGACCTGCGCAAGGACTTTTAATTTATCCCATGCCGGACCGCTGCGTCATCGCCCTCAAGTTCGTCGTCTTCCCGCTCTGTCTGGCGCCGCTGGGGACGCTCGTCTATCGGGGCCTCACCAACGACCTTGGCCCGGACCAGGTGGCCACCATCACGCACCAGACCGGCCACTGGACGCTCTATTTGCTGCTGCTCACGCTGGCCATCACGCCGGTGCGGCGTCTCAGCCGCCACCTTGCATGGCTGGTGCGTTTTCGGCGCATGTTGGGGCTTTTTGCATTTTTTTACGCAATGCTCCACCTTACAACATGGGTCTGGTTATTCTCCAACTTTGATGTCCACGTCATGGCGCACGATGTCGTCAAGCGGCCCTTCATCACCGCAGGGTTCACGGCCTGGGTCTTGCTGCTCACACTGGCGGCAACCTCCTCTCGCTGGTCCATCCGCAAACTGGGCGGCAAACGCTGGCAAACACTCCATCGCGTGGTCTATATTGCGGCCATCGCAGGCGTGGTGCATTATTGGTGGATTGTGAAACCCGGCGTGCATACGCCGTGGAAGGTCACAGCGGTGCTGGCCCTTTTGCTGTTGGCGCGTTTGCTATGGCCGGTTTTTTCATCCACCCGCAAGAAGGCCGCCACCGTCACCGTTTGATGGCGGGCCTTGCCGTGGTTGCCAACATACCGGAGACCGGCGCGAAGGACCGTCGATGGTGCCGGGTCGGTCCATACTGCGCCAACGCCGCCAGGTGCTGTGGCGTCCCATAACCAGCATTTTTCTCCCATCCATAGGCCGGGTGCAGAAGGGCAAGCTGGGTGAGCAGCTTGTCCCGCAGCACCTTCGCAACAATCGACGCGGCGGCGATCTGTGGGACCGTAGCGTCCCCTTTTACGATGGCGGTGCAAGGCAAGGGAATGCCCGGAGGAACGTCCACCCCATCCACATAGACAGGCGCGAGGATGCTGAGCCGGAGCACGGCGCGGCGCATGGCGTCCAGGGTCATGGTGCGGATGCCCCGCTTGTCAATGCACGCAGCGGAGGAGGCGGCCACGGCCACACGGGCCACGCAGCGGAGTTCTGCCGCAAGGCGTTCGCGCTTCTTTGCCGACAACCGCTTGCTGTCGTCCAGTTCCTCCAGCAGACGGGCAGGAATGGCGGAAGGTTCGAACCAGACTGCGGCAACCACTACCGGGCCGCAGAGGGCGCCCCTGCCCACCTCATCGCACCCTGTCACGACCGGGTAGCTGGCGGCAATGGACGGACTGAATGGCATTTACCGGGCCTCCTGAACGGGCCTGCCCGTGTATAGCGTACGGGACGATGGGCCATTTTAGCGCAAAAAATAAAGCGGCGGCGGACACATCCAGGCCCGCCGCCATATTTGTAACTGTTGCAGTTCTATTTGTAACTGTCATGGTCACATGGACCACTCGGATCACTCGGCGGCCATCTCCTCGGCCTCGCCCTCTTGCCGCATCAGTTCCAGTTCGCGTTCTGCGGCCTCGTGGGCCTCCGTCACTTCCTGTTGCACGCGCGTGGCCGCCTCTTCCAGTTCCTGGGAGAGTTGGACGTTGCGGTAATATTCCATGCCCGTCCCGGCGGGGATCAGGCGACCGACGATGACGTTCTCCTTGAGTCCGCGCAGGTGGTCCACCGCACCATTGATGGAGGCCTCGGTGAGCACGCGCGTCGTCTCCTGGAAGGAGGCAGCGGAGATAAAGGAGTCCGTGGAAAGCGATGCCTTGGTGATGCCCAGCAGCAGCGGACGCGCAATTGCCGGGCGCCCTCCGTTGGCAATGATACGCTCGTTCTCCTCGCGGAAGCGGAACTTGTCCACATGTTGCTCCAGCAGGAAGCTGGTGTCCCCGGCCTCTTCAATCTTCACCCAGCGCAGCATCTGGCGGACAACGACCTCAATGTGCTTATCTGAGATGGCCACGCCCTGCAACCGGTAGACCTCCTGGATTTCATTCACCATATAGGCCTGGAGTTCCTTTTCCCCCAGCACGGCAAGGATGTCGTGCGGGTTCAGCGGGCCATCCATCAGCGGTTCCCCGGCGCGCAGGCGTTCCCCCTCCTGCATGTTGATGTGGATACCGCGCGGAATGGAGTATTCCTTTTCCTCCCCGTTGTCGGCAGTCACATAGATTTTGCGCTGTCCTTTGGAAACGTCCCCGAAGCGCAGCACGCCGTCGATTTCGCTGATGATCGCTGTTTCCCGTGGCTTGCGGGCCTCAAACAGCTCAACAACACGCGGCAGACCGCCGGTAATGTCCTTGGTGCGCGTGGTCTCGCGCGGTATCTTGGCCAGAACATCGCCAGGGAAAACTTCGTCCCCATCCTGGACCATCAGGTGGGCGCGGCTGGGCATCAGATACCGCTTGTTGCCTTTGGTCCCCTTGATGACGATGGTCGGTTGCCGCTTTTCATCCGAGGAATCTGCCACCACCAGACGGGAAAGGCCCGTCACTTCATCCACTTCTTCCTGTAGCGTGGTGCCTTCGTGCAGGTCTTTGAACTGCACCGTGCCGCCAATCTCCGTCAGGATGGCGAAGGTGTAGGGGTCCCACTCGCCCAGCGTCTGGCCCAGTTTGACCTGTTGTCCTTCTTCCACCTTCAGCTTGGCGCCGTAGACAATGGGATAGCGCTCTTTCTCGCGCCCCTTCTCATCCAATACCACCAGGATGCCGGAACGGTTCATGGCCACCAGATCACCCTGCTTGGAGCGGACCGAGGCCAGGTTGATGAAGCGTACCGTGCCCGCGCTCTTGGCCTCCAGCCGCGACTGGTCAGAAACGCGCGAGGCCGTCCCGCCAATGTGGAAGGTACGCATGGTGAGCTGCGTCCCCGGCTCGCCAATGGACTGTGCCGCAATCACGCCAACCGCCTCGCCCAGTTCCACCAAACGTCCAGACCCCAGGTTACGTCCATAACACAAGATGCAAACGCCACGCTTGCATTCGCAGGTAAGCACAGAGCGGATCTTCACCTTCTCAATGCCTGCGGCCTGGATCGCACTGGCGGCATCTTCGCTGATTTCCTGGTCCACTTCGATGATGACGTTGCCTTCAAAGTCCTTGATCTTCTCCAGCGAAACGCGGCCCACAATGCGGTCACGCAGCGGTTCAATCACTTCCCCGGACTCGATGATCGGCGTGACGTAAATGCCTTCGACCGTGCCACAGTTGTGTTCGCTGACAATGACGTCCTGGGCCACGTCCACCAAGCGGCGCGTCAGGTAGCCGGAATCAGCGGTCTTGAGCGCTGTGTCCGCCAGCCCCTTGCGCGCGCCATGCGTAGAGATGAAGTACTGCAACACCGTCAGGCCTTCGCGGAAATTGGCCGTGATCGGCGTCTCAATGATCTCCCCAGACGGCTTGGCCATCAGTCCGCGCATCCCGGAGAGTTGGCGGATCTGCTGCTTGGACCCACGGGCGCCGGAGTCCGCCATGATGTAAATCGGGTTCATGGCCCCGGCCTTGTCCGCGGCCCTCATGTTGTCAAACATCTCATCGGCCACGCGCTCCGTGACAGACGACCAAATCTGGATGACCTTGTTGTTGCGCTCCCCATTGGTGATGGCGCCATCCAGATACTGCTGCTGGATGGTGACCACCTGCTTTTCCGCCTCGCGCACCACGCCGTACTTGGTCTCAGGGATCACCATGTCGTCCAGCCCAACCGAGAGGCCGCTGCGCGTCGCATATTGGAAGCCCAGTTCCTTGATGCGGTCCAGCATCTTCACCGTGACTTCCAGGCCCAGGTTCAAATAGCAGTAATTCACCATCTGGCCGATGCCCTTCTTTTTCAACAGGCCGTTGATGAATGGCATCCCTTCCGGCAGCGCGTCATTCAGGATGGCGCGGCCTACCGTGGTGGAGATGTACTGCTTTTCGTATTGGACCGGTTCGGTGTGGATCAGGTCCTGGTCATCATAGGCCGTCGTCATGTCAAACACAGGCCCGGTGTGGCGCAGCCGTACTGGGGTCTGCGTCTCCACTTCCTTGGCCTCCAACGCCATCAGTATCTCGTCGGTGTTGGCAAAAACACAGCCCTCCCCCTTGCCGTTGACCTTGGCCTTGGTCAGGTAATAGAGGCCCAATACCATGTCTTGCGTCGGCACCGTGATAGGATGGCCAGACGCGGGAGACAAGATGTTGTGCGAAGCCAGCATCAGGACGCTGGCCTCCACCTGCGCTTCTGGCGACAGTGGGATGTGTACGGCCATCTGGTCACCGTCAAAATCGGCGTTGAAGGCCGTGCAGACCAGTGGGTGTATTTGTATGGCCTTGCCTTCCACCAAGACCGGTTCAAAGGCCTGGATGCCCAGGCGATGCAGCGTTGGCGCGCGGTTCAACAGGACCGGATGGTCCTTGATGACCTCTTCCAGGATGTCCCACACCACCGGGTCCTGTATTTCGACCATCTCTTTGGCCTGCTTGATGGTGGTGCAATGGCCGGTCTGCTCCAGCCGGTGATAGATGAACGGCTTGAAGAGTTCCAGCGCCATCTTCTTTGGCAGTCCGCATTGGTGCAGCTTCAGCTCTGGGCCGACCACGATGACCGAACGCCCGGAGTAGTCCACGCGCTTGCCCAGCAGGTTTTGGCGGAAGCGCCCCTGCTTGCCCTTCAGCGTGTCAGAAAGCGACTTGAGCGGGCGGTTGTTGGCGCCGCGCAGCACGCGGCCACGGCGGCCATTGTCAAACAGTGCGTCCACGGCCTCCTGCAACATGCGCTTTTCGTTGCGCACAATCACTTCCGGTGCGTGCAGTTCCATCAGCTTCTTCAAGCGGTTGTTGCGATTGATGACGCGACGGTAGAGGTCGTTCAAGTCAGAGGTGGCAAAACGCCCACCATCCAGCGGCACCAACGGACGCAACTCTGGGGGGATGACCGGAAGCACATCGAGGATCATCCACTGCGGCTTGTTGCCGGACTTGCGGAACGCCTCCACCACTTTGAGGCGCTTGGTGTGCTTCAGCCGCTTCTGCAGCGAGGTCTCCGTGTTCATCCGATCGCGCAGTTCCATGGATAGCTCGTCAAGGTTGAGGCGCTTCAGCAGTTCCTTGATCGCCTCCGCACCCATCATGGCCTTAAAGCCGGTGGGGCGATACTGCTGGTCCAACTCGCGGAAGCGTACCTCGTCCTTGATGATTTCGCGTTCCCTTACCGGCGCGTCGCCCGGATCGATGACCACGTAGCTCTCAAAATAAAGGACGCTTTCCAGCTCACGCAAAGAGATGTCCAGCAGGTGGCCAATGCGGGACGGCAGGCCCTTGAAAAACCAGACATGGGAGCAGGGCGAGGCCAACTCAATGTGCCCCATACGTTCCCGGCGCACGCGTGACAGCGTCACTTCCACGCCGCACTTGTCACAGATGACGCCGCGGTGCTTCATGCGCTTGTACTTGCCGCACAGGCACTCCCAGTCCGTGACCGGGCCAAAGATGCGGGCGCAAAAAAGCCCGTCGCGCTCCGGCTTGAAGGTGCGATAGTTGATGGTCTCCGGCTTGGTCACCTCGCCGTGGGACCAACTGCGGATCTTTTCCGGAGACGCCAGACTGATGCGGATTGCGTCGAAGTCCGTGATCGGATTGCCAAGTTCAAATGGATTGGAGCGGAACAAGACTACCTCCATTGACTGCGCCTTTGTCCAGTTTTGTCCTGGACAGGGCGGCTGTCGCGTTCCCGGATGGTTACTTTTTCGGCTGCCAGCCTGTACCGGGAGCGCATTGGCTCTTCTCGGCGGCAGCCACAATCATTCCCGTGCGTCGCGCTAGTCCGCAGCCGCAAGGGCCTGCGTTGACGGTTTTTTATCGTCTTCCATCTTGATCAGGTCCACGTCCAGGCAAAGCGCCTGCAACTCCCGCACCAGTACGTTGAAGGACTCTGGCACACCCGGTTCAATGGCCGCCTCGCCCTTGACGATGGCCTCATAAATCCTGGTGCGCCCGTAGACATCGTCGGACTTTGCCGTCAGCAGTTCCTGCAGGATGTAGGCCGCCCCGTATGCCTCCAGCGCCCAGACTTCCATCTCCCCAAAACGCTGGCCGCCAAATTGCGCCTTGCCACCCAGCGGCTGCTGGGTAATCAGCGAATATGGCCCGATTGAACGCGCGTGGATCTTGTCGTCCACCAAGTGCGACAGTTTGAGCATGTAAATATAGCCCACCGTGGCCGGCTGCTCGAACTGCTCCCCTGTCATGCCATCAAAGAGCGCTGTTTTGCCGGAGGCCGGCAGGCCTGCCGTTTGCAACAAGGCCTTGATTTCCTGCTCCTTTGCCCCGTCAAAGACGGCCGTGCCGAACCATGTCCCGCGCTTCATGCCAGCGGCCACGCGCAAGAGCTGTTCATCGTCCATTTCCTGCAATTGGCGCAGCACGGCCGTTTTGCCAAAGCGCTCTTCCATCAGCTTGCGGACTTCGTTTGCATCCTGGTTCCGTTCCACCAGTTCGGCCACCTGCTTGCCCAGTTCGTGCGCGGCCCAGCCCAGGTGTGTCTCCAATATCTGTCCAACGTTCATACGCGAAGGCACACCCAGCGGATTTAGCACAATCTCCACCGGCGTGCCATCGGGCAGATACGGCATGTCCTCTTCCGGCAGGATACGGGAGATGACACCCTTGTTGCCGTGGCGTCCGGCCATCTTGTCGCCCACGGACAGCTTGCGCTTCATGGCGATGTAGACCTTCACCTGCTTGATGACGCCGGGGGCCAGCTCGTCGCCCTTTTGCAGTTTGCCGATCCTGTCGTTGGTGATCTTGCGCAGCACGTCAATCTGGCGCGAGGTCATCTCTTCGATCTCGTCGATATGTTCGTTCACGCGCGGGTCTTTGTCCGCATATCGGATGCGTTTCAGGTTGCGCGTTGAGATCAGCTCAATGGTGTCCCGGTCCAGCACTGCCCCCTTGACCAGCAGGCGCTTGTTGGTGCGCTCGTCATGGAGGTCGGCCAGGACCTCTTTGCCGCCCAGGACCCCTTCCAACCGGTTCAGGCGTTCGTCCGTCAAAATGCGGATCTCGTCTTCCAGGTTCTTTTCAAGCTTTGCAATCTGCTCGCTTTCAATCTGCTTGGCGCGCTCGTCCTTTTCCTGCCCCTTGCGGGAGAAGATGCGTACGTCCACCACCGTGCCTTCAATGCCCGGAGGGCAGACCAGCGATGCATCGCGCACGTCGCCGGCCTTTTCCCCGAAGATGGCGCGCAGCAATTTTTCCTCTGGCGTCAACTGGGTCTCGCCCTTCGGCGTCACCTTGCCCACCAGGATGTCATTGTGCCCCACCTTGGCGCCAATGCGGATGATGCCGCTCTCGTCCAGGTCGCGCAATGCGGACTCGGAAACGTTCGGGATGTCGCGCGTGATTTCTTCCGGCCCCAGCTTGGTGTCGCGCGCTTCTATCTCATATTCCTCAATATGGACCGAGGTGTAATAGTCTTCGCGCACCAGCTTCTCGCTGATGAGGATGGCGTCCTCAAAGTTGTATCCGCGCCACGGGATGAACGCGACCAGGACGTTCCGGCCCAGGCCCAGCTCGCCCTGCTCCGTGCAGGGGCCATCGGCGATCACCTGCCCCTTAATGACGTGCTCCCCTTTGCGGACGATCGGCTTCTGGTTGATGCAGGTGTTCTGGTTGGAACGTTTGAATTTAATAAGTTGATAAATGTCGGACCCGACCTCGCGCGACAACTGCGTGGGATGGTGCTCGCCTTCGACGCGCACAATGATGCGCTCGGAATCAACCGAATCAATGGTGCCGTTGCGCCGCGCCAGAATGACCGCGCCAGAATCACGCGCCGTCACTCCTTCCATGCCCGTCCCCACCAACGGCGCCTCAGAGACCAGCAGGGGCACGGACTGGCGCTGCATGTTGGCGCCCATCAGGGCGCGGTTCGCGTCATCGTGCTCCAGGAACGGGACCAGCGAGGCGGCCACGGAGACCAACTGCTTCGGGCTGACGTCCACGTAGTCCACTTCCTTGCGGTCCACCAGCACGAAGTTGCCCTGGCGCCGGGCGTTCACCAGCTCCTGTGTCAGGTTCTGCTGCTCGTCCAGCTCCACGTTCGCCTGGGCAATGGTGTGCTTGTCCTCTTCCCATGCCGAAAGATAGAAGCTGAATGGTTCCAACTCCATCGGGCGCTTCTTCTCCTTGAGCAGGAGCGCATTGCGCTTGCGGGCCTCTTCTTTTTCCAGATGGTCGCCCACCCGCAGGCCGCTGTCCCCTGCATTGGTCACCTGCACGTAGTCCAACACGCGGGCCTCGCGCACGCGACGGTAAGGCGATTCAATGAATCCATATTCGTTGATCCGCGCAAAACAGGACAGCGAGGAGATCAGGCCGATGTTCGGGCCTTCCGGCGTCTCAATGGGGCAGATGCGTCCATAGTGCGTCGGGTGCACGTCACGCACTTCAAACCCGGCGCGCTCGCGGCTCAGGCCGCCCGGCCCAAGGGCGGAGAGACGCCGCTTGTGCGTGATCTCCGACAGCGGGTTGGTCTGGTCCATGAACTGCGACAGTTGCGAACTGCCAAAGAACTCGCGGATGGCCGCCATCACCGGCTTGGCATTGATCAGGTCGTGCGGCATCGCGGTCGTCATGTCCGGGTAGACGCTCATCTTTTCCTTGATGGCGCGCTCCATACGGACCAGACCGATGCGGAACTGGTTCTCCATCAACTCGCCCACGGCGCGCACACGGCGATTGCCCAGATGGTCAATGTCGTCCACCGTGCCGATGTTCTTGCGCAGCTTCAACAGGTAGCGGATGGTCGCATAAAAGTCCTCCGGCGTCAGCGTGCGATGGTCCAGCGGGGTGATGTCCTGCTGGTCATACAGCTTGATGTTGAACTTCAGCCGGCCCACCCGCGAAAAATCATACTTGCGCGGGTCAAAGAACATGCCCTCAAACAGCGCCGTGGCCGTGTCCAGCGTGGGCGGGTCGCCCGGACGCAACTTGCGGTATATCTCAATCAGCGCCTCTTCCGGCTTGTGTACCGTGTCCCTGCGCAGCGTGTGGGAAATTATATTGCCAACATCATCGCGTTCCGGGAAAAACACCTCCAGCGAGGTGACGCCGCTGGCCAGTATCTGCGAAAGCTTCTCCTTGGTCAGTTCCTGGTTGGCCTCCAGCAACAACTCGCCAGTCGCGGTGTCAACCACGTCAGCGGCCGTCACGGCCCCGTCCATCTCTGCCTGCTCCACTTCAATTTCCGTCACCTTGGCCGTACGCAGCGCCTTCAGTATGCTGGGTGTCACCTTGCGTCCAGAGTGGGCAATTTCCTCGCCCTTGATCACGACCGCATGGGCCGACTTGGCGCCCAGCAGGTTGGTATGTTTCTCGCTGTTTGGATCCACCACCCAGTGCAACTTGCCGTCCTTGGGAAGGACCGTGTCCACTGTGTAAAAGGTCTTCAGTATCTCTTCATCGGACTTTAGGCCCAGCGCGCGCAGGAAGACCGTGCCCAGAAATTTGCGCTTGCGGTCGATGCGCACATACAGCGTGTTCTTCTGGTCGTACTCAAACTCCACCCAGGAGCCACGATACGGGATGATCTTGCCCAGAAAATACGTGTGGTTGTTCGCCGTCTCAAAAAAGACCCCCGGCGAACGGTGCAACTGGCTCACAATGACGCGCTCGGTGCCATTCACCAGGAAGGTGCCGTTCTGTGTCATCAAGGGTATGTCGCCAAAAAAGACCTCCTGCTCCTTCATGTCGCGGATGGTCTTGGCCCCCGTCTCCGGGTCCTTGTCATAGACTGTCAGGCGAATGGTGACCTTCAGCGGCGCAGAGTAGGTCATGGTGCGCTCGGCGCACTCGGTCTGGTCGTACTTCAATTGCAGGCCCACCGGGTCACCGCACTTGTTACAAAAGTCCGGCGTGTTCTTGTTGTAGGTGCCGCACTTCTGGCAGAGCACATCACCGGGATGGAACGGGTCCGTGATTACCATGGCGCCACAACTGACGCAGGTCGTGCGCAGATGGTGCAGCCCCTTCAGATGGCCGCATTTGCACTCCCAGTTGCCAATGGTGTAGTCCACAAAATCAAGCTGCGAAAGGTTGCGGAAGTCGGTAATGGGCAGGACCGACGCAAAGACCGACTGCAGGCCCGCGTCATCCCGCTCCGTGGGCAGCTTGTCCATCTGCAGAAAACGCTCATAGGAGCGGCGCTGCACCTCAATGAGGTTGGGTATCTGTATTTCCGTCGGTATCTTGGAAAAATCAAGTCTGCTGCGGATCGCGCGTTTCTCGTTCGGCATGTCTACTCCTGGCTTATATACCTTGCAGCTTGGCTGCGGGACCACCCGTAGCAATCGTGGACAGCATTGCACCCTTACCACGATGCAGATGGCCGCTCAATCTATCGTCTCGGAGCGAGTGGGGGACGGGCCTGTCTGCCGGCCCTGCTCCGATCCATAGACCCTCTATGCGAAACACTCAAAGCACCCAGCACCGATGGCCCGGCAAATCAATCGCAGCTCCTGGCCCCACGCCATGCCGCCCGCCCCAACTGTCCAACCAGCGGCCCCGCTGTTGCCGTACCTGCAAAAACAGCGCGTAGACATTCCATGGCCAATCCCTCAAGACAGCAAAAGACCCGCGAGAGACGTATCTTCCCGCGAGCGCCACAACCGGATTGTGCACTGGTAAGTAAAATGGACTTTGATTTCGCCTACATTCGAGCGTCAAGTGTCGCTCTCGCTTACGGTTTCGCGCCTGTGGCCCCGGAACTGCCTTCCCTGAAGGCCCCGGCTGTCCGGCTTGGGGATTGCGGGCGAACGGAAAACCTACATACATTGTAGGCTAACGCAATTTCGCCCCGCAAGCAAATGGGACCTTACTTCACTTCGACGGTGGCGCCGGCGTCGGTGAACTTCTTCTTGATCGCTTCGGCCTCTTCCTTGCTGACGCCTTCCTTTACCGTCTTGGGCGCACCATCCACCAGGTCCTTGGCTTCCTTCAGGCCCAGCGCTGTTACCTCGCGCACCACCTTGATGGTGTTGATCTTGTTTGCGCCAACGTCTTTCAGGATGACGGCAAACTCGGTCTGTTCCTCCACCACTGCCGCCGCTGCTCCGGCCCCTGCGGCCACCATCACCGGCGCAGCCGCTGCCGCAGAAACACCCAGCCGCTCTTCCAGCTTCTTCACCAGGGCCGCCGCGTCCAGCAACGTCAACCCGACTATCTGTTCCTCTAATACCTGCAAATCTGCCATTTCGTTCTCCAGTCCCTCTGATCTAAATTTTTCCAACCTGATTCTGCATTACACCGGGGCGTCTTGCCCCCAGACCGCTGCCCGTTCGGGTCCCGTTGTGCCCAGACTGCACCCCGCACGAAAACAGCGGAAATCCATGACGCGAACTGGCCCCTAGGAAGCGGACGTCGCGGCAAACTTGTTTTTTTCCACCGCCTGGCCCAGCACCACCGCCAGGTCACGCCCCGTGGCGTTCACCACGGTCGCCAGACGCTGCGCTGGCGCATTGATAAGGAACAGCAGCTTGGAGAAGAGTTCTTCCCGTCCCGGCAACGCGGACAACTGCCGCACCTCTTCCACCGTAAGCACCTTGCCGTCCACAATGCCCAGCTTAAAAGTGAACTCCGCGTTCTCCTTCACCCAGGCCGAGAGCGCCTTGGCCAGGACCACTGGGTCCCCACTCGTATAGGCCACAGAGGAAACGCCCTTGAGTCCCTGGAGCGCCGCTTCCACCTGCGTGCCCCGCGACGCGAGCGCCGCCAGCTTGTTTTTCAGGACGCGATAACGCCCGCCCGCATTCCGCACCACCGTACGCAAAGCGAAGTCCTGCGATACAGTCAACTTCTCAAATGTGCCAATGATGGCCGTCGTGGAGCCTGCCAGGGCCTTCGCAAGCTGCTCCACCTGTTCAGTTTTCTTGGCTTTTGTCAGTGCCATTGCATCAATCCTTTTCCTTGCGCACCCGCAGGCTGCGCGCTGCCTTGACGGCCACGCCTACATGGGACCGCCGAACGTCTTCCTATCGCCTGGTCCGGATCACGCCTTGCCGGCTGCGTCCACTACTGCGTTGTCCAGGGAAATTCCCGGGCCCATGGTCGAGCTGAGCGTGATGCCCTTGACATACTTCCCTTTGGCCGCTGGGGGCTTCGCCTTTACCACACTGGCTATCACCGTCATCGCGTTCTCAACCAGCTTTTCCGGGGGGAAGGAGAGCTTGCCCACGGGGACATGCACCAGGGCCGTCTTGTCCGTGCGGAACTCTACCTTGCCGGCCTTGATTTCCTTGACTGCAGCGCCAACTTCCGTGGTGACCGTGCCCGTCTTCGGGTTGGGCATCAGGCCACGCGGCCCCAGCACCTTGCCCAGGCGCCCCACGACCCGCATCATGTCCGGGGTCGTGATGAGCGCGTCAAAGTCCGTCCAGCTTTCCTTTTGGATTTTTTCCACCAGCTCTTCGCCGCCAACGATGTCAGCGCCTGCGGCTTCCGCCTCGCGCATTTTTTCGCCGGATGCAATCACGGCCACACGCTTGGTCTTGCCCAGCCCGTGCGGCAAAACGACCGTGCCGCGCACCATCTGGTCAGCATGTTTCGGGTCCACGCCCAAACGCATCGTCAAATCGACCGTCTCGTCAAACTTGGCAAACTTGACTTTCTGTAGCAGGGGGACCGCTTCGGTCAACAGGTAGGGACGCGGCCCCAATTGGGCACGCGCCTTCACAATGTTCTTGCCTTCTTTTCTTGACATCTTCCCTCGTCTCCCACCGCGCGGACCTTGCAGCGTTGGTTTCGCTGAGCCGCCCTGTGTTGCTTGTCTTCAACTTCCCGATCAGGGCGACCGTCCGGCCGTGGTGTGTTCGACACGCCCACCGGAACAAACGTTCCCATGGACGCATAGGCTTATTATGCACGAAGTGGCCCGTAAAATGCAAGCGCACCTAATTGCCCCGCGCAAAACAGGCCCCAGTGCCCGCCTTTACCCGCTTATGCGACCACTTCAATGCCCATGGAGCGCGCCGTGCCCTTGATGGACTTGATCGCCGCTTCGACCGATGCGGCATTCAGGTCCGGCATCTTCTGCTTGGCGATCTCGGCAACCTGCTTCTCCGTCACCTTGCCCACTTTGTCCTTGTTCGGCGTCCCCGCACCCTTGGCCACGCCCGCCGCCTTCTTCAGCAAAATGGCCGCTGGGGGCGTCTTGGTGACAAAGGTAAAGCTGCGGTCCGTATAGACCGTGATGACGACCGGAATGATAAGGCCTGCCATCTCCTTGTTCTGCGTGCGCGCGTTGAACTGCTTGCAGAACTCCATGATGTTGACCTGCGCCTGGCCCAGGGCCGGGCCTACCGGCGGTGCCGGAGTGGCCTTGGCGGCCTCAATCTGCAACTTCACCTGCGTCTGTACTTTTTTTACTGGAGGCATTTTCCTTTTCCCTTTTCAAAAGCAGCGATTGGCTTCAAGCTTTTGGCCCCGGACTGCCAGCAAAAGCCAATGGCCAAAAGCTGCTTTAATCAATTTTTTCCACTTTGCTGAATTCCAGCTCCACCGGCGTCGAACGGCCAAAAATCGTCACCATCACCTTCAACGTCTCCCGGTCTTCGTTCACTTCGTCCACCACGCCATTGAAGTTGGCAAACGGGCCTTCGGTGATCTTCACCGATTCGCCCTTTTCAAACTTGACCTTCTGCCGGGGCCTGTCCCGCGAAACATCGGTGCGGAACAGGATCGAGCTGACCTCTTCTTCGCTCAGCGCCACCGGCTTGTCCCCGGTGCCAAGGAACCCTGTCACGCGCGGCGTGTTCTTCAGCATGTGCCATATCTCATCGTCCAGGTCCAGTTCCACCAGCACGTAGCCCGGCAGAAAGACCCTTTCAATGGTGTATTTTTTGCCGTTACGCAGCTCGGTCACCGGCTCGGTAGGGATCATCACGCGCCCAATCCGGTCCTGCAGGCCAAATGCCTGCACACGCCCCTCAATCGACTCGCGCACCTTGCGCTCAAAGCCGGAGTAGGCGTGGATGATGTACCACTTGAAACGTTCGTTAGCCGGGGGCGCCAGGGCCCCTGCCGCCTGCTCCACTCCGGGTTTGGTCTCTTCTGCCATCCTGTTCACCTTTTCCAACCAGACCCGCCTAGCTCGAGAGCCAGTGCAATAATGCCTTCATTGAGTGGTCTAAAAAGTAATCAATCACCATGAAATACGCTGCAAACAAAAAGACGGTCGCGATCACGACCGTGGTCGTTGCCTGCACCTCTTTCCGTGCGGGCGTCACCACCTTGTGCATCTCGCTGCGCACGTCCTTCAGGAACTGCCAGAACTCCAGCGGCGTCTCTTTCCACGCCGTGGGCAGTTTCTGCATCAATTTGTTTTCTTCCCCGGCTGTTGCCAGTGCCTTTGCCATCTTGCTTCCTTATACTGCTGTTTCTCCGCTGCCCCTCACAGGCAATGCAGAACGGTCCCCAACCAGGCGGCCAACAACGGAACTGGCAGGGGCGGAGGGATTCGAACCCCCAAGTTCGGTTTTGGAGACCGACAGTTTAGCCATTGAGCTTACGCCCCTACATACCAATCACCAATTGCTGATTGCTTACTTCGTCTCTTTGTGCGGCGTGTGCTTGCGGCAGCGGTTGCAGAACTTCGAGAACTCCAGACGGCCTGTGGTCGTCTTTTTGTTCTTCGTTGTCGAGTAATTCCGCTCCTTACACTCGGAGCACTGCAAGGTAATAATTTCGCGCATCCTCTTATCCTAACCGATTTTCCCAAAAAGTTGAACCAACCGCCGCTCTACGGGGCCAAACATTGCCCAATCTCATCATCCGAGAGCGACTGGCCTTCCCCTCTGTACCAAAGGCCATCCTGCACGTTAAAGCGAAACGTCCAATCATCCAGGCCCTCTCCATTCAGGGAACGGCGCGCCGTCACGTCCAGCGATGTGCCCAAACATAACGGCCCTGTCGGGCCCAGTTCAACACCAAAACCATGTTCCATTTTGATCTGAAGGCCGGGGACCTCCTCAGACCGTGGGGCGGCCCCCGCAGATGCCGGGAAAGCACGGGACAAATGCAGATGGCGCGGGTCCCCTCCCATGTCTTCCGCAATGTCTTCAAACCGACGGTAAAGATTGCCGAGGGCCAGTTTCTTGCTCTGTTCGTTCATGTCAAACGCCCTGACAGACCTTTGTTTTGCTGCCAATGCTGTTACTTCAAAATTTCCGTGATGGTGCCAGCGCCCACGGTATGTCCGCCCTCGCGGATGGCAAACCGCAGCCCCTTCTCCATCGCCACCGGCGTGATCAGTTCAATCTCCAGCGACACGTTGTCCCCAGGCATCACCATCTCTGTGCCCTCCGGCAACTGCGCCACCCCCGTCACGTCCGTCGTCCGCAGATAAAACTGCGGCCTGTATCCCTTGAAGAACGGCGTGTGCCGCCCGCCCTCTTCCTTGCTCAACACATACGTCTCCGCCTTGAACTTGGTGTGCGGCGTGATCGACCCCGGCTTGGCCAGCACCATCCCACGCTCCACGTCCTCCTTCGGGATGCCGCGCAGCAACAGCCCCGCGTTGTCCCCGGCCATGCCTTCGTCCAACTGCTTCTTGAACATTTCCACGCCCGTCACCACCGTCTTGCGCGTCTCCCGGAAGCCCACGATCTCCGCC